>CAZHIM010000022.1:0-63444 GCA_964532525.1 uncultured Bifidobacteriaceae bacterium
TTACACCTGGGAAACCCCAACCAAATCCGTCAGGCATATAAACCGGAGCCGTGGAACCAAGTAACGTTGCCGACCTCGTGTTCGGCGAACCGGTCCAAAGATTTACATAAACCGTCGCCCCATTATTGCCATTGTTGGGCATTTCCGAAAAGTCAAATTGGACAAATCCAATCGCCGAAAGCGTCGGAATAAACGATTGGGTCAGGGGTTCGGTCTGAATAACAAGAAAATCTCCCAAGGATGATGGTGAAACCGTTGATTGCTGGTCGTAAACAACTCCCTGCGCGTGGGTTTGAAATGCCGCGGCAATAAATATCGCCGCCAGCAGGTTTCGGATCGTCTGATGGGGTCCGCAGGTTGGAATCATAAGCATAAGCGATTTCTCATTCTGTTTCAATGAACGTAGAGCGTGTTTATCGGCGGCTGCAAGCGACAAATCGGTGAGGCTCAACCAAAGGGGGTGCATGACAGTTTTAAGGAACGCCGCGTTCGTACCGCCGATTTCCAAATCGGCGGCGCGTGGCCAGTGCGAGCGCGGCAAATTGGCAGACTGCCTGCGGGTTGGAAACCCGCGATACAGCAGGTTCGGAAGTCTTCGCCACGAGTTTGTTGCTGTGGAAATGAATGCCTCCGCCGCCCCGTTTACAGTCCCCGCATCACCTGCGCCATCTTCATCGCCGTCTGCGCCGCTTCCTTGCCCCGGTTGTGCGTCCGGCTCAGGCACCGCTCCCGGGCCTGCTGCTCGTTCTCCAGCAGCAGCACTTCGTGGATCACCGGCACTTCCTGCTCCACCTGGATGCGCACCAGCGCGTGGCTCACCGCCTCGGCGATGTGCTGCGCGTGTGTCGTGGCCCCCCGCAGGATCACCCCCAGGCACACGATCGCCGAAAAATCCTGCGACCGCGCCAGCCGCGCCGCCACCACCGGAATCTCGTACGCCCCCGGCACCCGCACCACCCGCACCGTGCCGCCCGCCCGCGCAATTTCCGCCTTCGCCGCCCGCAGCATCGCGTCCACATAACGGGCATTGTAGGTGGAGGCGATGATGGCAAAACTCTCCTCCCGGGCGGAGAGCTTCTCAGACCTGACTTTTCGGAGCATGTGGAATTATCTTTGGGCCTGGTCACCCGTCTCGCTCACCGTCAGGGGCTCCATGCCCAGTTCCGGCTCGGTCTTCGTGGCCGCCGTTCTCTGCGCTGCAAGCGACTCTTCGTCAATGGCCAGGGCCGCGTCCATTAGCAGATATTCCCACCGCGTGTCAATCGTTTGTTGCGCCGGCGCCTTGAATGGCTTCACCTGAAAATCCCCGCCCCGCAAGCCCAGCAGCCGGTAAAACGCCGGCCGGCCCGTCAGCGACCCCACCGCCGCGTGCGTCACCGCCCCCGCATCAATGTAAATCTGGCCCGCCATCTCCGGATTCCGGATCTCCAGGATCGAGGAATGCCGCCCGTTGCATTCCACTTGGATCACTTCCTGCAAATTCACCTGCCGCAACGCTCCCGTGAAACCGTCCTGGCTCCACATCAGCACGTCCTGCAGCATGTTGTAAACCGAGCGCATCCCGTCCGCCGTCACCGGCTTTTCCAGGAACAGTTCCGCGCCGTTGGCCAGCGCATCCGCCCGCCGGGCCTCCGTGGCGATGCCCGTCATCATCGCAATCTTCAGCCCCGGGTGCCGCCGGTTGATGAGCCCCAGCAGTTGCAGCCCATCCAGCATCGGCATCCCCACATCCAGCAGCACCAGGTCCATCACCGTGTCCTTCAACAGCGCCAGCGCCGCATCCGCCGAGGTCGCCTTGTGGATCTTCCACGTCTGCCGCGAATATTCCACGCACAACTCGCTGAACAGCTCCAAAAACGCCATGCTGTCGTCCACAAACAAGACTTGAAACCGCCGCTCCTTCTCGTTCCCCGCCGCCGTTCCCGTCTTGTTCTCCGCCACCGCCCCCCCCGCCCCCCCCGCCTCCACCGGCGGCAGCGTCGTGGACCGCGTCACCGGCGTCTGGCCCATGAGGGAAGTTCCCGACCACGCCTGCCCGCCGGCCGCCTCAAATTGCAATTCCACATCCCCCAGCCGCAGCGTTTGCCCGGCCTTCACCACGCCCTCGGAAATTCTTTGCTCCCCGATGAAAGTCCCGTTGGTGGAAACCAGGTCGCGCACCAGCAGCTCCGCCCCTTGCGCCCGCACTTCGCAGTGCCGACCCGAAATGGACCCTTCTAAAATCTGGAAAGTGTTCCCGTCTCCACGACCAATGGTCGCCCAGCCCACGCCCAATTCATGGACAGAGGCGGACATAACTTTGGTGATGACGATAAGACGGGCCATCGCAATTCTGATTACTGCCTGCTGCTAACTGACCCAAATTATCGCCCGAAGTTTGACGCCGGGCAAATGAAAATTCCGCATTTTGCACGGTCTTGCACACATCTTGCTCACCCTGCGGCATTTGCGGCGCCCATATTGTTCCCGAATTCCACCGGTTTCGCGGCCCTTTACGGCACCGCCAGCCGATACAGCTGCATTCCCTCCGGCACCGGGTCCGTAAAATCAAAATTGGTCTGCATCCCCGCCACGCGCCCCACGGTCGGCCAGGGGCCGGTCGCCAGGTTCGTCGCGGCCTGCACGTTATAAACCACGTTCGTCAATCCCGCCCAGTTCAGCGTCGGTTGCCCGTTTGTAAACCCCACCCGCACCACCGGCGGCGGCACGCCGAGCACCGTCCACTCCAGCCGCACCACGCTGTATTCCGGCACCAGCACCGCGTTCGTCACCGTCGCCGTCAAAATTTCCACCGGGCTGGACTGCGGCGCCGTGTTTGTCGCCTGCGGATCGCTGCCCCAAACGTACGTCTCCAGAAATTGATTCGTCAGCGCCACCCCGTCCTCCGTGATCGCCACCGGCACCGCGTTCGAGCCCTTGTTCGTCAGCACCACGTACCGCTTCCCGTTGC
The DNA here is from genome assembly GCA_964532525.1 of uncultured Bifidobacteriaceae bacterium. GTDB lineage: Bacteria > Verrucomicrobiota > Verrucomicrobiia > Limisphaerales > UBA11358 > UBA11358. The sequence continues at coordinate 2,951 of CAZHIM010000022.1, forward strand.
CGCCTTGGTACGCCTGCGCATACACCGCCGGAATGGTCGCCACCAGCGCCGGCCCGTCGGGAGGATTGTTCACGTCCACCGGCACCGTCGGACAATTCGTGCCCACGCACGTCGCATATACGCCCGTCGCACGCGTCAGCGCCCAATTCGCCACCGACGTGCCGCACACCTGCGCCGTCAAATAAAACCCGAACGGCAGCCCGGCCGTGTTCGTCTGGTAATTGCCCGCATACGCCGTCGTCACCGGGTTGTACCAGTTGTTCGTCACCCCGATCCCCGCCGCGTCCACCAACTGGTACTGCCCCACGAATTTCATCTGCGGCAGCACAGACAGGCGCAGCAGGTATTCCGCCGCATACACCCCGCCGTACAGCGTCGCCGTTGGCGGGAATTGCGCGCCCGCCCCGTTCCCGCGCGAGGGCGCATATTCCGTGATCAAAAACGTCACGTTCGTCCCGTTGTCCGGAATGAGGTAATTTATCATCCGGCTCGTCGTGTTGCTCGCCAGTTCCCAGTTGTCCAACGCCATCAACTCCGCAAACGACGCGCTCGCCGGCAGCGCCGGGTAATGATGGTACGTCACCGCGTCCCAGTATTTGTCGGTGTAATTGGCCAGTTGCGTGTCCCACCCGTTCGGTTCCGGCTCGCCCGCGTCGTTGAAATAAATCGACACCACCGCGTTCGAGTCCGCCGCCTTGATCGCGTCGCGATACGGCTTGACCCGCGCCACGTAATCCGTCGCGTTCAGGAAAAAATCCCCCGGGTTGGTGCCCGTAAAAACATACGGCTCGTTGCACAGTTCCCACGCCGCCACCGCAATGTGATTGCTCAGCGCATACGCCGCAAACGCCCCCGCCGACGCCGCGTCGTCCGTGAACGCATTCACCGTCACCACGATCTTCACCCCGCCCACGTTCGCGCACATCGCCGCAAAATCTCCAAACTTCGCCCCGCCTTTCCCCGTGGCCAGCTTCACTGTCGGCCACAACAGGTTCGTCTCCTGCGCGGGAAACCCGCCGATCCAGTTCGTCAGCGTCACCCCGTTCGTCCACGCAAACGCATCCTCCGTTGCCCCGCCCGGATACCGCAGCCAGCCCGGCGACAGCGTCGCCGCCATCGCCTGAAAATTCGTGTCATAATATTCCACCGAATCCGCCAGCATTTCCGTGCAGAAACCCGCAAAACCCAGGTTCAGCGGCGTGACATTGGTCGTCGTGAACGCCACCACCACGTTCGTCCCGCTCTGCGCCCGCGCCGGCGGCGCCAGCAGCGCCCACCCCAGCCATAGACATACGCCTCCCAACTTAAACTTCGCTAAAAAGTCGCGCCTCGGCCCGCGGTCATCCCGCGGCCGACTAACGGTTCGCCAATCTACAAAAGCCATGGTGCTGATGTTACGTCTCCCATACGTATCTCGCGCACCATTTGTTACCGATTCTTCGACGCAGCCAATGGGTGACAGGGAGTTGTCGCGGAGCGACATTGGATATTAGCCGCAGGGCGCTATCTCCAAACTGGAAAGCAGTTCGGACATGGAGCTAACCTGAACGCCCCTTTTCAATTCGGAGTCCCCGCTTCCGCACCTTCCGCCGCCGGCGCCTCTTCCCGCCACGGCTCCCCGTTGTGTGCCACCACCAGCGAAGCTGCCTCCACAATGATCCGGTCTTTCGCCGAGCCCAGCCCCTCCGTCCCCGCCTGTTGGTCGTTGGCCACAATCGTCCAAGTCCCCGCCACGTCCAACGTCTGCGCCTCGCGCGTGCCGTTGTAAATCACCAGCAGGTTCCGCCAGGCGTCGCCGTTGGCATGGTCCCGGATCACGTAGGCCACCACGTTCGTGGGCGTGTGCCCCAGAAATTTCAGCGACCGGTCCACCATCGCCCGCTCCGTCATCCGCAGCGCCGGATGCGCCTTTCGTAACGCAATCATGCCCTGGTAAAAATGAAACACGTCCGCGTGCCGGCCCTTCAGCGACCAGTCAATCGGATTCACCTGCGGATCGTTGTCCCGATAACTGTTGGCGTTGCCGTTCTTCGACCGCAAAAACTCGTCGCCCGCATGCAGCAGCGGCACCCCCTGCGCCGTCAGCACAATCCCCGCCGCCAGCTTGTCCATGTTCATCCGCAGCGCCTCCGGCGCATTCGTCGCCGAACCCGTCAGCTTGTCCCACAGGCACAGCCCGTCATGCACCGAGACGTAATTGATCGTCTCGTCCGGCGAACCCACCTCGATGCTGTGCCGGTCCTTCCCCGTGCTCTCGCCCTTGAGATTCAGCTCGAACCGCTTCAGACCTCCGAATTGCGGCCCCGCCCCCTGCACAAATCCCTCCGCGCGCCGCGCCTCGTCGCCCTTGATGTTGTCGCGGATGCCGTCGTTGAAGGCCGCCACGCCCGTGCCTTTCACATTGGCCTGCGTCATCATTTGCTCCGCCGGCAGCACGTGCTCCATCCGCCAGCCCTCCCCGTAAATGATCGCCCCCGGGTTGATCTTTTTCGCCTCCCGGTACACCTCCACCATCGTCTCCCGATCCAAAATCCCCATCAGGTCAAACCGGTAGCCGTCCACGTGATATTCCGTCATCCAATACTTGATCGAATCCACGATGAACTTCCGCACCATCGGCTTTTCGGACGCCAGCTCGTTGCCGCAGCCCGTGCCGTTGGCGTAATGCCCGGGCCGGTCCATCCGGTAATAATACCCCGGGTAAATCTTGTCAAAAACGGAGGCCGCCCGCAGCCCTGTCGCCGCCGTGTGATTGAACACCACGTCCATCACCACCCCGATGTGGTTCCGATGAAACGCCTGCACCAGATCCTTGAACTCCCGCTGCCGCGCCGTCCCGTCCGGATCGCTCGCGTACGACCCTTCCGGGGTGTTGTACAGCACCGGGTCGTACCCCCAGTTATACCACGTGTACGCATCCGCCTTCTCCGTCTCATCCCCGTTGGCATAATCAAACACCGGCAGCAAGTGCACATGCGTCACCCCCAGCTCCTTCAGATGATCCAAGCCCGTCGCTTGGCCGTCCGGCGCCCTGGTCCCTGCCCGTACCATTCCCAAAAACTTCCCGCGCTCGGCCGCCGGCACTCCCGAATTCGCGTTGATCGTAAAGTCCCGCACATGCACTTCGTACAGGCACGCATCCACGTTGTGCTTCAAGGGCACGAACCGGTCCTGCTCCCAGCCCTGCGGATTCGTCTTCACCGGATCATAGATCAGCGTCCGGCCGCTGTTCGCCGAGCACCCCCGGGCATACGGATCATTCACACGCACCCGGCTCGCCACGCCGTTCGACGACAGCGAGGTGATCTCATATTGATAATACTTCCCGTCGCAATCGCCGGTGAGCTTCACCCACCAGATGCCGTCCTTCGCCCGCGTCATGGGCACCGACGCAGACGACTCGCCCCGCGGACCATCAAACAGCACCACACTCACGGCTTCCGCCACCGGCGCCCAGAGCTTGATCGTCGTGGCGTCGCGGCCATAAACCGCGCCCAAGTCGTCCTTTGGATAGCGATACGTGTCCATCCCGGCCACAACCTGCGGCCCATCCGCGTCCGCGGCAAGAGCCGAATACCCGCCCAGCCCAGCCAAGGCCAGGAGCAGCGCGCAACGGAAGCCAGCAAGCCTGCGCCAGTTCAGTTTGCGACAGTTCATAAAGCTAATTCATCTCTTTCGAGAATGCGGAGTTTGGCTTGGATCGCGCCCAGAATAATAAAACCCTCCCCCCGGTGCCAGCGGAGTTTGTGGATAAAATGCCAAAAAACGATGCGACCGGAGGGAGGCAGGATTACCAAATTCCCGGATGAAATTCCCCATCCTGTCCATCCTGTTCATCCTGTCCGAGTTTCTCCCCACAACTGGGTCGAACGGTGAAGTCCGTTTTTTAATTGCCACTTTTAGCGGTTGGCCTACGATTGTGAAATCAACTCAGATGGCAACCGAAGCCGATACAGGTCGTAAATTCGTCGTGCCGAAACTTCAGGCGACGGAAAGAGTGCGGGCGCTCAGCGCCAGCCCGGGCGAACTGCCCGCATGCTGGACGGATGCCCCCCAGCTCGACGACGGCCTGACCACCAAAAAAAACTGACAGGATTAACAAGATTAACAGGATAAGGGCAAATCAAAGCGGCAGAGAACCCCATCCTGTAAATCCTGTTTATCCTGTCAACAGCTTTGCCTTGAACGAATTCACGGGCAAATTTGGTGACGCAGAACAGCTTCGCCCTGCCGTCAAATGGATGGACTACAACATTTGAGATTTTACTGATCCAAGATGGGCACAATAAACTTCAGACGAATCGAGTTCGTGACGAGTTTGAGCGAACATGTCGGCTATAAAGCCGGTCTGGCGTTGACACGAGAACGTATTGCCGAACTGCTTGATAACGATCAAGATCGCCTCGTTCTCGGAAATGATGAGAAGTTGTTGCGGATCAGGTCAGACGAATATGGGGATTATTTATGCAGGCTGTTGTATAAGGTCGGCAATATCAGTTCGCCAGACAGCATGCCGAGTATTTTTGGCCTTTATCGAAAATTTGAAAAAGACAAGCGGTTGCTGCCCATTTATCTCGTCGTTCAAGAATTAACACAGAATTAACAAGGTGGACAGGATGCCGAAAATGGAAGAGCAGGAATTGACAGGGGGAATTATTGATTGCGCGATGAAGTCCACTCCGCATAGGGGCTTGGCTTTTTGGAATCGGTTTGCAAGAAATCGCGGACATTTCGCCGAAAAACTCCGCAAAGAGGTTTTATCCTGTTAATCCTGTTAATCCTGTTAATCCTGTCTTCATGTTTTTACGTTTTTTTGGAATTAAATTTACTTCCCGCCCAACCACTTACGCCGCTCCCGTTAGCGGCTAACTTTGCGCTTCTGCCGGCCCTGCTAATATCGTTCCGGCTGGGAAACCGCCCCGGCCACTATGAGCGATCATCATTATGATCGAGCCCGCTCACGGACAGCGCGCCCTCTCGGCGACCGCCCGCAAGACCTCTTTGTCCCGCGACCGCGCATCCATTCGTCGCATTGGTCTCATCCCGTCACACAATTTCCCCTCTGCGTCTCCCCGTCTCGGCGGTTAGTCACACCGGCCTCATCCCTTCCACTGTCCGGTCACCCCACGGAAAACCCTGCAAATTCCTTCACGAAAATCTGCGAAAACCCCTGCAAAAACCCGCATCGTCAAGCCTCGTCAACCCTGAAAATTTTTCTCCACGCCGGGGCCCGGCCATCCCGCCGGGGTGAACAACTTTCCCCATTTTCCGCTTGTATGGTTCTGATTCATGCCATTAAATTCACTTCATCGTCCCGCATCGCTCCCGATCGGATTTCCCGGGGAGCCGGCCGGCGGTTTCCAAGGCGGGCCGATACCAGGAGAGGTGCCTATGTCCAATAACCTGCAAAAAATCCAGCGGTTCGTGGTTCTGATGATGGAGAACCGCTCGTTCGACCACTTGTTCGGCTACCTGACGACTGTCAATCCCGCCATCGTCGGCCTCGTGGGCGGCGAATATTCCAATTATCCCGACCCCCTCACCCGGCAGCAGCCGCCCGTGCCCGTCAGCGCCACCGCCGCCTTTGCCATGCCCTTCGACCCGCCGCACGAGTTTTGCGACGTGCAAAAGCAGCTCTACGGCCCGGACCCCACCGGCAAGCTCTGCTCCAACCCCCGCGTAAGCCCCGCCTTGATGAACGGCTTCCTCTACACCGGCAACCAAGCCGCCACCGCCGACAACGTCCCCACCCAGGGCTTCCGCGTCATGGAATGTTTCGCCCCCGGCCAGGTGCCCTGCCTCATGACCCTCGCCCAGGAGTTCGCCCTGTTCAATTTCTGGTACTCCTCCCTGCCCGGACCCACCTGGCCCAACCGCTTCTTCGTCCATGCCGCCACTTCCGGCGGCCTCAGCGACAGCCCCGGCACCGCCGCCATCACCCTCGGCTATTCCTTCAAGAACGACACCATCTATCAGGCCCTCGCCCGGGCCGGCAAGGACTGGCGCATTTATCACGATGGCCTGCCCCAAACCGCCGGCATCGAAAGCCTCCGTCTGGCCTACGTGGATCCCTTCACCAAAAATTTCCGCGAAATGGAGTATTTTGCCGCGGACGTCCAGGCCGGCATCCTCCCCGAATACACCTTCATCGAACCGTGCTACGGCGGCTTCCTGGACTCCGCCTTCGCCAGCGGCAACTCCATGCACCCCCAGGACGACATCCGCAAAGGCGACGCGCTCATCAAGCTGGTCTATGAAACCCTGCGCAACTCCGCCTATTGGCCCGACACCATGCTCATCATCACCTTCGATGAACACGGCGGCTTCTTCGATCACGTGTCCCCGCCCGCCGCCGTCCCCACCGGCGACGACGCCACCTACGCCAATCCCGCCGACAATTTCACCTTCAATCTCTACGGCCTGCGCGTGCCCGCCGTGGTCATCTCCGCTTACACCGGCAAAGGCACCGTCATCGGCGCCGACCCGGCCGACCCGGCCACCGTCTTCGACCACACGTCCATTCTTGCCACCGTCGAGGCCCGGTTTGCGCTCCCGCCCCTCACGGCCCGCGACAAGGCCGCCAACACGCTCGATGTGGCCTTGAATCTCGATTCCCCGCGCACCGCCGCCCCCGCCACCCTGCCCGCCGTGCCCCTCACTTGAACTTGAAGGAGGTCCCATGACTGCCACCGCCAATCCCCCCGCCGGCCTCACCGCCACCCAGCAATCCATGCTCGATCTCGCACTCGCGTGCGACTTGAAGGTTTCCGATCCCGCGCAGCATGACACCATCCGCGCGCGCCATAAAACCATCCAAAATCAGCGCGACGCCGCCGACTACATTCGGGAAGTGGAAAACAAAATTCATTCGCGCCGGAGATTCGCGCGGTCGGCCAAAGCCGTTGCGGCCCCGGCGGCGGCTTTCGCTCCTCCGGCCATGGCGCCCATGCCGGCCGGCCGCATCACCAGCACCCAGGCCGCCTTCGCCATCCTGGCCCTGCTGGTCTTCATGGTGGTGACGGGTTGGTTCGTTCCCGCCGGCGGAAATCTCATTCTCGTCACCCTTTCGCTCTTGCTCCTGATGCTGGTGCTCGGTCTGGCCACCACCGGCCGGGCCCTGGGCATCTTGATCAATGAACGCAATCTCATGAGTCTCTCCCGGTTCCAAACCGTCGTCTGGACCGTCGTCGTCTTGAGCGCTTACCTCACCTTTGCCTTGGTCCGGATTCGCCTGATGGCCGGCGGCGCCCCCATCGAGGATCCCCTCGCCATCCAGGTGGACTGGCATCTTTGGGCCCTGCTCGGCCTCAGCACCACTTCGCTCGTGGGCGCCCCGCTCATCCTGAGCGCCAAGAAAGACCAGCAGCCGCTTTCCTCCGCCACCCAAAAGGCCGCCCGGATGGTTCATGAATCCCCCGTTGACATGGATGCCAACCGCCAGGGCACCCTCTACGCCAACGCCCGGCTTTCCGACGCCTGCCTTACCGACCTGTTTGAAGGCGATGAGTTGATCAACACCGCCCGCCTCGACCTGGCCAAGGTCCAGATGTTCTACTTCACCCTCATCGCCGCCATTTGCGTTTTCGTCATGGTCTTCAAGCAGCTCACCACCGGCGGCGCCGACCTGGACCACCTGCCCGTGCTGCCCGACGGCTTGGTTGCCATCCTCGGCATCAGCCACGCCGGTTATCTCGGCAGCAAGGGCATCGCCCGCACACAGTCACAACCGGCGTCATAAGGAGCCGCTCAGGCCTTCGGTTTCGGCTGGCTCTCCAGCCGCTCGCGCACATAATCAATGTGTCCCCGCAAACTGTAAAATTGGTCCGCAAAGGAAGCGGGCACCTTCATCCGCAGGGTGGCCCGTTCGATCTCCCCGAGCCGGTGCAGCAGCTCCACCCGCCGCGCCGGCGCCAGATCCGGCCCCAGTTCCCGCTCCAGCACCAGCAGCTTCCGGTACCATCGGTAAATCCGCAACTGGCTCCGCCATTTGTACGCCGCCGGAATCAGCCGCAGCGCCGGAATCAGCACCAAAATCATCGGCACAAACGCCACCGTAATCCGGTGGACCAGGCTCGCAATCCAAAACGGCAGCTCGCGATACAAAAACGACTTGCCGCTCCGGTAATAGCGCTGCGCGTCGGCGCTGATCTTAAACTCGTGCACCAGCGGCGCCGGGAATTCACCTTGGTTCTGGAACAGATTCGCGCTGCCGTGCGCCTTGGTCGCCGCATCCAGCAACAAGTCCGACACCACCGGGTTCAGATCCGGCCGCGCCACCAGCTCCACCGTCGGCCCGATCAGCCACACGTCCTGCGGCGGCAGGTTCCGGCCGAAATCAATCGAACCCTCCGGCAGCCGCAGCTTGTTCAAATAATTGAACCGCCGCGTGTACGCGTCCGCCTGTTCAAAACTCATCAGGTGCACCGTCGGCGCCCGCAACAGCCGCCCCATCGTTTTCAGCGCCGCCGAATCGCTCGTCAGAAACACCGCGTCCACCGTTCCCGCCAGCAAGGCGTTCGCCGCGTCTTCCGCCTCCAGCGCGCTCAGCACGGTCTGGCCGCCCGGCGCAATGCCGTTGGTCGCCAGCAGCGCCAGCGCCAGCGTCCGCGTTCCGCTCCCCTCCGGCCCGACCGCCAGCCGTTTCCCCTCCAGTTGCGACAACAGTGTCACCTCGTTGGTTCCGCGGTAGAACACCAGCAGCGGCTCAAACGCAATGCTTCCCAGCGAGACCAGCCGCTCCGTATTGCTCCCCTGCGCCAACCCGCCCTGCACAAAACCCACGTCCACCCGCGTCCGCCGATTCTCCAATCGCTCCAGGTTCTGCAACGAACCTTCCGAGGGCAGGATCTTCAACGTCACGCCGTTGCTCCGCAGGATTCCCCGGTACTTCAGCGCATTCGTTTCAAACAGGCTGCCCGCCGGACCGCTCGTGATGGTGATCACCCGCGGCGGCGCCGAGTGGATGAACCAAAAAATCGCCAAACACACCACCACCGCAATGAAGGCCGCCACCACCAGCGACAACACCCGCGTCAGCCCGAAATACTCCGCGCAAATTGTCAGCACCCGCGCAAAGCCAAAATCTCGTTTTCTTTTCATCACGCAATCATTGTTGCCGGGAATCATACCGGGGAATCCCGCCCCGGCCAACCCCTCCCTTCCGCCCGCCGCCCATTTCCCTCAACGGGTGGGTGCTGGCGGCAAAATAAGACTAGCAAGCGGTTTCCGTCCGGTTATCCTTCCGCTCATTTTGAACCGTGCTCGCAACGCGTGAAAACGAAAACGCCCGCTCGTTGTTTACTGTTTCGCCGGCAACGCCTTGATGGGCCTCGCCGGTGGGCCGGCGCGCTGACCCTGGCCGTCGTGCTCGGCTGCCTCCCCGCCCCCGCCGGCGGCCCGGCCTTCCTCAGCCAGTCCTGGCGCGACCACGAGGGCATTCCCGAAAGCTCCGTCCTGGCCCTCGCCCAGTCGCCCGACGGCTATCTTTGGGTCGGGTCGCCCGACGGTTTGTTGCGCTTTAACGGCCTCACCTTCGACCGTGTTGAAAAATTCTCCGATCTCACCCGGCTCGCCGGCGAAATCTCCTTTCTCCAAACTGACGCCGCCGGCCGCCTCTGGGCCGGCGGCGAAGGCCGGCTGGCGCTCTATGAAAATGGAATCTGGCGGCCGCTCATCGGCACCAATCTCACCGTTCGCAGCGTCGCCCAGGGCATCCACGGCCAGGTGCTCATCGGGGGCGCCGAAGGCCAGCTTTACACCCTCCAGGACGCTACGGTAAAAATCCTCGCCCCGCCGGGCGGCTTGAAGTCCAGCGGCGTCTTCTGCATTACCGACGCCCGGGACGGCCAAATCTGGCTGGCCAACCGTGGTTTCATCGGCCGCGCCGCCACCCGGGGGTGGATGCGCTTTGCGCCACCCCGCGCCGCCTCGGATCCCTTGCTCGCCGCCCCGGCCCAAAAAGGCGGCCTCTGGGTCTTCACCCCCGGCGAACTCCGGCTCTACCAGGCCGACGGCACGTTCAAGACTTTCCCCGCACCCGTACTCGATCAACCCCGCGAAATGATCGAAGACCGGTCCGGGACAATTTGGATCGCCACCATTTCCACCGGCCTGGTTCATTTCCAGCCCGGCGGCAGCGCCTCCGTCATCAACGTCAACAACGGCTTGTATCACAATGCCATCCGCTGCGTCCTGGAAGACCGGGAAGGCGACCTCTGGGCGGGCGGCAGCCTGAACGGCCTGAACCGTTTCAAGCCGCGGCAGTTCTTTACCATTGGCCGCGCCGAAGGTTTGCCGGACAACACCGTCCAGACCCTCGCGGAGATCGGCCCCGGCCGGATTCTCGTGGGAACTCATGGCGGCGGAATCGCCTGCATTAGCAACGGCGTGGTGCAGCCCGCGCCGGCGTTTGATCCGGCCGCCGGAGAAAAGTATGTCTGGAGCCTCATCCAGGATCGAAGCGGCCGCCTCTGGATTGGCACCTTCAATGACGGCCTCTTCGTCGAGGAAAACGGCGTCCGCCGGCCCTTCCCCCTGCCGGCCGAGCTGGGCACCTCTGTCACGCGGCTCATGGAGGATGCCTCCGGACGCATCTGGGTCGGCGGTTCGCATGGCCTGGGCCTGATCGAAAGCAACGCCGTGACGGTCTGCTTTACCAATTCCTTGATTGCCGGCACCAGCATCACCGCCCTCGCGGAAAATCCCCTCACGGGCACCATTTGGATCGGCACCCGTACCCACGGCGCTTTCCAGATGGACAGCCGCAACTTCGCCCGCCTCACCCCCATCCCCGGCCTCCCCGGCAAGCGCATCACCTCGCTCACGGTGGATGACGACGGCTGCCTCTGGATCGGCGTCTTCGAACACGGCTTGGCCGGCTTTCACGATGGAAAACTCACCGCCGTGGGGCCGGCCCAGGGATTGCCCGCGGAAACGGTCGGCCCCATTCTCGATGACGGCCTCGGCTGGTGCTGGCTCGGCACCACCCACGGCATCATCCGCGTGGCCCGCACCGAACTCCATCACCTCCTCCATCAGCCTTCCGCCCCGGCCAGCTTCAACTTGTTCACCGTCAGCGACGGCCTCGGCTCCGACTATTGTGTCGGCGGCTCCCAGCCGAATGCCCTGCGCGACCACTCCGGCCACCTCTGGTTCGGCACCGACCGCGGGGTCGTCACCGTGGATCCCTCCCGGTTGCTCCTGAATACCAACCCGCCCCCCGTCGTCATCGAACAGGCCCTGTACACCGACCGTTCCGGCACCAACCGCGTCAGTCTCACCCCCCATGGCGCCCCGCTGGTCATCCCCCCCGGCAGCACCGAGATCGAATTCGATTTCAACGCCTTGAGCTTCAGCGTCCCGGAAAAAGTGGCCTTCAAATACCGCCTCGAAGGCGTGGATAATGAATGGATTGATATCGGCACCCGCCGCATGCTGCGCTTTCACGAACTGCCCAGGGGACACTACGTGCTGCACCTGGCCGCCGCCAACAATGACGGCGTTTGGAATGAGGCCGGCGTCCGCCAGGCCTTCATCATCCGCCCTTTCATCTGGCAAACCTTCTGGTTCCGGCTGCTCGTCCTGACCCTCCTCGCCGGCAGCGGCGGCTTCGCCATCTGGCGCCTCGCCCGCCGGCAGTTTCAACAGCGCATTGACCAGCTCCAGCGCCAGCGCCGCCTCGAACAGGAACGCGCCCAGCTCGCCACCGTCATGGAAAACACCAGCGACCTCGTGCTCTTTGCCGACAGCCAGGGCGGCGTGCTCCATATCAACCCCGCCGGCCGCAAGCTCATCGGCCTGGACCACGAGGGAACAATGTCCGGCCTCCAGCTCGCCCAATTGCAGCCGCGCTGGGCCGCCGACATCGTCGCCCATCAAGGCATCCCCGCCGCCCGGCAGCGCGGCACTTGGGAAAGCGAAACCGCCTTGCTTCACCGCGACGGCCACGAAATCCTCGTCTCCCTCGTGCTCATCGTTCACAAGGACGCCGACGGCCACGACAGTTTTATTTCCGCCATCGCCCGCGACGTCACGGAACGCAAAAAGGCCGAGCTCGAGCTCCAGCGCCGCGAAAAATATTTCCGTTCCCTCACCGAACACGCGTCCGACAGCATCACCGTCGTCAATGCCCGCGCCGTCGTCACCTACCAAAGCACCTCGGGCGAACGCATCCTGGGCTATCCCGCCCAAAGCCTGGTGGGCACCGTTTTTTTCGATCTCGTCTGCCCCGTGGACTTGCCCAAGGCCCGGGCGGCCCTCGAACAGGCGCTCGGTCAATCCGACGTTCCCGTCACCCTCCTCGCCCAGCTCCGCCATCGCGACGGCACCTGGCGCACCGTGGAGACCGTCGGCAGTTGCATTCTCACCGAGACCGGCGAGAAACAGGTCATCCTCAATACCCGCGATGTCACCAACAACCTCCAGCTTGAGGAGCAGCTCCGCCAGGCCCAAAAGATGGAAGCCGTCGGCCAGTTGGCCGGTGGCGTGGCGCACGATTTCAACAACATCCTTTCCTCGCTCCTGATGCAGTCCGAGCTGCTCGGCATGACCGCTCACTTGACGCCGGAAATCCGCGAGGGCCTCCAGCAGATCGGCGCCGACACCCGCCGCGCCGCCGACCTCACCCGCCAGTTGCTGCTTTTCAGCCGCCGCCAAGTCATGCAGTCGCGCGTCCTGGACCTCAACGGAGTCGTCATGAACCTCGCCCGGATGCTCCAGCGCGTCATCCGCGAAGACGTGCAACTGCAATTGCACCTGCATCCCACCCCGCTGCTGACCATGGCCGACGCCAGCATGCTCGACCAGGTTCTGATGAACCTCGCCGTCAATGCCCGCGACGCCATGACCGAGGGCGGAGAATTGCGCATTGAAACCAGCGCGGCCGACGTGGACGCCAGCGAGGCCCGGCTGAATCCTGACGCCGCCCCGGGCCGCCACGTCTGCCTGAGTGTGTCCGACACCGGCGGCGGCATTCCGCCCGAGATTCTGCCGCGAATCTTCGAGCCTTTTTTCACCACCAAGGAACCCGGCCGGGGAACCGGGCTCGGCCTCGCGACCGTTTTCGGCATTGTCAAACAGCATCACGGCTGGATCAAACTGGACAACCGCCCCGGCCAGGGCGTCACTTTCCGCGTCTTTCTGCCCGCCAGCACCGACCCGGCTGCCGCCGCCCCCGCCGGCGCCAAGCCCGCGCCGCCCGGCGGCACCGAAACCATTCTGCTGGTTGAAGACGAATCGGGCGTGCGCAAATCCACCCGTCTGATCCTGGAACGCCACGGCTATCACGTTCTGGACGCCGCCGACGGCGCCGAGGCCCTCCGGCTCTGGCAGGAGCATCGCAGCCGCATCGCGTTGCTCTTCACGGACCTGGTGATGCCGGGCAACCTGGGCGGCAAGGAGCTGGGCCGGCGCCTGGAAAAAGAGCAGCCCGGGCTCAAGGTTATTTTCGCCAGCGGCTACAGCGCCGACATTGCCGGCCGCGATTTTCAATTGCAGTCCCGCGAAGCCTTCATCCAAAAGCCCTTTGGCACCAACAACCTCCTGGAAACCATCCGCCGCCGCCTCGATACCTGACCCGGGGGCCGGTTGAATTTCAGGGTTTGCCGCTGCGCCTTATTTTGTGGTGCACGCAACAAAATATTCCGGATGACAAGTCGGTGGACGGACTTAAGATCGTGATATGCGAACGGGAACCTCGTCACTCGCCCTCGCCGCCGGGATCAGCGTCTTGGCCGTCGTCTCCAGCCTCCCGCCAACCGTAGCGGCCTATGACCTTCACCACGTCAACGGAATCCAGGCCTTCACCGGATCGGATCAAGCCAGGGAGCTTTTGGCCAAAAACGGCTTCGTGGTTGCCGATCCGTCGTTCAAGCAAATCTTCCAGGCCTATATCGAAAGTCCGCAAACCAAGGCGCCCTCTGAAACCAACTGGAACCGGGAGTATCTGCCATCGTTCATCACCACTGATTCCGCGTGGGACACCTACCATGTGCTGTTGGAAGAAGGTGTCAAGCAGATGGAGACGGCGCAGGCGGGACGGTTGCTGGCCTTTTCCCGCCAACTGCTGACCGCAACCAAAACCGCGAAGGCAGATCCGGATTTGCTGCTGTTTTCGTCTGTGGCGTTGGCCTTGCAAGACACCAATCAACTACCGCAACTGGGAGCCGACGAAAAACGGATCGTGGACGGATTGCGCGCCGGAACACTGCCGGTGGCCGTACCGATTGGCTTTGATCTGGCGCCAGCCCAATTCCGCGCGCAGAGTTTTTATGCGCAATCGCCTGAATTGTCCGCTTATTTTGCCGCCCGCCAATGGTACGCCAATGTCGTGTTCCGCCTGGCCAATCCGCGGGAAACCAAACTGGCCGTTTATCTGGCCACAATGGTAAGCACCGATCCCGCCTTGTTGCGGTTGTGGAAGCAACTTTCCGAGCCATACGACCAATTTCTCGCGCCCACCGAGGACGGAACCGTGCCGGAATATTTCGCGGCGGCGATTTCTATTGTCGGCACGAATAATTCCAGCCCCACCGACAGCCAGATCGCTGACCTCAAACGAAGTCTGGCGGGACGGCTGCCTTTGCCGCGGGTCAGTGATCAATTGGTTTCGCCGGAGCAATACCTGGAGTTTGGCAAGGCGACCCGCGGCTTCCGCATGTTGCCGTCACGGCCACTGCCCTGCGAAGTCTGTTTTCACAACACCGTCGATCCCAAAGTTCCGGGGCGAATGTATCCCTCGGGGCTGGATTTCCTGGCGGCGTCGCCGGTGTTGCGTTCACCCGCCGCCGTCCGGGCCGTGCAGGGACAATTTGGCAAAGCGACGGGCGACCTGATTCTCAAGGCCGCCTGTGGCCCCATGCCGGACTCACTCTATGGTGACGCCATGCAATTGCTGGCGTCGCTGCAGCAGCCGTTGCCGTCGCAAGCGCCAGCCTGCCTGCGGAATGACGCCTGGCAGGATGCGCAGCTTTGGACCCAATTGGGTGCCTGGGCCGAACAGCAGCACACTTGGGCGCTGCATTCCAAAATGACGGTAATGGTTATGGGCCTTATTTCACCCCCCAAGGGCATCGTGGCGCCCTACCCTGGCTTTTTTACCGGTTTGGCCAAATTGTCCCGGCAGACGGCGGATGCGTTCGCGAAGGCAAATCTGGAACCCGGCTTCGAGGTCAAAACTGCCGCGGGCAATTTGTTGAACTTGCTCGAACTTTCGTCCCAAATTTCGCGCAGTCGGGACGAAAAAGAAATTGAAGCGGCTTCGGATAAGCTTGAGCAATTGAGTGAGTTTGAGAGCCGCTATTATGACCAGCACCGGACGGAGTGGGAGTCCAATGGTGCTTCCCATGCCTACAACCGGATGCAAGAGAATCTGGAAGACTTGGCCCGGCGTTGCGCCACCAATGGCCCGGCCACGGAATCGGATTCGCTGGCGCTCCGAATGTTCTCCGATTCCCGACACAGCGTCTCCAGCATGCTCAATGATTTTGCGCCCGTGTGTGAGCGCTTGGCAGCCTTGGCCGGCAAATCATTAAACGGCGTCGCACTGACAGAGGATGATGCCAAGTGGATCGAGAACTACGGGGTCACGCTGGCCGGCTTCCATTTTTACTACGGCAATTCATACGAAGTGCCGCGAGACGACTTTCCCATCGTGACCCGCGTGTTTTCCAATCCACTGTCGGATTCCCTGTTGTACGCCGGGCTGGCCCGGCCACAGGCCCTTTATTTGATTATTCCCTATGGCAAGTCGCTCCAGCTTTATCGAGGGGCGGTGATGACCTATCGGGAATTTGTCCGCCCGAACAGTCAATTGCTCGATGATGAATCGTGGCGCGAATTGGTTTCGCAAGGCCAGACGCCGCCGGCGCCGCCATTCACCCGCAGTTTCTCCGCGGAAAAATCCGTCGCAGACTGGATGAAAGAACTTCGCGCCCGTCTTGGGCAGCAAGAAGATTACGACCAACAAGAGGAGCTATTCTGGCAATTGGGTTCCCAGGCGACCGACAAGGATTTGCCTGGCTTGATCAGTTTGCTGGCAACCAGCACAAACTCGGATGAAGATGTAACGGTCGGAATTGCCAACCTCATTGAGCGGCTGCAATGGGAACCGTATCAGAAACGGTTGGTGCACTTGTTGTCTTCGCCAGACACGCTGCTTTCAGACTTTGCCGCCGATATTTTGTTGAAGCGACCAGAGCATTTGGATGCTGCTGCGTTGGCTTCTGATTTTGACCGTCAGTCAATTCGTGCTCGCCGCCTGTATTGCCTGCTATTGGGCAGCGTACCGCAACAAACGGTGGCGACCCGTCAAACTTTGTTGAACGCGGTGCAAAACCCGGAAGCGAGTGTTCGTTGGCAGGCGGCCTTGGCCATTGGCAAGGCGCACTGGACGAATGAACCGCCGATCTCCCGTCTCTTTGACGCGTTGAACGATACCAACCAATTTGTCGCCGCCGCGGCCGTGCGTTCACTGGCTCTTCTGGGCGCTACGAATTTGGCGCCGGCGCTGCTGTCACGTCTGGAAACCTGCCTGCAATCGCCGGGTTTGTCCCCGGAAACGCGACAGCAACAAGCGGAAGCCATCAGTCAGGAAAAGGAAAGAATCTATCGGCCGGTCGGTGGAATGCATCCCGGCTTGGGCAACTTGCTCGACACTGACGGCCTGGAACTGCGCCTTCGACTGGGAGGCGATACCAGCGCCGATGCCGTCCGCATGGCGGCGATGCGGCTTCCGCCCAGACCCTTCAATTTTCCGACTCACCATTATGATCTGGCTACGGCATTGATCGAAGCGCTCGGCGATTTGCATTATGCACCGGCAGCCGACGAATTCTTCAAATTGTGCGGAACCGATTATGATGCCGAGGCCACGCGCGCTTTGGCCAAACTCGCGCCCGCCCGCCTCACCGACAATTTGATGGCCACGGCCAAAGACCAGCAAGTGGACAGCTTTTTGCGCGAGAAGGCACTGGTCTCGCTCGGCACACTTTCGCTGACCAACCGCGTGCGCGAGCTCATTCCGTTGCTGGATGACACGACGCCGATTGTCTATTCAAAGCCGTTGCCCGGGGGCAAGGAATGGCGGATTTGCGACCGCGCCGCGTCAACCATTGCAGTTCTACTCCAGTGGGAAACTCCGATGACCGCATCCATGTCTTTTTTCCGGCAAAACGGGGAAACGACGACCCGCGTCCGCGAGTGGGCCAAGCAAGCGCAATGAAATTGTCCCGGCCATGGTGGGCGGTGATCGCGGTGCTGGCAGTCCTGGCAGTCGCCGCGTTTTTGTCGGGGCGTGAACCACATTACCAGGGCCGATCGCTGACCAGTTGGCTCCAGCAATGTTACGACACACCCTCGATGGAAACCCAGCGGCTCGCGGAAGCGCAATCAGCCATCCGCGCTATCGGCGCAAAACGAGCCTTGCCTCAGTTGATGAGATTCGTGAAGGCCAATGATGACCCGGCGAGCGCCTGGATCTTGGGGAAAGGCAAGGCCCTTCGATGGAGTGTCCCAACTTGGCGTTCTGCAGAAGAGTGGCAACAGTTGGGAATCGCGGGGTTCGAGGTGTTGGACACCAATGCCGCTCCGGCCTTGGCGGAATTGGCGCCAATGCTCAACGACCCGCGCCATGCGTTTGATGCCGTCCGTTGTTTGGTATTTATCGGCCCGGCGGCTGAAGGGGCATTGTGCCAGGCGCTCACCAATGCGAGTTCGCAAATCCGGTATTTCGCGGCTTCGCAGTTCAGTTGGGTGTGCAATGACGATGTGCGGTATGTCAGCATCTTGACTAATTGCCTTACCGACCCCGATGGCAGCGTTCGGTCAGCCGCAATTCAGGGAATTGGTGCCCAGACGCAAATGCCGGAGATGGTCATTCCGATTCTGGTCAAGACCTTGGAAAAACGTGATGGAAACGTTTCAGTATATGCCGCGCAGGCGCTCGCGGGCTTTGGCACTAATGCCGTCGCCATCTTTCCGGTGTTGAGCAATCTCGTCGAGCAGGGAGACTTCGATCAAACAGTGCGGCAAACCCTTCAATCCATGGTCGCCATCACACCGGACCGGGCCTTGCCGGTGGTTCTGACCAACCGGTATTCCGCCGACCCGCGGCGCCGACAGGCCGCCCTGCGACTGCTTTCGGATTATCCCTTCACCAACGCGGAAATTTCCATTGCGATTGAACAGGGTGTAAATGACTCCGATCCTAAAATCGCCTGGTATGTCCGGAATTTCATCACCAAAAAATATCAGCGTGACCACCCGGACGAGCCGGTATTGATCAACGAGCCCGCGTACGCCGGGAAAAGCCTGGGAGCCTGGTTGGCCGATCATGACGGAAGCGGCCAATTCTCCGAAACTGCCAAAGAAGCTCTTCGCCAGATTGGTACAAATGCCATTCCCGCGTTGCTGGCCCGCTTGGTTTACGTGCGCCCTCCTTTTGGCGCGCCTGCCCGCGATGTCAATATAGATGCCGTGCGCGGATTCGTCACTTTGGGCGGGCAGACGTTGCCGGCATTGCCGCAATTGTTCGCGTTCATGGACAGCACAAACCAGATTCTGGCTCTTTTCGCCATGATGTCCGCATGCAACACCGGCTCAAACGCCATCCCGTTTTTTCTCAAAGGCTTGACGAATGGCTCTGCCGACGTGCGTGGCCAGGCCGCCCAGAATTTGGCCGAGGGGACTGATGCCCAATTTCCAGAACTGCGCAAGCAGGTGGTCCCCTTGCTGATAAAGCTTCTAAATGACGCGGATGAGGATGTTCGGCAAAATGTCACCAACGAACTCAAAGAAATCGATCCGCAAGCAGCCGCCAGAGCAGGAATCAAATGAATTCATCCGTTCCCCATAACCATCTGTCAGGATTCGTGCCTCGCCAAATCTTGTTGGGAGCGTTCCTCTTTGCGTTTACCGCCGCGGCAAATCCCATCTCCCTGCCGGAGGAATCGGTGGTACCTGAAAATTCTTTCCTGATCTTCACCGCCATCCTGATCGAAATCCTTTTTATTTATTTGGTATTGCGGCGCTCTCGGCGGCCGCGCTTCTTCGCGGCGTGGCTTGTCGGCATGCATCTGTTTACGTATCCGGCGTTCCTCGGGTTGTTATGGCTCCTCCACGATATCCGCCCCTCCATCGCCGTGGCTATCGGTGAAGGCTTGGTCGTTTTGGTCGAAGGTTCGTTGATTTATCTAATGTGCCGTTATTTGTCCCCCGCCAATGCCAGACTCCGCCCGCCTTCACCCGGAACATGCTGGCTCGCATCGCTGGTCGGCAATGCATGTTCCGCCGGAGCATTTCCGATCTTGATATTCGGGTATGATCGTCTGGCCTCGCTGCTGAAGCATGGGGCACAGAATATCCCAATCGAAAGTGTTCATCTTTAAAAGACAAGTGCTGCCAATGGCATCAGCGCTCGCGGGACGCCTTTGCGGATGAACCGGGATGGACCGCTGAGATCAAACCAAAGCGGCGACGGAACCCAGCCCGAGCCGCAAGCCCCGAGCCAATCAGCCGCGCGCAAAATCCCCCCTCCGAGATTTGCCGAGCCCGGCGCATCCGTTATACTGCCCGCTCTGGCATGGAAGACGCACGGGTTGAAGAAATTCGACGCCTCCTGCCCCAAGCGATGTTGCCCGACTGGGTGCGGCTCGGGGGCGGGATGGTGCGGCTTTTGCGCGACCGGCTGCATCCGCAGACGCACGACGCGGTGCTGGACCGCATCCTGGCCCGGGCCCGCGCCTCGGTGGCCCTGCGCGCGGAGCGGCGGCGAAACGTCCCGCAAATCACCTATCCGCCGGCCCTGCCCATCGTGGCGCGCAAGGATGACATCGTGGCGGCCATCCGGGCGCACCAAGTGGTGGTGATCTCCGGCGAGACCGGTTCCGGCAAGACCACCCAGCTCCCCAAAATGTGCCTCGAAGCGGGCTACGGGATCGAGGCCAAGATCGGCTGCACCCAGCCGCGGCGCGTGGCCGCCCTGTCCATCTCGCGCCGCATCGCCGAGGAGTTGAATGTCACCTGGGGCCGCGAGGCCGGCTGCAAGATCCGCTTCGACGACCGCAGCAGCCCGCAGACTTACATCAAGCTGATGACCGACGGCATCCTGCTGGCCGAAACGCAGGGCGATCCGCTGCTTTCGGAATACAACTGCATCATCATTGACGAGGCGCACGAGCGGAGCCTGAACATTGATTTTCTCCTGGGGCATCTGAAGGGGCTGCTGGCCAAACGCAGCGATCTCAAGCTCATCATCACCTCGGCCACGATTGACACGGCGACCTTTTCGCGGGCCTTCGACGATGCGCCGATCATCGAGGTGTCCGGGCGGCTGTACCCGGTGGAGGTGGTCTATGCGCCGCTGGACGAGGACTCGGAGGAGGCGGGGGATTTGACGTATGTGGACGCCGCGGTGCGCGCCACGGAGCGGATCCTGGCCGAGTCGGGCGAGGGCGACGTGCTGATTTTCATGCCGGGCGAACGGGACATCCGCGAGACGAGCGACCTGCTGGCGGGCCGGTTCGAGGCGGAGGCGGAAATCATCCCGCTGTTCGGCATGTTGAGCGCGGGCGAGCAGCAGCGGGTGTTTGCGCCGTGCGACCGGCGGAAAATCGTGGTGGCCACGAACATCGCCGAGACGTCGCTGACCATCCCGGGCATCCGGTACGTGGTGGATTCGGGCCTGGCGCGGATCAGCCGGTACAACCCGCGCACGCGCACCAAGCGGCTGCCGGTCGAGAAGATCTCGCAGAGCAGCGCCAACCAGCGCAAGGGCCGCGCGGGCCGCGTGCAGGCGGGCGTGTGCATCCGGCTTTACGCGGAGGACGATTTTGCCGAGCGCCCGCCTTACACCCAGCCGGAAATCCAGCGCGCCAACCTGGCGGAAGTCATCCTGCGCATGAAAGCCTTCCGGCTGGGCGATATCGAGACGTTTCCCTTCGTCAACCCGCCCCCGCCGGCGGCCATTGCCGGCGGCTACCAACTCTTGCAGGAACTCGGCGCGCTGGACCCGGCGCGGCAGCTCACCCCGCTGGGCGAAAATCTCTCGCGCCTGCCGATTGACCCCACGCTCGGGCGCATGCTGCTGCAATCGCAGCACGAGCACGCCACCCACGAATTGCTCATCATCGCCGCCGGCCTGAGCATCCAGAACCCGCGCGAGCGGCCGCTGGACCAGAAGGAAGCCGCCGCCGCCGCGCACAAGCGCTTCGCCGACCCGCAGTCGGATTTCCTGACGCTGCTGAAAATCTGGGACGCCGTACACGACGAATGGGAGAAGCTGCGCGCGCAAAACCAGCGCCGGAAATTCTGCCGCGCCAATTTTCTCTCCTACCAGCGCATGCGGGAATGGCAGGACCTGTACGCCCAGTTGCATGCCGCGCTGGAGGATCAGGGCCGCTTCCAGCTAAACGACAGCAGCGCCGACTATGCGGCCATTCACCGCTCGATCCTCACCGGACTGCTGGCGCACGTGGCCCTGCGCAAGGAACGCAATGTGTACCAGGGTACGGGCAACCGGCAGCTCGCCCTGTTCCCGGGCTCGGCGCTGTTTGACCGCAACGAAAGGCC
Organism: uncultured Bifidobacteriaceae bacterium; assembly: GCA_964532525.1. GTDB lineage: Bacteria > Verrucomicrobiota > Verrucomicrobiia > Limisphaerales > UBA11358 > UBA11358. The sequence continues at coordinate 24,515 of CAZHIM010000022.1, forward strand.
GCCGAAAAATCCCCGCGTCCACCAAGGCAAGTCCCCGCCCCGCGCGCCCGCCAGCCTGCAGCCGCCGTGGATCGTCGCGGGCGAAATCGTCGAGACCTCGCAGCTCTTCGCGCGAACGGTCGCAGGCATTGATCCGCTGTGGATCGTGCAGCTCGCCGGCCATCTCTGCCAGGTCACCCATCAGAATCCGCAGTGGAGCGCCGCGGCCGGCAACGTGCTCGTGGAGGAAAAAACCACGCTTTACGGGCTGGAGGTGCGCAAGACCAAGGTCGCTTACGGCAACCTGGCGCCGGCGGAGGCCACGGAAATCTTCATCCGCTCGGCGCTCGTCGAGGAGGATTTGCTGCCGGTGCGCGCGCGGGCGGCCGATGACGAAAACGACCACGACGACACCCGCATCTACACCGCCACGGGCCGCCCGCCGCCGCTGCCGCCGCAATACGCCTTCGTGGAGCACAACCGCAAAGTGCGGCAAAAAATCGAGACCTGGCAGACGCGGGTGCGGCGCCACGATTTGGCCGATCTGGACGACCAGCTCTTCGAGTTCTACGCGCAGCGCCTGCACGGCGTCTCTTCGCTTCCCGGATTGAACCGGCTCATCCGGGACTGCGGCGGGCCGGATTTTCTGTGCGCCACGGAGGCGGATTTGACGGGCGGCGAGGCGCTGAGTTTCGACCGGGCGGCGTTTCCGGACGCCGTGCCGCTCGGAGGCCAGCCCGTGGCGTTGAGCTATGCCTATACGCCCGGCGAGGAGCAGGACGGCGTGACCATCAAGCTGGGCTTCGGCCTGGCGCAAAGCCTCTCCCAGTCGTGCGTGGAATGGGCGGTGCCGGGTCTGCGGGAGGGCTTGGTGAACGAGCTGTTGCGCGCCCTGCCCAAGAGCCTCCGCCGCGAGCTCCAGCCGTTTCCGCCCAAGGTGGCGGAGATCGTCAAGGAACTGCGGCCGGCCGGCGCCTCCTTGCAGCACGACCTCGCGGCCTTCATCCGCCGCCGGTACGGCGTGGCCATCCCGCCCGAGGCCTGGACGGCGGACGCGATTCCGGCACATCTGCGCCCGCGGATCGAGGTGCTGGGCAACGACCAAAAAATCATGGGCGCGAGCCGCGATCTGGGAACGCTCCGGCAGGCGCTGGAGCAAGTGGTGGCCCGGCCGGCGCCGGACAATTCGGCGTGGGTGCGGGCGGCCCGCCAATGGGAGCGCAGCGGCGTGACGGCGTGGGATTTCGCGGATCTGCCGGCGCGCATCACCGTGAGCACCGACGGCCCGGTGCCGGTGTACGCGTGGCCGGGGCTGGCGCGGGAAAAGGGCGGCGTCGGCCTGCGGCTCTTTCGCGCGGAGGCCGCGGCCGGCGCCGCCAGCCTCGCGGGCATCCAGCAGCTCGTGGAACTGGCCCTCTCCCGGGACTTCGCCTGGCTGCAGCGCGACCTGCGGGCGCTGAACCGCTTTGAGGCGCTCGCGGCCGACCTTTGTCCGCTGGAGGAACTGCAGGACACGGCCCTGGAAAATCTGCGCCGTCACGTCCTGCCCGCCGAAGTGTTCGCCCCCTTGACGGCGGCGAATTTTGAAAAGGCGGTGCAGCGGACCCGGCTGGAGCTGCCCGGGCTGGCGATCAAGCTGGTGGACCAAGTGGGCGTGATTCTGCGGGCGCGCAAGGAAATCCAGCAACGTTGCGGACCCTCCCCTGTGCTGCCCACCAGCCGGCGGCAGACGCTGTCGGATTTGAGCCAGTTGCAAATCGCCACCGCCGATGCCGTGAAGCCGGCCAACGTCTGGGCCGCGGAACTGGACCGGCTCTTGCCGCGGAATTTTTTGCGGACCATCCCCTTCGGCCAACTGCCGCACCTGCCGCGCTACCTCAAGGCGCTCGCCACGCGCATGGAGCGCGCCCGGCTGAACCCGCTCAAGGACCAGGAGCGCGCCCGCCTGGTGGCGCCGTATGTCGCGAAGCTGGCGGCGCTGGCCGCCGGTCCGCTGGCATCCGCCCACGCCCGGCAACGGCTGGAGGCGTTCCGGTGGATGGTGGAGGAATACAAAGTTTCCGTGTTCGCGCAGGAGCTGGGCACGGCCTACCCCGTTTCCCCTAAACGGCTGGATGAATATTTGTCCCAGCTGGGATGAGAATTCCTTGAAAAAGTTCGCGCATTGGCCCCCTGAACCAAGGCCAACCCCGCCATCCGCCATGGCCAGGACGCGGCAACCGTTTCTCCCTTTCCATGAACCCAGAAAACATTCAACCTTCGACATTCAACTTCCAACCCTGAACGAAGGCGGCAGCGCGAGCCCCTTCGATATTGGGCGTTGAATGTGGAATGTTGGATGTTTCTTTTGCGGTTCAGGGGTTCAATGCGCGAACGCTTTCGGGGAATTCTCACCCCCGGGGGGGCAAGTTGCCGGCGGCAGCCGCCATTGACTTGATCCCTTTCGCTACTTCAGTTTTTTTCGCAGCCAGCCTCTTACCGGTTCATCGTATAACTTTGAACTGGCATAGGCCAACACAATGGCTCCTGAAAATGTGAGCAGTGCGTGTGGCCAAGCCTGCCGCAAGGTAATCCCGCTGTGATTGCTTACCCAGGCCACGTAAAAATAGACCAGCACATAATGTGTCATGTATAAGGGATAAGAAAGATTGCCGAGGAACTTGCAAATCTTGTCTTCCGTTTGACCACGCACCACCCCGCTGGCACCAATATATACAATCAGCGGAAAAATAATGATGATGCAAAACGCTTCATACAAACCATTCATCCAGAGATGGTTTGCCCCGCCTATTCTTGGCATAAGCAAAACCGCCGCAACCAGCAGGCTGCACCAAAAGAAAGCATTTTTGATGCAGGCCGGCCGCAATACCCGTGATAGAAGCAAGCCGGCGAAAAACGGGAACAAGGCGCGCGTTATCCCGACGCGCAGCTGTTCCGCATTCAGGGTCCAGCCACCGGTGACGTCTCCGTTCGGGTTGGTGACCGCAAAATGCAAAAGCAGTGCGCCGGTCAGCACGACGAAACAAGCCAGGGCTTTATTTGGTAATTTCCTCAGACCCAGCGCGTAAAGAATATTAGCTATATACTCGAAAAACAATGACCAGCCGACACTGTTGAGAGGATGCATTTCTTGCCAGCCACGTATATCCATGGAAAGCGGGATGGGTATGATCGTATATCCTATCAGCATGACGACGATCAGCTTCCATGCCGGAACTGTATGAATGAGCGGCCATATGGTTGAGTCGGTAAAGTAAAAACCTATGGCGCCAAGCGTCATGCCCAATACAACGAGTGGTTGCAGCCGCTCCAACCGGCGCCGAAAAAAGCCGCCAAAGGTCAATTTGTCCCACCGGTCGTCGTAAGCGTAACCAATTACATACCCGGATAGGAGAAAGAAAAAATCAACGGCCAGGTAACCGTGGTTGACCACATTGTCAAGGTGGCTGCTGGAAAGCGGCTCGGCAAGGTGGAAGAATACCACGATGATAGCCGCCACCCCCCGAAGTCCGTCTAATATGTGATAATGCGGCTTTGTGCCGAGTTTGTTATTGTTCATAACTGGTGACTAATATTACTGCGCAAGCCCTGTTTTATGATTTTAGGCGTATCAACATTTACTTTGAGAGGGCCGGGGTGAGAGTTCCCCAACTGACATCGCCTGCTTTTCCGGTTTATGGGAGGAGGTGCGGGAAACCGGCGGTCCCGCTCAGGCCTTCGGCAGGGTTTCGTCCACCATTTCGCACAGCGCGTGATAGAGCACCTTCTGGCCCTCCTGGATGCGCGCGGTCGAGGTGCCCGGCACGATGAGGTCCACGGTGGCCAGGCCCTTGGTGAAACCGCCATCGCGGCCGAGGAAGGCGATGCTCTCGACGCCCTTCCGCCGGGCCTCTTCGAGGGCGCGGACGACATTCCGGGATTTGCCGCTGGTGGTGATCACCAAGAGCACGTCGCCTTTTTCGGCCAGGCCCCAGATCTGCCGCGCAAAGATTTCGTCGGCATGATAATCATTGCACACGGCGGTCATGAATTCGCCATTGGCGGTGAGGGAAATGGCCGGGTAGGGCCGGCGGTCGTCCTTGAAGCGGCAGAGAAATTCGGTGGCCAGGTGGGTGGCGTCGGAGGCGCTGCCGCCGTTGCCGCAGACAAGCAGCTTTTTGCCGGAAAGCAGGGACCGGGAGATAAGTTGCGCCGCGCGTTGCAGGGGTTCCTCCAGCGGCGCCAAGCTGTGCAGCGTGACGATGGACTCCTGAATGGCGCGTTGCAGATGGCTCATGCGCGTGGAGACGGGGTCACGGTTCGGCCAGGATTGCCGCGCGCTGCTGATGGTATTCTTCGGGGGTAATCTGGTCGGCCTTGTATTTGGCCAGCAAGGCCTGCAAACGATCGGCCTTGGTGGCGCTGATGGGCAGCGCGGGGCCGGCAATCGGTTTCATGCCCAGATCCCTGCCCGCGAGCGCGGCGTCAGCGGTCGGACCGGCTTGCGACGGAACGGCGGTGGGCGGCATGGCCAAAGCGGCTTTCTCCGCGGCGGCCTTTTGGCTCTCCGGGGAATTGACCGCGGCCGGGGCCGGGTTCGTGGCTGGCGACTGGCTGGCCACGGTCTTGCTGGCTTTGGTCTTGGCCTTGGCTTCCTTGCTGCTCGTGGCCGGCGCCGCGGCATTGGTGGCGGCCATGGCCGGGGCGTTGTTGGTGGCCGCGTTCAGCTCGAACAATTGCTTGGCCAGCGCGATGCGGGCGGCAGCTTGGGCGGGATTGTCGTCGGCGCGAACCGTGACGCAGGTTGCGCCCAGGGCGAACGCGCAAACAGCGGGCAGCAGCTTCGAAATTGTCATCCCCATTTTTTTACGCGAAATCGGCGGCGGAAGCAACAGCTTTTGCGCCGGGGTGGTATAATTGGCGCCACAGAAACGGAATGGGACAGGCGAGCGTGGAGCGGGCCAGGAGCGCATACACTTCCGGGCGCGAGACCTTGACCCGCCGGCGCAGCGCGGCGATGTCCGCCGCGCGCACTTTTTCAACGGTCTTGACGCCCAGCAACAGCGGCCAGACGCAGGCCAGACGCACGCGGAATTGTCCGAATGGCAGCGCCTGGTTGTAGCGCCAGCCCGCCGCCAGGTGCGCTTCGGCCAGGTCCAGGTGGGCGCGGAAGACGCGCAGAAATGCGGTCGCCTGCTCCGGTTGCCACAGGTTCTCCGGCGTCAACCCCGCCGCCGCCAGCTTCTCCCGCGGCAGATAACATCGTCCCTGCCGCCAATCCGCCGGCACATCGCGCAAGATGTTCACCAGTTGCAGGCCCTGGCCGAACCGGATGCCATCGGCGATCAGTTGGTTGTCATCCAGCCTGACTTTCGGGAAGAGGTGCGCGCGGCACAGCCGGGTCCAGAACTCGCCCACGCAGCCGGCCACGCGATAGGTGTAATCGTCCAGTTCGGCGGCGGTTTGCAGGGCCACGACGGACTTTCCGTCGGCGGCGCCGTCCGCCGCCGCGCCCGTGAACCGCTGCAAATCCAGTTCCTGCCCGCTGATGATCACGTCCAGGACATCTTGGATGAGCTTTTGATCCATCGCCGAAAAGCCCCTGAGCGCGGCCAAGCTTTCCTCGCTGCGTTCCAGCAGGAGCTTTTCCGCGGGGGAACCCTGTTTTTGCGGCAGGTCCCCCACGGCCAGCGGCCCCCCTCCGTCGCCCAAAAGGCGCTGGCGGAACCGATGCAGGGCGTCCAACCGCTGCGCCACCGGGACAATTTCGGTGTCGGCGATGGTATCGGCGGTGCGGGCCAGAAGGTAGGCCAAGCCGATCTGGGTGCGCACCCGGCCGGGCAGCACGCGGAGGGTAAGATAAAACGAGCGTGCGGTCGCCTGGAGCAGATCGTCAGTGCTTGCGGCCATGGGGGGAACAGCATAAAGCTTCCCGGCGGCCGCGCCAGTGAAAGTCTCCATAAAAAAAGGCGCCCTTGCGGGCGCCTTTGTGCAGTGGAAAAATATCGTGATTACGGCATGAAGTTCACAGCCTCTTCAACCGCACTGTTGGTGCTGTTGGCCAGATAGTTATGCAAACCCGAGATCGTGGCGTTCTGGCAGCTACCGTCAGCCATGCCGAGGTTGCCCGATTTCTGATGGAAATCATTGGCCGTCCAAGACCAAGGAGACCCAGCCGAAGCGAAAGCCACCGATGTAATTCCCGCGCAGGTGCTGACGCTGGCCGCCGCGACGGTCGTCGAGGTGGAACTCGCCCCAAACCGGTAGGTGGCGGCCGCGGTCCCGCCGCTGGTACCACTGTTGCCGATGTTGTCATCGCCGGTCATGATGTCCTGGGGATTCTGCTCTTGGGCGTCAGCATTGATAAAATAACTAACCTTGGAGTTGCCGCCACTTGGCTCACCCTGCTGAGCCGTCGTAAGTTTGGTGTTGACTGGAGTGGCCGCAATGCACAGCAGGTCTTGATAGGTAAAGTTGGTGGCGTAGCCACTGTTCGCGGTGTGATAATTGTCCGAGGGGCAATACAGGATCTTGGCAGTGGACAATTCATTGGACATCACCATGTAAATCATGCCCGGGGCATATGCGCTCGGAGTGGTCAGAGCGCCACCGATGGTGGTGCCGGAATGGGCCACGAATTCACTCGCGCCGCCCGAAGTGGTGCTTACTGCCATGGGATATTTGTCGTTATTGTCCCCTTCCCAGATGCGGAAAGCCAAGCCGACCTGCTTGAGATTGTTGGTGCAACTGATCTTTTGGGCCTTCCTCTTGGCGGCCGCCAGGGCCGGCAGGAGCATGGCCGCCAGAATCGCGATGATCGCGATGACGACGAGCAGTTCGATGAGCGTAAACGCTTTCTTCTGTTGTTTCATAGTTTCTTGGTTTGTGTTGTTGTCTCTAGTTCCGGGGACAGGCGGCGAAGCTTAGCGCAAGCGCGGCGACTGTCAAACGGATTACTAAAATTTGTTAAGCAAACCCGGTGCCAACGGCTGAAATTATCAAAAAAGCTCAAAACCTCAATGATTTGCCTCCCCTCCATCCGGCCTCTTTTCACGCAGATTGCCCGATGCGTGAATTTTTCACGCAAGATGCGTGAATTTCACGCATCCAGAAAAAGTTGTTCACATTGGACGACAACGCTTTACGGCGGCCGGGCACCCCGGGCCAACCAGTTCATCGCCTGCGGGTGTGAGACAAAACTCCATTCCTTCGAAATCACAACGGGAATTTGAGCTGCAACGCCCGTTTGCCGCCACGGGGAGGCGGTTTAGCGGGGCAGCAGAAACTGGGTGAGGAGGGTGGGCGCGCAGCCGAGGAGGACGACCAGCGCGGCGAGCAGCACCAAGGCGAACAGGGTGAGGGCGGGAATCTGGATGGCGGGGGCATCCGCAGGGGCATCCTCCACGTAAGCCTGCTTGAGCACGCGGAGGTAGTAGTAGAACGAGACGGCGCTCATGGCGATGGCGAGGATGACGAGCCAGAGCAGGCCGAGATTCCGTTCATCGGCAGCGACGGTGGCGCTAAAAAGGAAGAATTTTCCGATGAAACCGGCGAGCGGCGGAATGCCGGCGAGCGACAGGAGGAAAACGAGCAGGCACAGGGACAGGGCCGGCGAGCGGCGGCTGAGGCCGGCGAAGTTTTGCAGGGCGTCGCCGCCGGTGGCTGCCTCGACGACGGTCACCACGCCGAAGGCGCCCACGACGGTGAGGCCGTAGGTGATGACGTAGAACATAAGGGCGGACCGGCTGTCCGCGGTGTTGGAGAGGACGCCGAGGAGCATGTAGCCGGCATGGGCGATGGCGGAATAGGCGAGCAGGCGCTTGACGCTGGATTGGACGATGGCGGTGAGGTTACCGAGAACCATGGAGAGGGCGGCGACGACGGCGACCACGGGGGTCCAACCGGCGACGTAGCCGTGCCAGACGGCGCTGCCTTCAATACCGGCGAAACCGACGCTGAGAATCTTGGCCAGAATGAAAAAGCTGGCGACCTTGGAACCGGCGGCGATAAAGGCGGAGCTGGGGGTGGGCGCGCCTTCATAGGCGTCGGGCGCCCACAAGTGGAAGGGCACGGCGGCCACCTTGAAACCGAAGCCGATGATGGTCATCACCAGGGCGACGAGCAGGAGGGGATCGAGTCCCTTGCCGGGGAGGTGGCGGGCGATTTCGATGAGATTGGTGGACCCGGACACGCCGTAGAGGAGGCTGAAGCCGAAGAGCAGGAACGCGGCGGACATGCCGCCGAAAAGGAAATACTTGAGGGCCGCCTCGCTGGAACGGGCGTTGCGCTTGTTGAACGCGGTGAGAATGTAGAGCGTGAGGCTGGCGAGCTCGAGCGAAACAAAGATCATCAGCAGGTCGCCGGCGCTGACGAGGAACAGGAGGCCGATGGTGCCGAGAAGAATCAGCGACAGGTATTCGCCGACATGGTCGGTGAATTTGCCGGCGGTGGAAATCAGGATGGTGAATACCGTGAGGAGCAGGATGGCCACCTTGACGAAATCGGTCAGCGGGTCAACGACGATCATGCCGTTAAGGAGATCGAACGACTCGTGGCGGGTAAAGGCGAAGGCCGCCGCGGAGAGGCAGCCAAGGACGGAGAGCGCACCGCCGACCTGGAACCGCGCCGCGAGGGATTTGCCGCGCAGGATGGAGAGGTCGGCGCCGAGCACGACGAGAACCGTGAGCGTGACGATGGCCTCGGGGGCGGCGCAGCGGAGGAGGTCGAAATAGTCGCCGGAGTTCATTGCGGGCCTCCGTTCAGCAAGCGGGCGAAGAGCGGGGATTTCAGGCAGGGTTCAATCCAGTTCATTAACAGGGTCGGGAACAATCCCACCACCAGGGAGGCGGCGATGAGGAGCACGGCGCCGGCGCGTTCCGGGAGGGTGATGGGCGGGAGCGAATGGGCCTCGGGACTGTGGGGGGCGGGCGGCGGGGTGTCCGAGTAAAAGGCCATTTGCACCGCCCGCAAGGTGTAGGCCACGCCCAGGATGATGCCGAGGCCGGTGAGGACGGCGGTGATGGGGAACACCTTCCACGCGCCGATGAGGATCTGGAATTCCGCGACGAAGCCGCTGAAGCCGGGCAGGCCCATGGAGGCGACGCCGGCGATGACGAAGGTGACACCGGCAAAGGGGAGCACCTTGCCGAGGTTCAGGCGTTCGAGGTCGTGCAAATCGCGGGTATGGGTGCGGTCATAAACCATGCGGCCCACGACGGCGAACAGGAGGCCGGCGATGATGCCGTGGGAGAACATTTGCAAGACGGCGCCGCACAGGCCGATGGCATTGAGGGTGGCGAGGCCGAGCAGGACGAAGCCCATGTGGCTGACGCTGGAATAGCCGATGACGAATTTGAAGTCGCGCTGCACCAGGGCGACGCCGGCGCCGTAGATGATGCCGATGACGGCGAGTGCGGCGATGACGCCCTGCCATTCGCGGGCGCCCTCGGGGAAGAGCACCATGGCGACGCGGAGGCAGCCGTAGGCGCCGAGTTTCATGACCACGCCGGCGAGCAGCATGGAGCCGGCGGTGGGTGCGGCCACGTGGCCGGTGGGCGCCCAAGTGTGAAAGGGCCACAGGCCGGCGAGGATGGCGAAGCCGACGAACACGAGGGGAAAGACCCAGTGTTGAAAACCGGCGGGAAAATTGATCTGCGAGAGAAGCTGCAGGTTCAGGGTGGCATGGCCGGTCTGGGCGCGGGCGACGACCCAGGTGGCGACGAGGCCGATGAGCACGAGGTGGCTGCCGACAAACGAGTACAAGGCGAGCTTCATGGCGCCGTATTCCTTGCGGGTGCTGCCCCAGCGCGCGATGAGGAAATATTTCGGGATGATCGTCAGCTCGTAAAACACGAACAGCAGCAGGACGTCGAAACTGAGGAAGACGCCATACACGCCGCCGATGAGGACCAGGTAGAAGGCGAAGAATTCCTTGGTGCGCTTTTCAATGTTCCAGGAGAACAGGATGCCGGCGACGGCGGCGAGACCGGTGAGGACGACGAGCACGAGGCTGATGCCGTCGGCGGCGAGGTAGTAAGTGGCGCCGAGGGCGGGGATCCACGCGGCTTGGGCGATGGGCGTGACGTCGCCGAGGTTGGTCTGGCGGGCCTGCAGGATGGCGCCCGCGAAGGCGAGGGCACAGCCGGCGATGGCGGTGAACAGGGCGACCCAGCGGGCCGCGCGGGCGGCGTCGCGCGGCAGGAGCATGAGCACCACGACGCCGATGAATGAAGTATAAATGGTCCAGGCCAGCATTTTAGTTCCCCAAGGGCCGCAGGCCGGAAGCCGGCGCGGCAAAAATGAATGTGTGTAAGGTGGCGTTCATCGGCGGTCAAATGGAAATTTGGCGCACCAGGGCCATCACGGTGGTGTCAATCGTGCCGAGGATGAGTTGGGGCCAGATGCCCAGGATGAACATGAGGGCGATGCTGGGCAGGACGAGAAAACGTTCAGCGGTGGAGAGATCGGGCAGTTTGGCCCAGCGCTCGTTCAAGGGTCCGCAAAAGACGCGCTGGATGAGGGTCAGGAGGAAAATGGCGGTGACGAGGAGGCCGATGATGGAGACGGCGGCGGCCCACGGGGCGAGCGGGAAGACGCCCTTGAAGAGGAGAAATTCGCCGACGAAGCCGTTAAGGCCGGGGAGTCCGAGGGAGGAGAAAATCGCGATGCCCATGAGGCCGGTGAACACGGGGACAACCTGGCGCAGGCCGCCGAAATCGTCGAGGCCGCGGAAGCCGTGGCTGCGTTTTTCGATGAGGGCGACGAAGAGAAACAGGGCGGAGGCGGTGAGGCCGTGATTGAACATTTGCAGGAGGACGCCATCGAGGGCGGCGGCTTTCTGGAGGTCGGGCTGGGCGACGTTGGCGCCAGCGGCGCCGACGGCCACGAACATGGCCAGGAGGCAGTAGCCGAGATGGTTGACGGAGGAATAGGCGATCATCCGCTTGAGGTCGCGCTGGGCGAAGGCGGCGCAGGCGGAGAGCACGATGGTGGCGATGGCCAGCCAGATGAGCGGCGTGAGCACGAGGCGGATTTGGTCGGGGAAGATCGGCAGGAGGATGCGCAGGAAGCCATAGACGCCCATCTTGGACATGACGCCGGTGAGGAGCATGGTGACGGGGCTGGGGGCCTCCGCATAGGCGGCGGGGAGCCAGGTGTGGAACGGCACGATCGGCACCTTGACGGCAAAGCCGAGGAAGGCGCCGAAGAAGACGAGCAAAGTGATGTGCGGCCAGTGAAAAGTGTGCTGCAAGTTCTGGGCGAGCACGCCCGCCCTGGCCTGTTTCGCCAGTTCGATGAAATCAAAGCTGCCGGTGGCCAGGCGGAGGGCGAGGAAGCTCAGGAGCAGGGCCGCGCTGCCGGCCATGGTGTAGATGAAAAACTGGGTGGCGGCGGGGCCGCGATTGGGTCCGCCCCAGAGTTTGATGAGGAAGAAAGCGGGGATGAGACCAAGTTCCCAGAACATGAACCAGTGGAAAAAATTGAGCGCGGTGAACGTGCCGAAGAGGCCGGCCTGCAGCCAGAGAATGAGCGCGTGGTAAACGTGCACGCGGTCGTTCATGGACCAGGAAACCAGGATGGCCAGGGGGGTGACGATGGCCGTGAGCATGACCATGAGCAGGCCCAAGCCGTCCACGCCGAGATAATATTGGATGCCGAGCGTGGGCGCCCAGTCGAATTGCTCGACGAACTGGAGCCGGTCGGACGCGGTGTCAAAATGGGTCCACAGGCAGACGGCGCCGATGAGGGTGACGAGGCTGGAGGCCAGGGCCAGGCCGCGGACGAGGTTTTTGCGTTCGGCGCCGAGGCAGGCCACCATGAGGCCGACGACAAACGGGACGGCGGTGAGGATGGAAAGAGAATGATTCATGCCTTGCCCCAAATCAGGAAAATGATGAGCAGCACCAAGGCGACGCCGATGATGCGCAGGTAAGTTTGCACGCGGCCGGTGTGCAGCCGGGAGAGGCCGCCGCCGGTGCTGCGGAGGGACTCGCAGCCGGCGTCGAAGCCGCCGTTGACGAATTTTTCATCCAGGGTGCGGGAAAGCCAGGAGCAGCCGAGGGCGGCGTAGGAAACGAGCAGCACGAGGCCGCCGAAAATCCAGGTATCCAGGAAAGCGCAGGCGCGGGCGGCGAAGGCGTTGAAGCGAATGACCGTGTGTTCGTAAAGCTCGTCAATGTAATACTTGTTCTGGAGGAGCTTGAACACGGCGGGCTGGGCGGCTTCGAGGACGTCTTTTTCCCCGACGGTTTTGCGCTGGCGGCGGCCGTAGAGGAACCAGCCGAGGGCCAGGCCGGTCAGCACGATCACCGAGGAGGCGACCATCAGGGCGGCAGTGTCGCCGAACTTGGTCCAGTCCAGCACGGTGGCCTCGCCCCGCATATAGCCGGCGAACCAGGGCCAGGCGGGCGTGCCGATGACGCCGAGGAGAATGGCGAAGACCGCGAGGAGGATGAGCGGAACGGTCATGACGGCGGGACTTTCGTGGGGCGCACCGTGGGCGGCGGATTCGGGATTGCCGTGGAGGCGGGCTTCGGCGTGCGAATCGGCGGAGTGGCCGCGATATTGGCCGAAGAACACCAGGGCGACCTGGCGCGTCATGTAAAACGCGGTGAACAGGGCGCCGGCGCAGCCGAGATAAAAGGGAATTTGCGATACGGACCATTCGTGGGCGTGATGGAGAATATCGTCCTTGCTCCAGAAACCGGAGAAGAAGAGCGGGAACCCGGCGAGGGCGAGCATGCCGATGGCGTACACGACGAAAGTGACGGGCATGAATTTTCGGAGGCCGCCCATTTTGCGGACGTCCTGCTCGTCATGGCAGCCATGGATGACGGAGCCGGAACCAAGGAACAGGAGGGCCTTGAAAAACGCGTGGGTGATGAGGTGGAACATGCCCACCGCGACGCCGCCCACGCCGAGTCCGATCATCATGTAGCCGAGCTGGGAGACGGTGGAATAGGCCAGGATGCGTTTGATGTCGTTTTGGGCGACGGCGATGGTGGCGGCGAAGATGGCGGTGATGGCGCCGACCCAGGTGACGACCGTCAGCGCGGTGGTGACCGGCGCGCCATGGGCGAGGACCGGGGCCCCGGCGGCCATGAGCGGATAAACGCGGGCGACCAGGAAGACGCCGGCGGCGACCATCGTGGCGGCGTGGATGAGGGCGCTGACGGGCGTGGGGCCTTCCATGGCGTCGGGCAGCCAGACATGGAGGGGGACCTGGCCGGATTTGCCGACGGCGCCCAGGAAAATCAGGAGACCGATGAAGGTGGAAACCGCCATACCGCCGACGGTGACATCGGTGGCCATCTGGGTGAGCGCGTCGGTTTCGAGGCAGCCGTGGCCGTGGTCATAAAAGTTCAGGGTGCCGGTCTGGGCATAGAGCCAGACCATGCCGAGCAGCAGGCCGAGGTCGCCGATGCGGGTGGTGATAAAGGCCTTTTTGGCGGCGGCGGCGGCGCTGGGCCGGTGATACCAGAAACCGATGAGCAGGTAGCTGGTGAGGCCGACGATTTCCCAGGAAACGAAGAGGAGGAAGAGGTTGTTGGCGATAACGACGCCGAGCATGCCGGAGGCGAACAGGGCCAGGAAACAGAAGAACCGCATGAAATTGCGGTCATGCTCCATGTAGCCGATGCTGAAGATGAAGATCAGCATGCCGACGAAAGTAACCATGACGAGCATGATGGCGGTGAGGGGATCGAGCACCCAGCCGAGGTCCATCCATTCGCCGCCGAATTTGATCCAGTGGAAGCTGAAGACTTCGTGAACGACGCCAGCCGTGTGGCCCAAGGTGGCGCTGAAGGCGCAAAGGGACAGGAGGAAGCCGACGGCCAGGGAGCCGATGGCAAGGGTGGCGGCGAGCTTGCGCCGCGGCTGCTTGTTGACGGCGATGATGCCCGCGGCGAACAACGGCAGGGCGGGAATCAGCCAGAGATTTTTAACGATCCAGATCATCCCTTCAGCTCCTTCACTTCATCGAGGTTGGAAGTTTTTTTATGGCGGTAAATGGCGATGACGAGGGCGAGGCCCACGGCAGCTTCCGCGGCCGCCAGGGCCATGGAAAAGAGGACGAAGATGAAACCGGTGAGAGCCTCGGGATGGGGGCCGAAGCGCCAGAAAGCGATGAGGTTCAGGTTGGCGGAATTGAGCATCAGCTCAATGCCGACGAGCACGAGGATGGCGTGGCGGCGCGTGACGGCGCCGGCGAAGCCGATGGAGAACAGGAGCGCGGAAACGAGCAGACAGAATTGGAGCGGGTTCATGCGGCACCGGCTTTCTTAAAGGCGCCGGCGGGGGCGGGGACGGGCGCGGCGGGATGGCCGGCGGGCGTCGGGGGGCGGCTGGTTTTGGCGGCCGGGGAAACGGCCGGGGCCGGGGCCGCTTCCTTGCAAGCGATGACGACGGCGCCGATCATGGCGACCGTGAGAACGAGGCCGACGATTTCGAGCGGCAGGACGTATTGGGTCATCAACTCCAGGCCGATGTCCCTGACGGTGACCCGGGGCGGAGCGGCGGGGGCGGCGGGCAGGGCGGAACTGCTCAAGACGGCCCAGCCCAGGAGCGTAAAGAGCAGGGCCGTGACGGCGATGCCGGCCAGCCAGCCGGAAGTGAGCACGCTGTGTTCCGGCGTTTCACCGCTGCGGGTGAGCAAGATGGCCATGACGATGAGGATGGCGATGGCGCCGACATAGACGAGGATCTCGGTGAAGCCAACGAATTCGGCATTGAGCTGCAAATAAATGGCGGCGATGCCGGAGAAGGAAACGGCCAGCATGAGGGCGGAATGCACGAGGTTGCGCAGGCTCATGGCGGCGACGGCGGCCAGGAGCGTGACCACGGCAGTGATGACGAGGAAGAGAGTCATGGTTTAATCCGCGAAACGGTAAATGCGTTTGCCGAGTTTTTGGCGCCGCATCAGGGTGTGGCCCAGGGCCACATAGGCGGCGGCGAGAATGGCGGCGCAGACCAGCCAGCGCAACGCGCCGGCGCCGAGGAAATGCCAGAGGCCGGCGACCACGACGTTGACGAGCGCCAGGGGCAGGAGGAATTTCCAGGCAAAGTTCATCAATTGATCCATGCGCAGGCGCGGGAGCGTGCCGCGAATCCAAATGAAGACAAACACGATGGCCAGCAGCTTGGTGAGAAACCAGACATAGGAAGGAATCCAGGCGAGCCAGGAGACCGGGGACGTCCAGCCGCCGAGGAAGAGGGTGATGCCCAGGCCGCAGATGGCGAACATGCCGAGGTATTCCCCGAGGAAGAAGAGGGCGAACTTGAAGCCGGAATATTCGGTGAAATAACCGGCGATGATTTCGGATTCGGCTTCCGGCAGGTCGAACGGGCTGCGGTTGGACTCGGCGAGCGAGGCGATGAAGAAGATGATGAAGCCGACCAGGCCCCAAGGGGTGAAGACATGCCAATGGGCGATGCCAAACGTGTATTGGTTCTGGTGGCTGACGATGTCCAAGAGGTTGAGCGAGCCGACGATCATGACGACGGAGACGGCGCTGAGGATGAGGGGGATTTCGTAGCTGAGCATCTGCGCGATGGCGCGCATGGCGCCCAGGAGCGAGTATTTATTGCGGCTGGACCAGCCGGCCATGAAGATGGAGAGTTCGACGGCGCCGCCCACGGCGAAGAAGAAGAGGAGCCCGGCATCGTAATCAGCGACGGACATGTTGCGGCCGAAGGGCAGCACCGCATACGCCAGGAGAACGGGGATCAGCAGGACGACGGGCGCCAGAAAATGCACCACGTGGTCGGCGGCGCGGGGCACGATGTCCTCTTTGATGAGGGCCTTGATGCCGTCGGCGGCGAATTGGAGAAAGCCGAAGGGCCCGACACGGTTGGGACCGTAGCGATTTTGGATGCGGCCGAGGCCTTTGCGCTCGATGACGGTGACGATGGCAAAGAGACCGGGAAACACCATAATGATGAACCCCACGCAAAGCAACGAGCTGGCCAACGACCGCCAGGCGACGGGGAGAAAACCCACGAGCCAGTGGAGCGCGGTCACAAAGATTTGGTCGAGCTGGTCGAACATTCTGTCCTTATTTGGTGGTCGTGGGTTGCGGGGCGGCGGGGGCCGGAGCCGGTTGGGCCGGGGCGGCCGGCGCGGCGGCATTGAGGGGAGCCGGGGCGGCGGCGGCAGCGGCCTTGGCTTTGGCTTCAGCGGCGGCCTTGGCCTTGGCTTCGGCCTTGGCTTTTTCGCCAGCCAGGACGGCGTCGGATTCGGCGGCGTCCTCGGGATGCACCTGATGATAATACTCGTTGGACTTGGCCAGGTCCTGCTTGTGCAGGAGCAGCGTCTCGAACCGGTTGTCCGTGCTCAACTCGAAGGCGGTGTTCATCTTGATGGACTCGAAGGGGCAGACTTCGGCGCAAATGGAGCAGCTCATGCAGACGGAGACATCAATGTCGAACACCGCGGGATAGAGCTGGGGCTGGCCCTTGTAATCGGGCTTTTTGTCCTTGCTCTTGACGATGTAGATGCATTGCGGCGGGCATTCCTTCTCGCAAATCGTGCAGGCGACGCAGCGCAGGCCTTTTTCCGGGTCGCCATCATAGACGAGCATGGGGAACTGGCGGGTGTTGTGCAACTGCGGCAGGCGCTCCTCGGGATACTGGACGGTGGTGAGGCGTTCCTTCGAGACGTAGCTCCCGAAGAAATTCCTGGCCGTGACGACCATGCCTTTGATGATTTGCTCGCCTAACATGGTGCGGTGGGAGTTTGAAGGTTCATCGGTCCACCTCGCCCAAAACAATGTCCACGCTGCCGAGGATGACGATGGCGTCCGCGATTTTCTGGCCCAGGCACATGTCTTCCAGGATGGTGAGGTTGATGAGACTGGGGGGGCGGACGCGAAAGCGATAGGGGTTCGGCGAGCCCTCGCTGATGATGTAGAAACCGAGTTCGCCCTTGGGGCCCTCGATGCGGCCATAGACTTCGCCGGCCTTGGGGCGGAAGCCGCGAAGCTTGGCCTTGGGATCCATGAACGGGCCGGCGGGAATGTCGCGGAGGGCCTGCTGCAAGATCTTGAGGCTCTCGCGCATTTCGAGCACGCGGACCAGATAGCGGTCGTAGATGTCGCCGTGGTCGCCGAGGGGCACCTGGAAATCGAAGCGGCCATAGATGCCGTAGTGGTCCACCTTGCGCAGGTCGTAGTTGACGCCGGAGGCGCGGAGCAGCGGGCCGGTGACGGAGGCGTTGATGGCGAGCTCGCGGGAGAGGACGCCGACGCCCTGCGTCCGGGCCAGGAGAATTTCGTTCTGGGTGAGGAAGGCCTCGAATTCGTCGAGAAACTTGCCGTAGTCGCCGGTGATTTTCCGGGCGTGGGCGAGCCAGGCTTCGTCCACATCCACGCGCACGCCGCCGAAGCGCATGTAGTTGCACATCATGCGGGCGCCGCTGACGGCCTCGAAAAGGTCGAGGATTTTTTCGCGTTCGCGGAAGGCATACATCATGGGGGTGCCGAGGGCGCCCATGTCCTGGAGGAAAAAGCCGATGAGGCACGTATGATTCTGCAGGCGGGTGAGTTCCGCCATGATGACACGGATGAATTCGGCGCGTTCGGGGACAGCGAGGCCGGCGAGCTTCTCGATGGTCAGGGCGTAGGCCCAGTTATTGGTCATCGAACAGAAATAATCCAGCCGGTCGGTGTACGGCATGGCGGAGAGGTAGGAGATGCCCTCGGCGATCTTCTCGTGGTTGCGGTGGAGATAGCCGAACACCGGCTTGAGCTTCACCACCTGCTCGCCATCCAGTACGACATCCATGCGGAAGACGCCGTGGGTGGAGGGATGATGGGGTCCCATGGAGACTTCGAGCAATTCGCCGAGCGGTTCGCCGGCGGCGTCGAGCCGGGGCGTGACCGCGAAGTTTTTGGGCGGCATTTCCGCGACGGCGCTCATGCGGGTTCCTCCGCGGGATAATGTTTTTTGGCCGCTTCGAGGACTTTGTCGTGCGGGGTGGGCTCGTATTCGAAATCGTCGGGGGCGACGTAGTCCTTGCGCATGGGGAAACCAACGAATTCGTCCCACATCAAGAGGCGGCGGAGGTCGGGATGGCCCTCGAAGATGACGCCGTAGAGATCAAAGATCTCGCGTTCCTGGAATTCGGCACCGCGCCAGAGGGGGGTGAGCGAGGGAAGGCGGGTATGATCGGCGCGGTTTTCGGTGCACAGGCGGAGGACCACCGGGCCGTGCTTCAACGCCATGGAGTAGAGGTGATAAACCACTTCCAAATGGCCGGAGCGGAGGGTTTCGATGGTTTCCTCGATTTCCTTTTCGACGCCGGCGACGAGGACCTTTTTTTTGACTTTGGTTTTGACGGTGGCTTGGGGCCAGTCAATGCCGGTGACGTTGGAGCAATAATCGAGCTTGAGCTGGGGGTCATCGCGGAGGAAGCGGGCGACGGCGAAAGCGCTGACGGCGTCCACGCGCAACGAACGTTCACCGGCGGGACAGTCGTTGGGGACGATGTCGAGCTTGGTGACGGGCATCGTCTTCTCGAGACGAGCTTTGATTTGTTCGAGGGTTTCCACGGTTCAGCGCTTGATCAAGGGCGGATGCCAGATTTGGGGATTTTTCGAGGGCTCCAAGTCGTGTTCGCCATAGGCGGGGACGGGGAACTCGCCGGGGACGGCGGCATTCAGGCAGCCGGGGCGGTCGGGGCCGGTCAGTTTTTGGGCGAGGATCTTCTGCTGCAATGTCATGAGGGCGTGGATGAGGGCCTCCGGGCGGGGCGGGCAACCGGGGATGGAGACATCCACGGGCAGATAGCGGTCAATGCCTTTGAGGACGTTGTAGCCCTGCTTGAAGGGGCCGCCGGAAATGGCGCAGGAGCCCATGGCGATGACGTATTTGGGCTCGGGCATCTGGTTATAGAGGCGGACGACCAGGGGGGCCATTTTTTTGGTGACCGTGCCGGCGACGATCATGAGGTCGGCCTGGCGGGGGGAAGGGCGGAAGACTTCGGCGCCGAAGCGGGCGAGGTCGAAGCGGGCCATGGAGGCGGCCATCATTTCGATGGCGCAGCAAGCCAGGCCGAAGGTGAGGGGCCAGATGGAATTGGCGCGGCCCCAGTTATAGAGATCCTCGAGGGTGGTGACGTAAACGCCCTGTTTCTGGAGCTCGCTTTTGAGGCCTTCTTCAATCATGGCAAATCCCTTCGGTTTATTTCCAGACGAGGAAGCCCTTTCGCCAGGCCCAAACGAGACCTTCGAGGAGGAGGAGGAGAAAAACGAGGATGGCGACGAAGGCGCCCGCCGAGAGGCTGGTAAAGGCCACCGCAAAGGGCAGGAGGAAAATGGTTTCCACATCAAAAACCAGGAAGATGATGGCGTACAGGTAGTATTCGGAGCGGAATTGGATCCAGGCATCGCCTTTGGATTCGAGGCCGCATTCGTAAATGCCGTTTTTGTCCTTGCCGGGCTTGGCGGGCGAATAGAACCTGGCCCAGGCCCAGGCGGCGGCGAGGGGACCGAGCGCAAAGGCCACGGCGGCGGCCATTAGCAGGGCGAGCACCAGATACGGATGTTGATTCGCGTCCATCTACTCTGTTAGTTTGCCCCGCACCCCCAGGGGTGGCTTTGCAAAAATTGGCAATTACTTAACAAAAAAAGTCTCACAACTTCACAGCGGTATATAAAAAATATGAAAAATGGCCCGGAAACACAAGCACACCCGTCGCCGGCGCCTCACAGGGAAAGAGTATCAGGTTGGGCGGGAAACCGCAAACCCGGACCGGTGCGCCGGGCAGACGGCGGGCGGCCGGGCGGCGGGGCTGAAGGGCGTTCGTGCGGCCGGGACTTCAGAGGGCCGGGGAGGATTTGAAAACTACGAAAACGAAGGCCGGTTTGGGGCGATTAGGCCTTGCAGAAAGTGGCGGCTGACCTATGGTACAAGCACCTGCGGCAGTGCCATGACGGCGACCGCCGGGCACACGCGTATGAACCAAAAGCAGCAGCATTTTCAGGGACTGAGCCGCCGGGATTTTCTCAAGGTGGGCGCCGCGGGCACGACGGGCATGGCCCTGACCGGGCTGGGGGCGTTGACCGCCCGGGCGGACGCCACCGCCACCGGCAAGCTGCCGCGCCGCCGCTACGGGCGCACGGGGCTGGAGCTGAGCGTGCTGGTGGGGGCCTCGGACTGGAGCCGCGACGTGATTCCCATGGCGGTGGACCTGGGGGTGAATTACTGGCACAAGGCGCATCGGTGGACGGCCGAAACCATGCCGGACGCCATCAAAAGCCAGCCGCGCGAGTCCTATTATCTGGAAGTGGTGGTGGACCGGGTGGGGGGCGACCACGTGCACGGGCACATTGACGAGGAGCAGCATTATCAATATGTGAAGCAGTGCGTGGCCAAGTCGGGGGTGGGCTATTACGACGTGTTCAAGTTCCATTTTGGCTACCACTCGGTGGAGGAGGCGAAGACGGAGCCGGGCGTGGTGCGGGCGTATGAGCGGCTGAAGAAGGAGGGGTTGGTGAAGCACCTGGCGCTGTCGCAGCACCACTACAACAATATCGGCGGCGACATGGCCTACGACATTGTGAGCTACCTGATAGACCATTCGCCGTATGAAGCCGCGCAGTTTTTCTACACCTACGGCGACAAGAAGGAGCTGCAGGACGTGCTGGCGCTGGCCAAGCAGAAGGATTTCGGCACGATTGCGATGAAGACGATGGGCGGGGTGGGCCGGGCGGCGACGGATGCGAAATTCCAGAAGCTGCTGGCCGAACCGCGCTACCAGGGAAGTTCGCCCGCGACGGCGATGGTGAAATGGCTGATGTCCAATCCCAACCTGACGGCCGCGGTCATCGCCACGAACAATTTTGACCAGCTACAGGAAAACGCGACCGCCGCCAGGCAAAGCCGGGTGAGTTCGGCGGACCGGGAGACGCTGGGGTTGCTGGCCGCGTACAACAAGGGGCTGACGTGCCTGTTGTGCGCCGACTGCGTGTCGCGGTGTCCGGAACACATCGCCATCGCGGACATTCTGCGTTACGAGCGCTACGCGCGCGACTACCACGATCTGGAACGGGCGCGGGCGGAGTACAAGATTCTCACCAAGAACGGCACGTCCTGCATTGCCTGCGGCGACTGCCTGCCGGCCTGCGGGGCGGACATCAACATCATTGCGAAGCTAAAGGAAGCGCACAATCTGCTGGCCTGAAACGGCGGCATGCCGGGGGCCGGAGCAGGCACGGGAGGAGCGATCACTTCGCCGGGGCCGGCGGATCATAAACGCACGCGAGGTCCATGATTTGCCCGCAAGGGCATTGGATGCGCAGATGGGTGATGCGGTCGCCATCGCGCTGGATGGTGACCCGGGGCTCGCCGATTCTTTTCTCCCCTCCGCCGGACTGCATGAGGGCGGGACGCTGGGAGGCGAGCGACTGGAAACCCTCCGGCTTGACCGTGCCCTCACCACTGCCATGACTGTGGCCGCCATTACCGGCGGCCGGGTCGTGCCCGTTGAGGACGGCCACGCGGAACTCCCGGGGGGCGGCCGGGGCGGCCGCGGCGGTGAGGGGGACGAAGGAGTCGGGCGGAGTCATTTGACGATGTCGGAGGAAATGGTTTCCGGCAGGTTATCCACCGTATCGCGGACCTTGACCTGCACGGTGACGCGGCGGTTGATCTCGTCGGCGGGATCGGTCTCGGGCATGGGGACGGTATCGGCGAAGCCGGACACCTTGCAAATTTGGGCGGGACTGACGCCGCCCCCGGTGATGCGGCGGCGGGCGGCATTGGCGCGCTCGGTGGCGAGCTCCCATTTGTGGAGCGATTCGGCGTTGGTGAGGATGGTGGTTTCGGTGTGGCCTTCGAGCTCGATCCGGAAATGGCTGTAGCGGGCGATTTCCCAGGCGAGGGTATCGAAGACCCAGGCGCCGTAGTCGGTGAAGACGTCGGTGCCGGGATTGAAAACGGGTTTTTGGGAGCGGTCAAAGACATTGATGCTGAGGCCCTCGGAGGTGACATCAATTTTGATGCTGGACTCGCCGGGGCTTTGGTCCTTGAAGAGCCTGGCGAGGTCCTCATTGAGATGGTGCATGGCCTCCATTTCCAAGGCGGAGATGGAGGAAAACTTGCCCTGCTGGCGGTAGGTGCTGGAGGCTTCCTTGTTGGGGATGAGGCCGGTGGATTCCTTGGTGACGGAGGAGAAGGGGTTGCGGAAGGCGCGCTCGACGGCGTCCTTGATTTTCTGGTCTTGGGAAGTGAGCCAGAGGCAGAGGAACAGGGCCATCATGGCGGTGGTGAAGTCGGCGTAGGCGACCTTCCAGGAACCGCCGTGGGGCGCGTCATATTTTTTGGCCATGGCGTGAACTTATTTGCCGGCTTTCATGGCGCGGAACATCTGTTCCAGCTCATCGGCCGACGGGCGGAACTCGCGGCTGAGGCCGCGGCGGCCGAGTTCGACGGCGGTGACGGGGGCCATGCCGTTGGCGAAGCCGGTGACGCAGGCGGCGATGCAGCGGGTGAAATCGAGCTCGGACTCGCCGATGAATTCCATGTTGGTAGCCAGGGGGCCCATGAAACCGTAGGCCAGCAGGATGCCCAGGAACGTGCCCACCAGCGCGGCGGCCACATGGGTGCCGATGTCCTCGACGGCGCCGCCGATGGAGGCCATGGTGATGACGATGCCCAGCACGGCGGCGACAATGCCGAAGCCGGGCATGGCGTCGCCCGTTTTCTGCAAGACGGAAACGGGGGCGTGGTGCTCGATTTCCATGCGCTCAATTTCGGCATCCAAGAGAAGGCGGAGCTGGTCGGGCTTGATTTTACCGTCAATGATGGGGCGCAAGGCGCCGCAGAGGAATTCGACGGCAGGGCGGTTGCTGGAGAAGCGGGGATATTTGCGGAACACGGCGCTTTTTTCGGGTTCGAGGACGTGTTCCTCAAGGGCGATCATGCCGTTGCGGCGGCCGAGCAGGAAGAGTTCGTAGAGGACCTTGAGCAGGTCCTCGTAGGAGGCGCGGTTGTGGGGGGTGCCCTTGAGGCAGGCGCCGAGGCCGAGGCCGATGTCCAGGAGGACGCGTTTGGGGGACATGATGATGAGCGCGCCAACGGCGCCGCCGGCGATGATGAGGATCTCGTTGACGAAGGCCCCAACCAGGACGGTGATGTGGCCGCCTTCGAGGACGAATCCCCCGAAGACGCAGAGGACCACGATGAGGGCCCCGGCGATGACAATCATGGGCGCCGAGCGGTTGTGGCCCGCCGGGACAGGCCGGTTTCGAAGCGCTGGAGGTAGGCGCGGATGGACAGAATAGCCTGCGCATGGATCTGGCAGATGCGCGATTCCGTGAGTTTGAAGACTTCGGCGATTTCGCGGAGGTGCATGTCTTCGAGGTAATACAGGGCCAGGACCTTCCGCTGCATTTCCGGCAGCTCCTTGAGCCGCTCGAAGATCACCTGCTTGAGTTCGTTGTTGGAGACCTTTTCCACGGGGCCTTCGTGCATTTGATCGGCGATGACCTCGTAAAGCGGGCCGCTATCGCCATCTTCGGAAGCGCTGACGGCGTCGAGGCAGACGAAGGCGGCGGGGCGGACCTCATCCAGCAACTGCTCGTATTCCCGGACGGAGAGCTTCATGGCCTTGGCCATCTGCGTCTCGGTGGGAGTCTTGCCGAGTTTCTGTTCGAGTCCGGCGAGGACTTCCTTGATGCGGCGGGCCTTTTCGTGAATGGTGCGGGGCACCCAGTCCATGCGGCGGAGTTCGTCGAGCATGGCGCCGCGGATGCGGACGCGGGCGTAGGTTTCGAAGGAGGTGCCGCAGGCGGGGTTGTAGTTGCGGAGGGCCTGGAGGAGGCCGATGAGGCCGACGCTGTAAAGGTCGTCGTGGTCCACGTGTTCGGGGAGGGTCATCGCGAGGCGATTGACGACGGCCGAGACGAGAGGCAGGTATTTTTGGACGAGGGCGTTCTCGGTATCGCCGCGGGCGGCGGAGTTTTGCTGGTGGTAGCGTTGCCAGAGCTCCTGCGCGAGCAGGGGCGGGGGCATGACCGGCGTGGCGGTTTCCATGGCATCCGCGGGAGGGGCGGTGAGGGTGCTCATACTTTAGCGGAGGATTTCTTTTCTGCGGCCCGGGCGCCCGCGCGGTGTTTTTCTTCCACGGCGTCGGCCAATCCGGCGAGCCAGACACGGCCGCACCAGCGGGCCAGAATCCCGCCCACCAAGGCGGTGACGCTGGCGTGCCAAAAGACCGTGGAACCAGTGCAATCGCCGGCCAGACTGCTGGCGGCGCCCAAGACGAACCCCGTCATTGCGCCTAGAATCATCATGGACTTCATGCTCGTTTTTGGTTGGGTAGCAAAAGCTTTGCCACCCGGGAATGCGGGGGGACTGAAATGAGAAATCGCCAATGTTTACCGCAGTTTTTTGTGTGGGAACAACAGCGAGGATTCGGCGCGGTGGAATTCACCCGGAATTTTTTGCCCGCCGCCCAGCCAGCCCAGGGAGCAATTTGTGCCCAACACGAAATTCCAGAGTTTCACGCGCCGATGCTCCTCGTCCAGATGGGTGAAGATGAGGTCTTCGGGCATGAGGGGGGCGAACCAGTTGAACTGCTCAAAGAGGAGCAGCGTTTCATAGGCGGCGCTGAGGACCAGATGGACGTGCGGGGCGGGGAGCGAGGACAGGACTTCGCGGAGCGCCTGCAGGCCGGCGGCGTTGTGGCATTCCACGCCGGGGACGTCCACGAACCAGAGGTCTTCGGAGCCGGCCGCGCCGTCCCAAAAGCGTTCGACGGGCACGCCGACCATCTCGCAATGGAGGGAGAGAAATTCGGCGGTGTTGGCGGTTTCGCCGTCGAGGCGCCAGACGCGGGCGCGGTGTTCGCCGCGCAGGACGGCGGTGGTGAGCCATTTGCACAGGGCGGTGGTCTTGCCGGAGCCGGGCGGCCCGATGAACACATGCGGCCGGCCCGGGGCGGCATCGGCGGGCGGCGCGGGGCGCCAGAAGCCGGCGAGCGAGTCACGCACGGCGGCCCATTCGGTGATGGGCATTTTGGGGGGGCAGGTGCCGTAATCGGTGCGGAGTTTCAATTCGAGCCGGTCGGCGAATTCGGGCAGCAGGCCGAGCGATTCAAGCCAGGCGATGCTGCGCCAGCGATGGGCGGCGCGGGCCGGGGCGGGCGGCGGTTCCGGGGCTTCGTTCTCGCCGAAGGGCACATAGGCATCCACGCCCTCGGGCACGACGTGGCGCGGTTTTTCGGGCACGCAGGCCAGCACTTCGATCTGGCCGGGGCGCTGGAGCAGGCGGGCAATGCCGGAGGCCGGCAGCTTGCGGACGCTCATGATGACCGCCTCGGGCCCGAGGTTATCCTGGACCAACCGCACGGCGGCGGTGGCGTTTTCAGCGGTAAAAGCGGTTAATTTCATTCAAAAAAAGGCAAAAGGCGCCGGGGCCGCGCGAGAAACCGGTGGGAGTGGGTCATGGGTCGGGAAGGGTGCGCCTAGAGCGGGTCAAGACCGGGGATGACGGCCGCGTTTTGCACCTGGACGCGGGGCGGAATTTCCGCATAGGACAAGACGGCGAGGTCGGTGAAGGTGTTTTCAAAGAAGCGGCGGAACGCCAAGCGCAGGGCCGGGGTGCACAAGACCACTGGTTGCTGGCCGGCCGCCATCATCTGCTGGATGAACCGTGACAGGGAATCCACCACATGCCGCGCGAGCCGGGGCTCGATGACGAGGGCGACCTCGTTGGCGGATTGGCGCACGCCCTGGGCGAGCTGGGCCTCGAGCTTGGGATCTATGGTGATGGCGCGGACGCTGCCGTTCTCGGTCTGGAAGGGACGGGACAATTGCGGTCCCAGCGCGCGGCGGGCGTGCTCGGAGAGTTCATCCGGATTCTTGGTAAAGGCGGCGTAATCGCCCACTTTTTCGAGGATGCCGGCGAGGTTGCGGATGGAGATGCCCTCGGCGAGGAGGTTTTGCAAGATGTGCTGGACCTGGCCGATGCTCAAGAGGCCGGGGACCAATTCGTTCACGACGGCCGGGTGGGTTTGCTTCAGATTATCCAGCAGCACCTGGACGTCCTGGCGCGTCAAAATCTCATGGCAGTGGCGGCGGATGGTTTCGGAGAGATGGGTGATGAGAACCGACGGGGCGTCCACGACGGTAAAGCCGCTGACTTCGGCGTTTTTGCGCTCGACCTCGGCGACCCAGGTGGCGGGGAGTTGGAACACGGGTTCGACGGTGGGGACGCCCTTGAGGGCCACCTTGCTGTTGGTGGCGTTCATGGCCAGCCAGTGGCCGGGCATGAGCTGGCTGTTGGCGATGGGATTGCCCTTTAAAACAAAGCGATATTCGTTGTTGCCGAGCTGGAGGTTGTCGCGCAGGCGGATGGGCGGCACGAGCACGCCCATGTCTGAGGCGAAGGTGCGGCGCACGCCGGTGACGCGGTCCAGGAGGTCGCCACCCTTGCCCTTGTCGGCCATGGGAATGAGGCCGAAGCCGAGCTCGATCTGCAAGGTGTCCAGGGCCAGCAGATTTTCCAGTTTATCGTTGGCCTTGGCCTCCGCGGCCGTGGCGGCCCCGCCGCCGGCATTCTTGCCGTCAGCCGTCTTGGCGCCCGCGCCGCCGGCCCTGGCCTCGGCTGCGGCGGTGGCGGCGTCGGGCATGCCATTTTTATGCAACGTGTAGGAGAGGAGCCCGACCACCGCGGACATGGTGAGAAAGGGCAGCGTGGGCAGGCCCGGCACCAGCGCCAGAAAGCCCATCATAACGGCCAGAATCGTGAGCGCCTTGGGATAGAACAGCAATTGGCGGCTCAATTCGCGGCCGAGGTCGTTCTTCGAGGTGGCCCGGGTCACCAAAATGCCCGCCGCCACGGAGGTGATCAGCGCGGGGACTTGCGACACAAGGCCGTCGCCGATGGAGAGCATCGTGAAGCGGGACAAGGCTTCGTTGATGGACATGCCCTTTTGCAGGATGCCGATGGCGAAGCCGCCGATGATGTTGATGAGGGTGATGAGAATGGCGGCGATGGCGTCGCCGCGGACGAATTTGCTGGCCCCGTCCATGGCCCCGTAGAAATCGGCCTCTTCCTCGACGCTGCGGCGGCGGGCGCGGGCCTCGGATTCATTGATGAGGCCGGCGTTGAGTTCGGCGTCAATGGCCATCTGTTTGCCGGGCATGGCGTCCAAGGTGAAGCGCGCGGCAACTTCGGCGATACGGCCGGCGCCCTTGGTGATGACGATGAAATTGATGAGGACCAGGATGCAAAAGACGACGAGTCCCACGACGTAATTGCCGCGCACGACGAAATTGCCGAAGGCCTCGATGATGTGCCCGGCATAGCCGTCCAGGAGAATGAGGCGCGTGGACGCCACGTTGAGGGCGAGGCGGTAGAGGGTGATGAACAGCAGCAGGGTGGGGAAACCGGTAAATTCTGCCGGAGTGCGCAGGTAAAGAATGACCAGCAGGGTGAGCAGCGACAACCCGATGCTGAGCGTGAGCAGCAGGTCCAGCAGGAACGGCGGAATGGGCAGGATCAGCAGCAGAATGGTGCCGAAAAGCCCAAAAATCAGCCACAAATCGCCGTGGCGAAGCAGCTTTCGCATCCTGTCACTCAGGGCACCCATGGAAATAATTCAGTCAATTGTGTCGGCCGCCGAACCGGCGGCCGGGGCGGCAATATTGTGCCGCGGGAGAGTGTTAAGCAGGAACTTCGCCAGCCGAATTTAAGAATGGCGGGGGGAGGGGAAATTACCGGGGCGGGCGGCGGGACGGTTTGGCGCATTTTTAGGGTTGACCAAGGGCGACCAAGGTTGACTCGAGTCCGGAGCGCAGCCGGCGGAATGGCGGTGGCGAAGCGCGGTGTTGTGCCAGCCGCCTCAAAGGCTTGCAGGCGCGAAAACAGCGGGAAACCCGGCCAGCGGACGGAACTTTCCGGCGGGAGCTTGGTCAAAAGGTTAAAGAAAAGCCACTGGCCCGGGAAATCACATTGACGCAATCGGCATGGTTCCGGTATGCTGCACGACTCGTTTAACTCATATTTTACCGTGAACGTATCCGTTGAAAATTTGGCCCCGTGCAAAAAGCTGGTGCGGGTGGAACTGGACGCTGCGACCGTGGACGCGGCATTTGACGCCGTGACCAAGGATTACCAGAAGCAGGCGGTGTTGCCGGGCTTCCGTCCGGGCAAGGCGCCGCGCGCCATGGTGGCCAAGAAGTACGACACGGACATCAAGGCGGAGGTCAAGCGCAAGCTCATCGGCGAGCACTACCGCAAGGCCATCGAGGAAAACAAGCTGAACGTGGTGGGCTACCCGGACGTCGAGGAAGTGCAATTTGAGCGCGGCCAGGCGCTGCAATTCACCGCCACGGTGGAAACCGCGCCGGACTTCCCGCTGCCGGAATACAAGGGCCTGCCCGCGATGCTGGAGATGAAGACCGTGACGGAGGCGGACGTGACGCGCGCGCTGGACCTGCTGCGCGGCCAGCACACCCAATTTGAGACCGTCCAGCGGCCGCTGGCCGGCGGCGACATCGCCGTGGTGAATTACACCGGCACCTGCGAGGGCAAGCCCATCACGGAGCTGGCGCCCACGGCCAAGGGCCTCACCGAGCAGAAGAATTTCTGGGTGGACACGGCCGAGGGCTCGTTCATTCCCGGTTTTGGCGCCCAGCTCATCGGCGCGCAGGCCGGCGAGAAACGCACCGTCAACGTGGATTTCCCGGCCGATTTTGTGACGCCGGAGCTGCAGGGCAAGAAGGGCGTCTATGAGACGGAGTTGGTGGAGGTGAAGGAGAAGAAGCTTCCGCCGCTGGACGACGCGCTGGCCAAGAAGTTCGGCGCCGAAAACCTGGAGAAGCTCCAGACGGGCGTTCGCGCGGATTTGGAAAACGAGCTGCGGTATTCGCGGTCCCGGGCCGTGCGCAACCAGGTGGTGCGCGCGCTGCTGGGCCGGGTGAATTTTGACCTGCCGGAAACGGCCGTGGCCGCCGAAACGCGGAACGTGGTCTATGACATCGTGCGCCAGAACACGCAGCGCGGCGTGGGCCGCGAGCTGATCGAAAAGCAGAAGGACGAAATCTATTCCGCCGCCTCGGTGAGCGCGAAGGACCGGGTGAAGCTGGCCTTCCTGGTGCAGCGGATCGCCGACCAGGAGAAGATCACCGTCTCGCAGGACGACGCGCTGAAAAAGGCGCAGCAACTGGCGGCGATGTACCAGATGCCGTTCGACCAGTTCCTGAAGGACCTGCAAAAACGCGAAGGCGTCCCCGAGCTGTACGACCAGGTGCTGCACGAAAAGGTGCTGGACCTGCTGGAAAAGAATGCGGTAATTTCAGAAGGCACGCCGCCTAAATAAGTTTCGTTACTTTGCAACCGGCGGCGGCGTCTGTATTCTCAATACCCGGTTCAACCAGGATTTTGCCTGGCCCGGGCGTTTTGCCGGGAGCGGCCCGGCCTCCGGTCAGCCAGGTTGGCTGACACCACGAAATGAAAAAAATCGGTGCCATCTTGTTTCTGGCCGGCCTGGTGTCGGCGGCCGGCGCCCAGACCAACACGCCCGCGTCGCGCACCATGTCGTTGCAGGATTGCGTCGCCGAGGCGCTGAAGCACAACTTTGATGTGCGCGTGGAACGGTACCAGCCGCTGATCGCCCGTCTGGGGCTGGACGAGGCGTACGCCGGCTATGACCCCAGCTTCAGCTTTCAAGGCACCCATTCGCACAACAACGCCGGCGGCCAGGACGGCACGAACGGCGTCGTCCTTACCGAAAACAATTCCTTCAGTTCCGGCCTGGGCGGCACGCTGCCGTCCGGCGCCACCTACAATCTCTTCGGCAACGTGGGCGACTCCTACGTGCCGGCCCCCGAGTATTCCAGCGGCCAGGCGGGCGTGAACTTCACGCAGCCGCTGCTGCAAAATCTCTGGATTGATAGCACCCGGCTGGGCATTTCCGCCGCCAAGAACCAGGTCAAATACACCGCACAGGGCCTGCGCCAGCAACTCATCACCACCATCTCGGCCGTGGAAAACGCCTACTACGAGCTGATCTACGCCCGCGAGAACCTCAAGGTCGCGGAGGAGGCCCTCAACGAGGCGCAAACGCAATTGGACGAGGACCAGCAGCGCGTGCAGATCGGCACCATCGCCGAGCGCGCCGGCACCCTCGAACAGGACGAGGCGCAGGTGGCGCAGGACAAGGCGAATTTGATCAGCGCCCAGTACACTCTCGAAGCGGATCAAAACGCGCTCAAGAACCTGATCACCGACAATTACCTGCAATGGCACGACCAGGACATCACGCCGGCGGAGTCGCTGGTGGCGGTGCAGCAGGTGTTTGACGTGCAGTTTAGCTGGACCAAGGGCCTGGCGGCGCGGCCGGACCTGTTGCAAGCCAAATTGAACCTGGAGCAGCAGGGCATCCAGTTGAAGTACGATTGGAACCAGATTTTTCCGCAGGTGAACCTGCAGGCCACTTACGGGTACAACGGCGCCGGCTCGGGCTACGGCGACACCTTCGGCGAAGTTCAGGCGGGCAACCGGCCCTTCTATGACATTGGCGGCGAAATTATCATGCCGCTGAGCAATCTCAAGGCCCGGAGCACGTACAAGTCGGACAAGGCGGTGGAGCAGCAGGATTTGCTCAAGCTCAAGCAGACCGAACAAAATGTCATGGTGCAGATTGACAACGCGGTGAAGCAGGCGCAGTCCTACTGGGAGAGCGTGGGCGCCACCAAGCAGGCGCGCATTTACGCCGAGGCGGCGCTGGACGCCGAGGAGAAAAAATACGCCGTGGGCAAGAGCACCACGTTCACCGTGCTGCAATTGCAAAACAACCTCACCGC
Organism: uncultured Bifidobacteriaceae bacterium; assembly: GCA_964532525.1. Classification (GTDB taxonomy): domain Bacteria; phylum Verrucomicrobiota; class Verrucomicrobiia; order Limisphaerales; family UBA11358; genus UBA11358. Next base: position 55,285 of record CAZHIM010000022.1, read on the forward strand.
CGCCCGCGGGCAGGAAATCCGCGCGCTGGCCAACTACCAGGAGGGGCTCACGGCCCTGGCCCAGCAGGAAGGCTCCACGCTGGAACGGCGCAACGTCGAAGTGACCGGCCATTAACCCGGATTATCAGGGCTAAAACCGGCCCCGCACCGGTGCCGTTCGGTGATGGTTTTGATTTCATCCGTAGGTTTATGTTATCTGCCAATACGCTGCGGGCTGGCTGGGTCGGGCTCTGTGCGGTGCTCGCCTTGATCGCGAGCGTGGCCGTGGCCACGCCGCCGGCGCTGGACGTGGGCGCCATTGACCGCGCCCGCATTTTGCGGGCGGCCGACGCGGCGCTGCAACAGGCGCCGGTGACGATCACCGCTTTTCCGGCCAAGTTGAGCGAGGGCGGCCCGCATGATTTCTATTCCAGCGGCGATTATTGGTGGCCCAATTCCAAGACCACCAACGGCCTGCCCTACGTGGAGCACGACGGCCTGACCAACCCGGCCAATTTCATCGCGCACCGGCAGGCCGTCCGGCGGCTGGCCGACGCCGTGGCCACGCTCGGCGCCGCCTATAAGCTCACCGGCGACGACCGGTACGCGCAAAAGGCGGCGGCCTTGTTGCAGGTCTTCTTTCTCGATCCCCCAACGCGGATGAATCCCAGCCTGAATTTTGCGCAGGCCGTGCCGGGCGTTTCCAAGGGCCGGAGCTGGGGCATCATAGACACGCTGCACCTCATCGAGGTGCCCAAGGCGGTGGAGGCGATGGAAAAGTCGCCGGCGTTCACGCCGGAGATTTCCGGCGGCTTGAAACACTGGTTCGCCGATTACCTCACCTGGCTGCGAACCAGCCGGAACGGTCAGGACGAGGCGAAGGCCAAGAACAATCATGCCGTGGCCTACTGGCTCCAGGTGGCCGTGTTCGCCGAATTCACCGGCGACCAGGCGGAACTCGCCGAATGTCGGCGGCGGGTCCGGGAGGTCTTCCTGCCGGAGCAAATGGCGGCGGACGGCAGTTTTCCGGCCGAGCTGCACCGCACCAAACCGTACGGCTACTCCATTTTCCAGCTCGATAATATGGCGACGCTTTGCCAGGTGCTGTCCACCCGGGACGACGATTTGTGGACCTTCACGCTGCCGGACGGGCGGGGCATGCGCCGCGCGCTGGAGTTCATGTACCCGTACTTGGCGGACAAGTCCAAGTGGCCGCAGAAGCCGGACGTGAACGCCTGGGCGGGCTGGCCGGCGCGCCAGCCGTCGCTGCTGTTTGCGGGACTGGCCTTTGGGGACGAGCGGTATCTCGCGCTGTGGCGGAAGCTGCCGGCGGACCCGGCGGACGAGGAAGTCCGGCGCAACATTGCCATCACGCAGCCGGTGCTTTGGATCAAGTAGCTGCGGGCCAGTGGTTTGGATTGGTTTTTCCCAGCCCCGCCCCCCGGACGGGATTTGCAAAACTCCCCGTCTGTGCTAGTATCGTTTCAACTGAAATATGCAGGCTGATAACTTATCGGCGGGCGGTGAGGAGCCGCCCGCAGGCCACCGGGGCCTATCATTGAAAACCTTCAAATCGGCCGGCCGGGGTTTCTGGCACGATGTTTCCACCAGCGAATGGAATGACTGGCACTGGCAGTTGAAACATCGCATCACCACCGTGGAGCAGTTGCAGCGGTTTCTGCCCACGCTCACGCCGGAGGAGCTGGCCGGGGCGCAACTGGCCAACCACAAGCTGGCCCTCGCCATCACGCCCTACTTTTTTAACCTCATAGACCCGGCAGATGAAAACTGTCCGGTGCGGCGCCAGGTCGTGCCGCGGCTCGAAGAAACCCACACCGCGCCGTGGGAAATGAGCGACCCCTGCGGCGAGGATGCGCATTCGCCCGTCCCGGGCCTGGTGCACCGCTATCCCGACCGCGTGCTGTTCCTGGTGACGGACCGCTGCGCGAGTTACTGCCGCTATTGCACGCGCTCGCGGCTGGTGAGCAACGCCAGCGGCTACGATTTTCATCCGGCCTTCGACCGGCAGATCGCCTACATCGCTGCCCATCCGGAAGTGCGCGACGTGTTGTTGAGCGGCGGTGACCCGCTGCTGCTGAACGACGAGAAGCTTGAGGACCTCTTGAGCCGGCTGCGGGCCATCCCGCACGTCGAGTTTCTGCGCATCGGCACGCGCATTCCCATCTTTCTGCCGCAGCGCATCACCCCGGAGCTGTGCGCCATGCTCAAGCAGTTTCATCCGCTCTTCGTGAGCGTGCACGTGAACCATCCCCGCGAACTCACCACCGAAGTCCGCGACGCGCTGGGCCGCCTGGCGGACGCGGGCATTCCGCTGGGCAATCAGAGCGTGCTGCTCAAGCATGTCAACGATGACGCGGACGTGATGACCGCGCTGGTGCAGAAGCTGTTGATGTGCCGGGTGAAACCGTATTATCTCTACCAGTGCGATCTCATCGCCGGCTCCGCGCACCTGCGCGCGCCGGTGGCCAAGGGCATCGAGATCATGGACAAACTGCGCGGCTTCACCAGCGGCTACGCGGTGCCCACGTATGTGATTGACGCCCCCGGCGGCGGCGGCAAAGTGCCGATCAATCCCGAATACGTCCTGTGCCGCAACGCGGGCCGCGTGCTCATCCGCAATTTCGAGGGCAAAGTCTTCGAGTACCCGGAGGCCGCCGGCAAACCCTGCGGCCAGCCGCCCAAAACCCGCGACGAACCGGAGCTGGTTTGAATCATGGCTGGGGGACGTGACGCAGCCCGAAAAGTGCGCCATAGGCTGACGTGACGTTGCCCCAAAAATGATTTGTTTCGCTCAAGACGTGGTCATTCGGCCAGGCCGATGTTCCGATGGAGCACTTGGGATCCTCACCAACGCGCCCAATCGTGTAGCTGCCGCCGAGCGGACATTTTGGAAGATTTCCAGTTGAATCAAGTTTGATATAGGGCTTGATGTCATTGTCAGTCACAAGATCACCATTGGCCTTTCCGCGGTCCAACGCCCATTCTTCCTTGGCGGCTTCAATTTGACGGAGATTGTTGATGCAGGGGTTCGCCGCCCTGGAAAGGGTGGCGGCCACAAATTCGGGAACGACCACGAGCGCCAGGAACCCGACTAGCAAGCAAGTGACGAGAACCATCGCCTTTCTAGTTCGGCCGGCCAGGGGCATGTTCCGTTTTGCAATCAAGAAACCACTGACGCCGATCAAGCCAAGGCCGCAAATTGCACACGGCGAATCAAAGTAAAACGTCAACTCCCCCAAGGCCAGCAATCCGGGGATAAGGGCCAGCATCAGGCAGATGACGCCAAGGAGAAACTTCAGGGTTCGCATTCGATTCAGTTCGGATATCAATTCAACACCAGATCGGCCATTCGGTTGTGGTTAGCGGCGGCGCGAGATTTCCCAACGCATTCCGCGCACTGAACCTCTGAACCGTAGTGGATCCAGCGCGAGCATATTGCCGATTCGCGGAAACGAGTTCTCCCTCTCCCCAGCAACGGGAGAGGGCCGGGGTGAGGGCAAGCGTTAAACTGTTTACCGCAAGATGGTTCCAGTTCTCCAAAGCTTTAAACTCGGAACGGAGGTTCATGGAAACAGGAATTAACAATCTCACTGGGCCGAATAAAGTTTGCTTGGCGCGCGTCCCGGGAAGGGCTAGCCTTTTTCGGCGCGCCTTCAGGAGCCCGCGCCATCACTTATGAGCCACACATGGAAATTCTTCCGCGCCGGCGGTTTTGACCAGGTCAAATTGGAATCCGGTGCCGACCTCGCCCACCTCGATGAGCTAGACCAGAAGCTCTGGGTCGCCCTGGCATGTCCCACCCGCGGCCTGGAGTTCGACAGCCGCACGCTCGACCTGATTGACACGGACAAGGATGGCCGGGTGCGTGCGCCGGAAGTGATCGCCGCCGCCCGCTGGGCCACCAGCCTGCTCAAAAACCCGGACGACCTGCTGCGCGGCTCGCCCACGCTGGCCCTTGCCGCCATCAACGACACCGGGCCGGAAGGGAAGCAAGTCCTCGCGTCCGCCCGGCAGATTCTCACCAACCTCGGCAAGCCGGCCGCCGATGCCATTGACCTGACCGACACCGCCGACACCGCCAAAATTTTTGCCGCCACGAATTTCAACGGCGACGGCATCATTCCCGCCGAAGCTGCGGCGGACGAGGCCATCAAGTTGGTGATCCTGGACGTGATTGCCTGCCTGGGGTCCGAGCCGGACCGGAGCGGCAAGCCGGGCATCAGCCAGGTGAAAGCGGACACGTTCTTTGCCGAGGCGCAGGCCTACGCCAACTGGTGGCGCCAGGCCGAAGGCGACCAGACGATTTTGCCGCTGGGTGATGCCACCGCCGCCGCCGCCGCCGCGGTGAAAGCCGTGCGGCCCAAGGTGGACGATTTCTTCACCCGCTGCCGGCTGGCGGCTTTCGACGCGCGCGCCCTGCCGGCGTTGAACCGCCTGGAGACGGAATACCTGCCGCTGGGCGCCCGGGAGCTGACAATGACCGCGCCGGAGATCGCCGCCTTTCCCCTGGCGCAGGTGGCGGCGGGCAAGCCGCTGCCGCTGGCGGCAGCCGTGAACCCCGCGTGGGCCGGCGCGCTGGCGGTCCTGCAAGCCGCCGCCGTCACGCCCCTGCTGGGCGCGCGCGACGCGCTGACGGAGGCGGAGTGGAGCACGTTGTGCGCCCGGCTGGCGCCGTTCGAGACCTGGTCCACCAGCAAGGTGGGGACGGTGGTCGAAAAACTGGGACTCAAACGCGTGCGGGAAATTTTGGCCAGCGATGCCAAGGCCCAGATTGACGCGCTCCTCGCCCGCGACAAGGCGCTGGAGCCGGAGGCCAACGCCATCGAGGCGGTGGAAAAGCTGGTTCGCTTCAACCGCGACCTCTACACGCTGTGCGTCAATTTCGTGAATTTCAAGAATTTCTACAGCCGCCAGGTGCCGGCGATTTTTCAAGCCGGGCGGCTGTACCTGGACCAGCGGAGCTGCGACTTGTGCCTCACGGTGGAGGCGCCGGCGAAGCACGCCGCCATGGCCGGCCTGGCGGGCGCCTACCTGGCCTACCTGGACTGCGTGCGCAAGGGCACGACCGACAAGCTCGGCATCCTTGCCGTGTTCTCGCAGGGCGACGACGACAATCTCATGGTGGGGCGCAACGGGGTTTTCTACGACCGCAAGGGCAATGATTACGACGCCACGATCACCAACATCGTGGCCAACCCGATCAGCCTTCGGCAGGCGTTTTGGGCGCCGTACAAAAAAATCGTCCGCTTCATCGAGGAACAGGTGGCCAAGCACGCCGCCACCGCCGATGCCGCCGCCACGGCGAACCTGCAGACGGCGCCCGCGAAGATTGACACCGGCACGCTGGCGGCCATCGGCCTGGTGCTCTCCACGTTGGTGGGCGCGTTGGGCGTCATCTTCACCAAGATTTTCGGCCTGCCCGCGTGGAAAATTCCGCTGGTGATCGCCGGCTTGCTGGTGGCCATCTCGCTGCCGTCGGTCATCATGGCGTGGCTGCAATTGCGCAAGCGGAACCTCGGCCCCATCCTCGATGCGAATGGCTGGGCGGTGAACGCCCGCGCGCGCATGAACGTGCCGTTCGGCGCCAGCCTCACGCAAATCGCCGCGCTGCCGCCCGGTGCGCCGCTGGACCGCGTGGACCCGTTCGCGGAAAAGAAAAGCCCCTGGCCGGGCCTCATTGCGGCCGTCGTGGTGCTGCTCGCGGTCGTTTTTGGCCTGTGGTATTTCCGCAAGCTGGACAGTTATCTTCCGCCCGCCTGGCAGCCGACCGCGCCCGGTTTCTTCGGCACCAATGCGTGGCATTACGCGCCGCCCCCGCCTTCCCCTCCGGCCGCCACGAATTCACCGCCAGCCAAATGAACCTTTGAACCACTCGCAAACCCAGCGTCGCGCCACCGCCGAGACGCGGAAAGTGGTTTTCCCTCTCCTCGGGGGAGAGAATTCCCCGAAAGCGTTCGCGCATTGAACCCCTGAACCCCAAAAGAAACATTCGACATTCAACGCCCAATATCGAAGGGGCTCGCGCTGCTGCCTTCGTTCAGCGTTGGAAGTTGAATGTCAAAGGTTGAATGTTTTCCAGGTTCATGGAAAGGGCGAGCTTCCCCTCATACTAACATTGCCTTCTTGAGTGCGCCCCCACGTGTCTCTTCCCCCCCTTCCGGCTTTTTATTTGGCCGGAATCTGGCAACCTTCCCCGGATGCCACGCGAACGCACCGCCGATAAAATCACCCGCACGCGGGAAATCATTTCCGCGCTGACGGCCGCTTATCCAAACGCGCACTGCGAGCTGGATTTCGCCAGCCCGCTCGAGCTGCTCATCGCCACGATTCTTTCCGCCCAGTGCACGGACAAGCGCGTCAATATCGTCACCGCCGCCCTGTTCAAAAAATATCGCAGCGCGCAGGATTTTGCCCGCGCCAACCTCGCCGAACTGGAAACCGACATCCGCTCGACCGGCTTTTACAAAAACAAGGCGCGCAATATCAAGTCCGCCTGTGCCGACATCGTGGCCAAGCACGGCGGACGCGTGCCGCAATCCATGGAGGAACTCGTGCAACTCGGCGGCGTGGGGCGCAAGACCGCCAACGTCGTCCTGGGAAACGCCTTCGACATCAACGTTGGCGTGGTCGTGGACACCCACATCGGCCGGCTGTCGCATCGGCTCGGCCTGACGCCGCACCGCGCGCCCGAAAAGATCGAGCCGGACCTGATGGGTCTCGTGCCGCAGCCCCAGTGGACGTTCTTCAGCCATCTGCTCATCTGGCACGGCCGCCGGCGCTGCTCCGCCCGCAAGCCGGATTGCGCCCATTGCGAAGTGCTCGCGCTCTGTCCGCGCGTGGGCGTGAAGGAAAAATTGCCGCGCAAATGAATTTCCCGCCTGTGCAAAATCTTAATCAGCTGGCGCCCGCGCGCGATCCCCGTGGCTGTGGACGTGAGTCCACGGCAAACCTCCCCCAGCCGGCGCCCGCGCGCAATTCCGGCGCCATGAACGATTGGTACTTCCTCAATTCAGGCCGGTGCGACCCGGCGTTCAACATGGCCTTGGACGAGGCGCTGCTGGAACACGCCGCGCGCCTGGGCCGCCCGGTGCTGCGCTGCTATGGCTGGACGGAGCCGGCGGCCACGTTCGGTTATTTCCAGAAAATCGCCGACGTCGAGCGCACCACGCCATTGCGTCCGCTCATCCGGCGGCCCACCGGCGGCGGCATCGTGCCGCACGATGCGGACTGGACCTACAGCGCGGCGTTTCCGCCGGACCACGCCTGGCACGCGCTCGCCGCCGAGGAAAGCTACCGGCGCATTCACGACTGGTTGCGGCTGGCGTTCGCGGAATTGCACGTGGCCACCGGACTGGCCCCCTGCGCCAAAAAATCCCTGCCGGGCCAGTGCTTCGTGGGCCATGAAAAATCCGACCTGCTCTGGCAGGGGAAAAAAATCGCCGGCGCCGCGCAGCGCCGGAACCGGCTGGGGCTGCTGATCCAGGGCTCGGTGCAACCGCCGCCGGTGCCGCTGGAGCGCGCGGCGTTTGAAGCGGCCCTGTGCGCGGTCGCCGTTCGGGAATTCGCGACGGCCTGGACGGACCTCGCGCCGGACGCCGCCCTGCGCGCGCGGGCGGAGGCCCTGCGCGCGGAAAAATTCTCGCAGCCGGCCCACAACCGCAAGCGATAGCCCAAACCGCTTGAGTTGCCTTTAACGGTCCTCAATTTGCGGCGCGGGCGTTTTCGCGCGCATGCGCGAGCCGCGAGTCTGTGAAGACCGTCGTCCGAGCGAAAGCGGCGTGGCGCTTCCCGCCGCAGTCCATGACGCCCCGCGCCCGGACCGCGGCTGTGTCGCAGACCAGCCGCAGCAGCTTCGCAGGGATGACCGCGTCGGAAATACTCAACACGGCTTGCGAGCCCGACGCGCTGCGGCTGATTCCGCGCCGCGCGGAACACAGCCGCGCTCCAAGACGCTCCGCGCAATGACGACGCGCCTGGCAATCTCGCTCGCGTCATGGACTGCGCCGGCAAAGCGCCAGCGTTCCGACCTGTCGGAATTTCGCCCGCACGCGCGAGCTGCGAGCTTTCGAGAACCCTTGCCCGCACGAAAGCGGCGTGGCGCTTCGCTTCCCGCCACGCTCTCCAAAAGTTGCCCCGCGACAAGTGATAAATTTAAATCAG
>CAZHIM010000023.1:0-62389 GCA_964532525.1 uncultured Bifidobacteriaceae bacterium
TTTTCTACCACCCCGGCCCCCGGCCCGGGTAACAAAACTTTTGGCTCAATTCGCACTTAAAGTTTTTTTAAGAATTTCCTTGCACTTTTTCTAATGTAGTCTATAAACGACGAGAATCGGATTGGCTCCAAAGGTTGGAAACCAATTCAGAAATCAAAGAGGCGATGCGCAGCGAGTCACAAATCAAAAGTGGACAATTGACCTGCGGATTTTGCGGGCGAAAGGGCGCGGCTTGTACCTTGGGTCGGTCAAATATTCGGCACTTCAACCAGCTTAAGCTTGCTCCTATGAAAACGTTCAGCACAATGGCCTTATCCTTGGCACTGGTTGTCATTGGAACACGCACGCAAGCCGCAAACACAGCCACCACCGGCGTTCCTGCACCGACGCCCTATCAGATTGTCAGCATGGGGGCTAACTTTAATGTCTGGCAATGGCAGACCTACGAACCCATGCCAAATGGCCAGGTGGCTACTCACAATCATACTTACACCGAGTATGCCGGTGGTTTAAATTACCGGGATCCCGCCACGGGCCAGTGGGTGCCCTCACAAGAATTAATTGAGCCTTATCCGCAAGGCGCAATCGCGCAGCGGGGCCAGGCCCGCGTCATCTATGCGAACAGTTTAAACACATCCGGGGCGATTGATGAAGAAACAGCGGACGGCAAGAGGTTGGTCAGCAACGTCGTGGGTTTGATGTACGAAGACCCCGCAACCGGCCAGTCTGCCCAAATCGCAGAGGTGCAGGATTCGGAAGGACAATTAGTCTCGACCAACCAGGTCTTGTACACCAACGCGTTTAATGGAGTAAATGCGTCGGTACGGTTCGAATACCGGCGAGACGGCACTGAACAAGACATTATTCTTGATGGGCAACCACCGGCGCCAGAAGCTTTTGGGCTGAGTTCAACCAATGTCGAATTGGTGGTCGTAACGGAATTTCTGAATCCACCGGAGGCTGCGGTATCGAATGGGGTGGCAAATGCCCAAGGCTTGGAATCGGACCAGGTGGTAAGCTGGGGGGCAACCAGTCTGGGACGCGGCAAGGCGTTTAGTTTGGGAGGAAAAGATGTTCCTGTGGCGGTGACCAAACAGTATAAAGCGATCAATGGCCGGTATCTCCTTTTTGAAAAAGTCAGATATCGGGATATTCAACCAGCCCTGTCGGCATTGCCGCCGCAAGCGTCCAATGCACACGGGTTGCCTAGAATGGCCTCAAAGGTATTCCGATTATCCAAGATGCCAACCGCCAAACCAAGCCAGCGGCCAATTCGGCTGGCGCTGGGCCAGATGCCGGACCAGGGGTACGTGCTCGACTATACCACTTTGAACGCATCATTTACCAATCTCTGCCTGCAGGGACAATTGAGCTATTTCATCAGTGGTAACGTGAATTTGTACGGCCCAAATAACACATTTGAGGGAGGAACTGTCGTTAAGTATGCCGCAAATACATCCATCACGGTCGTGCCTGGCAGTTCGATGGCATTCCTATCGGCACCCTATCGTCCGGTTGTCTTTACGGCCAAAGATGACAACAGCGTTGGCGAAACCATCAGTGGCTCGTCAGGCACGCCGAGCGGTTACTATGCCAATCCGGCACTCAATCTTGGCTCCATGGGCAATGTGACATTGTCGGAATGTCGCATCTCCTACGCCAACCGTGGGTTGTCCCTATCGGGCGTTTACGGGATAATCTATGATGCGCAATGGTTGAAGTGCGGGACGGCCATTTCCGATATCAACGGCGATGTCAGCCTGGGAAATGCATTGTTTTCCAACAACAAGACCAACTTCAATGTGACCAGCGCTGCCAACATAATTTCCATCCAAAACGCAACGTTTGACAACTCGTTTGACTTGGTCAGCGGCAGTATTGCGGACACCGAGTTTTATGTCACAAACTGTGCGTTTGTGGACTTTACCAACTTGTCCGGAGACATTTCGGCGGGGTACAACGGCTTTTATCGGTCGCCAATGGTGGGTTTACCGGCGGTCACCAACACCTTTTACCCGCTGCAACAGGCCGGAGCGGCCAATTGTTATCTCAACGACGACTGCGCTTTTTTGAATGCTGGCACGAGCAACCTCATCTCCTACCCGTTCAACACGCTTTCTCTCATTGAAGCCAAAACCACGTATCCGCCAATTATTTATTCCAATGTCACCATCTCCCTCGCCACAGCTTTGAGTCCACAGGCGCAACGGGACAACATTGGCAATCCGAGCCTGGGCTACCATTATGATCCGTTGGACTATGTGTTTGGAGCGACCATTGCAAACTCAAACCTGACCTTCGCGGCCGGCACCGCAGTTGGGTTTTTCTACAATTCTGCTGGGGGCACCTATGGTCTGGCGCTGGGGGACAGCGTAACGGCCAGCTTTAACGGCACGGTGACCGCGCCGTGCCGCTGGGCCAGATACAGCACGGTGCAAGAGGGCGGCAACGGGAACTGGACCGCCCAAAGTTGGCTTGGCGGAATCACGGGTTTATCGTATTCGTACGCTGCGCCGGTCATTCAGGCGGTGTTCACGGATGGTTATGAGTTGGGGTTGTCGGGGAATCTGTTCCGGGATGACTGGACGTTGTTGGTGGTGAATGCGCGGAACTGCGAGTTTTACAGCGGCGGTGTGGGTGCCTACGACGCTTCAATAAATCTGACGAACTGCCTGCTGGTCAACGGCGGCGTGGGAATATTTTTGAACTACGGAGCCAACAATCTGAGCATGGAGAACTGCACGGTGTTCCGCGGCAGCGTGCGCGGGAACGACACGGAATACAGTCCCTGGCCTGTCAGCATCGTCAATTGCGCGTTCGACAGCACCATCTTTTACCTTAGTGCCTCCGGGAATACGAATGGATATTACACGGATTATAATTCGTTCCTGGTGGGTTCCAATACCACGCCGTATTTAGGCGGGCATGAAGTGCCCGTTTCCGGCAGCTACAACTGGCAGAGCAGTTGGTTCGGCAGCTATTATCTACCTTGGGACAGCCCGTTGATTCAGAAGGGCAGCACAACGGCAGATCAGGTGGGACTTTATCACTTCACGACGCAAACCGACCAAACACCGGAAACCAATGCCATCGTTGATATCGGCTATCACTACGTCGCGACCGACAACAGTGGAATTCCGTTGGACACCAACGGCGATGGTATTCCCGATTATTTGGAGGACGCCAATGGCAACGGCCTTGTGGACAGCGGCGAAATTGCGTGGAACGTCTTTGGCGACTTGGGGCTGAGCGTCGTCATTTCAAAACCGCGGGCCAACAGCGTAGTGCCGTAACGAAAACCATGAATCACCTATGGAACCACGACAAACTACTGGAGTGAAAATCCTTCAAGCAGGAATGGCAATTGGTTGCCTGTTGGTGCTTTCGGCCACGCAGGTCATCCGAGCCGATGACTATGCCAGCCAAATTGCCCAGGCAAAAATATTTGCGCAGCCCTTGGTCTGGGTCGGTTCAACGCCGCCATCGGCGGGTGAGACCTTCGATTTATGGAAGGCGGCCGGACTGGATGCGACCAACTCTACGGCGGATATTTTGACCGGCATGGAGACCTTTCTCTCGACATATCCGGATTCGGCTTGGGCACCCTCCTTGGAAGCAAATCTGGCCAATTATTATTACAGCCGGGGACGGTACAGCGAGGCGCTGGAGAACTGGCAAAAGGCTTGGGACGCAACCAAGGATTTTACGGAGCCCAACAGCCGGTTGGTGGCTGATTACACGATTGTCGAGTGGTCGAAATTATTGTCCAGTTTGGGGCGATTGGACGAACTTCAGAAGCTCATTGCGGCGGTCAACGGCCGGAAGTTGAGCACCCCCCAATTTGAGAAACAGTTCAACCAGACCAGGGAAGCGGCGGCCATCATGAAACATGTGCCGGGCGTTTCTTTCCGTTGCGGTTCGCTGGCGCTGTTCCACGTGGCGCAGGCCATGAATGCCAAAACTGCGTATGGCGAGTTGTTGAAGTTAAAATCCCCGGCAACAGGCTTTTCCATGTCGCAATTGATTGATCTGGCCGATCGGTATAAACTCGGCTTGGTGGCGGCCAAGCGGTCGAGCGGAGGCCAGTTGGTGGTGCCCAGCGTGGTGCATTGGTCGGAGAACCATTATGCAGCCATCGTGGCCGAGAACAACGGCGGCTATAAAGTGATTGACCCGACCTTCGGTCGTCCCCGCTGGATGACCGCGAAAGGCATCAACGAAAATGCGAGCGGCTACTTCATGGTGCCGGCCAACGCAGTTCCGAAAGACTGGCAGGTGATCTCCAAAGCCGATGCCGCGACGATTTTCGGAAAGGGACTGCCCAACAGTTGGTTTATAAATCCTTCTCCTCCGCCCTGTCCGAATTCAAACCCATGTACCACCTGTCCAACATGTGTGCCGCCGGGTCCATCTCCGGGGCCAGGGGGGCCACCCGGGGGCTCCGGGCCGGGATCCAAAGGTGGCGGTGGCTGTTCGGGATGCGCGCAGGGGCAGGGCATGCCCTCGTGGGAAGTGCGGGAACCGTATATTTCCCTGTGGCTCCACGATAAGCCCATGGTTTACAACATGAGTTTTGGCCGGCAATTCGTCCTGGCGATGGATTACCATCAACGGGAAACCCGCACCGACGACGCGACTTGGACGACGGGCACGACTTGGATCAATTTCTTTAATTTTGGGCCTTGGTGGAACGGCAACTTGCTCACCTACATAAAAGTGGACGGGATTATAGATAACGGCTACGAAAATTCAACCTGTTATGACACCAATGGCTATCCTTATCCTTGTGTCATTCCCGCGACTTCCGGCGAAATACAGGCCACGGAGTTTTGCCCAGATGGCGGTCAGACCGTCTTTCTATCGGACGGGTCAAGTTTCCAACCCGCCACGGATCCCGAAACGCTGGTTGAGTTTTCTCCGACAACCTATCAAACGGCGCAGCCAGATCCCATTCCCGGCTATACCGACACCTTGATTCACTATGGCTCAAATACCCTGGTGTACCCGAATGGCAGCGTCGCCGTCTTTAATCAAGTGCTCACCGTCAGCACGCTTCCGGAGGAGAAAATCGCCCTGCTGACAGCGGCTACGGATCCGCAGGGTCATACGATGCAGTATTTCTATTCAACGAGCGGTGAGAACGTGTTTTTGACGCAAGTGGTGGATTTTGACGGGAAAACGAATCAGTTTATCTACGGCAACACAAATTATCCGACGGCGATCACCGAAGTTACGAACACGGCCTATGGGCTGGCCGTGCATTTTAATTATGACACCAATGGTTACCTAACCAACATCACCGATGTCATGGGCATTAGCAGCTCGTTTCACTATGAATTGACCAACGATATTTATTTTTCCGCCGTCACGAACGGGGTGCCGGTGGATCCGGTTTCCAATTATGTCACGCTGCTAACCACTTTGCAGACTCCTTATGGCGACACCACGTTTGATTACTTTCATCCCACCTGGCCGTCGTTTACAGGCAGCTATTACAGTACAAATGCGATCATTGACAGCTTGTTCAACTCGATCAATTACGCGATCACAGCAACTCAACCGGATGGAGGGAAAAATTTATATATATATTGTGATGACGCGTCCGGGGTCATTAGAGCTCCCAACACACTGCCTGATTATCGCGAATGCACGGGGGTTACGCCAGATTACGATGCCAATCTCGACACATTTAATACCCAGTTGGGCGTTGTGACAATGGACCAAGAACAATCTTACTATTGGGGCCCCCGCCAATACGATGCTTTATCCACCACGGAAATCACCAATTTGGTCAATGAGGATATCGAAGCGAGCCGACTCCGTGTCTGGATGCAGGATTATTCCGGTGTCTATGGATATTCCCCGGCCGCATCGCTTGCGGTGGAGCAGGATTTCGCCCAAAATCCGGATCCGGATAATTATATTGCGGGGCGGGCAACGTGGTATGGTTATGTGGGTAAAGACGTTGGATTTGGGGCCAGTACGAACGATTGGTTGCCTTGGAGCATTGGTTATCGGTTGGATTACTATTCTGCGATGCACTTGGAAAATATTCAGCGGAATATTTGGGGCTATCCCACCGAGCGCGTGGAATTTGGCTCGGACGACAATTGTGATATCGTGATTCGCACGAATCTTTATGTCTATGCCGGCAACAACATTGATTTGTTGCAGCATATCGGACCTGACGGTGTTGTGCAGGAGTCCTACGGTTATGATGGCCACCACGAACCGGTGGCCTATACCAATGCCCTCGGTGAAGTGACGCTCTATACCTACAATGCCAACGAGCAGGTCACGAGCATCACGCAGCCCAACGGCCTGCTTACAACCAACACGTACAATGCCGGCGGATTTCTGTCGCAGCAAATCGTCGTGGGATTTTCCACCAACAGCTACACCTATATCAACGGGCTGGTTTATACCCACACCGATGAGCGGGGATTGACGGTTACGAACACCTGGGATGCGCTGCAACGGCTCATTAATGTGGCCTATCCCGACGGCACGAGTGTCAGCTATATTTACAGCAATCTGGATCTGGTGCGGGTGGTGGACCGGCTGGGTTTCACGACGGGCTACGCTTATGACAGCATGGAACGCCGGACGGCGGTCACAAACGCCTTGGGTAATGTGACGCATTATACGTACTGCGACTGCGGTTCGTTGGAGAGCATCGTTGACGCGGCGGGGAATACGACCTCCTTTTTCTATGGCCCAGCCGGCCAGTTGACCAACACGGTCTATGCGGATGGCTTCAGTGTCGCAAAGGCATACGACACAGCCGGCGATGTGATTAACGTCACGGACAGCTCCAGCAATAGCGTGGAAAATCATTACGACGGGCTGCAGCGTTTGGTGGGGGTCACGAACATGGTCGGGGGACTTGTGACGTCCACGTATGATGACTATGACGAGGTGATAACAAATGTGAATGCGGCCGGGGTGAGCGTTTTGATGACGTATGACGCGCTGCATCGGTTGTCAAGCCGAACGTATCCTGACGGTGGCGTGGAGAATTACGGCTATACGTCGAAGGTCACGGGGCCGACCAGCTATACCAATCAGATTGGGAACGTGGTTTTTTATGGTTACGATCTGCTCAACCGTAAAACCAACGAGATTTACGCGGGTGTGGCGACGAACGGCTTTGCCTACAGCGGCGCCGGCGACCTGTTGACGCTGACGGATGGCAATGGCGACAAAACGGGCTGGAATTACGACCAGTATGGACGGGTGACGAACAAGCTGGACAATCTGAATGATCTGTTGTTCGTTTACAAGTATGACCCGGACAACCGGCTGACCAATCGCTGGAGCGCGGCCAAGGGCAACACGGTCTATGGGTACGATGCGGTGGGGAATTTGACGGGGGTGACCCATCCGGTCAGCCCAGCAATCACCTTGAGCTACGACGTGCTGAACCGGCTGACGACGATGGTTGACGGGGTGGGGACGACGGTTTATGGTTACGACGCGGCGGGCCAGTTGTTGAGCGAGGACGGCCCGTGGGCCAATGATACCGTGAGTTATACCTACGCCAATCGTTTGCGGATGGGCTTGGCCGTCCAGGCGCCAAATGCGGCAGCTTGGACGGAAAGCTACGGTTACGACCCGGGGCGGCGGCTGACGGCGGTGGTGTCACCGGCCGGGGCGTTTGCTTATGGCTACAATGACGGCGCGGACGTCGGGTGGGTCTATAATCCGCTTTTGAACTATTTTTTCGATGTCCATGCGCATGCGGGTTCGCTGGTGCAATCGGTGGCGCTGCCGGGGGGCGCATACATTACGAACACGTTTGACAGCGTGGCGCGGTTGACGGGGGCCTGGCTGCTGAACAGCGGGGCCACGAACCTGGATTCGTACGCTTATGTTTATAATCAGGCCAATCAGCGGACCAGCGTGACGCGGACGGCGGGGGATTATGTCAATTACGCCTACGACACCATGGGGGAATTGGCGAGTAGCGTGGGCTATGAGCCGGTCGGTGGCCCGGCCCGGCAGGATGACTATCGGGTGTATGCGTATGACGGGGCGGGGAATATGAGGCAGCGGAAGACCAGCCACTTCGCGACCTCGCAGACGCTTTATGGGCTCAACAGCCTGAACGAGATCACCAATGCGGCGCTGGGGAACGGGGCGGGGTTGGCGACCATTCCGGTGTCCGGGAGCACGACGATGCCGGCGACGAACCTGACGGTCAACGGGACGACGGTTTACCCGTATCAGGACAATACGTTTGCGGTGAATGAATCGGTGACCAGCGGCGCGAACAGCTTTACGGCCATTGCCCGGGACGGGTATGGGCGCGCCAGCACCAACGCGATTACAGTGACGGTGGTGCCGACGAACAGCGCGTACAGCTATGATTTGAACGGGAATCTGTTGAGCGACGGGACGCGGAATTTTGGCTATGACGACGAGAACGAGTTGATCAGCGTCTGGCAGGCGAATGCCTGGAGCAACAATTTTGCGTATGACGGGAAGCTGCGGCGGCGGATTGCGCGGGAGTATGCGTACACCGGCGGTGGGTGGCTGGAGACCAACGAGGTGCATTACGTGTATGACGGGAACTTGGTGGTGCAGGAGCGGAACGGGGCCAACCTGCCGCAGGTGACGTACACGCGGGGGATTGACATCAACGGGACGTTGCAGGGCGCGGGCGGGATTGGGGGCTTGCTGGCGCGGACGGACAACACCCGGCTCATGGTCGCTGATCCGTTTGCCTCGGCGTACTATCATTGTGACGGGAATGGGAACGTGACGTGCCTGATGACGCCCTACCAGCAGTTGGCGGCGAAGTATCTGTACGATCCATACGGGAACTTGCTGGCGATGTCTGGCCCGCTGGCCGCTGCCAACGTGTACCGGTTTTCGAGCAAGGAGTGGGACGGGAACGCGGGGATGTATTACTATTTGTACCGGTTTTATGATCCGAATTTGCAGAGGTGGGTGAATAGGGACCCAATCGCTGAAAAAGGATTTGAGACTGTTCGGCACATTGTCTCAATACGCGCTAGGACTTTCATGCCTCCGCTTATGGGGCTTCAGGGGCCGAATCTTTATGAGTTTGTCGCCAATAACCCTATTTCGAAGTCGGATACCCTGGGATTGAGTTGGATGTCGGATTTTGACTGGTGTTTGCAGCTAATGGACGTTGGACACGTATGCGAATTTGTTGGTGCCCCTGCCGGTGGTGGTTCATTCATACCGAGGGGCCCAGTGGGTAAAGTCTGTCGAAGAATTGCAGCACCCGTTGCCGGTTACTGCGCAGGGATTGTTGCGGGATGCGCAGCAGATGCAACCGCTTGGAATACTCCAGCGCCGGTAGTGCCGGTAGACCCTATAACGCCGATAAGCCCGTTCCCGTGACGAATTTAATCCGTTCCCTCATTGCCCAATTTGGCTACAAATACACATAGTCCAGAGCAAGTGTGTCACATCTGCCATACACCGCTTACCTCTCGATGTGTCACGTCCGAAGTGGTTGGTGGGGTAGTGTGTGCCGAGTGCGCCAAGATAGAACGCGTCGGCTTTATCTGGAGTGGGGTTGGTGTAATCGTTATTGTGTTGTTGTGGGCAATTATGCTGGCGATCCATCGTGCCGGACTCATTGCTAAAACCATTCATTGGTTTCCATTCTTAATATTGGCGCCGCTTTGGTTCTTTGTTTGTGTATTGGTAATATATTTTCGTTTGAGCAGGCGCAAACGCTTACGAAATTGAACCCTACACGCCAACCAAAGCACCTGAAGTGCCAAGGGAAATCAAACGCTGGCGTGGCTTCTCGGCTGCTGAACCAAGTGAAAGAACAGCCTATATCCAACTGAACCGCCAAACACCTTGCCCACCTCGTGGTGCTGTCCCGGTTAACCAAGGATGTTGTACAAGGCTCTTTCACTCACAACACCCGGTTCGCTTTCGGTAATGGCGGCGACCATCCCAGCTATGTGGGGGCGCAGCCTAAACTAGCCTCTCTCAGGCGCAACGCCAAAATGGAGCGTGGAAGGGGGCGAGAGAAAATGAAACTTTGAGGGCGGCCAAGATGAACCTGGTTTACAAGTGTGAAAGGGTCGGTCCGACAATCGATAATTTGCATTTAGTCCAATCGTCATATCGTATTTACCTCAGTTTCTTGAGAGGGTTCTATAATATTGGCATAAAGGGGGCATTAATGAGAATGGCTTCCTCGACGTTTTTAATGGGTAAAGCCAAGGCAGTGGGTTCTCCAAGAGCAGAACGCGGCTGGGCCGTTGGAGACCCCCTTCCCCCTCATCCTGGCCTTCTCCCTCGGGGAGAAGGAACGCGGATTGTGGCCGGCGTGGAAATCGAAAGCGCCTCTCACTAATCCCGTCGCAGGTTTTCTTGCCAAGCGGGGAGCGTGCCTCCCTCCCCCCGAGGGAGAGGGCTGGGGAGGGGGAACGGCGCATGGCTGCTCAAGAGACTATCCGGGCTTGCTGTCGCCCCTTGAAACGTTCGATTGGAAATCTTCCCACCCACTATGAACGTCGAAGAACCGAAAAAGTTCTAAGCCAGGCGCTTGACGTCCACTTTCACGTCCAGTTTGCGCTCGGTGGTGCCCTTGTAATTTCCCGCCACCGGCGGCACGTCGGCATAGTCCCGGCCGACGGCAATCTTCACATACGTGTCGTCCACCGGCCGGTCATGCGTGGGGTCCAGGCCGATCCAGCCGGTGCCCGGCACCAGCACTTCGACCCACGCGTGCGTGGCGCTGGCGATTTCCGTGGCCAGGTAGCCGCTCACGTAGAGCGCGGGGATCTTCAGCGCCCGGCACAGCCCGATCATGACGTGGGCGAAATCCTGGCAGACGCCCCGCCGGTCCTGCAACACGTTCCGCATGTGCGTGTGGACCGACGTGGAGTGCGACTCGTATTTGAAATTTTCATGGATGAACCGCATGACGGCCAGCGCCGCCTGCCACGTGTCGGTCACGCCCGCGGTGGCGTCCAAGGCCAGGCGCCAGACTTCCGGCGAGAGTTCGATGTAATGGCTGTCCTGCAAAAAATCGAACACGCGCGGCTCGCGCATGGCTTCGCCGATCCGCGCCAGGGGCCACGGCGCATCCGTCCGCGCCGGCCACGCCGGCAGGCGCGTGGATACCCGGAGGTGGCTCTCCACCAGCAGCGTCACGTGCGGCTCGGTGATTTCAAAGTGATGGACGACGTTCGAATAAAAATCGTAGTGATGCCGCAGCCGCGCCGCCGGCAGCACCTTCAACAGAAAATAATCCACCGTTTGCAGGTCGTTTGAGAACGGCTGCAACCGCGCTTCATTGAAGCTGTCGTGCACCGGCGACGCGTAGAGAAAAATGGTGCGATGGACGATTTCAAATTTCATGGGCGGCAAAAGCAGTCAGACTTCCTCCACGTCCACCGACACGCGGACGATATGGTTTCCGCCGCCGGTGAGAATTCCCGCCACGGGGCTGACGTCGTCGAAATCCCGGCCGTAGGCGAGGATGATGTGTTCTTCGGCGGGTTGGACGTTGTTGGTGGGGTCAAAATCCACCCAACCGGTGCCGGGGCAAAAGATGCGGAACCACGCGTGGCTGGCATCGGCGCCCACCAGCCGGGGCTGGCCCGCGGGCGGGCGGGTGCGCAAATAGCCGCTCACATAGCGGGCCGGCAAGCCCAAGGACCGCAGGCAGGCGATGCCCAAATGCGCAAAATCCTGGCACACCCCGCGCCGGTTCTGCCACACCTCCTCCAGCGGCGTGGCCACGGTCGTGGCCCGGGGATCAAATTTGAAATCCGTGAAGATCCGCCGCGTCAAATCCGCCGCCCCCGCCAGCAGCGGCGTCTGCGGCGCAAAACTGGCCAGCGCGTAATCCGCCAGTTCAAACGAGGCCCGGACCTGCGGCGAATCAAACACGTACTGGTACGGCTCCACCACCTCCGGCGAAACCGGGTCCCGGAACAGGTTCACCACCTGTTCCCACGGCGGCGTCGCCTCCGCCGCCGGCAGCCTGCGGCCCGTCACCGCCACCCGGCTGTGGGTGATGATCTCCAGTTGGTTGTGAATTTCCTGGATGCTGAAAAAGCAGAGCCGGTTGCCGAAATAATCCTGGCGCGACTTGCGCAGCGTCGGCTCGGGAAAAATCTTGAGCGAAAATTTCTCGCACGCCTGCCGGCTGGAAGTCAGCGGTTCCAGCCGCGTGACGTGGTGCGAGACCGTCACCGGGGCCGCGTATTCGTACAGGGTGCGATGGGTGATGCTGTAATTCATTGTTCGCTCCCCCGTCCGGTGCGCGAGATGGCGGAATGCGCAAAATAGCTTGCCGCGATGGCGTCCGAAAGCTTCGGCAGCGTCTGGAGCGTTTCCCCGATCACCGCGTTGACCTCGCTTTTCTGCCACGCGCGGTCAGCCATCGCCAGTTCCCGCGTGTCCGTCTGGTTCAACCGCGCCAGGCACTTGGCCACAATGCTCTTGCCCGAGCCGGGCGCGTTCTCGCGCTCGCGCGGCAGGTGCTCAAAATGCTTCGCGAGCTGGCGAATCTGGAACAGCACCGACCGCGGATTCTTGTCGTCGAGCAGCACCAGGTCAAAGACGGCCGGGACGCCGGGCAACAGCGTGTAGCGGGACCGGAACGTGATGCTGCTGTCGGCCACTTCGAGCACGGCTTCCAGCAGGCTCGGGTTTTCGGCCTCCGGCGAATGCAGGGTGGCATGGAGCAGGGTGCACAGGTAAACCGCCCGCTCGATGCGCAGCCCCATGTCCAGAAACCGCCACGCCTGCGCCCGCGTCATGTTTTCCCGCGCCAGGCCGTGAAACGCCGCCAGCCCCAGCAGCGTCTCGTTCAACACCGCCGTCGCGTCCCCGGCCAGCATGACCAGCTTCTTGGGCGGCGTCGCCAGCCGGTCGTCCAGCTTGCTCAACACCCGCCACATGTCGTTCGATGTCCGGTCGCGCACGTGGATGGCCAGGCGCTGGAGCTGGTTGGCCGTGCTGCGCAGACTGCCGGGGCGCGCGGGATCAAAAATGGCGGCCAGCAATTCCGCCTCGAACGCCTCCGCGTTCTGGCGCACCTCGGGCTTCGCCGAAAGATCGGGCAGCTGCCGCTGGGTTTCCAGCGTCTGCAGCAGCGGCGCCAGGAGCGTTTGGGTGCCGCTCCCCCGTTCGGGATTAAACCGCTGCAGCGCGCTCCGCAACAGCCGCGCCGTGGCGTCGGCCCGCTCGGAGTACCGCCCCAGCCAGAAAAAGTTGTCCGCCAGGCGCGAGGGCAGGTTGTTTCCCGTGCGGCGCAATTCCACCGTCTGGCCGGCGCTGTGCAACAGCGTGAACTCCTCCACCGGCGTTTCCGACACGAGCCACGTGTCCTTGCTGCTGCCGCCCCGTTGCAGCGAAACAAATCCCCCCCCCGCCTCCGGCGAAACCCGCGTCAGGCCGCCCGGCATCACCCGATAGCCGTCGTTGGTGGCCACCAAAAAGACGCGCAGCCCCACCGGCCGGGAAACCAGGCCGTCTTTCTCCAGGGCCGGCGCGGTGGAGAATTCCACCCGCTCCTGCGCCGCAAACAAATCCGGATCGAACTCGATGTGCCGCTTGAGCCGGGCGCAGACCTCCTCGCCCGGCGGCTTTTCCGGGTCGGGCACGCGCACGTGCGAACGAAACGCGGGCTTGATGACCAGGTCCTCCAGGTGGCGGATCACGTGGTCGCGCGCGGCCTTTTGGCCGCACCACCAGGTGGCCACGGATGGCAGCTTCAGCTCCTCGCCCAGGATGTGCCGGCACAGCCCCGGCAGGAACGGCAGAAACGCCGGGCTTTCCACCAGGCCCGCGCCCAGCGCATTTGCCGTCACCACATTCCCGGCGCGGATGGCCTCCACCAGCCCGGGCACACCCAGGATCGAATCGTTGCGCAACTCCAGCGGGTCGCAGAAATCATCGTCCACCCGGCGCAGGATCACATCCACCCGGTCCAGCCCGCTCAGGGTTTTGAGAAAAACGTGGTTGTCGCGCACCGTCAGGTCCTGCCCCTCCACCAGCATGTAGCCGAGATAGCGGGCGAGATACGCCTGTTCAAAATAAGTTTCATTGTGCGGGCCGGGCGTGAGCATGACCACCCGGGTCTTCTCCGACGGCCGGGGCGCCAGCCCGGTCAGGGCGTTCTGCAGGTCCCGGAAGAATCCGGCCAGGCGATGCACATGGTTGTCCCGAAAGGCCTCCGGCAGGATGCGCGAGGTGATCAGGCGGTTGGCCAGCGCGTAGCCCGCCCCGGTGGGAATCTGGGTGCGGTCCGACATCACCCACCAGCGGCCGTCCCGCGAGCGGACGAGATCCGCCGCATAGAGATTGAGGAAAATGTCCTTGGCCACCCGCACGCCATGGCAGGGCCGCAGAAAATCCATTTGGGCGAACACCAGCGCCGGCGAAAGCCAGCGGGACCGGATGAGTTCCTGCGAGCCGTAACAATCCGCGAGGATCTTGTTCAAGAGCGTCGCGCGCTGGATCAGGCCCGCTTCCAGCGTCCGCCATTCGGCCGGCGCCAGGATGAGCGGCATCGGATCCAGTTGCCAGGGCCGCTCCACGCCCCGCGGGTCGCCATAAACGTGATAGGTGATGCCCTGTTCCTGCACCAGTTGTTCGCAGGTTTCCCGCCGCCGCCGCAGTTCGGACGCGCTCAGCCCCTGCAACTCCTCGAACAGCTTCCGGTATTGTCCGCGCGGGCTCCCGTCGTCGGCCAGGAATTCATCAAACAGCCCCTCCCGCCGCTGATATTTTTCCAGCAGTGTGGAGGATTTTGGTTTTGGCTCGACGGCCGCTTCGTTCATCAAATTTGGTCAAGATAATCTCTAAATGCCCTTTTGCCAACGTCTTCAAACATTGCGCAAATCGAGCGTAAAGGGAAAATTCGGGTTGCGTTCCACCGGGCCGGGGGAAATCTTTCCCGGCGTGTGGCCGTGACGGAAGAAGCGCGCCAGCCGGCGGGATTCCGCCTCGTATGAATTCACCGGAAAGACTTCGCGGTTGCGGCCGCCCGGATGGGAGACATGGTACGTGCAGCCCCCGAGGCTGCGCTGATTCCACGTGTCCACCAGGTCGAACACGAGCGGGGCGTGCACCCCGATGGTCGGGTGCAGACATTCCGGCGGCTGCCACGCGCGATAGCGGACGCCGGCCACCCCCTCGCCATTGGTGCCGGTGGGGTGCAGCGGCACCCGCCGGCCGCCCACGGTCACCGCAAAGCGGTCGCCAATCAGTCCGCGCGCCTTCACCTGCAGGCGCTCCACGGAGCTGTCCACGTAGCGCACCGTCCCGCCCGGCCCCGGTTCCTCGCCCAGCACGTGCCACGGCTCCAGCGCCGTCCGCAGCTCCAGATAAATGTCGCGCTGCTCCAGGTCCCCAATGAATGGAAACCGGAATTCAAAGTGCGGCGCGAACCATTCCGGCTCAAACGGGTAGCCGGCCGCGCGCAAATCCCCGAGGACGTCCTTGAAATCCGTTTCGCAGAAGTGCGGCAGCATCCAGCGGTCATGGAGGTCCGTGCCCCAGGGCACCAGGCTGTTTCGATACGGCTGTTTCCAGAACTTGGCCACCAGGCCGCGCAGGAGCAGGTGCTGCGCGAGGCTCATCCGCGAGTGGGGCGGCATTTCAAACGCCCGCATTTCCACCAGCCCCAGCCGCCCGCCCGCGCTCTCCGGCGGGTACAGCTTGTCAATCGAGAATTCCGACCGGTGCGTGTTGCCGCTGGCGTCAATCAGCAGGTTGCGGAAGAGCCGGTCGCACAGCCACGGCGGCGTGTAGCCGAAGTTCTTCGTGTTGCGGTCCAGCTCCTGGAAGGCGATTTCCATCTCGTACAGCGAATCGTTGCGCGCCTCGTCAATGCGCGGCGCCTGGCTCGTGGGCCCGATGAACAGGCCGCTGAACACCCAGCTCAGCGACGGATGATTCTGCCAGTAGGCAATGAGCGAGCGCAGCAGGTCGGGCCGGCGCAGCACCGGCGAGTCCGGCGGCGTGTTGCCGCCGATGACGATGTGGTTGCCGCCGCCCGTGCCGGTGTGCCGGCCGTCCAGCATGAATTTCTCCGTGCCCAGCCGCGTCTGGCGGGCCTCTTCGTAGAGCACGGTGGTGTGCTCCACCAGCTCATCCCACGTTTTGCTCGGATGCAGGTTCACCTCGATCACGCCGGGGTCCGGCGTCACCGCGAGCTTGTTCAAACGCGGATCGCGCGGCGGCGTTTCCCCTTCAATAATCACCGGCGTGCCCAGCTCCGTCACCGCCGTTTCCACGCCCGCAATGAGATCCAGGTAATCTTCCGTCGTGGCCACCGGCGGCATGAACACGTGCAGCCGCCCCTGCCGGGGTTCCACGCAGAGGGCCGTGCGCACGATCCAAGGCGCGCTCTCGCCCGGCGCCGGTTGGCGCGCGGGATCATATTCCGGCGGCCAGGGCTGGCGTTCAAACTCTGCCGGCAACGGCGGCAGGTCGCCGCGTTCCGGCGCGAGTTCGCCCAAGCGCTGCGCCTGCTGCCCGGGCCCGTGGCCGGCCGGCAGCGGCGCGCCGCCCGGTTGGCGCAGGAACCGCTGGCCGGTTTCCTCCGGCCGGCGCACGCGATACGGAAATTCCTTCGGCAAAGCGGGCAGGCCAGGTTGCGAAGGATCCGGCTGCCAGTTCCACGGAAAATCCTTCTCCGAAACCCAGGGGATCGAGTCCAGCGGCAGGCGCAGGCCCATCGGCGAATCCCCCGGGATCAGCCACAGCTTGTCGTCGTCCCGCAGAAACCACGCCCCGGACAGCCATCCCGGTTGGTTGCCATACCGCACGCGCTGGATGGGCAGGGCGTATCCCACCACTGTGCCCAGCCCCTGCTGGAAGAGCCGCGCGATGCGGTCGCGCTCCAGCTTGTCCTTGAGATTGGACTTTTCCGGCGTCACGTTGGCCGGCAGCCGGCGCTCTTTCCAAGTGTAATAAAACGCGTCCTCATAGCCGGGCAGCATGTACTTGGGGTCGGTCCCCACCACCCGCGCAATCCGTTCCAAAAGCGCCTGGGCATCCTTGGCGCCGTGGCCGTAGCTCCGCGATTCGTCGGCAATGAGGCTGTCGTTCTTCCAGATCGGCACGCCGTCCTTGCGCCAGTAACAGGCCAGCGCCCAGCGCGGCAGTTGCTCGCCGGGATACCACTTGCCCATGCCGTAATGGAGCAGCGATCCGGGGGCGAATTTCTTGCGAAGCCGCTTGATGAGCTGGCCGGAGAGAATCCGCTTCTTTTCCGAGACGGCCGTGAATTTCCATTCCTCGCCGTCGGGATCATCCAAGGATACAAAGGTGGGCTCGCCCCCCATGGTCAGGCGCACGTCCCCCTGTTTCAAATCCGCGTCAATGGCGTGGCCGAGCGACTCGATTTTGCCCCACTGCGCGTCGGTGTAGGGCAGCGTCACGCGCGGCGACTCCTGCACCCGCTTCACGGTCATTTCGTGGCTGAAGGCGCACTTGCAGTCATCCACCATGCCCGTGATTGGGGCGGCGCTCGTCGGGTCGGGCGTGCATGCCAGGGGAATGTGCCCTTCGTCGGCGAACAGGCCGGAAGTCGGGTCCAGGCCGATCCAGCCCGCCCCGGGAAGATAAACCTCCGTCCAGGCATGGAGGTCGGTGAAGTCCTGCTCCGGGCCGCTGGGGCCATCGAGCGATTTCACGTCCGCCTTGAGCTGGATGAGGTAGCCGCTGACAAACCGCGTGGCCAGTCCCAGGTGGCGCAACAATTGGCAAAGCAGCCAGGCCGAGTCGCGGCACGAACCGCTCCGTTTTTCCAGCGTCTCCTCCGGGGTCTGCACGCCCGGCTCCAGGCGGATCGTGTATTTCACGTCCTGCCACACGCGCTGGTTGATGGCCACCAGGAAATCAATCGTGCGCGGCCTGGTGTCCGCCGCCGCCTTCCCCGGCCCGTTGCCGGGGGCTTTGGCCGCGGCGGGCAAAGCGTTGCGCACGACCGAGAGATAGCGTGTAAACTTCGGCGTGAGCCTGCCTTTGCGCTGAAACGCCGCCAGTTCCGTGTCCAGCGCATGGTCATATTCAAACGGGAACTTTTCCGCCCCCGGTTCCAGGAAAAAATCGAATGGATCGAACACCGCCATTTCGACGACCAGGTCCACTTCCACGCAAAACTGCCGCGTCGGCTGTTCGAAGACGAGCCGGGCCAGATAATTCGACTGCGGATCCTGCTGCCAGTTGATGAAATGCTTTTCCGGCGATACCCGGAGCGAATAGCTGAGAATCCGCGTGCGCGAATGCGGCGCCGGCCGCAGGCGCACGATCTGGGGCCCGAGGTTGACGAGGCGGTCGTACTGGTAAAGCGTCTTGTGGTGGAGGGCAACGTGAATGGACATCGGATGGGTGGTTTATTGCGATTGCTGCTGCTGTTGTTCCTCCTGCTGGACCATGACTTCCTCTTCCAAAGTGCTGAAATTTTGCACGATGTAGGCGTTGAAGAGCGCTGCGCCGATATCGTTGAGCTTGGTTTGCAGCCGGTCCAAGTAGCCGTGCAGGCCCAGCTCAAAGATCTCGTCAATCGTCGCAAACTGCAATTCGGCCACCAGCCGGCCCGCCAGCTTTTCGGCGTCATTGCAGAATTTGCCCTCGGAGACCCCGGAAATACGGCGCAGGGCCAGGTTCAACTCGTCCACGCAAAAACGCACCGACCGCGGGAAATCCTCGCTCAGCAGCAGAAATTCCGCCACCAGCCGCGGGCTCACTTCGGCCCCGTGCAGCGTCTTGTACGCGTCCCACCCGCTGCACGACCGCAGGATCGCCGACCATTCCAAGGCGTCGGTTTCGCTGACGGTCTCCGGCAGGCCCTTCGCCGGCAGGGTGGTGTAGCGCAGATCCAGGATGCGGGAGGATTTGTCCGCGCGCTCGATGTACTTGCCCGCCTGCGTAAACCACCAGCCCTCGTTCCGGATCAGCGTCGTGTACGAAAGGCCGATGATCAGCAGCGAGCTGGACTTGATCTGCTGGAAAAACTCGCTGGGACTTTCCTGCCAGACATGGCGGGATTCCGGCGTGCGGACGAACCAGTAGAGCCGGTTCAATTCCTCCCACAGCTCAATCGTGATCTGGTCGCGCACCATCCGCGCGTTTTCCCGGGCCTGGCAGATGGCGGATGTGATGGAGTTGGGGTTTGCCAGCTCGAACACGAGGAATTCCGTCACGTTCTGCGCCGTGGCCTTTTTGTGCAGGGCGAAGAATTGCGCCTCGTCCCCCGTGGTCAGGACGATCGGCAGCCAGTGCTTGGCCAGGCGCTCCTCGTCGAGATTTCGCAGATCCAGCAGGAGCTGGAGGTTGACGTCCACAATGCGGGCGATGTTTTCGGCGCGTTCAATGTAACGCGACATCCAGTACAGGGAGTTGGCGACCCGGCTTAACATAATGCAGAGCTGCGAAATCTGAGATTCAAAATGGGCCTATTCGTCTCCATAAAGCACCCACGTGTCCTTGCTGCCGCCGCCTTGGGACGAATTGACCACCAGCGAGCCTTTGCGGAGCGCCACGCGCGTGAGGCCCCCGGGCACGATGACGATCTTTTCGCCGGAGATGATGTACGGCCGCAAATCAATGTGCCGGCCCTCGAACAGGCCTTCGGCCACGTGGGTGGGATGGCGGGACAGCGAAATCGTGGGCTGCGCAATGTAATTGCGCGGCTCGGCGGTCACTTTCTTGCGGAATTCCGCGATTTCCGCCGCCGTGGCTTTCGGCCCGATCAACATGCCATAGCCGCCGGATTCGTTGGCCGCCTTGACCACCAGTTTCTCCAGGTTGTCCAAGATGTATTTCCGGTCGGTCTCCTCATTCGCCAGGTACGTCGGCACGTTGGGAATGATCGGCTCCTGGTCCAGGTAGTATTTGATCATCTTCGGCACGAAATAATACATCACCTTGTCGTCGGCGATGCCCGTGCCGATGGAGTTGGCCAGCGAAACGTTGCCCGCGCGGTAGGCGTTCACCAACCCCGGCACCCCCAGCATCGAATCACGCCGGAACACCGTCGGGTCCAGGAAATCGTCGTCCAGCCGCCGGTAAATCACGTGCACGGGTTGCAAACCCTTGGTCGTGCGCATGAAGATGCGGGAATCGCGCATGACGAGGTCCCGGCCCTCGACGATTTCAATGCCCATCTGGCGCGCCAGGTAGGTGTGCTCGAAATACGCGGAATTGTAGGCGCCGGGCGTCAGCAGCACCACGCGCGGATACGCCACCCCGGCGGGCGCGATGTACTGCAGCATCCGCAGCAGTTCGCGGGGATAATCCTCCACCGGCCGCACGCCCATGCTTTCGAACATCTGCGGAAACGTCCGTTTCATCGCGCGGCGGTTTTCGAGCACATAGCTCACCCCGCTCGGGCACCGTCCGTTGTCCTCCAGCACCAGGTAATTCCCTTTGTCGTCCCGGATCAAATCCGTCCCGCAAACGTGAATGTAAATGTCCCGCGGCACGTTAAAGTTGACGAATTCCCGCCGGAAATGCTTTCCCGACAGGATGTACGCGGGCGGGATGATGCCGTCCTTCAAAATCTTCTGCTCGTGGTAAAGATCGTGCAGGAACAGGTTCAGGGCCGTGATGCGCTGGGTCAGGCCGCGCTCCAGGTATTCCCATTCCGTGGCCGGAATGATCCGCGGCAGGAGGTCAAAGGGAAATATCTTTTCCGCCCCCGCGGCGTCCCCATAGACGTTGAAGGTGATGCCCTGCCGCAGAAAGGCCAGGTCCACCGCCTGCCGCTTGTGCTCGAAGTCGGGCTGCGTCAC
Source organism: uncultured Bifidobacteriaceae bacterium (assembly GCA_964532525.1). Taxonomy (GTDB): domain Bacteria; phylum Verrucomicrobiota; class Verrucomicrobiia; order Limisphaerales; family UBA11358; genus UBA11358. The sequence goes on from CAZHIM010000023.1 coordinate 20,757, forward strand.
CGCCTGAAACAGTTCGTGGAACCGCTGGTAGTGGGGACGGGTTTCCCCCGCGGTGGTGAGCATCTCGTCAAAAAAAATCTCAGGGGCGTACCCCTTAAGCATGCACGCGGGCGGCGGCGATTTAGTCTTGGTGGCCATTTTACAACATTTCAGAGCTCGATGTTCCAATTGGCCAGACGGGCCGGAATTCGCCGGTTTTCAGCGGATTCAGGCGAAAACACAGGGCGCAACCCGTCCGGACCGGCGGTCAATTTCTGGCAATGCATCATCTGGCGTTCTCAAATAGCAAGCCCCTTGCCGCCGACAGGGAGTACAAAAAAAATCCGTCCCTGGCAAGTTTTGCTTAACATTTGGATACAAAAGCCTGATGTTCAGAAGGTAAGAAGGTAAATACCAGACCTCGGGTGTCCGTGTAATTCCGACGCGCCCGGCAATTCCATTCGCGTCATAGACTGCGCCGGCAAAGCGCAGTGGCGCCGGCGCTTTCGTCCGCACGCGCGGGCCGCGAACTTTTGCGGACCGTCGCCCGCCCGAAAGCGGCGTGGCGCTGCCTAACCTTTGATCTTCTGCCTGATTGCCTGCAAATCCTTTCCTTCCGGCATCACGAACAAACATTTGCCACCGCTGCGGCTTTCCCACACTGCGCCGACCGACCGCTTTCCCTCCGCCTCTGCAAACAAGTGTTCGCCCTTGTATTCCACGACCAGCGCTCGTCCGTCGTTTAGCTGGCAAATGAAGTCGGGATAAAACCAGTCGGTGGAAGTTTGCAATCGGAATGACGTGGATTTGCGCGCCAAGTTACGCACCCAAAACTTCACTTCCGGCAGGCCGTCGAGAAACTGCGCACACTCGAATTCCTCTTTGAGTTTGCCGGCCGGCGTCTTTTCCAGAAGCTCGCCCGGCTTCGGGCCGAAGTAATGTTTCTTGAACTGAAAGCCGCCTTCGTAAAGCCAGCTTGGTTCGTAGCTCATCGTCTTGAAATTGATGGCGCGCTCCTCACTTACCGTCAGGGCCGAGCCTTCCAGCAGGAATTCTTTGAAGGCCGTTTTGCGCTCGCTATTGCGGTGCTCCTGGATGCGACTCTCAATTTCATCGCGGAGCCGGAAACGGTCCAGCCCCAGCACGCTCGCGTCGGCGATGCCATATTTCGCCATGAGTCCGCGAATGACTTTCCGTAAGAATTCCGCTGATTCACCGGCGGGAATGTCTTGGTGGTCAATCTGCCGGTCCAGCCATCCAATCAGGCTCTCCAGCGTCCACTCGCCCGCACCGCCCAGCGCAAAAACGTGCTGGTGCAAAGTGGCGATGAAATCCGCGCCGACGGTTTCCTGCATGACGCTGGACTGCACTTCGCCCTTCGTTCCCACGTCCAAAATGCCCGCCTTGCCGGTGGGCCGCTGCAACGGATTATAGCTGTCTGACAGCGAGGCGTCCTTGGCGCTCAGTTTCCACGGGTGCTCCAGCAGAAACGTGCTTTCAAATTCAAACAACATTCCGTTCTCAGACACGCAAAGCAGTGGCACAATGAAATCCAACTGCTTTTCGTAAGGGGAGGGGGCGCGCGGCCTGCCGCTGCCGCCGAAGGCTTTTTCGGATTCACGCACCAACCCGATGGCTGCCTGCACTCTCGTTTTGGCTTCCGGCGATTTCACGCAACCGGTCAGTTGGTCCGTCTCCTCCGGGTCCAGCGGCACCAGCACAGTGATCTCGCCTTTGGCGGCGTCAATGCGCGCCTTGCCGGCCAGCACCACCATCTGCGCTTGGGCCACGGTGGCGTCAATTTCTCCGGGCGACACCGTCACCGTTTTGGGCTGCACGCCCAGCGGCAGCGTCCCTTGCGGAATGGGAATGATGATTCGTTCCGTCTCGGCGGCGGTGAAGCCGTTGTTTTCCAGCGCCTCGCGCAATTCCGCCAGCACTGCTGTGATGGAATCCGAAACGGAAAACGCGTAGGCGCAGTTCAGGTCGGGATGCTGTTTCGCCTTCGCGTTCGGCAGGCGCAAAATGCGCCCCGCAATCTGCTCGATCGCCGTGGCGGAGCGCGTTTCTTTCAAGCTGCAAAGCACATAAGCAAACGGACAATCCCAGCCCTCCCGCAATTTCTGAACCGTGATGAGGAAACGCACCGCCGGTTCCTTTGGCGATTTGATTTCCTCCGCGCCCGGCAGTTCGTCCAAGGCGCCCACGGAAATTTTCACCTGCTCTTTGGCAATGCCAAACTCGCTGGCCAGCCGCTCGCGCAACGGCTCGCAATCGCTGACGCGCTCGGCCTGCAACAGCATGATGGGGCGCAAGTACTCGCCGGTCTGCTGCGCCTCGGCAATGGCGAGTCTTTCCAGACCGGCACGCAAGGTGATGGCTTCCGCCAGCAACTGGTCCCGCTGGCTGGGATGGCGCGTGATGACCCGCAGCGGCAGTTTCACCATGTCTGCCGCCTTCAATTCCGCCGCTGAAACGTGGTGCAGCACATTGGACGGATTTTTTGTCCGCGCCGGCGTGGCCGTGAATTCCACGATGCATGATGGCAGTACATTTCCCAGCGTGGCAAAACTCAAATCCGTCCGGGCGTTGTGCGCCTCGTCCACGATCACCACCGGCCGGCGCAACCGGAGCATGTTCACCAGCGACGGCTTCGGTTTGCCATCCGCGCCAGGCAGCAGCTCCGCCAGCCGGTCGGCGGGCACGTTCAACAAATGCTCGGCAAATGACCCGTTTTGCTCATACACCTTGCGCCCGGTCGTGTCCTCCACGCGGAACGCCTGAATCGTCGCCACGATGACGACAGTTTGTCCCTCCACCGTCGCGCGGGACAGCCGCAAGGCTTCGTCAATCGTCACCACCTCCACCGTGCCGCACGCCAGTTCCAGGGCCCGACGGTAAGCGTGGCGCGGATTGCGGAGCGCGTTGGCGGTCTGATCCAGGATCGTGTTGCTCGGCACCAGCCACAGAACCATGGCGCGGTCGGCGTGGAGCAATTCTGAAATGGCCAGCCCGGCGGTGTGGCACGCCAGCAAGGTCTTTCCGCCGCCGGTGGGCACGCGCAAACAGACGTAAGGCATCCCCGGCATGAGGCCCGTGGCCGGCACCGGCAGATAAGGCACCGGCGGCATGGCGTTTTTCTCCAGCACCGCGCGAAACGCTTCTTCCGGCCGGCCATCCTTGGACGACTGCCGGAAAAAATCCCGCAGCGAATCCAGCACGCGCGATTGATAGGTTTTGAGCGAGATCATGACACCTTGATTTCGTAGGGCGTCTGGCGGACGGTGATGTTTTCGGCCTGCAACCGGTCTTTGCCCAGCAGGCACCCGGCGCAATAAATCACCTTCTGGCCGTCAAACTTGGGCAACTGCGCCAGCACGCCGCGCGTTAAAATGTTGCCGCCGTTCGCGCTCTTGTCCCCCAAAATGCCGTTGAACAAAAGATAAATCGCCACGCCGCGGCACTCGCCGATCAAGGGCGATTTCAGCACGCGCTCGCGCGGCAAGGGCTCGCCCGTCTCTGTGAAATAAACGTGCCGCGCCAAATCGCCGAAGCGCACGGACGGTTTGATCTGCCCGTGTTCGTCAAACAGCGTCTCGCCCAGTTCGCAAAACCGGAAGCCGCCCCCGAGTCCTTCAACTTTTTCCCCTTTGGCGTTGGTGTAGCCTTGCGCGACGCGCCGCACGCGCTCGGCGGTGATGTCCCGCGCAATTTTGGATTCCATTTCCACCAGGATGAAATGGCGCGGATTTGACACAGGCGTGGCTTTGTTCATTTGCAAAACCGCGTGGCCGGTCGTGCCGCTCCCGGCGAATGAATCCAGGATCAAATCACCGGGATTGCTCGCAATTTGCAAGACCCGTTGAAGCAACCGAGTGGGTTTTGGGGTAATGAATACTGAGTCTGAATCAGCGAAATCCATTATCTCGACGAGTTCTTTCTTGGCATCTTGTGTGTGCCCAACTTCATCGTAAAACCATAATGTTTGCGGCACCACTCCTTGTTTCACTTCCGAAAGGAACCGTTTTATCTGCGGGATTGCGCCGCCATCTTTGCCCCACCAAATGCGTTTGTCGGCATTTAACTCTTGGAACTTCTCCTTGGAAACCCGCCAATACATACCGGTCGGTGGGTGCGGTATGACCCGACCAGACGGACATACTATTTCGTAAGTTCCTTGGCTATAAAAGTTCCGCGCGGACAAATCACCTGTTTTCCATGCACCACGCGGATCCTTGTCACGATTCTTGTACGCGGAATCTTGATCGGCGTTGCGAGGAACAAGGTTAGGACGCCAGCGGTCCGCGCTTTTGGCATAGACTGCGATGTAATCGTGGTCTTCGGAAAAATGACGGGCGGAATTCTTCGGCGAATAGACCTTCTGCCAAATTACAGTTGTGATGAAATTGTTTGCGCCAAAAATTTCGTCCATCACGTATCGCAACGCCTGCACTTCGTTGTCGTCCAAGCTTATAAAAATGGAACCATCCTCGCTCAGGAATTGCCGGAGCAACGCAAGTCGCGGATACATCAAGCAAAGCCATTTGTCGTGGCGGGACAGGTCTTCGGCTTCCTTGCCCACGGCTTTGCCCAGCCATTCGCGGATGAGCGGACTGTTGACATTGTCGTTATACACCCAGCCTTCGTTGCCGGTGTTGTAAGGCGGGTCAATGTAGATGCACTTGACCTGCCCGGCGTAGTAGGGCAGCAGTGCCTTGAGCGCCACCAAGTTGTCACCCTGCACAATGAGATTGCCGCTGCCGGGATCGCCCGCCGCCAGTTCCGGCACGTCCTTAAGCAAACGAAAAGGAACCAGGTGGTGATGATTCACCACCGCTTCCTTTCCAATCCAGTTTAGTGTGGGCACAGGCTGATGTTCGTCGCGCAAAAATCAGTGCTGTCTGATGGGGACTGTCTTCAAGGGTTATGTGCAGGACAGCAGCCGAAGCCGCGAAATGATTTTGGTTAAATTGGGTTTCCAGTCGTTTTGTCGGTAACGCCGATGAGCTTACCGTCGCCGGCAAATCGCGCAAGTCACATTCGATCCGCCCACCCCGGTTTTCCGCACCCCAAACCCGAGTGCGGAAACCGCCCCGGGGGGGGCGACAGCCCGTCGCCAGACCATTTAATAAAAGCGGCGAAATCCCCGGCCGCCCGAGGCGAAAGTAAATAACCCGCCGCTAAATCGCCCCCCGCCAGCCCTTGGGCTCTTCGCCGTGTTCCGACGCGCCCGGCAATTCCATTCGCGTCATAGACTGCGCCGGCAAAGCGCAGTGGCGCCGGCGCTTTCGTCCGCACGCGCGGGCCGCGAACTTTTGCGGACCGTCGCCCGCCCGAAAGCGGCGTGGCGCTACGCTTCCCGCCGCAGTCCATGACGCTTTGCGCAATTGCGAAGCGCCCGGCAAGCTTGCGGGCGATGCCCCCGCCACTTAGGCCACGGGTGTGGCGGTGTGTCTGAATTGGCGCACGACTTCCTCCAGCCAGTCGTTGCCGGGTGACGCGTAGGGACGGAATGTTTCCAAACTGCCTTCCCGGTCGTTGTACAACAGCGCCCGGTGCAGCCCCAGCGTGGACGCCGCCGGCGCGTCAATCAGGCTCGCCGAGTCGCTGGCGCTCATCTGGAACACCACGCGCATCTCGAATTCGCTGAGCGCCTTGCGCCCCAGAAAACGGCTCACGTTGTTGTACGTGTCGCACGTGACGATCAGATGAATCCCGCGCGCCGCCCCTTCGGTGATCAGGCTCGCCAGCGTCGCGGCCGGACTCGGCCCCTCCGTGCTGGCGCTGCTGGAAAAACTGAATTCGTCCTCCTGCCGCAGTTTTTTGAAATTCTGCAGGCCCTGGATGAGCACAAAAATTTCCCGGCCCGCGCCCTCATTCTCGGCCCGCTGCTTTAATTCCGCCGCCAGGCCAGCCATCACTTCCGGCAGTTCGCCGTTGCCCGCCAGCTCCGTGGGGTGGGGGAGGGAGCGCGCGAGCCGCTCCATCCGCTCCCGCTGGGGAAAGCCCTCGGGCTGGGTCTCGAGCACGAAAAACTGCGCGGCGTCCCGCGGATATTGCGCACCCAGAGCCGCCAGCGCCACGGCCAGCAGCGTCGTCGTCCGCTCCTCGCTCTGGCCCACCACCAGCAGATGGCTGCCGCTTTGCCGCTTGAACGTGCCTTCCGTCGGGCCCTTGATCGAATTGGGAGCCCCCAGCCAGATCGCGGCCTGGGCCGGAACTTGCGCCGCCGGCTTGCGCAGCACGGCCCGCAGCAAATCGTTTTCCTGCACGTCCGCCGGCGCGTTGCCTTCAAACACAATCGGCCCCGGATACGGATGCCCGTTTTGATCCGCCCGCGCCCGGATCTTTGCCAGGTAACCGTCCCGCGTCCGGTCGGACAGCCACACGGCTTGGAACGGGCTGTTTCCCTCGATGGCCCCGGCCGCATCGTTGTAAATGCCCTCGCCAGGCCGCGACAGCAGCCGCGGCGCCGGATTGTCCTGGTCCATGATCAGGTACGCGTCGGCCTCGTTGCATTGCAGGGCAATGCGGATGACCATCTGCCCCATCGTCGCGCGGGCCAGCGTGTAGGCGCCGCCCAGCGTTTGCGAGCCCAGCAGCACATGGATGCCGAAGGCGCGGCCCTGCCGCACAATCCGGTCCAGCAACACCGCCGCGCCCTGCGAAATCCGGTCTTCCTCGGTGAAAAACTCCTGGAACTCGTCAATCATCAGCAGCGTGCGCGGCATCGCTTCGGCGCCGCCGGCCCGTTTGTAGCCCGCCAGATCCTGCGCGCCCACCCGCCGGAACAAATCGCCCCGCCGCCGCAATTCGTCGTCCACCCGCTGCAACACGCTCAGGCCAAACTCCCGGTCGCTCTCGATGGCCACCACCTTCGCGTGCGGCAGGTGCCGCGCCCCATAGCACTTGAACTCGACGCCCTTCTTGAAATCCACCAGGTAGAACTCCACCTGCTCCGGGCTGCACCGCAGCGCCAGGTTCGTGATGATGACGTGAAACAGCGTGGACTTGCCGGAACCGGTCTTGCCGGCAATGAGCGCGTGCTGCCGCGTGCCGCCGCCGATTTCGAGGTACTGGAATTTCGTGGCCCCGGAACGCCCGATGGGCACGCGCAGCAGTTCGGTGGTGTCCTCCTGCCACATATCCGCATCCGCCGGCGCCACGGCCTCAAACGGCACCTCCACCCGCGTCGAGTTCCTGCTCAATTCGCCCACGTGATTGAGGAATTCCGTGGCGAACTCCGCCGCCGGCGGCGCGTCCAGCCGCAACTGCAGGCCCGGCCCCCGCCCGCCCGCCAGCTCAAAGCCGCTCTCGGTGCGGACCAGGCAGACGCTGTTCTTCCGCAGTTCGTCGGGCACGAAATCCTGCGGCGCCGCATTCCGCTGGTCCCAGTGGATGAGCGTGAACACGCCGCACCGCGCCCCGCTGGCCGCGATGTTGCGCAGCCGCTTGGCCGCAATGTCCGTGAAGTTCACCGGGAACGACGCGATCACCAGAAAATGATATTTCTCCGCCATGTTTCCCGCCTCCGCGTTGTAATCGGCAATGGTGGCGTACTCGTTGCGCAGGTACATCTGGATGATCTTCTCCATGTGCTCGTTGAGCTCCCCCAGCTTTTCCTCGAACTGCGCCGGCTGCGTCCAGATGCGGCTGTTGATGCTGCTTTCCTCGTAGTCGGCCAGGTGTGTCAGCGCGGCGAAATTCTGTCCCAGCCCCACCGGGTCAAAGATCGTGAAGCTCAGCTTGCCCGGCGGCGTCGTGGCCAGCAGCCGGAAGATGATGTTATTGATCACGCCGCAGGCCTCCTCCCCGCCGCCGGTGCCGGATTCAAACAGGATCGAACCCTGGTGCGGACACGCCAGCGCCAGCGGCGCCGAGATGACCGCCGGCCCGAACCATTGCAACCGCGGGTCCTTCGGCAGCGGGCCAATGAATTCTTCCACGCTCCCCTCCAGCCGCCCGAATTCCGCCGCGTTTTGAAAGGCCGCCGGCGGCGCCCAATCCCGCCACCGCGGCGCGTTCCAGGGGGGACAAAGCTTCTCCGCCGCCTCGTTGATCGCCCGCAGCCGGTCGCACAACGGTTGCAGGGAGTTTTTCCAGTCCCGTTCCAACTCCTGCCAGCCCCGTGCGTGTTCGGCCTCGAGTTGCGCCGTCCGCAGGTTGTGCGCCTCCAGGACCTGCTGGAAAAGAAACTGGTCGGCCCGTTTCAAATCCGCCACCACCCCCGTGTGCCGCCGCCGCGCCGCGTCCAGGCGCGCTTCGTTCTGGCGCTCATTTCGTTTCGCCGCCCGCGCCGCCCGCTCATCCACCCGCGCCGGCTCCGACCCGCGCCGGCCGCTGATGTCCCGCGCCGCCTGCCGCCATTCCTGGTTGAAATTCTGCTTCGTCGCTTCAAATTCATTATTGATGCGCACCTGCTCCTGCTCCAGGTGCAGCGCTGATTTCTCCCCGCAAACCGCCTGCAGCCGCCGCGCCCGCGCCAGGTCACTCGCCAGCGCCCGGGCCGCCGGCCCCGCCATGCGGGCGCCGATGAAATGAACGATCGCCAGCAAGACCGCCGCCCCCAGCGCCCCGCCCGCCGTGAGATCGGATACCGCGGGCCGGCCCCAATGCGCGCCCACCGGGCCGGCCGCCGCCACGCCCAGCAGCACGATGATCAGCGGCCAGGCCGGCACGAATCGGAAAATCCGCGGCAGCGCCATCGTCTGGAAGCCCGCCAAATCCCGTTGGAGCTTCTCTTGAAGCGGTTGCAGCGTGGCGAAAAGCGCGTTTGCGTCCGGCGCCAAATCCGGCTCCGGCCACTGCCGCCGGGGCGAAATCAGCCGCCGGAATTTTGCGTAACCGCGAAACGCACTGCGGACCGAATGCTCCAGCCCCGCCAGCCGGTTTCCGGACTCGTTCAGCCGCCGTTGGAAATCATCCTGTGCCGCCGCGGTGGCCGCCAGCGCCTCGTGCCGGCGCCGCTCGGCATCCTGGATGCCTTGCTGCGTCCGCTCCTTCCAGTGGGTGTCCTGCCGGCCAATCTCGCTGAGCACCCGCCGGCTCACCGCCGAATGGGCGCGGTTGATCCAGTCTTTCCGCCGGGCCAGGCGCGCCTGGCACTGGTCCTCCTCCGCCTTCAGCGCCGCCGCCGCCTTCACTTCGCGTTCGTTGGCGGCGGTTTCCTGTGCCTCCTTGCGGGTTGTGAAATCGCGCAATTCCGACCCCACCGCCAGCCGGTGGTCCGCTTCCAGTTTCTCCTCGCGCGCGGCGCAGTCGCGGACATTTTTCTTGAGCGCGTCCAGCAGGGCCAGGGTTTCGTTGACGCCGGGCAGGCTATTCACAATCGTTCCTCACTTTTTGCAACAGCTCGTCCAGTTTCTCCACATTCACCTCCGTGCGGCTGACCTGGGCCGCCAATTCCACCATGAACCGCCGGTCGAATTCCTCGCTCTTCGCGTCGTGCCAGTGGGTTTTCGTCTCCGCCCAGCGGAGCGAAATCTCGCGTGTCAATCCCACCATCCGGCCTTTGCTTCCGCTTAAGTTCATGCAGATTCACCCGGGCTTGGTTGCCTGCGGCCCGCTGCTGCGGTAGGCCTGCAGCGCCCGGATTGCCTGGTCAAGATAGGCAACTGCCCGGCCCATTTCAACCGTCAGAAATCCATGGAGCTGTTCCATTTGTTTTACCAGCGGTGACGATCGGTTTTCCAGGTCGCGGTCCCATCGCTTCAGCACCGCCAGCTTCTCTTCCACCGCCCGCAAATCCCGCTGGGCCCGCTGCACCGCCATTTGCTGGAAACTCGTCGCGTCGCCCATTTGGGAAATGGAGGCATTAAACAGCTCCTGCCGCGCGTCCTCCAGCTTCCGGCTGCGGTTGCGAAACTCCTGCAGCCAATACCGTTTCCGGTCGTCCTCCATCCACCCCCGCGTTCGCAACACTTCGCTGGTCATCTCGTCCAAGACCGCCGCCATCTGCGCCAGATAGACCACCAGTTGCGCCCGGAAGGCTTCCAGCGCTTCCACCGACGTCACTTGGGCTTGCTGTTCGGCCATGGCATCAATCACCGCTGGTTCAAATACTCCTCGATCCGCTGCGCCTTCCGGAGCAGGAATGGCGTGTGTTCCTTGGAAAGCTCGGTGAATTTCTTCAACGCCTTCATCGCCTGCTTGAATTCCTCCGCAAACTTCTCGTGCTCCTGGTCCGACCACGTGTCCCCCAGCGCCACAAACCGCGCGTGCAGCAGCACCATCCGGTTTTCGATTTCGGCGTTGAATCGCTGCAGTTCCTCCGCGAACCGCCGCACCTTCTCGGGATCCATGATGGCTTGTGACATAATCTTCTCAAATGTTCGTGTTAACCAAACATGCCTCAACTTCTGGCGCAAAGCCATCCTGCTTTTTCGCCTTTTTGATCTCCCTCCGGGTTGCCGGTCTTGCCCGGCGGGACGAGCGCGAACCGCCCGAATGGCTTTTCGCCCGGCGCGGCCCCGGCGGCGCGTGAAGCCGGCCCGTGCGCGCGGCGCAATTCCCCGCCGACTGTAAGTCTTGTCAGGCAGTCGAAACCAAGCTACCCTCCGAGCATGGCTGGTACTGACTGTTTCCTCATTTATCCGCGGTCCCGGGGCACGATTTCTTCGCGCTGCTGAGTGGCCGCGCCGTCCCGCCTTTACCCCATCGCCCTCAATGCCGTTATGCTTACCGTAGCCGGACTATCCAAAACTTTTGGCGGACGCCAATTGTTCGACGACGTGTTGCTCACGCTCCAACCCGGCGAACGCGTGGCCATCGTGGGCCCCAACGGCGCCGGCAAGTCCACCCTCCTCAAAATCATCCTGGGCCTCGAGGAGGCGGATGCCGGCGAAGTCACCTTCATTCGCGGCACCACGGTCGGCTATCTTCCCCAGGAGGGCGAAGCCGTCCGCGGCGAAACCGTCCTGGAAATCGCCGTCCCGCACGACCAGGAGCATGACGGCCAGTACATGGCCAAAGCCAAGCAGATCCTCGCCAGCCTGGGCTTCAAGCAGGCGGATTTCGACCGCCCCGCCCGCGAGCTGAGCGGCGGCTGGGTGATGCGCGCCCACCTGGCCCGCTTGCTTGCGCAGGCGCCGGACGTCCTCATGCTCGATGAGCCCACGAACCATCTGGACCTCGAAACCCTCCTGTGGTTGCAGGATTATCTGCAAGGCTATCGCGGCGGCATCCTCCTCATTTCCCACGATCGCGAGTTTCTCAACCGCCTCTGCACCCACATCGCCGAGCTGCGCGGCGCCCGCATTTTGCGCTACACCGGCAACTACGACGCCTATCTCGAACAGCGCGCCGCCGCCGAGGCCACCATGCTCGCCACCGCCAAGGCCCAGCAGCGCGAAATAGACCGCATGCAATTGTTCGTGGACCGCTTCCGCGCCAAAAACACCAAGGCCGCCCAAGCCCAGAGCAAGATGAAGCAGATCGAACGCCTCAAAAGCGAGATGGTCGGCACGCCGGACGGCGACGGCCCCACCGTCGGCTTCCGGTTTCCCCAACCGCAGCGCAGCGGCCACCGCGTCATCAGCCTCACAAACGTCAGCTTTGGCTACGGCGAAAAGCTTCTTTACCAGGGCCTGAACTTTGAGGCCGAGCGCGGCCAGCGCACCGTCCTGGTGGGCCCCAACGGCGCCGGCAAATCCACGCTCCTCAAGCTGCTGGCCGAGCTCTTGGTGCCGCAGGCCGGCGAGCGCAAGCTGGGCCACAACGTCCGGTTCGGCTACTTCGCCCAGCACCGCGCCCAGATGCTCAATCCCCAAAACAACGTCATGCAGGAGGCCCTCGACACCCCCCAGCGTGTCACCGAACAGGCCGTCCGCAACGTCCTCGGGAGCTTCCTCTTTCGCGGCGATGACGTGTATAAACCCGTCAGCGTTTTGAGCGGCGGCGAAAAAAGCCGGCTTGCGCTCGTCAAATTGCTCCTCGATCCGCCCAACCTCCTCCTGATGGACGAGCCCACCACCCATCTCGATCTCGCCAGCGTGGATGCGCTCGTGGAAGCCCTCAAGCCCTTCGAGGGCACGCTCATTTTCATCAGCCACGACGTCCATTTCATCCGCACGATCGCCAATCACGTCGTCCGCGTCGAAAACGGCCTGCTCCACCATTTTCCTGGCGGCTACCAATATTATTTGGACAAGACCGCCCAATCGGCCCGCGCCGCGCTCACCAGTTCCAGCTTCGCCAATCACGCCCCGGCCGCCGCCGGCCGCCCCGCCGATGCGCCCGTGGATCGCAAGGAACAGCGCCGCCTTGAGGCCGGGCAGCGGCAGGCCCGGTCGCGCAAACGCCAGGCCATCCAAAAGCGCATCACCGCCTTGGAAAAGGAAATCGGCGGGCTCGAAACCCGGGAAAAGGAGCTCACCGCCGAGCTGGAAAAACCGGAGACCTATGCCGCCGGGCGCGCCATGCAGGTGAATCGCGAATTGCTGGACGTCCACGACCGCCTCACCCAGGCGAACGGGGAATGGGAAACCGCCGGCACCGAATTGGCCGCCTGCGAAGGCGCCGCCCAATAATTCAGGCGGGCGGGCGAAACGGCTCCCGAAAAAGATCCCGGCGCCAATTGACGGGGGAGGGGCAATGGCACAAACTTTCGCCCGAAAGAATGCGCCGCGCCTGGAAAATCATGCTGCCAAAGGCCAGGCCCCGTGCCCAACGGACGTGGTTGGCCCTTCCATTGGGGCGGCCCGCTTTTGATTTTTCCATCCCAGCGCTCCCGCTTGTCGCCATTCTGGTGCTGACGGCCGGCGCACTGAACACCCGGGCCCAGCTTCTTCCCGGCCCGGACAGCGCCGGCGGTTTTTTGCGAAATCTCTTGGATGATCATGACGGTATCGGTCCGGCGGACCCGGCGCCGGATGCCGGTTCCACGGTCATGGAACCGGCCTCGCCACTGCAAATCACTCGCGAATCAAACGCGGTCTTCCGTGTGGAAAATCACTTTCACTTCACTGATGCCCAGGATTGCAAATTCACCTGGCAACTCCGCCAGTTCGCCTCCCCGCTTTCCAACGCCGCCCCCTTTACCGCGGTGCGCAGCGGATTCCTGGACGCACCGGCCATTCCGCCCGGCCGCAGCGGCCTGGTGAAAATCCCCGGCGTTTCCCCCAAAAGCGCCGACGCCCTGGCCCTCCGCGTGGACGATCCGGCCGGCCGCGAATTGGGGGTCTGGGTGTGGCCGCTGCGGCGGCTGGATTTCTACCGCCTCACGCAGGAGCCGGCCGAGCATCGCGCCGTGCCCGCGGAAACCAACGGCGTCATCACCATCACCACCGGCGATTTGGTGGCCCGGTTCAGCCGCACCACCGGCCTGTTGCTCGGCGTCCGCCGCGGATCGCAGGAGTTTTCGCTCACGAACGGCCCGCGCCTCACCGTGGGCGGCGCCACGCTGCGGCAGCTTCATTTCGATGATGACGGCCCGGACGCCTTCGTCTCCGCCAAGTTCGACGGAAATTTGCGGTCCATCTTTTGGCGCGTCAACGGCAACGGCTGGATCAACTGCGAGTATGCCTGGTCGGCCGCGGTCACCAACGGGGCTCCCGGCCTTTCCTTTGACTACCCGGGCGATTTGATCCTCCGCAAGCGCTGGCTGGGCGATGGGCCCTATCCAGTCTGGAAAAACCGGCTGGCCGGCGTGTCGCTGGGGGTTTGGGAAAGCGCGCGGCAGCCCGCCGCGCGGGACTGGTTTGAGCCTGAGTTCACGGGCTGTTTCTCCGGCGTGCGCTGGCTGCAATTGGAAACGCGCGAAGGCCTGATCACCATCCTGAACCACAGCGGCGTGCCCTTCGTGCAACTGCCGCCGTCCGCACTTCCGCCGGCCAACCTCGCGGGCAATGCCGCCGCCCCGGCGCCCGGTTACGGCCTGGCTTTCCTGGAATGCATCCCCGCCAGCGGCCCCCAGCCCGGCGGCGAAATGCCGGCTGATTCCGCCGGTCAAACCAATGCCATTCCCGCCGAATACCTCGGGTCGTTGGGTTTTCACTTCGGCCCCTTGCCCTGACCACCAGGAATTATCCCCGCTTAGAACGCTCCGCTCACCCGCCCGGTGTGGCGGGCATTGGCGCGGAACATCGGCCACGGACTCTTCGCCGGAGCCACGGGCATGGGCGGTTGCAACGCCACCAGATACCCCGCGCAGCAGAAATAAATCCGCCCCTGGTCCGCGATCACCGGCGAGGAGCTGAGATTGTCATTGAGCTGTCCCTCCCAAAGTTCGGCGCCGTCGGGCCGCCGGGCCAGGAGCCTGCGCCAGGGGTGGGAGAAACACATCATGTCCTGCGCCACCGCCGGCGTTTCATCCACCCATGTATCGGAGCCCAAAGTCCAGACGATGGCCCCCGCCGGCGAAATCGCCAGCGTCCGTCTCGCCGCAGCCACGATCACGTTGCCGTTCTCGGCCAGCACCGGTGAACTTTCCGCGCCCCCGCCGATCCGGCAATGCCACAGCTCCGTGCCGTCCGCCTTGAGCCGGTAAAGATTGCCGTCAGTCGAACTGAAATAGACGCTGGCATCGGCGCCAATCGCCGGCGACGAGACAATTTCCGCGCCCGTCGAAAACGTCCACCGCGGCTGGCCCGCCGGGTCCAGCGCATAAAACTTCCCGTTGTGCGCGCCGAAATAAATCGTGCCGTCCAAGGCCACCGCCGGCGAGGAATCCACGATGCCGCCCGCCGTGAATTTCCATTTCAGCGAGCCGTCCGGATTCACCGCGTAAAAATTTTTGTCCCAGGAACCGAAATAAACCGTCCCGTCCGCGGCGATGGCCGGCGAGGAATCCACCCAGCCGCCGGTGGCAAATTTCCATTTCAACCGCCCCGCCGGGCTCACCGCGTAAAACTGCCGGTCGCGCGACCCGAAATAAATCGTCCCGTCCCCGCCAATAGCCGGCGAGGATTTGATTTCGCGCCCCGCCTGGTACGCCCACTGCCCGCGGCCGCTCGGCGCGATCGCCTCCAGTTTGCCTAGAAAGTCGCCCACATAGATCGTCCCGTCCGGCGCCACCGCCGGGGTGGACGAACTCTCGTACGAGGTCGCCCCGGGCATGAACGGGAAAGTCCACAGGTTGGTGGCTTCCAGCGGCGAATCGGCCCGGACCGTCAGGCCGGCCAACAGCAGAACGCCCGCCCCGGCGAGACCTCCCCGGTTGAGTCCGCGCCGCACTTTGCAAAAAAGATTCATCCGCGTGAGTAAAGCAGCGTCCCGCCCGCGGCGCAAATTCAAACCGGCCCGCGCCCGTCAATCCAGCGTCTGCCGGTAGCGCTTGATGCCCACGATGAGCATCACCACCAGGAAGAGCGCGATCGGCCACAGGTCCGGCAGGCACTCGGCCAGGCCGTTGCCCTTGAGCAGAATTCCGCGCACCACCCGCAGAAAATGCGTCAGCGGCAGGCATTCGCCGAGGTCCTGCGCCCAGTCCGGCATCCCGCGAAATGGAAACATGTAGCCGGACAGCAACAGCGAGGGCAGGAAAAAGAAGAACGCCATCTGCACCGCCTGCAACTGGTTCTTGGCAATCGTGGAGAACGTGATGCCCACCGCCAGGTTGGCCACGATAAACAGCAGCACCAGCACCAGCAGCAGCGGCACGCTGCCCAGCATCGGCACCCCAAACAGGTATCGCGCCGCCAGCAGGATGAGAAACACCTGCGCGTAGCCCACCACGATGTATGGAATGATCTTGCCTACGATCACCTCGCCCGGATGTGCCGGCGTCGAGAGCAGGTTCTCCATCGTGCCGCGCTCCCGCTCGCGCGTGATGGCCAGGCCCGTGATGATGATCATCGTCATCGTCAGCATCACCCCCATCAGGCCCGGCACGATGTTGTACTGGCTGATGTTCTCGGGATTGTAGTGCTGGTGCGTCACCAGGTTGAACGGCGGCGCCCCGGCTTGCAGGCGGGTGAGGGGACCCGTCAAATCGCGGTTCACCACCGACGACGCCAGTTGGTTGATCGCCGCCATCGCGTATCCCACCGCGGATGGGTCGGTGGCATCGGCTTCCAGCAACAGGTCCGGCTTCTCGCCCCGGAGCAACTTGCGCGAAAAATCCACCGGGATCGTCACCGCGAACTGCACGGTGCCTTCCGCCAGGAGCTGCTCGATTTCCGCCGCGCTGTGCGCCTCCCGCGTGATGTCAAAGTAGCTGCTGTTCCGCAAACCCCAGATGATTGTGCGCGAAAACGGGCTGGCATCCGCCGCCAACACCGCCGTCGGCAGGTGCTTGGGGTTGGAATTGATCGCGTAGCCGAACAGGATGAGCTGGACCATCGGAATGCCCACCATCATGCCAAACGTCAACCGGTCCCGCCGCATCTGGATGAACTCCTTCACGACGATGGCCCAAAAACGCGCGAGGCTGAAGCTCATGGAAAACTCCTTTCGGACGAATGGTTTTCTTTTTGAGCAGCTCGCTTGATCGGCTGCCCCGCAAATCCAACCGCAGTTTTTTGGACGAGGCGGCTTACGATTCTCCCGCTCCCCGAGGGAGAGGGCCGGGGTGAGGGGGAAGGACGCGCCGCTTTGCCACTTTCATTCGATTCAATCGCGGCCGGCTGTCCCATTGGCCGGCAATAATCCGGCAGCGGATGTGGCGCGTGCGCTTGCAACTCACGCCAAATGGTTTCGCGGATGAATTCCGTTTCCCCGCGGAGTTGTGAGTTCCAAAAACGCAACACCTTGACGCCCGCCTTGGCAAGCCACGCGTCACGGGCGTGGTCGCTTTTTTGATGCTCTGGACGACCATGCTGCGACCCATCCAATTCAATATTCAAAAATGCCTCAACGCAGAAAAAATCAAGGATATGCGGACCAAAAGAATGCTGCCGACGGAATTTGTAGGCCGAAAACCAGCGGTCGTGCAGCCAGCGCCACAATAATTTTTCCGCCCACGTGTCCTGTTTGCGCAGGTTGCGGGCGAGTGCTGTGAGATTTTTGGCGGGTTCGGATGGCATGCTTTTTAATTCGCCTCGTTCCCCCTCACCCTGGCCCTCTGCCTTGGGGAGAGGGAATGGCAGAGCCGCTCTCGGGTTGTTTGTAAGGCTGCCGGGCAGACTCCAGCCAGTGGTTCTTCGATGAACGGAAATGCGGTGGAACATCTCATGAGAAATTGTCCTGGGCGGTTTCCATGAGGCTGATGAAGACGTCTTCCAGCCCCGGTTCGATCCGGATCCAGCGGTGCGCGTTGGACTGAAAGGGTTTCACGCTGGCCAGCAATTTCTCCGCGTCGCGGCCGCTCACGTGCAGCGTGGTGCCGAAGGCCACCACTTGTTCCACGCCCGGCAGGCCGCGAATCCGGTCCGCCAGCGCCCACAGATTCTCGCCGGCCACCTCCCACGTCGAAAGCCCGCCGGCCCGCACCACTTCCGCCACCGTGCCCCGCGCCAGCAAATTCCCGTAGGCGATGTACGCCAGCCGGTGACACCGCGACGCCTCGTCCATGTAATGCGTGGTGATGAGCACCGTCAGCCCGCCGGCCGCCAGTTGGTGAAGCTCCTCCCAGAAATCCCGGCGGGCCTTGGGATCCACC
This sequence comes from uncultured Bifidobacteriaceae bacterium, assembly GCA_964532525.1. GTDB lineage: Bacteria > Verrucomicrobiota > Verrucomicrobiia > Limisphaerales > UBA11358 > UBA11358. The sequence continues at coordinate 38,272 of CAZHIM010000023.1, forward strand.
CCGGCCGTGGGCTCGTCCAAGAGCAGCAGTTGCGGCTCATGAATCAAACAGGCGGCCAGCGCCAGCCGCTGCTTCCAGCCGCCGGACAACGTTCCCGCCAGTTGCCGCCGCCGCTCGGTCATCCCCAGCCGTTCCAGGCTTTTTTCCACCGCCGCCCGCCGCCCGGCCATGCCATAAAGCCGCGCGATAAAATCCAGGTTCTCCTCAATCGTCAAATCCTCGTAAAAGCTGAACCGCTGGGTCATGTAGCCCACGCGTTTCTTGATCTCGGCCGATTGCCGCCGGAAATCCAGGCCCAGGCACTGCCCCGCGCCGTCGTCGGGTGTCAGCAGCCCGCACAGCATCCGCAGAAACGTCGTCTTGCCGCTCCCGTTCGGCCCCAGAAAACCATAGATCTCGCCGGTCCGCACTTGCATGGCGATGTGGTTCACCACCGTCCGGGCGCCGAATTTCTTCGTCACGCCCTCCACGTTTATGGCGAAATCCGAATTCATGCCAAAAGCGTCAGTTTTTTTCCGTGTCCGGACGTTTCATTTCAGCGTCACGTCCACCGGCTGGCCCGGCCGGAGGTCCGCCGCGTCGGCCGGCGAAAATTTTGCCTCGATCATAAACACCATGTCCGCCCGCGTCTCCCGGCTGTAAATCACCGGCGGCGTGTATTCCGCCTGCGTGGAAAGGTAATTCACCGTCGCCGGGAGCGGATGCGCCGCGCCGTCCGGGGTCACGGCAACGGCCGCTCCGATTTTGATGCGCGGCAGCCATGCCTGCGGCACGAAAAAGCGCACTTTCAAATTCTCCGGCGGCAGCAGCACCACCACCGGGTTCCCCGGCGCCACGTATTCGCCCTGGCGATAGAGCGTGTCATGCACCTGCGCGGCGGTCGGGGCAAACTGCTCCTTCTGGTCGAAATCCCACTTCGCGCGGTCGCAGGCGGCGCGTTGCGATTCCACCGCGGCCTGGGCGGCGCGGATGGCGTCCTCGCGGCCGCCCAGTTTCGCCGTGGCCAGGTCCGCGGTGAGCTGGGTCACCTGCGCCTGGTTCGCGTCCCGCTGGGCGCGCGCCTGGTCCAGCTCCTCCTTGGATATCACCGCGGATCCGCGCAGTTGCTCGCGCCGCACCAGCTCGGCCTCCGCCAGCCTCAAGTCCGCCTGCATCCGCGCCAACTGGGCTTCCATTGACTCGATCTCGCTGGGGCGTTTCCCTTTGTTGAGGTCCTCCAGTTGCGCTTGGGCTTGGGCGAGGTTTTTCTCCGCCTGCGCCAGCGCGGCCGTTTCGGACTGCCGCTCCAGCCCGAAGAGCAATTGTCCCCCCTTCACCGAATCGCCCCGCGCCACCGGCAGATTCGTCAGCAGGCCGCCCAGCGGAGACGCCACATAGACGTACTCGCCCTCGATGTAACCTTGAAATTGATTCGCCGGCTGCTCCGAGCAACCCGTCGCAAAGACCGCCGCCAGCGCCATCCCCGCGGTTGCGAGCGGCCCGCCGCCCCACGCCGCCATCCGGGTAATCCAGGATTGCCCGGCCGGCCCCGCGCGGTTTCCGCCCCGCCCGGACTCCGGACTTCGCCCGGGGCCGGCATTTCGGCCCGGGGACTTCTCGCTGAGTGTTTCAATCATAGGCTTCAAGGGGTTCACCAAGGGCGGCCGGAGAAAAGCGCTCCAGACGGTGGCGGCGGCGGCGGTAGCCGGTGCCAAATCCCCGATGGCGAGCTGGCGCGCCTGTTTCATTTCCCGGCGAAAATGCCAAAATTTTGATTGACGTGTCAAACAATCGTTTTAATTATTTGTTTGAATGTTGAAATCGCCGGACCCAACCGCCGCGGTCGGCCATGCCGAAACCCGCCGCCAGCTCCTCGAGGCGGCCGGCGAGGTCTTCGCCGAATACGGCTTCCGCAATGCCACCGTCCGCGAAATCTGCCGCCGCGCCGGCGCCAACGTCGCCGCCGTCAATTATCATTTCCGCGACAAGGAGACGCTCTATCTCGAGGTGCTCCGGTATGCGCACGGCAAGGCCATCGAAAAATACCCCCCGCTCCTGGGGGTCTCGCCGGCGGCCCCCGCCGCGGAGCAGCTCCACGCGTTCGTGCTTTCCTTCCTTCTGCGCATTTTTGACAAGGGCCCCACCTCCTGGCACGGCAAGCTCGTGTCCCGCGAAATGATCGAGCCCACCCACGCCCTCGACGCGCTCATCGAGGAGCGTCTCCGGCCCATGGCCGGCCAGCTCCGGCGCATTGTCGCCGGTGTCCTGCACTGCCCCCCCAACGACGGGCGCGTGCGCCCCTTTGCTTTTAGTATCGTCAGCCAGTGCGTCTTCTATCATCATTGCCGCCCGGTCGTCAGCCGGCTTTTCCCCAAGGATCTGCCCGTGGACCAGGCCGGCATAGAACGCTTGGCGGACCATATCACGTGTTTCTCCCTCACGGCGATGAAACACATGCCCAAAACCAAGCCGTGAAATCCTGACCATGAAAAGACTCAACTTGCTTATGTGCGTGGCTCTCGCGGCTCTGGCCGTGAACCGCTGCCCCGCCGCCGATTCCGCGGACACCAACAACCCGTCATGGCTCACCCGGCCCCTCTCGCTCGCCGATGCCCTGAACACCGCCTTGTCCCAGAACGCGACCATCCTCGAGGCCAAAAATGACCTCGAAGCCCAGCATGGCGTCGTCATCCAAACCCGCGCCATCGCCCTCCCCATCGTGCGCGCCACCGGGCAATATGCGGACGAAGAGATCACCCTGCTCCAGGAATTCCCCGGTTTCGCCTTCCCGCTGCCGCATCAAAACTGGAACTCCGGTGTGCAGATCGTCCAAAACGTTTACCTGGGCGGCCGCATGAAGGCCGCCATTCGCGCGGCCGAAGCCACCCAGAAGCAGGCCATCGCCAATTATGAAACCACCCTCTCCGATACGCTCCTGACCGTCCGCATCGCCTATTACGACGTCCTCCTCGCGGCCCAGCAAATCACCGTCCAGGAGGCCTCCGTCAAGCTGCTCGAAAGGGAGTTGGAAGACCAGCAACACCGCTTCGATGCCGGCACCGTTCCCAAGTTCAACGTCCTCCGCGCCGAGGTCGCCGTCGCCAATGAGCGCCCCGCCCTCATCAGCGCCCGCAACAGCTATCGCATCGCCAAAAACAACCTGGCCAACCTCCTCGGCTACAACCTCCCCCGCGACGTCTGGGAAAACATCCCCCTCAACCTCACCGACGTCTTTGACACGTCCCCCTACGCCATCAACCTCCCCGACGCCATCCAGCAGGCCCTCACCCGCCGCACCGAACTCACCGCCCTGCGCCGCGACGTTGAGTTGCAGGACCTGAACATCATCAACGCCAAGTCCGGCTACAAGCCCACCGTCTCCGTGTTCGCCGGCTATAATTGGGATAACTCCCAGTACAGCACCGACCCGCGCTATGAATTCAACGGCTGGAACGCCGGCGCCCAGGCCACTTGGAATATCTTCGACGGCCTCCTCACCGCCGGCAAGATCAAGCAGGCCCGCGCCCAGTACGCCCACTCCAAAACCGGGCTCGAAGATGAGGGGCGCCAAATCGAACTCCAGGTGCGCACCGCCTATTCCGATTTCCTCCAGGCCCGCGAAACCCTCGAATCCCAGCAAAAAGTCCAGGAGGAGGCCGAGGAAGCCCTGCGCGAGGCCAAGGCCCGCGCCGACGCCGGCACCGGCACCCAGCTCGATGTGCTGGATGCCCAAACCTCCCTCACCCAGGCCCGCACCACCCAGATCCAGGCGGAGCACGATTACGTCACCGCCCGCGCCCGTTTCGACCGCGCCATCGCCGCCGACCTCGCGCCCCTCAAATAATTTACGGCCGAGCAGCGCCGGAGTGGGGACGGCTCGTCCCTGCGAATTTCACGAAATAACACGAATGGTTGGGACTAGCCCCAACGAATTCGATATCTCGTGACTTTCCAGAGCAATCGGGTTTAGGATTTTCAGGAACCTCCTGTAAATCGCGAGCCTGAGAGTTGTGATTTGGTTGACGCCTGAAGGTTCGACTGAATTTGCCCATGCAATCGCTGACATATCAACGGACCGTCGTTGGGTATCATGGCTGCGACCGCTTAGTGGTCGAAAATGTGTTGCTCCGCCGCGAGCGACTAAAGCCGAGTCATAACGACTATGACTGGCTGGGCAATGGCGTTTATTTTTGGGAATATGGATGTGATCGGGCGCTCGATTGGGCGACTGGCATTGCCAGGCGGCGGCCGGAAATTGTAACGACTCCGGCGGTGGTTGGTGCACACATTCATTTGGGTGTCTGTTTCGACCTGCTGGATGTTCGGTTCACGGATATGCTCACAAAGCTTTACCCGGCGTTCGAAGAAACTTTGCGAACACAGGGCGTTCCGCTCCCTAAAAACGAGCCGGCGCACGGCAATGACCACGATTTGGTGCGCCGAAAGTTGGATTGCGCCATGCTGAATTGGGCGATTCCCATGATTGAGAATGATTTGGAAGTCCATTTTCAGACTGTTCGCGGCGTTTTTCAGGAAGGAGTGCCGGTCTATCCTGGTTCGGGCATCCTTAAAAAGTCGCATATTCAAGTGGTGGTACGTGACAGCAACTGCATTCTGGGCTACTTTCTACCGGAGACTTGACAGATGGATCGTAAAAGTCAAACTGCTGCGGTGAAGCAAAATGGCACCAAACAGCCGAGCATTCCGGCTCCCGTAACGCCGGAACAGGTCGCCGCTGCCATGGAGCGTACGGTTCAACGTGTCCTCCAAATGTCTCACCAGCAACGGGTTCAGTCCCTCAAAGACGCCGGAATCCTGACGGCTGGCGGGAAACTCTCCGCCAGCTACCGGTAGGCATTCCTGTTTTTCCTTCTTAAATCCGCTTGACCGGAATTCGTTTTTGGCTATTATATCCGTAACAGATATATCCGTTGAAATGGTAAAACCGGAAACCGATCCCACCAGCCTGTTGCCGCTGACCCCGGCGGTGTTTCACGTCCTGCTCGCGCTGGCGGACGGCGAACGGCACGGCTACGCCATCATGCAGGAAGTCGCCGCCACCACCGACGGCCAGATCAAGATGGGGCCCGGCACATTATACGGCACCATCAAACGATTGCTCGAATCGCAGCTCATCGAGGAATCCGATGAGCGGCCAGACCCGCGCTTGGATGACGAGCGCCGCCGTTATTACCGGCTGTCCGGCGTGGGCGAGCAGGTGGTCCGGGCGGAAGCCCGCCGGTATGCGGCGATCGTCGCAGTCGCCCGCGGGAAGAAATTGTTCGACAAAACGGCGCTGGTGGCGCTCCCGGGAGGCGGCCGATGAAACCGGAGGCCCGCGGCGGGGAATTTCGCCTCTCGCAGGCAATCTACCGGCGCCTGTTGCGGGCGTATCCCCCGCGGCATCGCGCCGCCTACGGCGCGGCGATGGCGCAACTGTTCCGCGACCAGTGCCGGGACGCGTGGACCGAGTCGCCCACTTGGGGCCTGTTTAAACTTTGGCTGCGCATCCTGCCGGATTTGGCGAGCACGTCCATTTTGGAACGGCTCGCCGCATTGAAAGAAAGGAAAACCATGAGCGATAAACTTGCCAGCCTGTTTGGATTCCGGGTCAATCCCGTGTCCACATTCTTCAGGGTTTTTGTCTTGGTGTTCTTGCTGGTGTTCCTGGCCAGCGTGGTGATCACCTTCCTCCTGCCGGAATCCTACGCCAGCACGGCGCGCGTCCGGGTGGAAGCCGATGCCCCCGCCGCCGCCGGGCAGGTGGCTTACGATCCGTATTTTCTCCAAACCACCTTCGAGATCATCCAGTCGGAACTCGTGCTCGCCCCGGTCATAGACAAATTGAAACTCAATGAGCAGTGGGGCAAAAAATATTCCGCCGGCCAGCCGCTCAAGACTCCAGAGACGACGGAGATACTCCGGCAGCGCCTGCAGTTGGCGCCGGTTAAAAACACCATGCTCATTTCCATCACCGCGTACAGCGACGACAAGAACGAAGCGGCGCAAATTGCCAACGCGGTCGCCGAATCGTACCGGGATTTTCGCGATCACCGGGCTGGGATCCCGGCGAAGGTTCTCGCCGGCTTGCAACAGCAAGCTCGTGAACAGGAGCAGCAAATTCAAAGCGCGCAGGCCGGCCTGGATTTGCTGCGCGCGAAATTCGATATTATTGACAACGCCGAGGGGCTTGACGCCCAAATCGCTATGGCGAAGAGCACCCTCCTTGAAAAGGAGGTGCGACTTTCACAAGTCCGTGCCCTAAGCAACGGGCAAAAACGCACCGCCTTGCCCGGCCTCGTGTCCGACGGGACGTTGTCCGATTTGTTGGGGAAACTCAACGACGCCGAACAAAAATATGTCACGCTGACCAATGATTATGCGCTCTCCAGCATGGAAGTGGCGCGCGTCCGGTCATTGATGGAGGTTTTGAATCAACAGATTGATGACCGGATCGCGGGCATCATGGCCGGGTTGGCCACCGAGGTGGCTGCATCGAAAGCCGTATCGGATGCCCTGGACCTGAAGCTTCAACATTCGAAACCCACTCCCGAAAACCAGCCGTATTGGGACGCAAAACGTGACCTGGACATGGCCGTCGAGTCCCACAAGCTGCTGCTGGGAAAAATCGAGGCGGAACAATTGGAGGCGCAAATTCCCAAGCCGGCGCTCGTGCAAATCACTGACCCGGCCGAGCCGGGCCGCGCGCCGGTCAAACCAAACAAACCGGTGAACATCGTTCTCGGTGGCATTTTGGGAATTTTCCTGGCGTCCCTAGCGGGAGTATCCTTAGCCCTGTTATCGTTCCTGCTCGGCCGGCGCGGGCGCAAACCCACCGCCGCAGCGTAACCCCATTTTTATCCCTACTCCGAAAACAGGTATTCCAAATCCGTCGCCGTCAGGCTGCGCGCAAACCCTTCCTCGCCCAGCACGTCCGCGATGGTCTTGGCCTTGGTCTGCTGCAGCTCCCAGATCTTTTCCTCCACCGTCCCGGGCGCAATCAGCCGGTAGGCGTTCACCGTGTGTGTCTGGCCGATGCGGTGCGAGCGGTCAATCGCCTGCGCCTCCACCGCCGGGTTCCACCACGGGTCGTACAGCACCACGTAGCTGGCGTTCGTGAGGTTCAAGCCCGTCCCCGCCGCGCGCAGGCTCAACAGAAACACGCACGCGCCCGTCTCCTGCTGGAAGTCGCTCACCACCGCCTGCCGGTCCTTCGTCTGGCCCGTGAGCATGTGCGTGCGGATGTTGCGCAGTTTGCATTCCTTGTCCAGCAGTTGCAGCATCTGCACAAATTGCGAGAACACCAGCACCTTCTGGCCGTCCGCCACCAGCGTGTCCAGCAACTCAAACAGCGTCTCCGTCTTCCCGCTGGCCGTGTCGCTGCCCACCAGCGCCGGATGACAGCAAATCTGCCGCAACCGCGTCAGCGCCGCCAGCACGTGCATCTTGGACTTGTTCAACCCCTGCGTCTCCACCGCCTTCATCACCTGGTCCCGGCTCCGGCGCAGCTCGGCCAGATACAGCTTCCGCTGCTCGTCGCCCAGCGGGCAATCCCGCCGTTCCTCGATCCGTTCCGGCAGGTCCTTGGCCACGTGCTTCTTCAACCGCCGCAGCAGCAGCGGACGCAGCTTGGCCGAAAGCCGCCGCCGCGCGATGCGCTGCTCGGACTCCGCGTGTTCCCCGCGCGGCTCGTACGTCTCCAAAAATTGTTCCTGGTTCCCGAGGTATCCCGGCTGGATGAAGTCCACAATGCTCCACAAATCCAGCAGCCGGTTTTCCAGCGGCGTCCCCGTCAGCGCAATCTTGTACTCGCACTTCAACTGCTTCACCGACTGCGTCACCTGCGCGCCCGGGTTCTTGATGAACTGCGCCTCGTCCAAAATCACCGACCGGAACGAAAACTTGTGAAATTCCTCCAGGTCCCGCCGCAGCAGCGCGTAGTTGGTCACGATGATGTCGTTTTGCGGAATCTGTTTGCGCAAATTGTGCCGCGCCGCCCCGCTCTCCAGCACCAGCACCTTCATCGTGGGCGTGAACCGCTCCGCCTCGCGCCGCCAGTTGTGCAGCACCGACGCCGGGCAGATCACCAGCGACGGCTTCGGGTTCTTCTTGTTCCGGTCCTTCAGCCACGCCAGCCACGTCAACGTCTGAAGCGTCTTGCCCAGCCCCATGTCGTCCGCGAGGATGCCGCCCAGTTTCACCTCCACCAGGTGCGCCAGAAAATCAAAGCCCTCCTTCTGGTACGGCCGCAATTCCGCGCGCAGGCATTCCGGCAGTTTCGCGCTCGGCACGCCCTTGAAATCGCGCACCCGCTCCCGCAGCAGCTTGGCCTCCGGCGTGTCCGCAAACCGCGTGAATTCCTCGTCCCCCAGGTGCGCCACGTGTTCCATGCCCACCTTTTGCGGCACGGCAATCAATCCCTCCACGCCCATGTCTGCCATCGCCTCGTGCGCCCCTTGCACCGCGTGCGTGTCCAGCTCCACCCAGCCCGCATTCGGCAATTTCACAAACCGGCTCGTCGCCGCCGCCAGCCGCTCCAGATCCGCCTTCGAAAGCTTCATTCCCTCCGCCTCCCATTCGGCGGACACCGACAGCCAGTCAATGCCGCTGCCCTTTACCACCAGCCGCGGCTTCAGCGCCCGCGGCGTCAGGAACAGCCGGTGAAATCCCGCGTTGCCCAAAAATTCCGCGTCCTTCGGTTTCGTCGCCCAGGCATCCGCCAGCGACCCCAGGAAATTCTCATTGGCGTCCCCCACCCACAGCCCCGGCTCCTGCATGAACCAGTCCAGCCGCCGCAGCCATTGCACCGACGGATCCAGCCGCGGGTCGTCCAAAATCTCCGGCTTCTCGCCCGGCTTGATCACCCGGTTGTGCGGCGTCCACTCGTGCCCGTTCCAAATCCAGGTGCTCTGGTCGCGCAGGCTGTGCGCCAGCAACCGCAATTGCACCGTCTCGTCCAGCAGTTCAAACACGAACTGCGGCGTCGCTTGGTGCGCCACGCAAAGCTGTTCCCAGTCCACCCCGTGGTTCGATTGCGTTTTCCGCAGGTGCAGCAGCAGCCGGTGGCTCAAATGCCGCACCGGCACCGACGGCCTCTGCGCCAGGTATTTGAGCACGCCGTTCGGCGGCGCGTTCCGCAGCAGGAAAAATTCATTGTCAATCAGCGCCACCGGCGACTGCCGGTTGAAAAACCGCACGTCCCCGATCGGCCGCAGCTTTCCGTCCGGCAGCGTGATCCGGTGCGTGAAGGACAGTTCCTTGGTGCCGTTTTCCAAATAGGGCGCCAGCGCCACCACATTCCCGTGAAAATGATACGGCTGCCCGTTCGCCGCCGCTTCCAGCCGGGGCGTGTGGCCCCACCGTGCCAGCCATTGCAGCAGCTCCGCGTCCGCCAGCACCAGCGTCGTCTCGTGCCCCGCCCGCTCCCGCTGCGTGTCGTAAATCCACTGGATGAACTCCCAATCCCACGGCGTGAACAATTCCTGCTCGTGCGCCGCCCGCACCACCAGGTCCACCAAGTCGTGCAGCGACCGCGCCTTCTCGCCCGTCCGCGGCCGCAGCAGCAAAAACTGCAGCGCCAGCCGGTAGCGCGACGGCTCCTGCTCGTCTGCTTGCGGCTGGCACACCACCCGCAACGTCGCCCGCGGCGTGTCCAGGTGCAGCGGCGTCGCCGGGGCCAGCCAGTTCTCCAGCTCCCGCACCAGCCGCACTTCCTGTTCGGCATCCTCCGCGTGGGCAAATCGTTCCGGGCTCGCGTAGGGCTGCAATTCCGGCGGCACCGACCGCTTCGCCCGCAGAAACAAAAAAGCCAGCTCTTCCAGCCGGCTCTTCCCCTGCGCCGCCAGCATCTTCACCCACCAGTCGGTCGCCGGAAAATCCCGCCGCGAAAGCGACAGCCGCTCAAAATAATCCTCCAGCGCCAGCCACGCGCGCTGCGAATCGGGACACGCGGCAAACGTTTTCAGGATGTCATCGCGCTCGGTGACCGTCGTTTTTGAATCGGAAAGTTCGCGCCGAAGTTCGGCAAATGCCCCGTAGGTCTGCGATAAAACCTTGTGATGGGCGTCGTATTTGCTGGCACCATTTCGTGGCGCGCCATTTCCGTTTCTGATTGGGGTTCTCGACATTACAGCTTTGACAACAATGTTCTATCATTTCGTCACAACTTGTGTCCCCGGTCAATCGTAATCGAAAACTTTTTTGGTGGGCAAATTTTGCTCCGCGCCACTAAGCCGGAACGATTCGGTTGCCCTGCGCCGGGAGCGCGACCTTCAGGTTGCTTCACCGCGGAGCGCGCAACGCAGCCTGCCCCCGGACCTCCGCTCCGGGGCTCAGCCTTCAGCTTTTAGCTTTCAGGCAGGCCGAGGAAGAGTTGCGGAAAGTAGAACTCGTGAACTTTTGCCGGGAAGGCGACGCGCAGCGGCTCTTTGGGACTGGGCGTCTCAAAATAGCCATCAGCCAGACCCGATTTGATGATCTCCACGGAAACCGAGGCTCCCTTGCCGGTGATTTCCTGCACGCGTGAGCGCGGAATTTCTCCTTCATCCACCAGCGGGCAGGCCAAGCGGTCCGCTCATGAACTGGATCTGGTCGAGCATCGTTTCGAGAAAGAACACACAAAAATCGGCCAGCGCTGCGTCCGAGAGGTTGCCCCGGCCGTCGAGATTTCCGGGGGTGAGGTGCTCGCCCATCCATCTTCGGGTTCATGTGCGCTAACCTTTTTTCTGGGAATTCTCACCCTTGGCTGCGCTTGTAAATCGGCTTCCGCACCACCACCGCCGGAAACCGCCGCCCGCGAATCTCAATCTCGATCTCCGTCCCCGCCTGCGCGTGCTCCGCCGCCACGTACCCCATGCCGATCCCGATATTCAGCGACGGGCTCTGCGTGCCGCTGGTCACCACGCCCCCGGCCGCGCCGTTCACCCAGATGGGATAATGCGGCCGCGGCGGCGCCGAGCGGCCGGTCATCTTGAAGGCCACCAGCTTCTTCTTCACGCCCCCGGCCTGCTGCGCCGCCAGCACGCTGCGCCCGTTGAAATCGCCCTTGTCCAGCGCCACAAAATGCCCCAGCCCCGCCTCCAGCGGCGTCGTCTCCTCGTCCAGTTCGTGCCCGTAAAGCGGATAACACACCTCCGTGCGCAGCGTGTCGCGCGCCCCCAAGCCGCATGGCTTGATGCCCGCCTCCGCCCCCGCCCGCAAGAGCGCGCCCCAGAGCTGCTCCGCCGCCCCTTCCGGCCCGAGGATCTCAAAGCCGTCCTCGCCCGTGTACCCCGTGCACGCCACCAGCAGGTTGCACCGCCCAAACGAAAATCCCGCCAGTTGGTTTTTCTTCAAATCGCTCACCAACGTCAGCGCCTGCACCGCGTCCGACGGACCGGGAATGCACGCGTCAATAAACGACCGCACCTTCGGCCCCTGCACCGCCATCGCCGCGTAGTGATGCGATGCGTCCGTCAAACTCACCCGCTCGCCCGCAAACTTCTCCGCCTGCGCCTTCAGCCACGCCACGTCCACCTCCACCCGCGACGCGTTGATGATCAAAAAAAACGCGTCCGGCGCCAGCCGGTACGCGTACAAATCGTCAATCACGCCCCCGCGCTCGTTGCACATCAGGCTGTACTGCCCCTGCCCCGGCGCCAGCTTCCGGCTGTCGTTGGTCAGCGTTTGATTCAGAAATTCCTGCGCCCCCGGGCCGCTCACGGTCACTTCCCCCATGTGCGAAATGTCGAAGATTCCCGCCCCGTTGCGGACCGCCAGGTGTTCCTCGGTGATGCTGGTGTACTGGACCGGCATTTCCCAGCCGCCAAAATCAATCAGCTTCGCGCCGAGTTTCAGATGTGCGCCGAACAGCGCCGTGCGTTTGAGCATGCCCTATTAAAGTCGAAAACCCTGGAAAATCAAAAGTCTAAAATGCGCCGGACTTGGGCTTATCTCGGCATTGTCCCTATCCCCCAACAAAAACCGGCGAAAGGCTCCGTCGAGACGCTGGGAGCGTTTCTTCCTCCCCGCGGCGGCGGAGTCTGCGGAGCCGAGGGGGAGAATTCCCCGAAAGCGTTCGCGCATTGAACCCCTGAACCGCAAAAGAAACATTCCACATTCAACGACCAATATCGAAGGGGCTTGCGCTGTCGCCTTTGTGGAGTTGAATGTCGAATGTTGAATGTTTTCCGGGTTCATGGGGAGTTTCGACATCCCAAACGGGATGCACATTGGGGCCATGAACCTAAGACGGTTCATGGAAAGAGATTTAGCCATCTTCCCCCCGGTCACGCCGCCGCCCCGTTCAGCCGCCCCAGCACCTCCTGCGTCAGCAACTGGTACGCCGCCGCCCCCGTGCTGTACTTGTCATAATAAATGATCGGCTTGCCAAAACTCGGCGCCTCCGCCAGCCGCGTCGTCCGCGGAATCACCGTCTCAAACACCTTCGCCCCCAGCAGCTTCCGCACCTCCTCCACCACCTCGTTCGACAGCTTCGTGCGCCCGTCAAACATCGTCATCACCACCCCAAACACATTCAGCCCCGGGTTCACCCCCGCCCCCCGCAACTGGTCCAGCACCTGGTTCATCATCGAAATCCCCTCCAGCGCGTAATACTCGCATTGCAGCGGCACCAGGATCCCGTCGCACGCCGCAAACGCGTTCAGCGACAAGATCCCCAGCGACGGCGGACAATCCAGCAGCACCAGGTCAAACCGCCCGCTCGCGCGCACCGGTTGCAGCGTCTCCGCCACCCGCAGCAGATGATGCTCCAGCCGTGCCAGCTCCAAATCCGCCGCGCACAGGTCCACTTCGCTCGGAATCAACGCCAGCCGCTCCCACGCCGTCGGCTTCACCTTCTCCAGCAGCGTCCCCTCGCCCAGCAGCACCTGGTAGGCGCTCGCCCCCGCCACCTTTTCCACGCCCACGCCGCTCGTGGCGTTGGCTTGCGGGTCCAGGTCGAACAGCAGCACCCGCTGCCCCGCGGCCGCCAGGCACGCCGCCAGGTTCACGGCCGTGGTCGTCTTGCCCACGCCGCCTTTTTGATTCGCGATTGCTATGACTTTGGTTGGCACTGGCAAATTAAATGAAAAGTGCGGTGGCGTTACAAGCGCACACCGCACTCTTCGAAAATCTTTTCCCCGCCTTGGGAACCGCTCAAAGGACCAGTCAGCTTGGTCCCTTGATTTTTTACCGGCTCCTTATTGGCCCGCCGGCGTGAACGCGGCCGGCTGAAACAGCGGACTCTCCGGCGAACCAAACAGCGTCGCCGCCGGCTGCAAACTCGAGACCGGATTCGTGCTCACCGTGATCCCGGAGTCGTCCGCCGGCGCCAATTGCACCGCCGATGCCAGGTCCTGGCCCGCGCTCACTCCTTGCGCCGTCGGCAGCGCCGCCAGCGGGCTGTCCGTCGCCTGGTCGGCCCGGTCCACCAGGGCCACCGCCGCCAGCAGCAACACGCACAGGCTCGTCGCCAGCCCGCCAATCAACCCCGGCTTCGCCTCAAATATCCGCAGCAGCGCCGCCAGCCGCGGCCACTGCGTGTCAATTCGCTCCAGCAAACTCCGCCGCCCCCCCGATTCGCCCGCCTGGATCCGCGACACCACATCCCCGGCAAGTCTGTTGAAATAGCCCGGCGGCGGCACCTCGTGCTGCTTGAGCTTCAGCAACCGCTTCAAATCGTCAAAATCGTCTGGTGTCTCGCTCATGTTGGCTTCAGGTCTTGATGTAATCCGCCAGATAACCCTGCAACTGCTGGCGCGCATAAAACAGCCGGGACCGAACCGTCCCGATATTGCACCCCACTATCGCCGCAATTTCGTCGTGGGAAACCCCCTGCACATCGTGCAGTACCACAACCGTTCTGTGGGATTCTGACAGCTTCATCAGGGCTTCGTTCAATTTTTTCTGCAACTCGCTCAAGTTCACCTCCCGGTGCGGCGTCTTCTCCGAAATCAACGACACCAAGTCCGGATCATGCTCCGCATTGAAATCCAGGTCGTCCAGGCTCAGGTGATGCTTGTTCCGCCGCTGCTTCAGGAAATTGATCGTCTTGTTCACCGCGATCCGGTACAGCCACGTGTAAAAACTCGACCCCCCTTTGAACGATTTCAGCGCCGAATACGCCTTGATGAACGATTCCTGCGTCAGGTCATTCGCGTCCTCATGATTCGCCGTCATGTGGTAGATCGTCGCGTAAATCCGCTCCTGATACCGCCGCACCAGCTCGTCATACGCCGCCATCTCGCCCCGCCGCGCCCGGCGCACCAAATCCCCCTCCAGCGTGCCGGAAGGCGCATTTTGATCGGGGACAGCGGTCGGCTCTGACATAGTTGGCATGCCTATTGAACCGCCAAAGTGCCGGTTTGTTGCGCCAAAATATCCGCCATCGCCACCAGCGCCGTCCGCCCCGTTGACGCCGGCAACACCCGCAACGCCCGCCGCGCCTGGTCCAAAAACCGCCGAATCTCCCGTACCGACGGCTCAAAGGTTTCGTATTTGGCCAGCAGGGCATTCACTTCCGCGAGATTTTTCGGGTCCCAATGTTGGATCAACTGCTCCAACGTCCGCCGGTTCGCGGCCGAGGCCCGTTCCCACGCCAGCAACACCGGCCACGTCAGCTTTCCTTTCGCCAGGTCCGTCCCCAGCGATTTCCCCGCTTCCGCCTCCGTCCCGAACAAATCCACGCAATCATCATAGACCTGATACGCCGTCCCCACCGCCGCCCCAAACTCCCGCAACGCCGCCCGCTGCGCCGGCGGCGCCTCGCTCAAAAATGCCGCCAAGTCGCACGACAGCGTGAACAGCTCGCCCGTCTTCATCTCGATCACCCGGAAATAGTCGTTCCGCGCCGCCGGAAAATTCCGCCGCTGCTGCGTCTGCAAGATCTCCCCCGAACACACCGTGTTCGTCGCAATGGAGACCGCCCGGCACACCTCCGTCGTCGGAAAACTCGCCGCCAGCGTCAGCGCATGCGCAAACAGGCAGTCCCCAAACAACACCGCAATCTCATTCCCCCACTTCGCCGCCACCGTCGGGCTCCCCCGCCGGATCTCCGCCTCGTCCATCACATCGTCATGAATCAGCGTCGCCAGGTGAATCATCTCGATGATCACCGCCGCCTTCACGTGCCCCTCCTTGGGCCGCCCAAAACAACCCGCCCCCAGCGCCACCAGCGCCGGCCGCAAATGCTTGCCCCCGTTGTTCAGCGCGTGCTCCGCGTACGGAACCACCTCCGGATCGAAATCATGCGCCTGCCGCATCAGTTGTTGCGTCACCGCCTTAAGGAACGGCTCCACCGGTTCCATGATTCGTTTCCAGGAACAGGCGGACTCTGTTTCAGGAGCGCGGTCGGAGCCCGCGACTTTGGTTTCAGCAGCCAGCATTGGCTTGAATCTAGTTTCCTGATTGATTGGAGTCAAACTTGTTATCTTTTCAACGATTCTTCCCCGCCGCGCCGCCGCCCGCCTGCATCCCGCCGCCGCCGCCAGAAATGCCTCAAAATCAGCCCCCTGCGATTCCCCCCTCCCGCGCCGCGCCGCGTCCACCCAGCCGCGCCGGCCCGTGCATTCTGCAAAGATTGCTTGATATTCCGCGCCGCTCCTGCCCATATTGGCCCCGTTACCGGTCGGGATTTATACCGGGCAGTCACCATGAAAACCAAAAAGCTCTGCGTCCCTATTTCACTGACGGCGGCCCTCCTTGGCTTGATCACCTGTGCCGTGAGCTGCGCCAAGAAAAACAGCGAACCCCCCAAGCCGCTCCCCGCGCCTCCGGAATCGCTCCCCACCAACGCCGTCCCCGCGCCGGAAACCAACGCCCCCACCGGCACCAATACCGCCGCCGTTGAGGCCCCCGCCCCCCTCACCAACGCCCCCGTCGCCGCGGCCCCCGTCATCACCAACCCGCCGCCCGCCGAAACCACCGCCAAGGCCCCCGAAACCATCAGCGCCGTTGAAACCAACGTCCCCGGGCACGCCACCGTCGTCGAAATGCCCGCCGCCGCCCCCACCGCCCCCACCAATTTCTATCCCGCCGTCGTCACCACCAACGTCCCCGCCGACAACACCGGCCTGTCCGCCCTCGCGCCCATTGTCCCCGCAGGCAACACCAATTTCTTCTTCCGCTTCCGCGTCGGCTACGACCACATCAACCACGGCGACAACAACGATTCCTACTGGGCCGGCGCCAAGTTCTACGCCTACGGCGACGGCCTCCGCCAGCAGGCCGGCAAAAACGGCTGGCTCATCCCCGATGCCGACCTCGAAATCGCCAGCACCGATATCGCCAAGCCCGATAATAATCCCCATCCCGGCAGCGATGCCGGCCTCCGTCTCCGCGCCGATTTCACCTGGCCGTGGCTCCATTGGACCACGCTCATGTTCGAGCGCACCAACTCCGTCTGCCCCTTCGCCCAACCCCTCACCTTCGCCCTCGGCCCCACCGTCAACGTCGGCTTCGACCACCTTTACGACGAGGACGCGTATCGCTTCGCCCGCTATGCCGGCGTCCGCCTCACCTTTAACCGCAGCGGCTTCATCGAATACACCGCCGGCGACACCGAAGGTCTCGACGGCACCCGCCAGCAGATCATTACCGAACTGCCCTTCTACCAAAGCCGCGACGGCGAAGTGCGCTATTATTTCCGCGGCCTCTGGAACCACGGCGAAAGCTACCGCCCGGACATCCTCGAAGCCGGCGTCTTCCTGGAAATGCCCTTCAGCACGCTCGTCCGCCCGGACAAATGGCGCGACCTCGTCCCCTGCTGCTCCGAGGAATAGACCACCAGGCGCAGGAGAAGTCATTGCCGCGTTTTTGGAACGACGAGCGGCGGAAATTGCCCGGGGGCCATTCGAGCGTCGAGGCGCGTGAAAGCGCGTTCCTTCTCCCCGGGGGAGAAGGCCAGAATGAGGGCGAGCTCACCACAAACTTTGTCCCCAATTCCCCCAATCCTCCCATCACCACAACCACCGGCGCTGGAGTCACACGCCAGCCACTCG
Source organism: uncultured Bifidobacteriaceae bacterium (assembly GCA_964532525.1). Taxonomy (GTDB): domain Bacteria; phylum Verrucomicrobiota; class Verrucomicrobiia; order Limisphaerales; family UBA11358; genus UBA11358. The sequence goes on from CAZHIM010000023.1 coordinate 55,227, forward strand.
CGTGCCCTCATACGGAATCAGCCGTATGCCAAAAACTGAAAAGTATTCCATTGACAGTTGCCGTCCGTGACCTCAAAAATCGCGCCTCCCATGATGCGCCTTCCCCAAGCCTCCTTGCTCGCGGCCTTGCTTTGGACAGCTTTCTGGCTGACGTTAAGCAGCCAGGAGACCCGCGGTCAGGTCGTTAATTTCGATGTGCCCGGCGGCGCCGGCGCCGTGAATTATTCCGGGCAAGGCGCCTATCCCGACCCGGGAAATAATTATTGGAACCCGATCCTCGGCGGCGGCACGACCGGCGCCGCCAACCGCCTGTCGGATGGCGTCACCCACACCCCCATCACGCTGACCTCCCAATTGGGCGGGACTTATGGAACCCAGGGAAGCCAGGGCGCTCCGGCTGGACTGCAACAACCATATGAATACAACAATGTGGGTCTGCAAACCGACACTTTAAATAATGTGCCCGCCGGGACCTACAACCTTTATCTCTATGGTATCAATAACACCGGCACGCGGGGCACCCTGTTCACCGTCTCCACGCCGGTCATGTCCCCGGTCAGCCAGGGCACGGTGAATACCCCGGCGAGTTTGACCCATTTTGCGCTGGGCGCCGACTATGTGGTTTTCAGCAACGTGGTGGTGGGCGCTGCGGGCGCCATCACGTTCACCTGGATCGGCAATCCCAATGTCACGCTGTCCGGAAACAACGAGGGCGACCTTAACGCCCTGCAACTCGTGTTCGTTTCCACCAACACCGCGGTGACCAATACCACCCCGAATTTTGGCCCGGGGGTTTTGATCTTTGATCCTTCGACGCCCATCGCGACGATTCAAAATTATGCGAATGGCGTGTTTGCCGACCAGCAACTCAATCAATTCGGCCCCCAGCGGAACGCCTTCATTTTCAAGCCCGGACAATACACTAACCTGCTGCTGAACGTGGGCTATTACACGCAGATTATCGGCGTGGGACAGATGCCCGACAATGTCGTGATCGCGGGCGATGTGCGGTCGGATGGGGTCTTGGCCAACGACAATGCCACCGTGAATTTCTGGCGGTGCTGTGAGAATTTGTGCGTGAACCCGACGAACGAGGCCACGATGACCTGGGCCGTGTCGCAAGGAACTTCGCTGCGGCGGATGCACATTGCAGGCAGCTTGAACCTGTCGGACACTGAAAGCGGGGCTTGGTCAAGCGGCGGCTTTCTGGCGGATTCCAAAATTGATTCCACTGTCAGTTCCATTACGCAGCAGCAATGGTTTTCCCGAAACGATGTTTGGGGAAACTGGTCCGGCGGCTCGTGGAACATGGTGTTCACCGGCGTTTCCAACGCGCCATCGGGAATCTGGCCCAGTTCGGTTTTCACCGTCATCACCAACACCCCCTTGGTCCGGGAGAAGCCTTACCTGGCGCTCGATACCAACGGCAATTTCGTGGTGCTGGTCCCGAATCTCGAGACCAACAGCTTGGGCACGAGCTGGGCCAACGGCCCGACGCCCGGAACCTCCCTGCCGATCAGCGCTTTCTATCTGGCCCAGCCGGGGGTGGACAACGCCGGCAGCATCAACGCCGCGCTCAATGCGGGGCAGAATTTGCTTTTGACGCCCGGCGTTTACAATCTTACCAACAGCATTGTCGTGACCAACCCCGACACCATCGTTTTCGGTCTGGGCTATCCGACGCTCGTGCCCACCAACGGGAATGCCGCCATGATCATTGCCGATGTCAACGGCGTGAAGGTGGCCGGCATCATCTTTGACGCCGGGACCGTGTCGTCGCCGAGCTTGTTGGAAGTGGGGACGGCGCCCAGCGGGCTGGACCATTCGGCGGACCCCATCTGCCTGTTCGATATTTGCAGCCGGGTGGGCGGCGCGACTGCCGGGACCGCGGCCGTTTGCGTGACCATCAACGCCAACGATGTCATCGGCGATAACCTCTGGCTGTGGCGGGCGGACCATGGCACCGGCGTGGGCTGGACGCAAAATGCGAGCAACAGCGGCCTGGTGGTCAATGGCAATCGCGTCACCATGTACGGACTGGCTGTCGAGCATCATGAGAAATACCAGACCCTCTGGAATGGCAATTGGGGGCGCGTTTATTTTTACCAGTCCGAACTGCCGTATGACGCGCCCTCGCAGAGCGCCTGGTCCGAGAGTACCGGCGTGAACGGCTACGCTTCCTACAAGGTCGCCAGCTCGGTCACGAGTCATCAAGCCTACGGGTTGGGCGTGTATGGCGTCTTTGAAAGCACAACCACGAGTTGCTTCAACGCCATCGAGACTCCGGCCCGTTCCCAGCAGGTCAACCTGCATGATATGGTCACCGTTTGCATCACCGCGGAATCCGGGAGCAGCAGCCAGATCACCCACATCATTAACGGCACGGGCAATGAAGTCGGCCCTGGCTTCGCCACGGCCACGGCCAATTCCCTGTGGCTGAATCCGACCTTTGGCGCGAGCGCGGGCCGCGATGTTACCGGTACGAACATTAATCTGACTTGGCCAACCGAGTCATGGCATTCCTATCAACTCCAGTATAAGACCGCGATTAACAATTCAAGTTGGCTGAATCTGGGTAATCCGGTGGGTGGGAACGACACGCAAGAGACGATCCGCCAGCCCATTTCCGGGACGGCCAGGTTTTTCCGCTTCGTGGCTCACTGAACCGGGACCTTCCTCCCCGAACCATCCGCTGCACGCTCTCGCCAACACGCTGCAAGCGCTGAATCGGTCCGTCACCACCTCCATTCAAAGATCAAGAAAGCGGGAATATTCAATGCGTAACGGTCGGGCCTTGGCCAGAACCTTCCACCCAACCCACCCCTTTTTAAGGAAGGTTTGACGCACCCGGTCGACTCCGAGAATATTGGCCGATGAGCGATCATCAAGATTTGCTGAGGGATGTGTTTCAGTGCGAGCGATGCCCATCTGCTTATGGATTCAGGCGGCCAGAAGGAGGAGGTCCCTATTTTAAATTTCCGCCAACTATCGGGGCGCAAGGCCGGGCGCCCCTGCTTTTCGTGGGAATCAATCCAAGAATATCGATGGACAACGAAGCGCTACATCGTCGAATTATGGCCGACGAACGCGAATTTGCTCTCTTGGCCGACAATCGGCATGGGAAGAAGCCGTACATTATTGCCCCGCAGTGTTCTGAAAAGCATTATCACCCCCACGTCAAAATCGTACAAAGGATGTTTGGAGAGCGCGCTCGGTTTGAGGAATTTGCTGCAGTGACCGAGTTGTTCTTCTGCGCAAAGCTAAACGCCAAGGGTTTGAACATTACACACAGTCCTTGCGCGGAGATCTTTTTCGAGCGCGTATTTCTCAAGGTTTGTCCCACCATCGTGTTTTGCGTCTGGCCGCCCGTCCTTAGTTATTTTCAACGCATCGGAGGAGCCAAGAATCAGCGGAGCTTCCCATTAACGATCAGAGGCCATACAGCGATGGTCGCCGAGATGCCCCGATGACAATAGAGGCTCCCAAGGATAACGGGCAACGACTTGGCCCGGGCCGGGCGGAGTCAATTGCCGATTTTTGAGGACCGGTGCCCGCGCGAAAGCGGCGTGGCGCTTCGCTTCCCGCCGCAGTCCATGACGCCCCGCGCAGTTACCACACGCCTGGTAATCCCGACGGCGTCATGGACTGCGCCGGCAAAGCGCCAGCGGCGACGGCGCTTTCGCCCGCACGCGCGAGCCGCGGGCTTTTGAGCACCGTCGCCCGCACGAAAGCCGCGTGGCGCTCCCGTCTTAACACTTTCTTAATGCCCCCGCCCCGTCTCTTAACTACCCGTTCCCGCCAACCTGGAGCAACCTTCCCTCCAGCGAACCTGAATGGTTGCACGCCCGGGTCCGGTTTGCGATGGCAATGAAAAAAGACCCGGCGCGCCCATCAGAATGCAAAACTATGACTGACCTGATCTATCTCGCCGCGCTCGTCGCGATCTTTGTCGCCGCGCAGCTCTACGCTCGTTGGTGCGGCAAACTCTAACCCATCATTTTATGGAAAACATCATTGTCGGCCTCATCGCCCTCGCCCTGTTCGCCTATCTGTTCGTCGCGATGGTCTATCCCGAAAAATTTTAACCTATGAACTCCTCCGGCTGGCTCCAGCTCATCCTCTACGTCGGCATCCTGGCCCTTATCACCAAACCGATGGGCCTCTACCTCATGCAGGTGCTCGATGCCAATGGCAAAACCTGGCTCGACCCCGTGCTCAAGCCCGTCGAACGCGCCTCCTGCAAGCTCATGGGCGTCCGGGCCGGCGCCGAGCAGGACTGGCTCCAATACACTTGGGCCATGCTCCTGTTCAGCCTGGTCAGTTGCATTTTCACCTACGTCATCCTGCGGCTCCAGAATTTCCTCCCGCTCAATCCCCAGGGCTTTGGCGCGCTCTCGCCGGATCTCGCCTTCAACACGGCCATGAGCTTCACCACCAACACCAACTGGCAAAGCTACAGCGGCGAATCCACCATGTCCTATCTCTCCCAAATGGTCGCGCTGGTCATTCACAATTTCGGCTCCGCCGCCACCGGCATTGCCATCGCCGCCGCCCTCGTCCGCGGGCTCTCCCGCCATTCCACCCGCCTCCTCGGCAATTTCTGGGTAGACCTTGTCCGCATCAGCTACTATCTCCTCCTGCCCATCTGCATCGTCTTCGCCGTCGTGCTCGTCTCCCAAGGCATGATCCAAAATTTCAAGGGCTACACCCATGCCAAACTGCTCGAGTCCTACACCATCCAAGTCCAAAAAACCGACGATAAAGGCCAGCCCGTCACCACCAACACCACCGTCATGGTGGACGGCAAGTCCGTCGCGACCAATGTCCCCGTCATGATCAATCAGACCGTGGACGAACAGGTCATCTCGCAAGGCCCCATGGCCTCGCAGGTGGCCATCAAAATGCTCGGCACCAACGGCGGCGGCAACACCAACGCCAACGCCGCCCATCCGTACGAGAACCCGACCCCGCTCTCCAATTTCCTCCAGATGCTCTCCATCTTCGCCATCGGCTCCGGCCTCACGTGGTATCTCGGCCGCATGACCAAAAACCAGGCCCACGGCTGGGCCGTTTGGATCACCATGACCATCCTCTTCCTCGCCGGCGCCCTTGTGGCCTGGCACTCGGAAGCCGCTGGCAATCCCATCCATCAGCAGCTCGGCCTCGCCGCCGCTGATGGCAATCTCGAAGGCAAGGAGGTCCGCTTCGGGATCTTTAATTCCGCCCTGTTCGCCACCATCACCACCGATGCCTCCTGCGGCGCCGTGAACGCCATGCACGATTCCTTCACGCCGCTCGGCGGGCTCGTCCCGCTCTTCAACATCCAGCTCGGCGAAATCATCTTTGGCGGCGTCGGCGCCGGCCTCTACGGCATGCTTGTTTTCATCGTCCTGGCCGTCTTCATCGCCGGCCTTATGGTGGGCCGCACGCCCGAATACGCCGGCAAAAAAATCCAGTCCTTCGAGGTCAAGATGGCCATGCTCGCCCTGCTCGTCCTCGCCGTGGATATCCTCGGCTTCACCGCCTGGGCCGTTGTCAGCCAATGGGGCCTCGCCGGCCTCAATAACACCGGACCCCATGGCCTCAGCGAAATCCTTTACGCCTACAGCTCCTGCACCGGCAATAACGGCAGCGCCTTCGCCGGCCTGTCCGCCAACACCCCGTGGTACAACACCACGCTCGGCTTCGCCATGTTCATCGGCCGCTTCCTCATGATCGTCCCCATCATGGCCATGGCCGGGTCGCTCGCCCAAAAGAAGCTCGTCCCCGTCAGCGCCGGCACCTTTCCCGTCACCGGCCTCACGTTCGTCGTCCTGCTCATCGGCACCGTCCTGCTCATCGGCGCCCTTAATTTCCTGCCGGCCCTCACCCTCGGCCCTGTCGTCGAACATTTCCTCATGGGCCAGGGCAAACTCTTTTAAACCCGAAGCCAACCCTATATTTCCCGCTTATGACCCATCAAGCCCCGTCTCTTTTCGATTGGAAGATCGCCGGTCCCGCCATCGGCGGCGCCTTCAGAAAGCTTGACCCGCGCCTCATGGTGAAGAACCCCGTGATGTTCGTCACCCTAGTTGGCGCCGTGCTCACCACCATCGGCATCTTCACGTACAAGACCGACCGCGGCTTCATCGCCCAGCTCGCCCTCTGGCTCTGGTTCACCGTCCTCTTCGCCAACTTCGCCGAGGCCGTCGCCGAGGGCCGCGGCAAGGCCCAGGCCCAAGCCCTTCGCGGCACCCGCGTCAAAACCTCCGCCCACCGCCTCACCCATAACGGCCACCCCGATGAGGTCAGCGCCACCGATCTCCGCAAAGGCGATATCGTCCTCGTCCGCGCCGGCGAAATCATCCCCGCCGACGGCGACGTCATCGAAGGCGCCGCCACCGTGGATGAATCCGCCATCACCGGCGAATCCGCCCCCGTGATCCGCGAAAGCGGCGGCGACCGCAGCGCCGTCACCGGCGGCACCCGCGTGCTCTCCGACGAAATCAAGGTCCGCATCTCCATCAATCCCGGCGAGGGTTTCCTCGACCGCATGATCGCCCTCGTCGAAGGCGCCGCCCGCCAGAAAACGCCCAACGAAATTGCGCTGACCATTCTGCTCTCGGCCCTGACCCTGATCTTCCTCCTGGTGTGCATCACGCTCAAACCGTTCGGCATCTATTCCGCCACCGATTTCTCCGTCCCCGTGCTCATCGCCCTGCTGGTCTGCCTCATTCCGACCACCATCGGCGGCCTTCTCAGCGCCATCGGCATCGCCGGCATGGACCGGCTCCTCCAGCACAACGTCCTCGCCATGAGCGGACGCGCCGTCGAAGCCTCCGGCGATGTGGACGTCCTCCTGCTTGATAAAACCGGCACGATCACGCTCGGCAACCGCCAGGCCTCTGAATTCGTCCCCGCCCCGCTCGTCTCCCACGAGCGCCTCGCCGACGCCGCCCAACTCGCCTCTCTCGCCGATGAAACCCCCGAGGGCCGCAGCATCGCCGTGCTCGCCAAGGAAAAATTCGGCCTCCGCGGACGCGAGCTCGCCGCTCCGCACGCACTGTTTGTCCCCTTCACCGCCCAAACCCGCATGAGCGGCGTGGACCTCGCCGCCATTGACGGCCAGCCCGCCCGCCGCATCCGCAAGGGCGCCGCCGAGGCCATGAAGGTCTTCGTGGACA
>CAZHIM010000024.1:0-61259 GCA_964532525.1 uncultured Bifidobacteriaceae bacterium
ACTTGAAATCAATTTTGCCGCTTGACCCAAAGTTACTTTGCAGTCGCACACCCCAGGTGTAACGAGCTTCTACTTTGCTCTTGCAATCGCACTGACTCCAGAACAGACTTATTATCTTCAACCGGTCGTTCAATCCGGCGACAATCCGTTCTATGTATCGGATCCCGGCGACACCTATCCCAATGGGCAACTATTTGTGGAAGGCGAGGCTTTCCCCACGGACTTATGGTTTCGAGAAGGAGTCGTAGTTCCGGAACCCACGACCTTGGCTTTACTTGGAATCAGTGGCATTTTGGCTTATGCCTGCAAACGGCGCTCAAAACTATTCGTTTTATTGGGCACGGGAATGCTGCTCTTTGGGTCTGGTTATGCCCAAACCATATCGGTTCAATCGGCCCCGGACTCTGTGACTCAAATCGCCGCCGATGCCGCCGGCCTTTCTCCCGTGCCGGTCTTGCCCAGCACGGGAACTTTTTGGGTCGTTAGCCCGGGTCCCAACGGCCGACTCCAGACGCTGCCCTATCCCATCCTGCCCCCGAACTTGTCAAATCTTCCGACGTATGCGGTGGTTGGCAACATCTTTTTGGTGGACGACACCGGCGGTCAAATCATGCCCGTGTCCGCCGCACAAATGCCCAGCGCCCAAACGGCTTCCACGGTGCAGGCTCAAGCCCAAACCGTGGCGGATCTCATCGAGCAGATACAAACCGCCACCAACGGAGACACCCAACCCCTCCAGCCCGACGGTCTCAATTTAAGAGTAATCACCAATGGCCTCTGGCTGGAAATCCTGCCCCCGCTTCCCAGTCCGACCAACACCTACGTATGGCTGCAGTTGAATGGAGTCACTAACGACGACGCATTTCAATTGCTTTCTGCCGCGAGCTTGACATCCACCAACTGGAATTTGGGCGAGATTCTCTGGCTGGGCGATGACGATTCCACGGACTTCTCGCCGGTTCCCATGACCAATGCCGCGACGTTCTACCGGGTACACCATGCCAATCCGGTGATGCAACTTTGGAACGCGCAAAATTCCGAGGAGCTGGATCCAACCAATGCCAGCGAGCCCGGACACGCAGGCATTGTGAGCATCTATAACGGAAACCATGCGCATGGTTTGACGACGAATGACATTACCGTCTATTACACCGTCAGCGGAACGGCGCAGGGCGGGATAGACTACTCAAATCTCCCCGGCGTGCTGACCATTCCCGCCGGCCAATGGTCGGCGGACATTCCCATTCTGCCCTTTGCCGACGGGCTGAAGCCGGATCAGACCATTATTTTTACGCTGGTGCAAAACACCAACTATCTGATTGATACTGACTACGTGTCAGCCACCAATACACTCTTCGCCAATCCAGAAGTGTATCCGACTGCTCGCGGTGATACTGAGCAGCTATGTCCAAATACACCAAAGCCAATCGACTTGTCGTTGGATGTTGGCAACCCTCTTGGATTGCCGTTAACTTATTCCATTCTAACTTGGCCGACCAACGGAACATTGGACACGAGCGCGCTCCCTTCTGTCACCTACACGCCAACTGGCTGTTACGAGGGGCAGGACAGTTTCACCTACAATGTGAGCGACGGCCGGTCCACTTCGGCGCCGGCCACGGTCATTTTGCTTGTCTCATCCCAAGTCTCTGCCTCTCCAGTTACGGCACAAACCTGTAGCGGCACGCAGGTCGGCATCAAGTTGAGTGGTGGGACGCCTGCTCTTCGACGTTGAGCTATGCCGTGCTCTCCAATCCGCTTCACGGCACCGCGACGAATCAGTCGGGGCAATCCACCGACCCGCAGTATTATTACACGCCCACCGACCCGAACTTCACCGGCACGGACACCTTCAATTATGCGGTCATTGATGGTTGCGGCTATTCGGCCACCGCCGTGGTGAGCATCACCGTGGGCGACCCGAATATCAGTCCCAGCGGCCAGGCAGTGATGACGGGAACCAACCAGCCGGTAAATGTCACATTGACGGCCGCCAGTCCGCAACGCTGCGCCAATGCGTTCGCTTACTCCATCGTCAGCGAGCCGGCCCACGGAACCTTAAGCGGCACGCCGCCCCATGTCACGTATACGCCCAAGGCCAATTACGAAGGCGTGGATTCATTTCAATTCGCCGCCAGCGACGGTACTTGGACGACGACCAATTTGGCCACCGTCACAAATTATGTCGTGGCCGGCCCGATTCTGGCGGCCGGATGCAATCCATTTGCGGCGGGAACTTTTGTTCAATTGGATTGGAGCCTGGACACTGCCGGGCAACAAATGGAACAGCAATTCCACTTCATAAGCGATTACAAGATTTATCGCGGCCCGGTTTCCGGCGGCCCTTACACATGCATTTACAGCAATACCGATGTCAGCCAGATGACTTATATGGACACCAGCGCCGTGGTGGGCCAAACCAACTATTATGTGGCGACGTTTGGGCTCCAAGACAGTGGCTCTGGCGAAACTTACGAATCACCCTTCTCGAATGAATTTGTTGCCGCGGGTCAAAACCCAGATGATTTGCTCGCGCCGGACGCGGTTTGGAACGTTTGGGAGTTGTCCACGAATCATCCGGTGATGTCGCTGGGCGATTTGCAGACGCCGTTTTCCAGCGAGTATCCCGGTCAATACCAGAATCTCTATCCGTTGCCGAGTACCTATTGGCCGGCGATGCAATATGGAGGAGAGCCCTCGACTTGGTCCAACAGCATTGCCCTGTTCATCCCCACCAATGTTGTCCTGTCGCAGGTGAAATATTCCATCGCCATAGACAACGATTACTGGCTGTATCTCAATGATCCCACCAACTATATTGATGCGACTAATCACGAAGGCTGGGCCACTTGGCTGCCCTTCAAAACCCTTGCCCCGGGTTTGCATTATGGGACCAACAACCTAACGGTGGTCATTAGGGACCGGGGCCTGCAAGACTACTTCTCCATGGTCATCACCACCAACACCTGCGGCCAGTAATGGAGGGGGAGGCGGAGCCAGCCCTTTTACCGGGCGGTGAAGCGCAAAGCGTCCGCAACTTCACCGGCGTTGGCGGTAGTGCCACTTTCGCTGGCATGCAAGCCAGATGGCGCATTGTTTGGGCCTCTCGTAGGTCTGGAAAAATGGCGTCCATCGCGGTGCGCGTCCAGCCAAAGCGGTATCTGGCGGGGTCGCGCTCCGGCCGCACCTTCCAATCCCCGGACTGCATTTGGCCTGTGTATGGGTTTCCCAGACAAACCACCGCGCTTTTATCGGCGTTTTCAGCATCGTCCGGGATTTTGCCGCCCGTCCCGGATTGTGAAACATTTCACAAACGGCTTGCCGCCGCGGGGGACGGATGCTAATTTGCCTCCACTAATGAATCTTATGAAGAAATCACATTTGCTTCTGGCGCTGGGGCTGGCCTCAGCGGTGCAACTGGGCCAAGCGGGGGACATTACCGGCACGATTACGCTGAAGGGCACGCCGCCGGCGGAGCGCGAACTGGCGCCCATCCGGGACAACCCGGATTGCTCGGCGATGTACCCGGGGGCGCTGCCCAAGACGCGGTTTTACGTGGTGGGCGCGGGCGGGGAGCTGGCGGATGTGGTGGTGTATCTGAAGGGCGTGCCGAGCGCCTCGACGGGCGCGAGCGCGCCGCCGGTGGTGCTGGACCAGAAGGGCTGCCTGTACACGCCGCAGATTCTGGCGGTGCAGACGGGCCAGAAGGTGATCGTGAAGAATTCAGATCCGTGCGTGCACAACGTGCATGCCAAGCCGGCGGCGAACCCGGAGGTGAACCAGGTGCAGATGCCCGGCGGCGCGGATTTGTCGTTTACGTTCGACAAGCCGGAGCCGTTTTTGAAGTTCCAGTGCGACGTGCATCCGTGGATGTTCGCCTGGGTGAGCGTGTTTGATCATCCGTATTTTGCGGTCAGCGGGCCGGACGGGAAATTCACGATCAAGAACGTGCCGCCGGGGAAATACACGCTGGAGGCGGCGCACCGGAAGCTGGGCGCGCAGAGCGCGGAGATTGAAGTGAAGCCCGAGGGGGCGAGCCAGAACTTCACGTTTGAAGTGAAATAAATCTTTGCGGGCCGCGGCCGCCGCGTGCAAGCGGCACCGCGGCCCTTTTTCTTTGGCTGCATGAAGAACCCATATCGTCCCGCCCTGTTTTGGTTTGCCGTGGCCAACGCCGTGGCGACGTTTCTCTTGATCGGCCTGGGGGGACTGGTGACAAGCCACGAAGCCGGGATGTCGGTGCCGGACTGGCCCACGACGTATGGCTACAACATGTTTTTGTTTCCCGTGGACCGGTGGATTGGCGGGATTTTCTATGAGCATTCGCACCGGTTGCTGGCGTCGCTGGTGGGGGGGCTGACGACGATTCTGGCGGTGTGGCTCTGGTGGAAGGACAGGCGGAAATGGGTGCAATGGCTGGGGGTGACGGCGTTTCTGCTGGTGGTGGCGCAGGGGGTGTTGGGGGGGCTGCGGGTGCGGCTGCAACTGGACTGGCTGGGGGTGCCGCACGGGGCGGTGGCGCAGGCGTTTCTGGCGCTGACGTGCGCGCTGGCGCTGTTCACGAGCCGCTGGTGGCTGGAGCCGGGGGCGGGCCGGGCGGCGGCGGTGCCGCGCGGGCTGCGCAACCACGTGCTGTACGTGACCATCCTGATTTTTGTGCAATTGCTGATTGCGGCGACGATGCGGCATCAGCACGCGGGGCTGGCGATCACGGATTTTCCGCTGGCGTACGGGCAGGCGTGGCCGGGAACCAGCCCGGAAGCGATTGCGCGGTATAATGCGCAGCGTCCGGCGGGGACGATCGGGAACCCGATCACGGCGTTTCAGGTGACGTTACAAATGGTGCACCGGGTGGTGGCGTACGCGATTTTCCTGGGGGTGGCGGCGGCGGCGTTTCTGGCCCGCAAGCGGCTGGGCGGGGACGGGCTGACGAAGTTCGCGTTTTTCTGGCTGGGATTGGTGGCGCTGCAAATTCTCCTGGGCGCGGCGACGATCTGGTCGAACAAGGCGGCCGACGTGGCGACGGGGCACGTGATGGTGGGGGCGCTGGTGCTGCTGACGGGGGTGCTATGGTGCCTGGTGGCGGCGCGGCGGGGGCGGCTGGCGGAAGGGGCGTGAGGGGGGCGGCCGGCGGCGCGCTCAGTCGGACCAGGGGTTGGCCGAGACGTCCACGAAGATCTGGATTTTATCGGCGCGGAAGGCGAGGCGTTCGAGGCCGCCGCCCGGTTCGGTGGGCGTGGATAAATCCTCGGTCATGCCGACCTCGGGGGGCTGCAATTTGCAATCCAAGCCGGCGTCACAGAGGTTGGATTTGAAATTGCCGGTCATGATATTCAGCAGCTCACCCGCGGCGTCGCGGATTTCGGCGTTGCCCTCGAGTTCCTCGGGTTTGATGCCCAGGATGCCGGCGGCGATGGCGCGGGCGGAATCGGAACTCATGCGGAGGTAAATGTGGCCGGTGACCTTGCCGGCGAAGCCGATGGAACAGCGCACGTGCATGCCGCTGAGGCTGTCGAGCTGGTGGGTATCCACCGATTCGAGGTTGAGGGACAGCATGGTCTGAAAGGTTTTGATGAGGGCCAGGGAGAGGGGCGTGCCCATGGCCAGCAGGAGGGCGCAGCCGATGCCGTTGCGCATGATGGCCTGGTCCACGGTGCCGACGGTGTATTCGGACTCGTCGTCGGCGCGGGGATTGGCGACGCGCAGGAGGCGGGCGCTGAGGGCCGGGTCTTTTTCGATGACACGGACAATTTCATCCACGTCAGAATCCTGGCGGGCGATGAGCTGGGTGAGGCGGGAGACGTTCTCGGACGCGGGGGCAATGCCGTAGCGGCGGGCAAGCTCCCGGTATTGGTTGTTGTCGGTCGGGCCTTGCATCAAGCGGCGGTGGCGACCGGGCGTTTTTCGAGGGTGACGCAGCGGCCGGCTTTTTCGAGGAGTTGGTCTTCCTTGAAGGGTTTGACGAGGTAATCGCGGACGCCCAACCGGGCGATCTGCAGGACGTTTTCCCGTCCGGACTCGGCGGTAAGCATGATGACGGGGATGGTTTTGAGCGCGGGGTCCTCCTTCAGCTTGGTGAGCATGGTCACGCCGTCCATGACCGGCATGGTGACGTCGAGGATGATGAGATCCGGCTTTTCCCGGGCGGCCACGGCCAGGCCTTCTTCGCCGTTGGCGGCTTCCAGAAGTTTAACATCGTAAGGCCGGAAAGCCCTGCCCACGATGAGCCGGATGGTCCGGCTGTCGTCCACGCTCAATATTTTGGTGGCCATAAATAGTGTTTTCCAGTTTTGGAAGTTAACCAACTTTGACATGTATTTCAACCACAATGCGGTTGTGGTCGCAGTCGAAAATGAGGAATTGGCGCGCGACGTCCGGCGCGGCCTCGATGACGAAGGAGGAACCGCGGATGATGGCGGGGGTGCTGACGGCGCATTCGGCGCCGGAATCGCAGAGCCAGGATTTGAGGCCGCCGGTGAGCATGTTGGTGGCCTCGCCGACGACGTCGTTGACTTCGGCCTCGCCGAGCTCCTCGGCGGGCAGGCCGAGCATGGCGCCGGCGACGCGGCCGGCGAAGGGGGTGGCCAGGTGGAGGTAAACGGCGCCGGTGATGTGATCGCCGGCGAAGGCGACGCTGCCGGTGACCCGTTCCTCGAACTGCGGGGCGGGGGCATTGGGCACGGGGCTGGCCTTCATGGTGAGCATGGTGTCAAACACATCCACCAAGTGGCGGTTCATGAATTCGCAGATGTTCGGGATTTGAATGGTCTGGCTCATAATAAATCGGTTTTCGGCCGGGCCGGGGCGGGGGCGGCCGGCGGGGACGGGCGCAAGGCGTGGATGATGGCGTGGGGAATGAGGTCCAGGGGCAGGACGCGGTCCACGGCCCCGAGCTCCACGGCGGCGCGGGGCATGCCGTAAACGACGCAGGTGGCCTCATTTTGCGCGAGATTGGTGGCGCCGGCGGCTTTCAACTGCTGCATGCCCTGGGCGCCGTCGCGGCCCATGCCGGTGAGCAGCACGCCCACGGCGTGGCGGCCGGCGCATTGGGCGGCGGAGTTGAAGAGCATGTCCACGGCGGGCCGGGTGAAATGGATGGGGGGATCCTGGCGCAGGCGCACGCGGTAGCCGCTGGCGGTCCATTCGACGGCCATGTGGAAATCGCCGGGGGCGATGAGGGCGGTGCCGGGGCGGACTTCATCGCCCTGGGCGGCTTCGCGGACCTCGAGGGCGCAGCATTCGTTGAGGCGCTCGGCGAACGTGCGGGAAAAAACGGGGGGGATGTGCTGCACGATGCAAATGCCGGGCAATTCGGCCGGGAGGCGCATGAGGACGTTTTTGACGGCCTCGGTGCCGCCGGTGGAGGCTCCGATGACGATGAGCTGGCGCGGGGAGAACTGAATGCCGGCGGAGGATTCGGCCGCGGCGCCGGCCCCGGTGGGGGCCGCAGGGCGCAGCAGGGACAACCGGGCGCGGGCCGCGGCCTTGACGCGGTGGGAGAGCTGTTCGCGCAGGCTGCCGATATTCCAGGCCGAGCTCTGCTTGGCCACGACGTCCACGGCCCCGAGTTCGAGGGCGCGGAGGGCGATCTTGGAACCGGCCGGCGTGAGGGAACTGACGATGATCACCGGCATGGGCCGGTGTTCCTGGAGGATTTTAAGAAACGTCAGCCCGTCCATGCGCGGCATCTCGATGTCCAGCGTGAGGACGTCGGGTTCGAGCTGGAGGATCAGGTCGCGGGCCACGTAGGGGTCGCAGGCGGTGCCGACGACCTCAATTTCCGGATCCCGGCCGAGGGCTTCGGAAATCATGCGGCGGACAACGGCGGAATCATCCACCACCAGCACGCGAATTCTTTTGGGGAGGCTCATGCGGGCGGGTTTACATGTTCATGAATTGGTCCACGCGCTCAAAGGCGTCGCGGACGGAGACGACCATGGTTTCGAGGCGGGGCTCGTCGAGGTTGAGGACGGCGGTGGCGCCGGGCTCCACGCGCGCGGCGAAACCGTCCCAGCCGGGGGCCGAGCCGGCCAGGTGGGCGAGGCAGTTGGCCACATGGGTGATGACGGAGAGGCGGGGGCGCGGCTCGCAAATGGGGTGGTGGTGATTGGCCACGGCCTCGAGGATGTCGTCGGGCAGGTTCCAGCTGCGGAGGAGGCAGGCACCGATTTCGCTGTGGTCGGCGCCGAGGATTTTTGTCTCGGCCTCGCTGCGGGAGCAGGCGTGCTGCTCGACGAGCTGGCGGATTTCGTGCTGGAGCTCGGGGGTGATGGCCTGGCTCATGGCGAGCTTGCCGATATCGTGAAGGAGGCCCACGGTGAAGGCGACGGGCGACTCGACAGTCATTTCAAAGGCGTTGGCGGCGACGATTTCGGCGGCGGTGGCGGTGAGGAGGGAATGGCGCCAGAGCTCATTGGCCTCGACGGCGTAGCCGGGCAGGGGCACGACCATGGCGCTGCCGAAGGCCAGGGTCAGGACGATGTGGAGAATCTGCTGGTGGCCGAGCATGAGCACGGCCTGGTCCACGGAGGCAACGGGTTCATCCAAGCCGAAATAGGGGGAGTTGCAGGCGCGGAGCAATTTGGCGGTGAGGACGTTGTCGCACTTGATGACCTGGACGATTTCGTCGTTGGCGATGGCGGCTTGCTCCAGGAGATTGACGAGTTTGAGGGCCGCCTGGGAGACGGGCGGGAGATTTTTGACTTGGTTGATGATTTCTGGGGCGGTCATAGCAGATAGGGTGTGGCGCCGGGCGGTTTGACGGAGACCTGTCCGGTGGATAAATCAAGCCGGACGGTGCGGGAGGACAGGCCGCCGACGTCGGTGGCGTGGGCTTGGAGGCCGTTTTGGGCGAGCAACTTGGTGAGGGCGTTGAAATTGCGGGCCCCGATGTTGAAGATGCCCCGCTCGTCGAGGAGCTGGGCGCCGCCGGCGACCCTGACTTCGAGGCGGCTGCGTTCGGCGCCGAGGCTGTACACGGCATGAAAGAGGCGGGGAACGCCGGTGTCCACGAACATGTACGGCGAATTGGCGGCCTTGGCGGCGTCGATGGTGGAGTCAGGCAGCATGAGGTGGAGGAGTCCGCCGATTTTTTTGACGGCATCGTAAACCGTGATGCCCAGGCAGGAGCCCAGGGAGTAGGTGACGATTTCGGCACTGCTGTCGTTGCTCACCACCATGTCGGCGACCCCCACGATGAAAGTTTTGCGCGGGGGCGCGATCACCCATTTGGCGGTCGGTGGCATCAATCAAGGGGCGTCGCTCGCGGGACGCCTGGCTGGGCGGTGGCAAACACTGTGAACGTTTCCGGTCACGGAACTTCATTCAATAAAAAATTCATGTATTCCGGTCCAACGCCGACGAATCGGCGGGGGCAGGCCCCACGGCCTGACCCGGGATAATCATCGGCGGGGGTGGCGGGGGACTTGAGGGAAGTTTTGCCGGCGCGGAAGAATTTGCCACCGGGGGCTCAAGTTTGGCGGCGGCTGGCCGAAGTAACAAAGGATGCAACCAGCCCCAGATGCGGCCGGTTGGCCGTTCATGAATACCATTCCAAGCGCAGGCGTCACCTGGCCGGCGGCGGCGGCGGGGGACGTTGAGGTCCAACCGTTGCCGATCGGCATTGCGCGCGTGCGGGAGCGGGTGTTCACCGCCGTGAACGCGCATTTCTGCGGGATGCTGGGCTATGCCGCCGCAGAGCTGGTGGGCCGCTGCGCGAGCATGGTCTTTGCCAGCGAGCGGGAGTTTCAGCGGCTGGGGGAGGCGGTGTACCGGGATTTGAAGGAACACGGGGCGGCGTCCTGCCAGACGCGATACCGGTGCAAGGACGGGACGGTGATTGACGTGATGGTGACGACGACGTACACAGTGCCGGGGGAGCCGGAGACGACGTTCGTGGTCATGGACGTGACGAAAACGCGGCAGGCCGAGCGGGAGCTGTTCTGGCAGCACCGGGAGCTGACGGCGTTTCACCGCATTTCGGAGGTGATGCTGTCGGAGGAGTCCACCCAATCCATTTTTGACACGATCGCGCGGGAGACGAGCGGGATGACGGATTTTCCGATGGTGGCGATCGAGCTGTGCGATTTTGAGCGGGCGGTGATGATTTACCGGGGCGCGTACGGGATCCCGCTGAACGAGATGCCCTCGCCGTTCGAGGTGCCGATGGACGTATCGCTTTCGGGGCAGGTGGCGCACACGGGCGAGCCGCTGGTGGAGCACAACATCGCCGGCCGGCGGGAATACGCCGCGCCGATCCTGCGGCTGCTGGGGGTGCAGACGTTTGTGTGCGTGCCGATCAAATCGGACGGGCAGGTGGTGGGCACGCTGAGCCTGTCGCACCGGGAGCGGATTCCGGTGGAACCGCGGGTGGTGAAGGCGGCGGGGAGCCTGGCGAACTACCTGGCGACGCTGTTCGACCGGCTGCGGGCGCGGGAAGCGGTGGGCCGCAGCGAAGCGGAGCTGTCCACGGTCTATGACCGCGTGCCGAGCGTGTTGTGCCTGTTTGACGAGCAACTGCACATCGTGCGGGCGAACCTGGCGGCGGCGGCATTTGCCGGCTACCCGGACGTCACCGCGTCGCCGCTGCACATGGGCGAGTTTTTTCGCTGCCGGTCGGTGGCCGCCAATTCCGGGACCTGCGGCCGGGAGACCGACTGCCTGAGCTGCCATCTGCGGCGGCTGCTGCTGGAGACGCTGACGACGGGCAAGAGCCAGCGGCAGATCAAGACCACCAAGGCGCTCATCCGCGGCGGCCACGCGGTGGAGGTGGTGCTGCTGGTCTCGACGGAACGCATCCAACTGGGCAGCACCATCCGGGTGCTGATGTGCCTGGAAGACATCACCAAGAACGTGCGCGCGGACGAGCAAATCCGCTCGCAGGCGGCGCTGCTGGACATCACGGGCGACGCGATTTTTGTGCGCGATTTTTCGGACCGGATCGTTTACTGGAACGAAGGGGCGCACCGGCTGTACGGCTGGACGCCGGCGGAGGCCACCGGGCGCCTGGCGCACGAGCTGCTGCCGGACCATGCGTCCGTTGAATCGGCGGGGGCCCTGGCGGCGGTGCAGCAGCGCGACGAATGGGCCGGCGAGATCAAGCAAAAGTCGCGCGCCGGGCGGGATTTGGTCCTGCACAGCCGCTGGACGCTGGTGCGGGAGCCGGGCGGCAAACCGAAGGCCATTCTCATCGTCAACAGCGACATCACCGAAAAGAAGCGGCTGGAAGCGCAACTGCTGCGCGGGCAGCGGCTGGAAAGCATCGGCACGCTGGCCAGCGGGCTGGCGCACGATTTGAACAACGTGCTGGCGCCGATCATGATGGCGGTGCAGTACATCAAGGACAACGGGGAGGACGAAGGCATGAAGGCGTGCTTTCAAACGCTCGAGACGTGTGCGCGGCGCGGGGCGGACATCATCCGGCAGGTGCTCATGTTTGCGCGCGGGGTGGAGGGCGAGCGGATTTTGTTGAACCCGAAACATCTCATCCAGGAGATGCAGCGGATCGCCATCGAGACCTTTCCGCGGTCCATTGAAATCAACACGCGGATTTCGAAGCAGCCGTGTGTTTTGCTGGGCGACGCCACGCAAATCCAGCAGGTGCTGATGAACCTGTGCGTCAATGCGCGGGATGCGATGCCGCAGGGCGGCGCGCTGACGATCGGCCTGGACCGGCAGGAGCTGGACGCCTCGGGGACGAACATTCATCCCAAGGCCAAGCCGGGCGCGTACGTGGTGATTTCGGTGCAGGACACCGGCACGGGCATTCCGCCGGAATTGGTGGACAAGATTTTCGATCCGTTCTTTACGACGAAGCCGCTGGGCCAGGGGACGGGATTGGGCCTGCCGACGGTGCTGGGCATAGCGGAGAACCACGGGGGGTTTGTGCACCTGGAAACGAAGCCCGGGGCGGGAGCCACGTTTTGCGTCTATATTCCCGCCGCGCCCGGCAGCGCGCTGGGCGGGGAACTGCCCGGCGGCGGCCAGGAGCCGGCCAAGGGCAACGGCGAATTGATCCTGGTGGTGGATGACGAGCCGTCGGTGCGCAAGTTGACCAGCGCCATCCTGGGCCGGAACGGCTACCGCACGATGACGGCGGCCGAGGGGCGGGAGGGGCTCAAGCTTTTTGCCCAGCACCGCCAGAACATCCGCCTGGTGGTGAGCGATCTGATGATGCCGGTGCTGGACGGGCCGGGCATGCTGCGCGAGCTGCGCCAGTTGGAACCGAAACTCAAGAGCGTCATCATCACCGGGCTGGGCGAGGAAAACCGCATCACGGAAGCGCGGGCGGCGGGGGCGGACCTGATTTTGAACAAGCCGTTCACGGCTGATCAATTGTTGTCGGGGATCAAACAATTGATTGACCGGCGGGAAAAAATTCCCTGAAGCCATGTTTGCCCACGCACCGACCAACCCCGACGGCGCCACGTTTGGCTTCAACGACGCGGCGCTGTCCGATGAGGATTACGACTTTTTGTGCCGGCTCATTTATGAGCGGAGCCGGATCCACCTGGGGCCGGACAAGCGGGTGCTGGTGACCTCGCGGCTGGCGAAGCGGCTGCGATTCCACGGCATTGACAGCTATCACGAATATTGCGCCCTGCTGCGGTCGCCCAAGGGCGAGGAGGAACTGCAATTCCTGATTGACCGGATTTCGACCAATCACACGCACTTTTTCCGGGAGATGAAGCATTTTGATTTTCTCCGGGACATGGTGATTCCGCAATGGCGGGAGCAACGCGGGCACCCGGGGCCGTTTCGCATCTGGAGCGCGGCGAGCTCCACGGGGGAGGAGGCGTACTCGATTGCGATTCACCTGGCCGAGCACCTGGCGCCGGCGGAGAGCAACCGCTGGCAGATCGAGGGGACGGATATCTCCACGCGGGTGCTGGCGGTGGCGGAGCGGGGGGTCTATGAGGCGGAACGGCTAGCCAGCGTGGCGCCGGAACTGGTGCACCGGTACTTTCAACGCGGCCTGAACCAGTGGCGGGGGCATCTGCGGGTGAAGGACGAAATGCGGCGGCGGGTGCATTTTCAACATTTGAACCTGCTGGACGGGAACTATCCCTTTGCCGAGCCGTTTGACCTCATTTTCTGCCGCAACGTGATGATTTATTTTGATCGGCCCACGCAGGAGACCCTGGTGCGGCTGCTGGCGGAGAAGCTGGTGCCGGGCGGCCATCTGCTGGTGGGCCACTCGGAGAGTTTGAGCGGGGTGAAGCACACGCTGAAACTGGTCCGGCCGGCCGTCTATCTGAAGGCCGCCTGACGCGGCGGCGCGGGAGCGGCCGGTTGGGCGTCCGAATGTCGCGAATGGAATTGCCGGGCGCATCGTGCTTGCGCGGGGCGTCATGGTGCGGTGACCTGTCACCGCTAAACCGGGCGACCTGTCGCCCCGTTTCCAAAGCGCGGACCTGTCCGCGCACTCCAAAGTGAATCAGTGCGTCCTGGCGGATTCAGACCATGCCCTCGAGCATGAGGGGAATCTGGTCGAGCGTGCGCGTGAGGGAGGCCTTCACCAGGGCTTGTTCGGCTTCGGGGGTTTTGGCCAGCAGCACGGACCAGACGGGGGAGCGGTAACAGGATTCCCGCGTGATTGCCACAAAGTCGCCGCTGCAACCGATTTTGGAGCTGCGGAGCAGGAGGTCGGCCAGTTGCACGGCGGCGACCGTGTGCCGGAACTGGGGCGCCTGATCCGGGTTGTGGTGGTAGCGGGCGGTATGGATCATCAGTTCCGGCAGGCGATGGCGCTCCAGGTACAGCGCGCCCAGTTCGCAATGGTTGAGGCCAAGGACTTCGGCTTCGATTTCGATGATGGGGCGCAGGCCGGGGAGGGCCTGGCGATGAATCTCCGCAAAATGTTCCGGAAACGACCAGGCCATGACGATCTTGCCGATGTCATGGACCAGGCCCGCGACGTAATCGGAATCATCGGTGGGGCCGGGGACGGTGGTGGTGATCTCGCGGGTCAGCAAGGCCGTGCCGATGCAATGTTGCCAGAACTCGCGCCACGGGAAGGTGCATTGGCGCGTGAGGCGCTGAAAATCCTCAATGACGGGCGTGACCATGGCCAGTTGGCGGATCTGGCGCACGCCGAGATAAAACACGGCCTCCTCGATGCTGTTGACGGGCGTGGCGAGGCCGAAATAGACCGAGTTGACCAACCGCAGGAGGCGGGAAGTGAGGCTGGGGTCGCGGCGGATGATTTCGGCGATTTGCGCGGTGTAGCGCTGCTCCGTGAGCAAGAGTCCCTGGAGGGCCTTGTTGATGCTGCCGAGGGAGGGCAGCGAAGGACAGCGCCCGAGCTGCGCCTGGATTTCGCCCCTGCCGAGCCGGGGGACATTTTGAACGGTGGGTGGTTGCGGCATGCTAACAACAAAAATCAATTCCGTTCTGTCATCGGCTAAATCGCGGCCCACTTGACCGGAAATTCAGGAAATTTGCGCGGCGCCGGCAGGCAAAGCGGCCTGCTGCTTGAATCCGACCCCGCGCGGCTTCAAGCAGCAGGCCGCCAAGTTCACCGGATTGTAACGATTTGCTTTTTGCAATCCCGAAAGGCTCCGTTAAGCTCCCGGGACGGCAAAAACCTCGCGAATCATGATGAATTTCAAATTGTTCACCCTGGCGGCGGGCATTGCGGCGATGACGTTTCAAGCGGGGGCCTGGGACTATGAAGGGCATCACGCGGTCAACGAGCTGGCGCTGGCTGCGTTGCCGGCGAACTTCCCGGCGTTTGCGCTCACGCCCGGGGCCCGGGTGCGCATCGCGTACCTGGCCGGCGAGGCCGACCGCTGGCGCAACGAGACCAGCCCGCGGAACGGCACGGGCCTGGCGCTGGCGCATGTGAACGGGCCGGATCATTACCTGGACCTGGAAGACCTCTATGCGTACGACCTGACGCCGGAGAAGCTGCCGCCGCTGCGCTACGATTTTGTGGCGGACATTGTGCGGGCGCGGGCGGCGCATCCGGAGCGGTTTCCGACGATTGATCCGGAGCGGGACACCGACCACACGCGCGAGCTGAGCGGCTTCCTGCCGTGGTCCATCACGGAGCATTACGAGAAATTGCAGTCCGGCTTCAGCACGCTGGCGGCGCTGGAAAAGGCGGGCGGCACGCCGGAGGAAATCAGCAACGCGCGGGAGAACCTCGTGTATGTGATGGGCGTGATGGGGCATTTCGTGGGGGACGCCAGCCAGCCGCTGCACACCACGAAGCATTTCAACGGCTGGGTGGGCGCCAACCCGAACCATTACACCACCGACCACAAATTTCACGCGTGGATTGACGGCGGATTTTTCCACAAGACGGGCGGCATTGACGCCAAGAAGCTGGCCGCAAAGATCCATCCGGCGGAGAAGCTGGCCGCGGCGGCGGAGCCGGACGGGATTTTCAAGACGGCGGTGGATTTTGTGGTGGCGAACAACCGGTTGGTGGAACCGCTTTACAAACTGGAGCAGACCGGGAAGCTGTCGGGCGAAGGGGACACAACGGAAGGCCGGGCTTTTTTGGACGGGCAGTTGGTGAAAAGCGGACAGTTGCTGGGCGACCTTTGGTTCACGGCGTGGCAGACGGCGCCCGAGGATGTTTACCTGGAGCGCGAGTTGGAGCGGCGCGCGGCGCCCGCGGCCAAATGAGCTGATGGGCGGATGAACTCGCGCACTGCCACCCGCATCGCGGCCGCCCTGGGCCTGCTGGCCGTGGCGTTGGGGGCGTTTGGCGCGCATGGGCTCAAGTCGTTGCTCGCGCAAAACGGCACGGCGGCCATCTGGGAGACGGCGGTGTTCTATCATTTCATCCACGCCGTGATGCTGTACGTGCTGGCGGGCCGCAAGCCATTGGCGGCCGTGGCGTGGTGGAGTTTTCTCGCCGGCATCGTGGTTTTTTCCGGCTCGCTGTATCTGCTGGCGGTCACCCACGAGCGCTGGCTGGGGGCGGTGACGCCGGTGGGCGGCGTCAGTTTCCTGCTCGGCTGGGGCTGGCTGGCGTTGAAGGCCGGGGACAACTGAGTTTCAGCGCCCTATTCGCCGGGACCGGCGATGGTATAATCGGCGGGAATTTGAAAATCCGCGGCGGCCACCGGTTCTTCCTTGATGGAAATAAAGGTGGTGATGAGTTCACCCTCCGGCGTTTCCTTCTTCGATTTGACCACCAAGCCCGGCAGGAGGCTGAGGTCCGGCTGGGTGGTGCGGACCATTTGCCAGGCGTGCGAAGCGTGCAGCTTCTGCATCAAGCTTTTGAAACGGGGGTAGTCGGGATGGCCTGGGGCCACCCACACGACGCCGCCCATGTCTTGGTGGTTGGTCCAGGTGTAGATTTCCGCGTTGTAATTGCCCACTTTTTCCGTCTTGCCGGTGTCCACCAGTTGGGGACACTCGCCGCCGACAGGGAGGTTCCCGGCGGGCTGACGCTTGGCGCGTTTCTGGGAGGGGACCATGAAAATTTTGTCGCCGGTGGTCAAATTTTGAATGAGGCTGATGGTGCCCAAGCGGTCGCTGGGCATGTCGGTGCGAATGTTGTCGTCCTTCATCTTGAGGATGAGGGTGCCGTTTTGTCCGGTGCTTTCGAGCTTCTGCTGGACGATGATATCCGCGCGGGTCGCGAGGGCGCCGACGGTGAGGGCGAGAATGAGGCCAAACGGTTTCATAAGAACAGTCAAAGACTGGGCCGCCGGGGGCGGGGTTGTCAATCGCGAAGCGGGGCCGGGCCGATCCGGCGCGCAATTTCCAGCACCGAGCGTTTGACTATTGGCCCAAACTTTCCTACCGTCGTTTCCACAAAAAAATCGTTTCCCATATGTCCGCAAAATCTGACAAAGCCGAAAAAAACACCGAAAAATCCGCCGAGAAGGCCGCCGAGAAGGCCGTGGAAAAGAGCGCGGAAAAAAACGCCATTGATCCCAAGATCGCGGCCGCGCGCGAGCGCGACCTCGAGACGGCGATTTCCAGCATCACCAAGGCCTACGGCGAAGGCGCCATCATGCGCCTGGGCATCGCGCAGGCGCTGAAGAAGATCGAGGTCATCCCCACCGGCGGCCTGGCGATAGACCTGGCGCTGGGCGTCGGCGGCCTGCCGCGCGGGCGGGTGGTCGAAATTTTCGGGCCGGAGTCCTCCGGCAAGACGACGCTGATGCTGCACGTGATTGCCAACGCCCAGAAGGCGGGCGGCTTGGCGGCGTTTATTGACGCCGAGCACGCGCTGGACCCGGGGTACGCCAAGAAGCTGGGTGTGAACCTGGACGACCTGCTGGTGTCGCAGCCGGACAGCGGCGAAGAGGCGCTGACGATCTGCGAAACGCTGGCGCGCTCGAACGCGCTGGACGTGATCGTGATTGATTCGGTGGCGGCGCTGGTGCCCAAGGCCGAGCTGGAAGGCGAGATGGGCATGGCCACCATGGGCATGCAGGCGCGGCTGATGTCGCAGGCCCTGCGCAAGCTGACGGCGATTTTGAACAAGTCCAAGTGCACGTGCATTTTCACGAACCAGCTGCGCGAAAAGGTGGGCGTCATGTTCGGCAATCCCGAGACCACGCCCGGCGGCAAGGCGCTGAAATTTTACGCGAGCGTGCGCATGGACATCCGGCGCAAAGACACGCTGAAGGACGCGGCGGGCAACGCCATGGGCAACCACACGCGGGTGAAGATTGTGAAGAACAAGGTGGCGCCGCCGTTTGCGGAAGCCGAGTTCGACATCATTTACAACCACGGCATTGACAAGGAGGGCAGCATCCTGGATGTGGGAATTGATAACGGCGTGGTGGACAAGAAAGGCGCGTGGCTGCAGTTCGACGGCGCGCTGATCGGCCAGGGCAAGGAAGCCGCCCGGAAGGCCCTCGAAGAGAGTCCCGAGCTGGCGCAAAAAATCGTCGCGGCCATCATGGCCAAGCGCACGGCGGAGGCGGAGGCCAAGGCCGAAACGAAATAACGGCTTGGACTACGGAGACGTCAGACGGTAGAAGGCGCCGGGGCCGGCCGGCGCCACCTTGAGCGCATTGGTGTTGGTGGCCACCTGGGTCCAGACATTGGTGCCGCCGCCCAGCAAATTCGTATCGGCCTGCAGGTGGCAGACGACGTTGGAGTTCCAAGTCAGCATGACATTGGTGCCGGACTGCCGGAGCGCCAGGCGGAGCGGGTCGGTGACGGTGTAAATGCGCACGTAATCCACGAGCACTTCGGCGGGAAACGTGCTGCCGGCGTTGATGGCGTTGGTGCTGGGGTTGTTGAGATAGTTCCCGCCGATGGCGAGGTTCATGATGATGAAGAACGGCTGATTGAACGGGAAGGGATAGGGATAGCCGGTGGAGCTGTACCAGTTCGTCTGGGTTTCGTAGAGGTGGCCATTCACGTAGAACATAATGGCGTTGGTGGTCCAGTCGAGCGTGTAGGTGTTGAAATTGGTGACCGCGCCGCCGTCGGTGAAACTATAGATGGCGGTGGCATCGCTGCCGGAGTGGATGCTGCCCTGGTCCATGTCGGGATCGGAGCCGTTGTTTTCCATGACATCTATTTCGCCGCAGCCGGGCCAGCCGAGGGAGGTGATATTGGTGCCCAGGAGCCACAGGGCGGGCCAGAAAGCGACGCCGGCGGGGAGTTGGGCGCGCCATTCGATGCGTCCGTACTGAAAGGAGAACAAGCCCTGGGATTTGACGCGCGCGGAGGTGTAGCTGGACCCCCCGTAATTTTCAGCGCGGGCGACGATGTGGAGCAGGCCGCCGGAGACGAAGGCGTTGTTGGTGCGGCTGGTGTAATATTCCAATTCGTTGTTGCCAAAACCGCCGTTGCCGAGGTCATAGGTCCAAAGGTTGGGGTTGGGGCTGGCATTGGTGCCAATGAATTCATCGCTCCAGACAATATTCATGTTGCCGTAGGGGGCGCCGCCGGCGGAGGCGAGGTTTAAATCATCAAAATACATGGAGCCATTGGAGTAATTGGCGGGGCCCGCGAGCACGATCGCATAGCGGACGAAGATGGTGCCGGCGGGGGCGACGAGGCGGGCGGTGGTGTTGGTCACCTGGTAGGTGCCGGGATTGTATTGGTTGGTGACGGGGAGGTCCCGCCAGGTGCCGGCGGGGAAGGCGCCGGTGGCGATGGTGTTGGTGGTGATGATGGCGGAGCGGTAGAGGGCCAGGACATTGGCGTTGGCGTCGCGGAACGTCACTTCGATCCAAGCCTCATTCTGGCCGGCCAGGACGTCGCCAACCGCGGTATAGGCCCAGCCGTCGGCGGTATAGGCGGCGCCGGGGCCGGAGATGTAATCCTGGTAGATGCCGGTAAAATTGGTGACGCCGCTGAAAGCCTGATAGACCTTGAAGTAATTGGTGCCGCTGTGGGCCACCGCGGCGCCGGTCTCGCCATAAGCGTTGGCGCCGTAAATTTGCCAGCCGGGAATGGGGGTGGACTGGCCCTGGGGGTCCGACTCAAAGCCGGCGTTGCTGAGCAGGCTGGCGGCCGCCAGACGGCTGGAGAGAAGCGAGGCCAGCAACACTCCCCAAAAGCAGAGACTGATGGTTTTTTGCATAGTTCAAGGCTGCGGAATGAGGGCGGCCGCAGGTTGCGGTATTCGAGAGCTTCGAGATTTAATAGGAGTTGATGGCGAAAACGTCGTTGAGATCGTCATGGAGATCCTGCCATTTCCAGCTTTCCACATGGCCATCGCAGAGGGAGAGGATGTCGCGGGAACTGTGGCGGCAGGCGGGCTGCTTGTAATTGGGGGCGGTGATCCAGCCGGTGCGGACCGGCGAGATGACGGGCTGCTTGGTGGTGATGTCGGTAAAGTAAGCGGGGTGCACGACGTCCTGGCTGCCGCTGGTCGTGGGCCGGGGGTCGCCAACCTCGCCGATCAGCCAAATTTGGGGGGTGCGGTAGATTTGGGACAGCTTTTTGCTGCCCAAGGGGGCGGTGCCGTTGAGGGCGTAGCGGATGACGCCTTCGGTGATGGTGTTGCCTTCCAGCGGGCCGTAGCCTTCACAGGGCGACTGATAATATCCAACCGTCCCGGGATCAATGTCGGCATTTTGCACGTCGGGGCAGCGCCAGACGTTGTTGGATTGGGAGCTGGCGGTGATGTACTTGCCGGTGTCGAGCATGCGGAACCACCAATTGGTGGTGATGCCCGGCCAGGTTCCCGTGTTCAGGGGCGGGAGGAATTCGTTGTTGTCTTGACTGTACATCATCATGGCAAGGGCGATCTGCTTGTTGTTATTGGTGCAGGCGATGGACTTGGCCTTTTCCTTGGCCTTGCTCAAGGCCGGCAGCAGCATGGCCGCGAGGATGGCGATGATGGCAATGACGACGAGCAGTTCAATCAGCGTGAACGCGCGCACCGGGGATTGGACGGATATTTTCAGTTTTGCGGTTGGCATACGGAAATCTCGCTCCAGTTTACTTTTTTGACAAATACTCGTAAGTGAGCCCGAAGCCCGCCGGAAACAGCGGCTTGCCGGTGACCTGGCCGACCGCGAACTGATCGTTGCTGGACGGCCACAGGCGGGGCAGCTTGCCGGTGGGCGTGCGATCACCAAAGAGAATGTCCGTCAAGCCCAAGCCTTCGGTGCCCGGCAGCCAGGCGGCGACAAAGGCGTCGCTCTGGTCGAGCCCCGCGCCGAGGAGGAGCGGCCGGCCGGAATACAGGAGGGTGACGACGGGGGCGCCGGCGGCTTTGGCCCGGGCGATGAGCGCCAAGTCGGCCGCGGGCAGGTTCAGATCCTGGCGGTCGCCGCGGGTTTCGGCATAGGGTTCCTCGGCAATGGCCACCACGACCGCGTCCGGGGATTTCAGATCGGCGCCGTCGGGAGAATAGGTGACCTCGGTGTCCGCGCTGACGGTTTTGTGGATGGCGGCCAGCAAGGTGGTGCCGCCGGGGGTGACATTGCCCGCCTTGCCCTGCCAGCTAATGGTCCAGCCGCCGCACTGGAGGCCGATATCATCGGCCGCCTGGCCGACGACGGCGAGGTGTTTGAGGTCTTTCTTCAAGGGGAGCGCGTGCCCGGAGTTTTTCAGCAGGACGAGGGATTCGCGGACGCAGGCGCGGGCGATTTCGCGATGGGCGGGCGAGCCGACGGTGGCCAGCAGGGCGGGATCGGTATAGGGATGATCGAACAGGCCCATCTGGTATTTGACGCGGATGATGCGGCGGGCCGCGTCGTCAATGCGCGAAGCGGGCACCTTGCCTTCGGCGGTGAGTTCCTTGAGGTCGCGGATGAAATCCACGTAACTGTTGTGTTCGCCGGGTCCGTAAGGAATCATGGCCATGTCCAGGCCGGCATTGACGGCGGTGGCGATGTCCTGCTTATAATCGGGCGAGAGCTGGTCAATGGCGGCCCAATCAGAGACGAGAAAGCCTTGGAAGCCGAGCTCGTTTTTCAGGACGTCGGTGAGCAGATGCTTGTTGCCGTGCATCTTTTGTCCATTCCAACTGCTGAAGGAAACCATGATGGAGCCGACGCCGGCTTGCACGGCCGCCTGGTAGGGGGCCAGATAGAGCTGGCGGAAGGTGGCTTCGTCGCAGATGGTGTTGCCTTCGTTGCGGCCGTTTTCGGTGCCGCCATCGCCGGCGAAATGCTTGGCGCAGGCCAGGACGGACTGGGAATCCAACTGATCGCCCTGAAAGCCGTGGATGGCGGCGACGCCCAGCCCGGAGACGAGGTCGGCGGACTGGCCGAAGCTTTCATAGCTGCGGCCCCAGCGGATGTCGCGGGAGACGGCGATGCAGGGGGCGAAGGCCCAGCGGATGCCGGTGCCGGCCAGTTCTTCGGCGGTGGCATGTTCGGCCCGCAGAACGAGTTGCGGGTCATGCGTGGCTCCCAGGCCAATGTGATGCGGGAAAATGACGGCGCCCAAAATATTGTTATGCCCGTGGACGGCATCCACGCCGTAAAGCAGGGGAATTTTGAGGGGGGTCTGGAGAGCCTGGGCTTGGAAGCCGTTGACGAATTTGCGCCAAGTCTCCGGGCGATTGTCGGCGGGATCGGAATCCGCACCGCTCAAGACGGAGCCGATGAAGTACTTCTGCACATCCGCCGGGTTTTTCAGCGCGGCGGAATCGGCCTGCACCATCTGGCCGATTTTTTCATCCAAGCTCATTTTGGCCAGGAGGGCATTGGCCTGGGCGTCGGCATCAGCGGCGTTTTGGGCCGCCAAAGGCAATGGTGCCAGAAGGAGGCTAGCCAGGAACAGGGTATCCCACGCCGACCCCAACCTTCGACCGGCACAATTTGCCATATTGTAAAATAATTGTTGACAAATCATATGCAATATAGTAGGAAATTTCAATCAACACAATATTTAGTATCGCAAATGCGCACGTTGGTCAATAAAAATATTACATCCAGGACACAATTCAGCAAGCTGAATTAAAATGAAACCCAACCGGCAGTAGCAAGCCTTACGAAAGCCAACTTATGAAAATAAAAAACAAAACCCCCTATTCACAGTATGCACGCGCCGTCGGCGCCATGACTGGCACGGCACTGCTGCTGGCCTGTCTGGCGCCTTCAGCCCAGGCAGCCAACGTGTTGCAAAACCCCGGCTTTGAAATGGGAGGCGGCTTGGTGGATTGGCTGATCCAATCGTCGGTCACGTGGAATATTCAACCCGGCGCTTCCCAGGCCAAGTTGTTTCACAGCGGTGCCAATTCGATGTGGACACAAGGGGTGTACACCGGGGGGCCCAACATCACCTACGCCTACCAGACGGTCGCGTGCGCGGCAGGATCTACCTTCACGGCGAACGCCTATTTTTCGCAGTATGTTCTTCATAGCAGCGCGCACGGTGAAGGCGGCGATCCCACCGGCGTTCCGTCCGGCCTGTTCACCAGCGACACGGGCGGGCAGGAAGACGGCTGGGTGGAAGTGCTCTTCATGGGCACGGGAAACACGGTGCTGGCCGATTACCGGTCCACGATCATTGACCCGACGTTTGTCAACAACATGGTGACCGCCGGCCAGGTGCAGGTGAGCGCTGCGGGCACGAACCTGACTTGGGTGAATTGCCAGGTGACCAATCAATATGATCTTTCGCAGATTGTGGCCAATGCGGATCCGGACAGCTATCCGGCGGCCATCACGAACACGTTGGGCAGCGCCGGGGTCATGGTGGCCCCGCCCGGAACGGTGAATGTGCAGTTCCGGCTGTCGCTATTCCAAGCCGTGTACGAATCGGGCGCCACCTACTGGGATGATGCCAGTTTGAACCTGGTGGGCGGACCGGCCCCGTCGGTCATCGGCAACCTCTCTCCGGACGGTTCGCAGTTCTTCAACAGCATTCCCAACGGCTTCACCTTCACGGTGACCTCGGCCTCGTCCGGCGGCGCGCCGCTGCCGAGCAACCCACAGTCCGGCATCAAAGTGATCGTGAACGGCGCCGACCAGTCAACCAACCTGGTCTTCACCGGCAACGCCCAGGCTTGGAACGTGGCCCTGCCGACGCTGACATCCAACCAATTTTACAACATCAGCATCACCGTGAGCAACACGGCCGGCTTGACGACGACGGGCAACGTGAGCTTTGACACGTTCAACACCAATGCCTTCGTGGTGTACGCGGAGGATTATGACTTCAACGGCGGCCAGTTCATCCAGAACCCGATCCCCACCAACGCGGCCGGACCGAACAGCTATTGGGGCACGGCGGGCACATTGGGGATTGACCAACAGGGCGCCGGATCGGGCGGCCCCATACTGACCAACGTTTATCCCAACCGCACCGATGGCAACGTGTCAATGCAAGTGGCCTCGGATCTCGCGATGCCGCTGTATGCCGCGCAGGACAACCCGGCCATTTATAACGTGAACCTGGCCTACAACAATGCCAACCAGTGGGAAAACTACACGCGCAATCCCTATCCGCAGGGCGCTTCGGTGGTCTATGCCCGCATCTCCGGCGGCAACGGCGCCGGGGTGGAGTATCTCAACCTGCTCACCAGCGGCTATGGTACGGCGACCTTTGCGACGACGAACCTCGGTTCCTTCAAGCTGGCCAACGGCACCTCGTGGAGCTCCTATACGTGGATCCCGCTGACGGATGCGAACGGGAACCTGGCGATCGTGAATCTACCCTCCGGCCGGCAGACGCTGCAACTGGTCAGCGGCGGCGGGGAAAACGTGATTGACTTCCTGATCGTGCCTGCGGCCAACGCCGGCGTGCCGCCGTCCATCCTCAGCATGAATCCCCCGATCGCTACGCAGCCCACGTTTGCGGGCGGCACCAACACGCTGGCCTTCAGCGTGACCTCCGCCTTCAGCACCATTCCCAGCGGCAACATCCAAGTGACGCTGAACGGCAACAATATTTCGTCGCTGACCTCGATTACAGGCACCCCAACCGCTTGGACGGTGCGCGTCCCGATTCCCCAGAATCAAATCCTGACGCTGGGCGTCACGGTGACTGATGCCAATGGAAACGTGAAGTCGTTCACGCAGACGTTTGACACCTTCAGCCAGAACAACTTCATGTTCGAGGCGGAAGACTGGGACTTCGCCAGCGGGCAGTTCATTGACAACCCGGTGCCCACGGGCAACGCCAATCTAGCGCTGGCCGAACCCGCGCCTAATAGCTATTACTACTGGCCCGAGGACAATTCAGCCAATCTCGCCGTGTGGGGTGTTGACTATACGGACACAAATGCTAATGCGGGCGAGTTGTTCAATTATCGGGTGTCCGAGCAGGCCGGCACGGACGTGGCGACGGACTTCCTGCGGAATAAGTTCATCGTGGCCGGCCAGACCAACAGCGACTATTACGTGGGTTGGTGGAATGAGGGCACCTGGCTGAATTACACCCGGACTTATCCCGCGGGCACCTACAACGTTTACGGCCGACTGGCCGGCGACGCGGCGTACACCGGGGTCACCTTGAGTCTGGTGACGGCGGGCGTGGGGACGGCGAACCAAACGGTTACGAATCTGGGGACCTTCTCGGACGCCACGGCCAACGGCTGGCAGAACTGGCACTGGGTGCCGATGGTTGATGGCAACGGCCAGATGGCCACCGTCACCCTGACCGGCGGCGTGCAGACCCTGCGGGCAACCGCGGGCACGGCCGCCAACGCGAACTACTACATGCTGGTGCCGCAGGTGGCCTACCCGAAATTGGCCACGGCCACGCTGCCGAACAAGATCGTGATCAAAATTCCCACCCAGTTGGGCTCCACCTACACGGTGCTGTGGAACAATAGCCTGACGGGCAGCGGTTGGCAGATCCTGGGCCCGGGCATCCCGGGCACCGGTTCCACTGTGATGGTGACGAACTCGGTGGGACTTGGGACGCAGTTCTACAAGGTGATCGTGCAGTAGCCGGTCACCGGATGATGAAGCGTTGAATCATAACCCGGCTGGCGCCGGCGGATTGTCGGCGCCAGCCTTGACTAATTGGGAAAGTAAAACATGAGCATTAATCCGTTGAAAAGACAGGAGACGTCAGCCACCGGGAATAGCGGCGAGATGTCGGGGAATTTGATTTCGTGGAGTCGTGAAAGCAAGCCGGCTGCGCACGCGGCCCGCGAAAACGGCTTCGCAGGGTCCAGCGCCGGCCGCGAGCTGGGCATTCGTGTTCTGCGCCAGGATGCGGCGCGCTACGCACGGCAGGGAGATCCGTCGCCGTGGTTCCGGCCGGCGGCGGCGTTCACGCTGATCGAGCTGCTGGTGGTTATTGCGATCATCGCCATCCTTGCAGCCATGCTCCTGCCGGCGCTGGCCAAGGCCAAGCAGAAAGCGCAGCTCATGAACTGCCTGAACAACCAAAAGCAACTGGCATTGGCTTGGACCATGTATTTCAATGACAATAATGACAAGCTTGCGGCAAACGGAAATCTCCACAGCGAGTACAGCCCGCTAGCACCCAGGGTTGCAATTAACTCGGGCGATAACCCTCTGAACGTCTCGAACGATCAACTTGGCGGCGGGCAAGCTCAATGGTGCGCAGGTAGTTTACTGGACCGGACCATGGATGCCTCTCAATATTATACAAACTGGATCAAGGCGGGTGTGATCTACCCGTATCTCCAAAGTTTAGCCGTCTATAAATGTCCGGTGGATAACTCCCATGTTCCATATCCGCAAAACTTTGGTTCCTTCGCAACCCGCAGCTATTCCATGAATTGCTTTATGGGAACGGTATTTCCGGAGGGCCTATTTGCTGCCGCTCCCGGCTATCTAACGTATGAAAAATCCGGCCAGCTCAGTAGGCCCGGGCCGTCTTCGCTCTGGGTTTTCATCGAAGAAAACGTCAAAAGTATTGACGACGCTAATTTTGCTGTTCTCCCACAAGAAACCACTCTATGGTACAACTCGCCGGCGGTTTACCATAACCACGCCAGTGTGCTTTCCTACGCCGACGGCCATTGTGAATCCCATAAATGGACCGACAATAACATGATCAACACGGTCAATCCTCAAAACCCGCCCGGCTGCAATGTTCCGGCGACGCCCGGTTGCGGGGATTTGCCCTGGCTTAATTCAGTAACTACGGCGCTTCAGTAGGGCCTATACTCGAAGCGGGGGCTGGTCGTCCGGGGTCTCTCCTTGAGACCCGGGCAACTGCCCCGGTGTCCGTTCCCCAAAGCAACCAAGAAAACCGGTGGCAGCGCTTTCGCACATCGTGCGCGCTGCAAACCGGTTTTTCTTTTTCCTCGGTAGAGAAGCCAATCATGAACCCGTATTGTCCTGGACCCATTTCCAGGATTCATGCAAAGAAAGCTTCATTTGGGAGTCCGCCTTCTGATAGTCCGCCTTCAACACATTCCAGTCGGCCTCCTTGGCACTCTTGAGCGTTTCCAATTTCTGGTCCAACGTCACCCGTTGTTTGCGGAGCTCATCAATTTTGGGTTGCGCCGCCGCCTTTACTGCTGCGCTCGCGGTCGTCACTTTTTCGGAAAGTTCATTGATTCTCTGGTCCAGTTCCGTCAAATCCGCCTTGGCGTCGGCGATGAACACCTCCCTTTTGTCGTACGTATTTATATCGAGGCCGACTGCATCACCGTCCTGGGCGACCATAAAGCCGGCACGCTGGCTGACATTGGTCCAGGCGACCACGTGGTGGTGATTTACGAGACTCCCGGCGGCAACCCGATGGCCTGGCAAATCACCAAGACAAATCCCGTTTCACTGGCGCGCTGACGGGGGAGTGAACTCGGGAACCAGCCTTGCAGGTTGTAAAAATTCACTGTTGGCCGCGAACGCTGTAGAAAGACTTGAGAGCAGCGCGGTTCATGTGGGGAATTTGGTGATAACGGCAGGGACCGGAGCATTTGTCCCCATCCCGGTGATGGTGCCCATCACGGGGTGGTCGTCTTGCTGCCAATGGTCACCTTGCTGATGATGGTTGGGGTAGTCGCGCTTGTCGTCGTGCTCGTCATCATGCTGGTAACGACGGCTCTGCTCCTAATGCTCATATTCCCCGAGCGATTTCAGGAGGCAAGAAGCAAGCAGTTTCCCCTGATTTTCAGGGGGTTGGGCTGCCGGATAAAGATTGAATAAAGATACGAGCATGGATTTTGCGGATAATTTTGGGTTTGGTATCTTTATTTTTTGAGCCGCCATTCGGGCTTTTTTTTCGGGCCGTGGTTGAAGATGGTGTCATCTTTGCGGGACATTGCGGCCAGAATGTTTTTGATCTTGGTGGCCTGCTGCGCCTCGCTCAGCACATCCGAAAGCTTGCCCTTGAGCAGCCGGTCAAAGTCCGCCCGGCTTGCCGAACCGTATTCGGCCAGGTAATCCAAGATCATCTTCTTATAGTGGGCATCGTCGAAAGCGCGGGTGCGGATGTATTGCGCTTTGTCGCCGGTGAGCGCCGCAATTTTCGAGGCCACGAACACATTGGGCGCACGACCCTCAACCAGCTTCAGGCTGCGCAAGAGTTTAAGCTCATTCGGGAGAAGCGGCTTGTGCTTCTGGACCCGGTCGAGCGCGACTACCGTACCCAGATCAAGGTCCGCTTTCTCGATCAGGACCCGGCTGTAATTTTCGTCAATCAAGCGGCCCATGATTTCCATTCGCACGGTGTCAGGCTGGGAAAAGTCGTATTCCGGCAGGGGGAAAAAACGATTGCGCTGGGCGATGAACATGCGTTTGATGCCCATGCCCATCGCGTCAATCATGTCCAGGCTCACCATCGCGTCGGCCAGCAGGCGGTTGCGGTAGTGGCGGGGAATGCGGTCGCGGAAAAGGTAATCTTCCAGCGCCCCTTCAAAGAAGCTCCCGGCATTCTCAAAGATCAACCGGTCGGTCTTTTCCACGACGACGATGCGCGACTGGCGGTGGTAATCCTGATGGGCGATGCAATTGTTGAGAGCTTCCAAAACCACCTTGGCGTCGTATTTCTCCAGTTCGATGGGGACCAGTTGATGGAACGGCTGAAGCCGGAATTTCACGTTGCGAATGCGGGCGAACACCGCGTTGACATTGAGCAGGAAGGGCGGATCAAAGTGCTCGTAAGCCTGCTCCTCGGTGGTGTCCAGCTTCCAGGTGATTTAGGCCACCGCTGGAGACAGGCGCATCGTGGATTCAGGTTTGCCCAACAAAACGAGGGCGGCCCGAGTGATTTTACCCTGCTCGGCAAGTTTGATCTTTTCCAAGAACGTGGCGTCGTCCCAAGTCGGGATGTCTGCGGCAAAAGGACGATGGCTGTTCTTCTGGCGGAATTTATCGCGGGCGAGTTTCAGGGCGGCCGGGTCAAGGTCGGCAATCGTGGCTGCCGGGCAAGGTTGCGCGGACCAGTCCTGATGACCGGCCTGACTGCGAATCTGCTCAATTTTCTGGATATTCAACGCCCCAAGCGCATGGGCGTCCCGGCCATAAAAGTGCCCCTTCCACGCGACAGGGATGCCTTGGGGCGCAGGCGGAATCTCGAACATTACTACGCGGCCCTCTGGCAGTTGAAGTTCATGGATTTCCTTGAAAGTGATTTGGCCCGTCGTGTGCCGGCCTATTTCCCCTTGAAAAAGAGAATGGTGGTAGGTGATGGATTCGAACCATCGAAGGCAAAGCCAGCAGATTTACAGTCTGCCCCCGTTGGCCACTTGGGTAACCTACCAACCGATGCAAGGGGGGCATATTAAGCCATGCCCCGCCCGGTTTGTCAACGAAACCGTTGCGCCGCCCACCGAAAAATTTGCATGCCGCCCCCGGGACGGTTAATTTGCCCCCATGGCCGGACTTGTGGAAGAAATTCGCCGCCATCCGCTGCTGCTGTTGCTGCGGACCAACGCCGTGCATAGCTGGCGGCGCCTGCTGTCCATCCGCCGCCAATCCCGCCTGCTCACCGGCATCATCACTTTCTTCGTCATCGGCTACCTCGTCCTGGCGTTCGAACTGTTTTACCACGGCCTGAAGTTCATCGCCAAGTTCCCCGGCTTGGGCGCCGTGCTCACCGAACGCCTGCTGTTCACCCTGTTCGCCTTCCTGTTCGCCCTGCTGCTCCTGAGCAATCTGGTCATTGCCTACACCAACCTCTTCCGCAACCGCGAAACGGCTTTCCTGCTCACCCTGCCCGTGTCCGCCCAAACCATCTTCAACTGGAAATTCATCGAAACCACCATCCTGGCCTCCTGGGCCTTTTTGTTCCTCATCGCCCCGCTGCTGGTGGCCTTCGGCCTGGTGCGCGACGTCCCGTGGCATTTTTATCCGCTTACCGTCCTGCTCATCGGCCTGTTCATCATCCTGCCGGGCGTGCTCGGCTCGGCCCTGGCCATCGGCATCGGCCGGCATCTGGACCGGAAAAGCTTCCAGATGGTCCTGCTGCTGGCCGCCATCCTGCTCCTGGCCTTTGTCGCGTTCTGGTGGAAGGCCAATCCGGTGGATGACGACCTCCTGGATAAGCGCACGCTCGAGGCGCTGGACCGTCTCCTGGCCAAAACCCGCTTCACCATGTTTCCCTTTCTGCCCAGTTACTGGCTCTCGTCGGCGGTGCTCCAATGGGCCGAAGGGGTCCTTGGCGGCGCGGCCTTTTTCGCCGGCGTGCTCCTGAGCCACACGCTGTTTTTCGGCAGCATCGCCTTCACCCGCTTCGGCAATATTTTCTATGACACCGCCTCCGCCGTGCAAAGCCGCGGCAGCAGCGGCTTCACCCTGGATTTCACCCGCGCCGCCAATTCCCGCGTGCCTGGCCCCCTCGAATGGTGCTTCTCCAAAATTCCCTGCCTGACGCCGGAAATCCGGGCGCTGGCCGTCAAAGACTTGCGCATGTTCTGGCGCGACACCACCCAGTGGGGCCAGTCCGTGGTCTTTTTCGGCCTGCTGGGCGCCTACATCATCAACCTCCGGAATTTCACGCACCAGCTCGCCAGCCCGTTTTGGATTCACGCCGTCGCGTTCCTGAATCTGGGCGCCTGCGCCTTCAACCTGGCTTCCGTGACCACCCGTTTCGTCTTCCCGCAATTCTCGCTGGAAGGCCGGCGCCTCTGGATCATCGGGCTCGCCCCCATCGGCCTGCCCCGCGTGGTCCAGACCAAGTATTGGCTCGCCAGCACCGCCTCCCTCCTGGTCACCCTCGGCCTGGTCACCCTCTCCTGCTACCTCCTCCGCATGCCTTGGGACGAAGTCGTCTTCTTTGGCGCCGTCACCACGGTCATGACCTTCACCCTCAACGGCCTGGCCATCGGCTTGGGCGTCCTGTTCCCCAACCTGCTGGAAACCAACCCCAACAAGATCGTCAGCGGTTTCGGCGGCACGCTCTGTTTTGTGTTGAGTTCCGTGTACATCATCGCCGCCCTGGCGGTCCTGGTGGTGGGCGGCGGCGGCTTTCACACCCAAATCGGCCTGGTCGCCGCCTGCATCGGCGCGTTTGTGCTCATGTCACTGGCCGTGGGCTGGCTGCCCATGAAGCTGGCGATGATCCAGTTGAAGAATTTCGAGGGCTAGTGCCTTGCCCGGTTTGATGGAAATGCGCTGACGCGGTCCGCCGCTACCGCATCCGTTCCAAGGCCGCAAACAGCGCCGTCCGGCCCGCAAAATGTTTCCGGGCCTGCGCCGTCACCAGGCCAAAACCCTTGCCGTAGGCCGGCCCGTTGGCCACGCAGGCGTCCGTGGCGCAACCGGCCAGCTGCTCCGCCGCCGCGCGCAGCGCCGCCGCCCGGTTCCCGTCCGCTTCAAATTTCCAGCCCACAATCCGCGCCCGCGGATACCAGCCCCGCAGCTCGGCGATGAGCTTCGGCGTGGGCACCAGTTCCACCAGCAGGGGGCCGCTGCGCGTGGAAATCTTCCGGGCCGGCGCCATCCGCCGCAGCCGCCCATCCGGGCCGCGCCGGAACAGCCGCCCAAACCGGAAATCGCTCACCGCCGCCGCGTGAAAAACAGCGTCCACCTTGGAGCCGGCCAGCGCCTGCAACCGCGCGCGCAAATCGCCGGTCGAGGAAAAGGTCCGCACCGTCCGCGCCCGGCGCGCCCCCGGCCAGGTGGCCGATTCGCCGATCAGCAGCGTCACCCGGTGCCCGCGCGCGGCCAGATAATTCGCCAGCTCCGTGCCCAGCCGCCCCGTGGAAAAGTTGGTGAGCCGGCGCACCTCGTCCAGCGCCTCAAACGTCGGGCCGGCCGTGACAATGCAGTTCATGCGCCGGATTTAACCGCAAGCGGCGCCCCCGAGGCAAAGAATTTCGGTTGCGCCGGCGGAGGGATGTGCGAGTTTTTCCCGTCAATTTAAACCACGGAGTCCAAACCATGAGCCAAGAAAATCAAACCGCGAGCAAAG
Source organism: uncultured Bifidobacteriaceae bacterium (assembly GCA_964532525.1). Classification (GTDB taxonomy): domain Bacteria; phylum Verrucomicrobiota; class Verrucomicrobiia; order Limisphaerales; family UBA11358; genus UBA11358. The sequence goes on from CAZHIM010000024.1 coordinate 31,675, forward strand.
AGAATCACTGCCCCACCACCGGCGAATTCAGTTGGAATGAGCTGGTCTCCACCGACGTCCCCGCCGCCCGGAAATTTTACAGCAGCCTCTTTGGCTGGCAGGCCGCGCCCTTTGGCGGGGGCGCCGACTACACGCTGTTCAAGCAGGGCGACAGCCTGGTCGGCGGTCTGGTGCAATGCCCCAAGCCGGGCGTGCCCGCGCATTGGCTCCCCTATGTGACCGTGGACGATGTGGATGCCGCCGCCGTCCGCGCCAAATCCCTGGGCGCCCACGTGGTGGCCGAACCCTTCGACGTGCCGACCGTGGGCCGGATCGCCGTGCTGATTGACCCGCAGGGCGCGGCCATCGGCCTGTTCAAGCCTGCCATGTGAGGCCGCCGGTCAGAGTGTTGGCAGATTAGGGGAATGCTCTAGCCTGGATATTTCTCAGCTTTGATGGGCGCGGGCAAACCGGCGTAGCGCAGGTTTCCCAACCTGCTGTATCGCCGATTTCCAAATCGGCAGGGTATCGCAATTGCGTGGGGTCCGCGGGTTTGGAAACCCGCGCTACAGCAGACTTGGAAGTCTGCGCCACCGAATTGCCTGTGAAAGATCCGGGTCAGCCCAGGCGCGGAGTGACGTCAATCGGGGGCAGGTCCGGGAGGGGTTTGGCCGCGTTGCCGCCGCCCAGCTCCGTCAGGCGGTCGCCCGCGGGCCGCACCCGGCTTTGGAAACTGGCCGACGCGTCGTTAAAGGCCAGCGTGGCCCGCTCCAGGCCGGCGCGGACTTTTTCAAAGTGCTCCGTGAACTTCACCACGCGCGCATAGAATTCCTGCGCCGCCGCCGCGATCTTCTGCGCATTCTCCGTCTGCGCGTGCTGCAGCCAGCTCACCGACACCGACCGCAACAGCGCGATGAGCGACGCCGGCGTGGCCAGCAAAATCCGCCGCTCCGCCGCCCACACGATCAGGTCGCGGTCGCCCTCCAGCGCCGCGCTGAACAGCGATTCCGCCGGCAAAAACAGCACCACGTAATCCAGCGCGTTCGCAAACTCTTGCGGATAATTCCGGTCCGCCAGCGCCTTGATCGTGCTCCGCAGCTTCGCCGCGTGCGCCGCCAGCGAATCCGCCCGCCGGACCGGATCCGCCGCCTCCATGGCGTTGAGAAAATCAAAATCCGGAACCTTCGCGTCCACAATGATCACCCGCTCGCCGGGCAGGCGCACCACCAGGTCCGGCCGGTTGTCTCCCACCGTGGTCTGCTCCGTGAAATCGCAGTGCGCGCTCATGCCCGCCGCCTCCACCACCCGCCGCAGCGTCTCCTCCCCCCAGCGCCCGCGCGCCGGGGGCGACTTCAACACCATCCGGAATTGCTGCGTCTCGCTGGCCAGCGAGGCGCTTTGCTGCGAGAGCAACTCCAGTTGCTTCTTCACCTCGCCCAGCGTGGAGGACTGCGAGGCCGAGCTTTGTTGGAGATTGCGCTGATAGGTGTCGAGCTGCTGCTTGAGCGGCTCCACGAGCCCCTTGATGGACTCCTGCCGCTTGTCCAGATCGCCCTTGGCCGTCTCCTGGAATTTGCCAAACGATTGTTCGGCCAGCCGCAAAAATTCCGGCGCGCTTTGTTTCAGCGCCTCCGCGCTCAGCGCGGTGAACGCCTCCCGCAAATCGGCCAGGGACTTGTCCTGCGCGGCCCGCGCCTCCCGGAGGTTCTTTTCGTGCAGCTCCCGTTGGTCGGCCAGCATCTTTTCCGCCGCCCGCTGGTTCGCCTCCGCCGTGGCCAGCGCCGTCTTGTTCTGCGTGAGCGATTCCGCGGTCTGCCGTAATTCCGCCTCCCGCTGGCCCAGTTGCAGCCGCAGCTCGGCTTCCAGCCGCCCGTCCGGCGCCGGCCGCCGGCCGCCCAGCAGCCAGCCGAGCAGCAGCCCCAGGCCGCCGCCGAGCACAAACGCCATCGCAATTTGAATTCCCACCGGCATAGTCACAAATTCCGGCCCGCCGCCGGCTCAAAAATGCGCCACCACCTCGATCTCCACCCCCGCCCCCTTGGGCAGGCCCGCCACCTGCACCGTGGAACGCGCCGGAAAGTCCCCCGTGAAATACTTCGCATACACATCGTTCATGGGCACAAAGTCGGCCAGGTTCGCCAGGAACACCGTCGTCTTCACCACATTCGCAAAGGTCAGCCCCTGGTCCTCCAAAATCGCCTTCACGTTGAGCAGCGCCCGCTCCGTCTGCGCCTGGATGCCCCCCTGCACCAGGTTGCCGTCCCGCGGATCAATGGGAATTTGCCCCGAGCAAAACAGCAGGTTCCCCACCCGCACCGCATGGTTGTACGGACCCACCGCCGCCGGTGATTTTGCCGGTTTGATGATCGTCTTGGTTAGCATAGTATCCGCGAGAGTAGTCGCACCGCCGCAACGGCGTCAAGCCGCCCCGCCGCGCGGCTGCCCCAGGGGTGCCGGACAACTGTCGCTGTGAACGTGAGTTCACGGCAGACGCGGCACACGACGGTTCGGCTAAACGCCGTTTATCAGGCAGAATTCCGCTTGCTTCACACACCGCTCAGGACGATGGTCTGACGGCGGCCCGCCGGAGGCGGCGGGTGAATCATGTGCCCAAGTCATCTTAAGGTGTCAGCTTATGGTGTCTAAAGTTTGTGAAAAATACGCCGATGTCTTGTTGGCGGGTCAGCCGCACATCCGGTTGACCACCTAATCAGCTATGCCAGCTATGCCAGAACCCAATCTTCCGGCCGCAAACCGCATTCTGGTCGTGGATGACAATCCCACAATCCACGCGGATTTCCGCAAAATCCTCGCCCCCACCGGCCCCAGCGACGCCCAGGTGGCGCAGGCTGAATCCCAGTTGTTCGGCCAGACCGCCCCACCGCCCGTGGCCCTGCCAACCTACCAACTGGACTTCGCCTCCCAGGGACAGGACGGATTGAGCCTGGTCGAAGCCGCCGTCCGGGAGGGGCGCCCCTACGCCCTCGCTTTCGTGGACGTGCGGATGCCCCCCGGCTGGGACGGCATCGAAACCGTCGCCCACCTTTGGCAGCAGGACCCCGAATTGCCCATTGTCATTTGCACCGCCTATTCCGATTATTCCTGGTCCGAAATGACCGCGCGGCTCGCCCATCCCGACAATCTCGTCGTGCTCCGCAAGCCGTTTGAAGCGGTGGAAGTGCTCCAGCTCGCCCATTCGCTCACCCGCAAATGGCTCCTCGCCCGCCAGGTCCGCGCCCACATCGAAAAGCTCGACGCCCTGGTCCGGGCCCGCACCGAAAGCTTGCAGGAGACCAACGCCGCCTTGCAACGGTCCGAGGAGCGCTTCGCCAAGGCGTTCCGCTCCAACCCCGTGCCCATGCTGCTGGCCGACGTGACCGAAGGCCGGCCCGTGGACGTCAACGACAGCTTCCTGGAACTCACCGGCTTCAAACGCGACGAGGTGCTCGCCCGGCTCCCCGGCACCCTCGGGCTGTTTGCCCAGCCCGAAGTCGAGCGCGAAATCCGCGGCTCCGTGGCGGCCCGCCAGCCCGTGCGCAATCGCCAGACCGAACTCCGCACCCGCGCCGGCAAGACCTTCATCGCCCTCATTTCCGCCGAGCCGCTCGAATTGCAAAACCAGCCCCACGTGCTGCTCTCCCTGCAGGACGTCACCGAGCGCATCAGCATCGAAAACCAGTTGCGCCAAGCCCAAAAAATGGAAGCCGTCGGCCAGATCGCCGCCGGCATCGCCCACGATTTCAACAACATCCTTGGCGTCATCCAGGGCCACGCCGAATTGCAGTTGAACCTCGGGCACACCGACGAGTCCCTGCGGGAATCCCTCCACGAAATCGGCGCCGCCGCCACCCGCGCCGCCGCGCTCACCCGCCAGTTGCTCGCCTTCAGCCGCCGCCAGATACTCCGGCCCCGGCCCCTCGACCTCGCCGAGTTGCTCCGCAACCTCGAAAAAATGCTCCAGCGGATCGTCGGCGAACACATCCGCCTGGAGTTGCACTGCGCCGAAAATCTCCCGCCCGTTCTGGCCGACCAGGTCAATCTCGAACAGGTCGTCATCAACCTCGCCGTCAACGCCCGCGACGCCATGCCCCGCGGCGGCCCCCTCACCATCGCCACCGAACTGGTCGTCGTGGACGCGGCGCACCAGGCACGCCATCCCGACGCCCTCCTGGGCACCTTCGTCAAGCTGAGCGTCACCGACCAGGGCGTCGGCATGGAACCGTCGGTCCAGCGGAAGATTTTTGACCCCTTCTTCACCACCAAGGCCGTGGGGCAGGGCACCGGCATGGGTCTGGCCACCGCCTACGGCGTCGTCAAACAACATCAGGGCTGGATTGAAGTCGAATCCCATCCCGGCGTCGGCTCGGTGTTCAACATCTTCCTCCCGCCGACCCACGCCCAAGCCCAAAAAACCTTTGAGGGCGGCACCGACCTCATCCGCGCCAGCATCACCCAACCCCGCACCATTTTCATCGTCGAGGACGAAGCCTCCCTGCGCGGCATGGCGGAGAAAATCCTGAAGCGCCTCGGCTACACCATCATCACCGCCCAGGACGGCCCCGAAGCCTTGAGCCTCTGGCCCAAAATCCGCGGCCAGGTGGATCTGCTCTTCACCGACATGATGATGCCCGGCGGCATTACCGGACGCGAACTTGCCGAGCGCCTGGTGGGCGACCGGCCCGGCCTGCCCGTCATTTATTCCACCGGCTACAGCGTGGACCTGGCCAATCCGGAAATGGCCCTGGTGGAAGGCGTGAATTTGCTGGCGAAGCCCTACGACGCCACGGCGTTGGTCCGCGCCATCCGCCAAGCCCTCGATAAAAAACAGGCTCCCGCCTGACGGCGCCTCACCGCAGCCCGCCGAACAGCGTCGCCTGGTAATCCGTCACCACCAGCCGTTTTCCCTTCGGCTCGATGCAATGGCCCTCCGCCCGCAGCCGTCGCGCGTTTTCCTGCACGCCGCCGGGATATTTCGGGTTGATTTCCCCGCCCGCCTTCAACGTGCGCCAGAACGGCGTGATGCGCTTCCGGCCCGCGGCCGCCGCCTCGGCCGCCGCGTGGGCCGCGATCCACGAGAAAATCCCCGTCGTGATCGGACACGCAAAATCCGTCCGGTGCTTGCGCGCCAGCGCCGCCCGCAATTCATTGATGGTCACCACCCGGCCGCGCGGCACCTGGCCCATCAGCGCCGCCACCTCCCGCGGTGCCGGAATCACAAACCGTCCTTCGCCCCAGCGTTTGCTCAGCTTGCCGGTGGCCTCGCAGATCCTCGGCAGGTCCTTGTCGTCCGCCAGTTTTTCACGCCATGACTTTTTCATACGCGATAAGATGTTTAATTCCCGAGTTAACCGATTAGAAGCCTTTTCCCCCGCCCGTGGCAAACCCTTTTTGCGGGCTGCCCCGGGTTTACGCGGCCAGCGCCGGCCGCCCCAAAGGGAATTCCTCCAGCACCCGGAGTCCTTTGGCGGACGCATACCAATCGCTCCAAACCAGTTGCAGCGTGTCCACCGGCATGGCGCCAAATTCCCGGTCCCGGTTCGCCTCCAGCCGCGCCAGCAGACGACGCCCATCCGCCCCCGCCCGGCTGAACCGCATCACGGTGATGTGCGCCGCCGCGTTCCGGTAGCGCCGGTCCAAACGGCCGCCCAAGCCCCGTTCCGCAAACGCCCGCCGGAGCCCGGCGCGGATCTGCTCCAAGCCGCCATCCCGCGGAAATCCCTGCACCATCACCGCGTTTGGCGCCGCCGTGACCCCGCAAAACTCCACGCCAAATGCCGGCTGCCCGCGCAAGGCCTCCCGCAAAATTTCCCGGAACACCCGCAGCTCCCGCATGTCCCGGCGCCACCGCTCCGTCCCGGAAATCGGCGTCAGCACCGTGACATGAAACTCCGCCGGCGCGTAAAAATGTTGTCCAGGGAATTCCTCCGCCAAGGGGTCCAAAAAATCCTTGATCCGCGCCTGCACCGCCGGTGGCGGACGGAAAATGAGGCTCACGCCGCGCCGTTGGTCCCGCGCCCGGTCCGCCAAATGGGCATCCACCTGCGGCCCGGCGCCCGCAAACGCCTCCTCCGCCTCCGCCCAAAGCTGGTCATAAATCCCCATCGGCGCCCTTCAGCGCCGTTTCATCAGCGCTTCGATTTCTCCCGCCTCAATCGGCACATCCGCCATCAAGTCCACCGGCCCGGCTTCCGTCACCGCCACGGTATCCTCCAGCCGTATGCCAAAGCCCTCCTCGCGGATGTAAATCGCCGGCTCGACGCTCAACACCCAGCCCGGCGCCAGCCGGTAATGATTGTACGTCACGTCATGCACATCCAGGCCGATCGGATGCGACACGCCGTGCATGAAATACCTCCGCACCGCCGGGTCGTCCGGCTTCTGCTTTTTGATCTCCGCCATTTTCAACAGCCCCAGGTCCACGCACTCCTTGGCTGTGCGCTCCTCGCATTCCAGCCGCAGATCCTTCGTGGTCTTGCCCGGCACGCACGCCTCCACCTGCGCGCGAAACACCCGCAGCACCGCCTCATAAACCTGCCGCTGCCGCCGCGTAAAGCGCCCGCTCACCGGAATCGTGCGCGACAGGTCGCTCATGTAATTCCCCAGCCCGGCCGCCACGTCCAGCAGCAGCAATTCCCCCGCCCGGCAGGGCCGGTCGTTCTGGCTGTAGTGCAAAATGTTGTTGTTCGCCCCGCCCGCTATGATCGGCGGATACGCAAACTGCCCCTTGTGCCGGATGAACTCGTGCGCAAACTCCGCCTCGACCTCCGTCTCGTTCACCCCCGGCTTCAAGAATTTGCAGACCCGCCGGAAACCCCGCCCCGTCAGATCGCACGCCGCTTGGATGGCGGCAATTTCGGCCGGGGATTTGATCGCCCGCAGCTCATGCATCAGCGGGGCCAGGCGCTGGTAATGATGCAGCGGGAATTTCGCCTGGCACTCGCGCACAAACCGGGCATCCCGCGTCTCCACCGTCGCGTCGGCGCGCTGGTGTTCGTTCGCGTTCAGATACACGTGCTCCATCTCGCAAATCACCTGCCGGAAAATCCCCGGAAAATCCGCCAGCCACTTCACATTCGGGATGCCGGAAATGGCCGTGGCCTGCTCCTTGGTGAGCTTGTACCCCTCCCAGATCGCCAGTTGCTCGTTGGGCTGCCGCACAAACAGCACCTCCCGGTGGTTCGGATCAAACGCCGTCGGCGCCAGCAGTAGAATCGTTTCCTCCTGGTGCACCCCCGTCAGGTAAAACAGGTCCGCGTTCTGGAGGTGGCCCATCGTCCCGTCGGCGTTGGTCGGCATCACGTCGTTTGCGTTCAACACGGCCACCGAGCGCGGGGGCAGTATTTTCACCAGGCGCTCGCGGTTCAGCTTGAACAGCGCGGCGGGCAGCGGGACAGCTTTCATGCGTCCCGAGTGTAATCCCTCCCCGCCAGAATTTAAGCGAATTCATCCGGCGTTCCGGGATTGCTTTGCCCCCGCCCGCGGAATACTTTTGCCCCATGGCCACCGCCGTCCGCCCACCGTTCACCGCCGCCGCGCAAGACTAAGCTTTCCCATGCCCACCCCCGCCCCTTTCCCGCGCCGCCAGCGCACCTGCCGCGCCTGCGGCAAAAAATTTGATTACCCCGTCAAGGGCAGCCCCGCCACCCGTCACCATTGCGAAGATTGTGTGGTTGTGCCCCCCGACACGCGGAAAGTCCTGGAACGCCTCAACGGCCGCCTCGCCCAGCTCGAACGGCAGCTCGAAAGTCTCTCCCGCCGCGCGCCCACCGTCCCGCCGCCCGCGCCCGGCGCGTGATGGCGGCCTCCGCCCGGCGCCCGCCGGATCACTTTTTGGCGCCCCAGAACGATTTGTGCTCGCTCGCCCGCTGCTTCACCTTGATCTGGCCCAGGATGGCGTGCCACCCGATGTAAACTTTGTGCCAGTCGGTCTCCAGGTTGCGCAGCGCGCCGTCCCCCTGCTCGGACAAATACCGCAGTGACGGCGCATTCTCCACCAGCGTGTGCACTTCCTCGCGTGTCGGCGCCGGCACCTCCACCGAGGCCAGGATCAGTTCCAGCTCCTGCACGATGATGCTTTTGATCTCCAGGAAATTGTTCTCATCCGCCGCGCTGAATTTCTTCGTGCGCGCCATGCCGATGAAATAGTTAAACTGTTTCCAGCATTCGATGTGCGTTTCGATCTGCGTGATCAACTGGTTGATTTCCTTGGCAGTCATGGATGGGCCGTTTTTTGGGTGGAGAAAGTTGCTGATTGGGGGAACAAAAAGATGATCGCGCCGCCCCGCAGTTCGCGGGCCGTGATGCGCAGGCTCACAAAATGGAGGCTCACTTCCGCCAGCGGCGACTGCGCCGCCCGGGCTTCCCGGAATAATTCCAGCACGTCGCGCCCCACCGATTCCAGGAGTGCCACCGGAATCACCGACGACACCGTCGAGGTCACGACTTGTCCCTGCCGGTCCACCGTCACCGTCCCCGCCGGCAATTGCTGGACGGTGGCGGGCGTGCCAAATAAACGTTTTAAGATTCCCATGATGCAACCAGTTTGCGGCTCTTTTCGGGCAGGTTTTCCAGCGCGTCCGCCGGCCAGCCCACCAGGAAGGCCCGGTCTTCGCGCACCAACATCAGGATTTGGCGGTCCGCCGCCTGGCCCGCGATGTGCGAGAGCGGCCCGGCTTCCAGGCGTTCGCCCAGCCGCCGCGCCACTTCCGCCGCCCGGCGCGCCCAGTCCGCCAGCGGCCCCACACTCTGCGTCCCCATGGCCTCCGGCTCGCCCCCGGCCAGCGGCACCACCACCACAAAATCCGCCCCTTCGCGCGTCAACTGCGCCAGCTTCCACATGGTCTGCCGATGCAGGTTGCTCTCCACCGAATCCGGTTCCGCGCTCGGATGCGCCGTCTCATCCAGGGTCTGCGCCGTCTCCAGCAGCAGCGTGTTCACCGGCTTCTGGATCGTTCGCTCCCGCTCCGGCTCGGCCGGCAAATTTTCAAAGGTCCCCGTCTTCCACGCCAGCAGCCGGCCAAACGCCGCCTCGCCCCGCGCCCCCTCGCATTCCGCATCAATCAGCTCCCCTTCCTGGATCCACAGTTTGGCCACCAGCGGCCCGCGCGTGATCCGCAACACCGTGCTCGTCCGCGCCAGGCATTCCATTTGCACGATGTCCATCAAGCTCTTGCTTTGCACCCCCCGGAACCCCGTGTCCCCCCCCTCCCGGTCCAACTGCCCCAGCAACGATTCCAGGCACTCGTTGAACATCTGGATGTTCCGCTGCAACTCCGTCTTCAACCAGAACAAATCCACCCCCAGCGCATACGCCCGCGACCGGTATTCCTCGTCCTCCATCCCGCTCAACACCACCGTCCGCGTCGCCGGAAACCGCCGGCGCACAATCGCCAGCATCTGCAGCCCGTCAATCCGCGGCATCTTCAAATCCGAGACCAGCAGCCGGATCTTCTCCGTCTCCAGCAGCGCCAGCGCCCGCTTCGCGTCCCGTGCCGTCAACACCTCCGGATGGCTCGGCAACGCCGAAAACTGTTCCCGGCAAAGTGCCAGCCAGTCAGCATCGTCGTCCAATACTAAAATCTTGTGCCGTGTTTCCATGCAGCTAACGGGTTCTTTCTTAACGGCTAACCGTCTTTCTCCACCAATTCAAGCCGTAAAGCATCCTTTCTGACCAGCATGATTCGTTCCAGCCCTAATGCCCTCTTTTCACCGTAAATGGGACATATTCCTTCTCCGCCAGTCCAAGCGTGGGACAAAACCCCGTGCCAAACCCTTCCATCAGCACTGGCGCGGTTTCTGCTCAAACCCCTTTCGACGCCATCTGCCGGGCGCAACAAAAAGCAACCAGAAAACAATCTCATGGCATTAACATCAAAATTCGCAGGCTTCCTGCGCCGCCTCGTCGGTCGCGCAGATTCCGGCGCGCCAGCCCGTTCGTCGGTCCCGGCCGCGCCGGCGCCGGCACCCGTGCCTGCCTCCCGTCCCGCCGCCTCCCCGTTCTCTGCCCGGGCGACCTACGTGTCTCCCCGCTCCGTCACCCCGGCCTCCCAAACCCCGCCGCCCCTCCCCGCCGCCGCCGCGCCGCGCAGCTCCCAACCCGCCCGGGCCGACCAGATTGAACTGCCCGTGTCCACCGTCATCGCCAGCCTCCCGCCCGAGCTGCGCGCCAAACTGGCCGGCCATCCCCCCGCCGGCCAAAACATTTTCCTGCCCGCCGAAAAAATCATCGGCCAGCTCGCCTTGGGCGCCGTGAAAATCTCCTTCGGCACCCTGCGCCAGTTGGCCCCCGGCCTCTTCGTCAACTCCGGCGGCGAACTCGACGCCAAACTCATCAGCCTCCCGTTGCAGGAAATTCTCCCCCGCGTCAATCCCGCGCTCCTCGCCCGCCGCTCCACCAAAAAGGTCGAAGTTTCCGACCAAATCACCGGACCCTTCGCCGACCACGGCCGCGGTTTCACCTTTACCACCCAGCCCCTCAAAGGCCCCGCCGCATCCGCTCCGCGCGCCCCGGCGTCGCCCGCGCCCTTGGTGCCGCCCATGGCCACCCGGCCCGGGGCTCCCGCCACCCTTCCGCCCGTCCGCCCGCGCCCCGGCACCCCGGCCCGGACGCTCGGCAATCCCCCCGCCCCCGGACGCACCCCGGCCCTGCCCATTTCGCCCTTGTCTCCACCCCCGGCCAAGCCCGCCGGCAATCCGCCCGCCCTGGGGCACACCCCGGCCTTGCCCATTTCACCGCTGTCCCCCCACGCCGCCACACCGCCCGCGCCTCCGGCCAACGGTGCCGCCATCCTCCCTCCCGGCCGGCAGCTTGGCGCCCTCAACGGCAGCCACCGCCCCGATGCCATCCCGCCCCTGCACATGTCGCCCGCCGCGCCCGCCGCCGCGCCCCAGCCCGCCCCAGCCGCCATTTTTGCCCGCCTGCGCGACCTCTGCCAAAACTGGCCCGAACCGTTGAAAAGCGAAATCCTTGACTCGCCCCTCGCCGAGGCCAACGTCCCCTTGGAGGCGTCCGCCATTCTGCCCGGCTTGAAACGCGGCCGCGTCGTGATGCCGTGGAAACAGCTCCGCCTCCTCGCCCAGCCCGGCTCCGCCTCCTCGCCCAATGATAATTTGGAAGTGGAGCTGCCGCTGAAGATCATCGCCCCGCTGTTCCTGGCCGGCCAAAAAGGGGCCGCCACCCCCCACGCCAAAACCACCGTTTCCAAAGACATTCCCGATCTGTTTTTCGGCTTCCCTCAACCCGCCGCGCCCGAACCGCAGCCCGCGCCCGCGGCCCCCGTCCCTGCTGCCGCCGCCCCCGCGGCCCCGGCGCAGCCCAAACCGGCCGCCCCCAAACCACCGGACACCAACTTCTATGTCTGGGGCGAAAAGGGCCAGGCCCCGGCCGCCGATGAAACGCTCCTGATCCGCCGCGGCGAAGCCCCCCAAACCGATTTCCTCAACCGGCTCGTCCAGCCCAAGGACGTCGTTGCCAAGGCGGTCACCCTGCCCGGTGTCGCTGGCGCCGTCGTCGCCATGCAGGATGGCCTCCGCGTCGCCAGCCAGGCGCCCGCCGAATTGAACGGCGACATGCTCGCCGCCTTTCTGCCGCAAATCTTCGAACGCGTCAACCAGAGCACCCGCGAGCTCCGCATGGGCGCCCTGAACAACGTCAGTTTCACCGTCGGCAACGTCCCGTGGAAAATCTTCCGCGTGAACTCCGTGTATTTCGCCGCCTTCGGCCGCGCCGGCGAACCGCTTCCCTCCGCCCAGCTGGCACAACTGGCGGCCCTGTTGGACCGCAAGAAACAATAATAATCATTATGGCTATCATCAACCAAGCGACCAAGGAATTGCAGGTCAAAATCGTGTACTACGGCCCGGCCATGGGCGGTAAAACCACCAACCTCGTCCAGGTCCACGACCATGTCCAAACCGCCGCCGGCAACAAAGGCAAGCTCGTCTCCCTGGCCACCAGTTCCGACCGCACCCTCTTCTTCGACTTCCTCCCCATCGAGGCCATGACGATCAAGGGCTTTAAAACCAAGTTCCAACTCTACACCGTCCCCGGCCAGGTCATTTACAACACCACCCGCCAGCTCGTCCTCCGCGGCGTGGACGGCGTCGTTTTCGTCGCCGATTCCCAGTACGAGAAGATGCCTGAGAACGTCGAGAGCTTCCAAAACCTCTCGGACAATCTCAACGCCCTCAAGATTAACCTCGCGGAGATTCCCTACGTTCTGCAATATAACAAGCGTGACCTCCCCAACGCCGCGCCCGTTGAATATCTGGACTTCCTGCTCAACAACCGCGAAGTCCAGGTTCCGTCCTTCACCGGCGTGGCCCACAAATGCGAAGGCGTCTTTGAAAGCCTGAACATGATCACGCGCATGCTCCTCCAGAAATTCATCAACCAATCCGTCCCGCAATACGCCTGACATGGCCACTCTGCCCCAGCTCATCGAGGAGGATATCCGGAAACTGGACGAGACGCTTCGGGATTATCTGGCCAAAACCGACGCCATGGTCGCCCTGATCATAGACAAGGGTGGTTTCATGATCTCCCACCAGGGCAACGCCGCCGAGCTGGACCTCACCACCATCGGCGCCCTCGCGTCCGGCGCCTTCATGGCCAGCCAGACCATCGCCGGCCTCGTCAATGAAAAGGATTTCAACCACACCGCGCTCCAGGGCGAAAAATTCAGCCTTTTTACCGTCAGCATTGACGACCAGTGCCTGCTGGTCGTCGTCTTCCGTTCCATGACCGGCATCGGCGTCGTCAAATACTACGCCGCCGCCACCGTCGCCCTCCTCGCCCAACAGATGACCGTCGCCCGCGAACGCGACCCTTCCGCCGGCCTCGACCTCTCCGAAATGAACGTCGCCGACCCCCAGGATTTCTTCCGCAAAAAAACCGTGTAGGCCCGCGCGAATACCGCCCAGGGGTCGCATAAGGGGCACCCATTAAGGCGGCAAAGATCGTTCACTGTGAGGGGAGCCATCCGGGCCATGATTTGAATAGCATTCCAGCTTGATCGGCGTGCTCGTAGTTGGAAGAGTGCCGGCCATGAGATTCCACGATTCGTAGCCTGGTAATGTTGGGATTTACATCAATATCAATAATATTATAGTGCTGCACCAGCAGCCGCCGGTATGGCTGATGGCATGAACCCGTCCGCACCCAATTCCGCCGCCCCGCCGCTGAAGCTGTTTTCCGTGGTGGTGCCCGCGCGCGACGAGGCGAAATCCCTGCCCGCCACCCTGGAACACTTGCACGTGGAATTGTCACTGAATGACGTGCCCCATGAAATCGTGGTGGTGGATGATGGCAGCAGCGACCAGACCTGGCCGGTGTTACAGCAACTCCAGGCGAAAATTCCCACGCTGCGCCCCGTCCAAAACCGCGGTGAGCATGGTTTTGGCCGCGCCATCACGTTGGGCCTCCGCCACAGCTCAGGCGATGCCGTGGCGATTATGATGGCCGACGAATCCGATGACCCGCGCGATGCGGTGCGGTATTGGAAGCTGTTGAACGAAGGCTGGGATTGCGTCTTTGGCAGCCGGTTCATCGCGGGCGGCTGCACGATTGGCTATCCCCGCGTAAAGCTGTTCCTCAACCGCCTCGCGAATTTCTTCATCCGCATTGTCTTTGCCGTGCCCCTCAATGACACCACGAACGCATTCAAAGCCTACCGCCGCGGCGTGATCCAAGGCTGCGAGCCCCTGATCGCACCCCATTTCAACCTCACCGTCGAACTGCCACTCAAGGCCATCGTGCGCGGCTATTCCTGGACGGTCGTGCCCATCACTTGGCGCAACCGCCGCTTCGGCGAGCCCAAGCTGAAAATCAAGGAGATGGGCAGCCGCTACTTTTTTATCTGCGCCTACGTCTGGCTGGAAAAATATTTCAGCCGCGGGGATTACCGGCGGGGCGTTGAATCTTCCAGCCGCGCCACGGCTCCGGCCTCGGTGAACGGAGGTGGCTCGCCCCCGCGTGCGCTTGCCCCGCCCCCACCCCCTCGGTAACCTAAAACGTGCATCCCAACTTTCCGGCGTGGCGGCTGGGCTGGTGGTTGTCAGCCCTGTTTCTGGTGGCGGTCGGCGCCAAACTGTGGCTCATTCAAGGCTATGCCGCACCCATCCCCTACCTCGACCAGTGGACCGAGGCGGGCCGCTTTTTCAAACCCTGGGTGGAAGGCCATTTGACGTGGGGTGACTGGATCGGGTCACACAACGGCCACCGGATTTTTTTCACCCGGCTGCTGGACTTGGCCGGCGTGGCACTCAACGGCCAATGGGATCCCTTGTTGCAAATGACGGTCAATGCCCTGCTGCATGCCGGCATTCTCTGCGGACTGGTTTGTTGCCTGTGGGTTTTCGAAGCCCGGAAAGATCAAGCGCTGCTCTGCTGGTTGCTCGTCCCGTTTTTGGCCCTTCCGTTTGCCGCGGAGAATACGCTCTGGGGATTTCAGTCGCAGTTTTATTTTTTGACCGGCTTTGCCGTCCTGGCCATCGCCGGGCTTGGGTTTCACCGGCCGGGAAGCAAAGGGTGGCTGCTGGGCCTCGCCGCGGCCGGGCTGTCGCTCTTTACCATGGGCTCGGGTTTCCTGGCTTCGCTGGCCGTGGCCGGCCTGCTGGTGCTCCGGTGGCTGAAACAAGGACGCCTGGGTGGCCGCGCCATTACGTTGGGGGCCTGTCTGGCGGTGGGCGCCGTCGGCGCGGCGATGAGCGCCCACGCCGGCGTTAAGGGCGCGCATTCCTGGGGCGAAATTCTCGCCACGCTGACCTGGGTTCTGGCCTGGCCATTTGAAAACAAGCCGGTCATGCTGCTGTTCACCTGCCTGCCGCTGGGCCTGACGCTCGTGAAGTATTTAAAGGGTGATTTCCAGGATGCGCGGGCGCCGGAATTCCTGTTGACGCTGGGGCTGTGGGGATTTTTGCAATCGGCCGCGCTGGCTTATGCGCGGACCACGGAGGTGAACTGCAGCCGTTACACCGACCTGTTCTGCATCATTCCCATCGCGAGTCTGGCCAGTTTGTTCATCCTGGGCGGGGGCAAAACATTTCAGAACCAGTCGCGCGGACGGCTTACCGGGCTCGCGGCGGGTTGGACCGCCATCTTGTTGGCGGGCCTTTGGCACAGCTCCCCCGGCGACTGGCGGAACTATGACAACGCGGAGAACTATCCGGTGTGGAGTGCGCAGGACAGACTCATTCAAGGGGAAAAAATCCGGGCATTCCTCGCCGCCGGCGATTCGGAACCCCGGCCGTATCGCTCCGATTTGGCGGGGGTGGCCGACGTGCTTCTGGACCCCCAATTGTCTCGCATCCTGCCGCCCGATTGCCGCCCCGCGCTGACCGTCGAAAAGGCCGCCGGCCTGGACGACTCCTTTGTCTTGGGCGGCTGTCCGCCCGAATTGCCGCCCCGGGAATTTGCGCGGGCGTGGGGCAGTTATCACACCAACGGCGGCGCCGTCGCCGGCCGGTTTGTCAGCCAGCCGCTCACGGCCGCGCTGCCCATGCTCGACCTGGAACTCTGTTGCGCCCCGAATGCGGATCAGATCCGCATTGAACTGGTCGAACAGGCGTCCGGACGGCGCATTCCGGTTTCACCCCAGGTCACCGGCCGCTGGCAGGCCGTCACCGTGAACGCACCACAGGGTCCATTTCATCTGGAAATCACGGATCACAGCGCCACCTCCTGGGTGGCCGTGGGCGACGTGAAGGAATCCGGCAGAATAGCGTACTTTGCCCACTGGCTGATCGCTCATGCGGTTCTCATTTTGCTGGCCGGATTGTGCCTGTTCACCGGCTTGGCCGCACAGGACGCCCTCCGGCGGGTGCCGGTTCTTGATTCGTATCCACTGGTTCGCTGGCTGGTATTGCTGACGACTTTGGCCGCGCTGGCGGGGGTCTGGTCGGCGCGGAATTTTAACGCCACGGATCGGACCGCCGGACTCGCCGCCCATTGCGCCAAAACGTATTCCCGGGCCGGCCAGCCGGCTGAAGCCAGGCGGTTTCTTAAGGAAGCCCTGTGGCTGCGACCCGACGATGGACCGCTGAAAGCGCAACTGCGCGCCCTGTCGCAGCCAGCCCCCAACGGCTCCGATCACCAAGAGGGTCAGTGAGAGTGCCGCCCCTCCGGGCCCGGCCGATTCCGCATTCCCCACCCGGCGCTCCTGCGCCCGCGCAATGCCCTTGATTATGCCCCGTTTTTTCATGACTATTCTTGGCGTGAGTGCGAAATTCGCAAAGAGGCTCATGCAAAACCCGAATGCCAGAATCAGACCCGTGACCTGATATGCCAAAAACATTACGCATCGTCTTGACCCTGCTGGCCGTGCTCGCTCTCGCCTTCGCCGGCGCCGGCTGCACCGCCAAAGCCAAAAAAGCCTATCACCTCTCCCGCGCCGATCATTACTACCGCGCCGGACAGCTCCCCGCCGCCGAAATTGAGTACCTCAACGCCCTGCGCTTCGACCACGACAACGCCCTGGCCAACAGCCGGCTGGGCCTCATCTACTACGATCAGGGCCGCCTCCAGCGCGCCGCGTTTTTCCTCGGCCGCGCCACCCAGTTCTCCCCGGATAACCTGGAGGTGCGCCTCAAACTCGGCTTCATATACTCCTCCGTGGGCCAATTCTCCAACGCCCTCGTCCAGGCCAATTACGTCCTCGAAAAAAAACCGCTCGATGATGAGGCCCCCATCCTTCTCGCCGAAGCCTCCGCCCTCCCCAAGACCGCTGCCGCCGCCCGCCAGCGGTTGCAAGCCATGGCCCGGGCCGGCGACCGCGCCCCCATCGAAGTGGCCCTCGGCAATCTGGCCCTCCGCGACCACGACGTCGCCACCGCCGAGGCCGCGCTCAAAAAGGCCCAAACGCTCGATCCCAAATCGCCCGCCGTCAATGCCGGCCTTGCCGCTGTCGCCTGGGCCCGCGACGACGTGAAACAAGCCGACGCCTGCTTCAAGGCCGCCGCTGATGCCTCCTCCGTCCGCTCGCCCCGCCGGATGCAATATATCCGCTTCAAAATCCAGACCGGCGACCTCGCCGGCGCCCAGGCCCTGCTGGCCGATATCATCAAGGCTGCCCCCGATTACATCCCGGCCTCCATGGTGTCGGCCCAAATCGCCGCCACCGAAAAGAAATTCGATGAGTCCGCCAAGTTGCTCGACCAGGTCCTTGCGCTCGACGAGGACAACTTTGACGCCCTGCTCTTCCGAGGCCAGTTGGACCTGGCCCGCAGCCAGGCCGGCCAGGCCGTGACCGACTTGGAACGCATGGCGCGGCTTTATCCCCAGGTGCCTCAAGTGCAATATCAATTGGGCTCGGCTTATCTGGCGGCCAACGACACCACCAAGGCTGCCGCCTGTTTCAACCGCACCCTCGAACTCAATCCCAATTACATCGAAGCCACCCTGCTGCTGGCCGAAATCCAAATCAAGACCGGCAACGCCGATCCCGCCATCGCCTCCCTCGAACACCTCCGCAAACAACAGCCCCGCCTGGCCCAGGCCCAGTTGCTCCTGGCCGATGCCTACCGCCTGCGCAACCGCGCCACCGACGCCCTCGCCCTCTATCGCAACCTCGAATCCCTGTATCCCACCAATGCGCAGATTCCCCTGCTCCACGGCGCCGCCCTGGTTCAGTTGAAGGACGATGCCGGCGCCCGCCAGGAATTCGAACGCGCCCTGGAACTCTCCCCCGGCAACCTGCCCGCCACCGAACAACTCGTGGACCTCGACCTCTCAGAAACAAACTTCGACGCCGCCACCCAGCTCATCAACCGCGACCTCCAAGCCTATCCGAAACAGGTGACCTTCCGCCTCCTGGCCGGCAAAATCCAGTTAGCCCAAGGCCGCCGCGACCAGGCCGAATCCACGCTTCAGCAGGCGCTCGAACTCGACCCCGAAAACCAGGGCACCTACCTCCTGCTCGCCCAACTGGACTCCGATACCGGCCAGAACCAAAAGGCGCTCGCCCGGCTCAACGAAGCCATGGCCAGGAATCCCGACAATCCATCCGCCCTCATGCTGGCCGCCAAAATCCACACCGACAACAAGGATTATCAGGGCGCGGCCGACGCCTATGAAAAGCTCCTGAAAATTGATCCCAAGTACAGCCCGGCGCTCAATAATCTCGCCTACCTTTATTCCGAGAATTTGAACAACTTGGACCGCGCCTACGAACTGGCCCAGCACGCCCGCGAACTGCTCCCGTTTGACCCCGCCACGGCCGATACCCTGGGCTGGATCTCCTGCAAACGGGGCGCTTACGACACCGCCCTCGGCCTCCTGAAGGAAAGCGGCGCCAAGCTGCCGCAACCCGAAGTGCAATTCCACCTCGGCCTGGCCGCTTACATGACCGGCGATGAAACCACCGCCCGGGCCGCCCTGCAGCGCGCCGGGCAGCCGGGCACCGACTTCCCCGGCCGCGCCGAAAGCCAGCTCTGCCTGTCCATTCTCGAAATCAACCCCGCCACCGCGGATGCCGCCGCCCGGGCCCGGCTGGAGAAACGCGTCGCCGACAAGCCCAATGACCCCGTGGCGCTCGTCCGCCTTGCCCGCATCTACCAGCGCGATGGCAGCGCTGACCAGGCCGCCACCGCCTACGAGGCCATGCTCAAGGCCAAGCCTTCGAGTCTGGACGCCATGACCAATCTCATCAGCCTTTACGCCCCCAAAGACCTCAAAAAGGCGTACGACCTGGCCAAGACCGCCAGCAAACTCGCGCCCTACGATCCCAGCGTGTCGCACCTCCTCGGCCGTCTGGCCTTTCAGTCCGGCGATTACAACCTCGCCGCCAGCATGCTCCAGCAGGCCCTCCAGAATCAGCCGAACGACCCCGCCCTGCTCTTTGATTACGCCCGGGCCACCTACAGCATCGGCCGGGTGTCCGACGCCCAATCCGCCTTGCAGGGCGCGCTCGCGGCCGCCCTCCCCGCCCCGCAGGCCGATCAGGCCCGCCGCATGCTCGATCTCATCAACCTCGCCGCCGCGCCGGCGCCGGCCGCCCAAGCCGGCGCGCGCCTCGGCGAAATCCTCAGAGCCGAACCCGATAACGTGCCCGCCCTCATGGCCCGCGCCGCGGCCAGCCAAGCCGCCGGCGACGATGCCGCCGCGGCGCAACTCTGCGAAAAGGCCCTGGCCCTGTATCCGGATTTCACGCCCGCCCAAAGCCAGCTCGCCCAGCTCTACGCCGCCGACCCCGCCAAGCTGGACCGCGCTTACGCCCTCGCCGTCAAAGTCCATGATGCCTTGCCCGACGACCCGGCCGCCGCCAAAACCCTGGGCATCGTCCTGGTTCAACGCGGGGATTACGCCCATGCCATCAGCACCCTCAAGCAAAGCGCCTTCAAACTGAATTCTGATCCCGTGGTCTTTTATTACCTCGGCTCGGCTCAATTCCATCTCAAAAACCGCGCCGAGAGCAAGGCCAGCTTGCAGCAGGCGCTGGACCTAAAACTGCCCGGCAAGCTTGCAGACTCCGCAAGACAAATGCTCGCCCAGTTGAAATGATTTGTCGGCGGATTTTACACTTTTTCCCGCGTTTGGAATGCCTTTTGAAATGGAAATTCGATTTATAATCCAGTTAAATAAAGGGTTTTACGCGTCACTTCGCCATTGTGAACAGCATCGGCACGATTAATGCTATAGTCTCAGCCATGAGAAAATTACTCTTGCTTGGAACCTTGGTCGGAATTAGTAGTTTGGCTCACGCCACTACCATTACCGCCCCCTCCAGCTTGAACACTTTGGACGGGGTTGACGCCTATTCCTGGGGCATCTCCATTCCCGTTCCCCAAGGCCAGACCGTCACCAGCGCGTCAATTGATTTCACCAGCGTTACGCTTCAGGCCGCCAATTCCTCCGGCACCGGTTATCTCTACACCGACCTCCTGAATTCCCAAAAATCCGGCGTCGCCACCGCCTCCGACAATGATGCCCCGGGCGACTACTGGGCCACCCAATTCTCCGGCGCCAATATCACAGCCCTCGGCAGCCAGTTCTTTAAATCCGTCGGTACCACGTTGACTTGGAGCTATGTTCTGAATGCCTCCCAGCTCGCGTCCCTCAATGTCTATCTCACCGCCGGCAGCTTTAACATCGGCATTGATCCCGACTGTCACTATTCTGTCGGCGCCATCACTTTCGACTACACTTTGAGTCCGGAACACAACAACACCGTGCCGGATGCCGCCACGACGGCTCTCTTGCTGGTCCTGGGTCTTGGCGCCTTGGAAATCGTTCGTCGCCAAATCGTCGCGCGCTCGGCGAAAGCCTGATTCACACCGGACAATTCTTCCACCGGCAACTCCCGTTGCCGGTTTTTTATTGCTCCAATCCTCGCTCATCGCGGCCCGCCTTGACCGCCGCGCCCGCCGCGCTACCATCGTCAGGCATGAGCACCTTCCCTGTGAACCCCGAGAAAGAAAGCCAGCTCGCGCAACGCATGGCCGCGCTCGGCGTCCGTGAGGCCGACCTCGAGGAGAGCTTCGTCCGCTCCGGGGGGCATGGCGGCCAGAACGTGAACAAGGTCGCCACCTGCGTCGTCCTGGTGCACCGCCCCACCGGCGTGCAGGTCAAATGCCAGACGACCCGCCAGCAGGGCCTCAACCGGTTCCTGGCCCGCCGGCTCCTGCTCGATAAAATTGAGGAAAAGAAAACCGGCGTCATCTCCGCCCAGCGCGCCGAAATTGAAAAAATCCGCCGCCAAAAACGCCGCCGCTCCCGCCGCGCCCGCAACCGGATGCTCGACGACAAATCCCGCCAGGCCGATAAGAAGTCCGCCCGTCGTCCCGCTGCGCCCGAGTAAACCGGCTCCTTACGCCGCGTCCTGCCGCACGCGCTCCTTCTTCGCTTCCAGCTCGGCCTGCAGCTTTTTGCGATCCAGGGCCAGTTGCTCGCGGAGCGTGCCTTCCTTCTCCGGATCATCAGCCACCTTGGCCATCTCGTCCTTCATGGCGATCTCGCGCGCCGCAAGCTTCGCCGCATATTCGGACTCCAGCGCCGCAATCTCCTGCTTCTGCGCCGCGGACAGTTTCACCGTGGGCGTCGTTTTGTTCAAACGTTCCATCGCAAGCTCGTAGGCGGATTTCATGGCTCAGTTTAAACCGGCTTCGGCCTCAACCACCAACCTTTTTCTTCCATGGCGGTTCCGGAAACTTGTCCGGCCGCGTCACCTTCACCGCGGGCGGCCCGGCCTTCATGCTGCACAAGCACCTGCTTCAACTTCTCCACCGCCGGCGCAAAATCCCCGCGGCTGAAGTCGAACATCGCCGCGTCGTATTGTTCTTGCAGACTCATGGCACTTGCAGATTCTTGGCCGCAGTCGTAAACTTACCCGCAGTGTACGGGGTGACAACTATTCAGAGGACCCCACGGGTTCTTGCGCTGGACCGCCCGGTTGGGGGGTGGAAACGCCTGATTTTCTCCCAGGCGTCTATTACCGACGTTAATCAACATTTTCCGCCAAGTTTTTTGCATTCCTTGTTATTTCGTAAGTGGCTCCGCGTGAAGATGATATATATGTCATTAGAATTTGACACAATTAGTAGAAGTCGCTTACTGTACTAGCGCAACGGTGTCGTGCTGGGACGGACATCTTCAGCCGCCAAAACTCCTTTGCATGTTGTTTAAAACCAAAGCACAACTCCATGAGTGATACAGCGACAGGCGCGCCAGCGACGGGTGGCGCCAAAAAAGTCTCCCGCATCAGTGAAGCGGTCATCCGCATTGCTGGCAATTCCCAGGACGGCATCCAGGCGATCGGCGGTTTCCTTGCCCGCCTGGCCGGTCGCAGCGAGCAGGAGGTCATGACGTTCATGACCATTCCCGCGACCATCTCGGGCGGTCCGTCCATTTTCCAGGTCCGGATCGCGAGCGGCGAGGCGTTGACCGCCGGCGACGAGGCGGACGTGCTGCTGGCTTTTTACCAGCATAGCTACGAGGGCCACATCAATTCGCTCAAGAAAAAGGGCATTGTGCTTTATGACAGCGACCATGTGCAGCCCAAGCCCGAATGGGAGGGGCATTATCATCACGTGGGCATTCCCATTTCCTCCCTCACCGTCGAGGCCATCGGCGGCACCGCCAAGGACAAGGGCAAAAACATCTACGCCCTGGGGCTGATCGCGCGGATGTTCGACCTCAACGTGCCGAAGCTGGAAAAGCTCATCGGCGAGCGCTTCACCGGGAAGGATCCCAGCATCTTAAACAACGCCTTGGCGGCGTTTCACGCCGGCTATGCCAATTCCCCGGGCAATTTGCTCGAGTCCTTTCAGTTTGCCGAAAGCCAGAATAAGGGCGTCCAGCAAGTCGTGATGAACGGGAATGAAGCGATTGCTTATGGCCTGATCGCCGCGGGCGTGCGTTTTGGCGCCGCCTATCCGATTACCCCGTGGACAGACGTGATGGAGATCCTGCGCCGGGAACTGCCCAAATACGGCGGCACCTTTGTGCAATGCGAAGATGAAATCGCCTCGGTCTCCATGGCTTTGGGAGCCAGCTTCGCCGGCCGGGTGGCGGTGACCGGTTCCAGCGGCCCCGGCATCTCCCTCAAAACCGAGGCCATCGGCTGGGGCGTCATGGCGGAAATGCCGCTGGTGGTGGTGGACGTCCAGCGCGGCGGCCCTTCCACGGGCATGCCCACCAATATCGAGCAATCCGATTTGAACATCGCCACCTTCGGTGGCCACGGGGATTCACCGCGCGTCGTGGTCGCTCCGGCCAACGTGCAAGACTGCTTCTACATGGCCATCGAAGCCGTGAACATCGCCCGCAAATACAGCGTCCCGGTCTTTTTCCTCAGCGATCAAGGCATCGCCACGCGCATCGAGGCTTTCGCCGAACCGGATCTGGAAAAGGTGTGCCAGGACATCAGCCCCGATTTGACGCCGGTGCCCACCCACAAGCCTTACGATCTCTCGGCGGCGGATAGCGTCACCCACCACGTCAAACCCGGCACGCGAATCCTCGATGGCAAATACCCCATTGCCACCGGTCTGGAACACGATGAATACGGCCATCCCACCGGCTCGCCGAAGCTGCATCTGCAGATGACCGCCAAACGGCGCAAGAAGTTGCAGGCGCTGGCCGCCACCCTCCCGCTGCCCAAAATTTACGGCCCTCCCGAGGGCAACGTCCTGCTCGTCGGCTGGGGCTCCACGGAAGGTCCCATCCGCGAGGCGGTGGACCGGTCCCGCGGCGCCGGCGACAGCGTGTCTTCCATTCATCTGCGGCACATCAATCCCCTGCCGAACGGCTTGGAAAACATCTTCTCCGGCTTCAACCATATCTTTGTGGTGGAAATGAACGACGAGGGGCTTTACGGCTACGGCCAGCTCGGCGCGGTGCTGCGCGCCCGCTACTGTGAAGCGAAAATCAAGGGCATCAACAAGACCGACGGCCTCACTTGGAAGGTCAAAGAGATCCTCGAGGCCATCAAAAACAAACTGCGCAAATAACTTTCAACCGCCCCCAATATTATGAGCCAGGCCTTGACCGAACATCCCGAGGTTCCCCTCAGCGCTTCCCCGTCCGCCGGGGCTGACCGGAAGCCGCTGACCAAAAAGGAAATTGCCGCCGACCATCCGACGTGGTGTCCCGGCTGCGGCGACTTTTCCATTCTGGCGCTCTATTTCAAGCTGATTGAAAAGCGCAAGCTGTGGCATGAGAAGATCACCACGATCTCGGGCATCGGCTGTTCGAGCCGGTTCCCGTATTTCGTCCAGGCGCACGGCGCGCACTTCCTCCATGGCCGCGCCCTGCCTTTTGCCAGCGGTGTCTCCCTGTCCCGGCCGGATTTGCACGTCTTCGCCTTCAGCGGGGACGGCGACGCGTTGTCCATCGGCGGCAACCACTTCACGCACACCGCGCGCAAGAACGTCAAGATGACCCTGGTGGTCATGGACAATCAGGTCTATGGCCTCACGAAGAAACAGACTTCCCCCACGTCCCCCATCGGCTTCAAGAGCAAGACCGACATTTGGGGCGCGGTGGATTACCCGATCAACCCGGCGAAACAGGCCATCGCGGTCGGCGCCACGTTTGTCGCCCGCACTTCGGCGTCGAACCCCAACCACGTCCTGGCCATGATGGAAGCGGCCATGGACCATGACGGTTTCAGTTTCGTCCACTGTCTGAGCGAATGCGTGGAATTTTACGAAGGCGCCTTCGACGCCGCCAATCCGCGCAAGGGCGGGGTTTGGGACGAAGTCCCCAAGAACCACGACGTGAAGGATGAGGCGGCCGCCTACAAGCTGGCGAGCGTGGAGTTCCCGGGCCTCTTTGGCATTTTCTACCAGGTCAACAAACCGACGAAAAATGCCAAGGAACAGGAAATCAACCGGAGCTTCCAAAGCAAATTTGTGGGCCAGAAAGACTGGCAGATTCTCCGGAAGAGTTTCGACAAGTTTAAGTAATCCCATTTCAACGCCCACGAGCCCCGGCCGCCGGCGGGGCTCGTATTTTTTTGTGGCGCGCCGCCGGCAAATCCTGAATTGTAAGCCTCATGCCGATTTACGAATTTGCCTGTCCCAAGTGCCGCCGGATTTTCAGTTTCCTGGCGAAGCGGGTGAATTCCGACCGCCAGCCCGTCTGTCCCAAATGCGGCAACCGGAAAATGTCCAAGCAAGTGAGCCGGTTCGCGCTGACGAAGGGGTTGCATGAGCCGGCACCGGGCGAAGCGGCGGGCGGCGAACCGGCCGGGCCGGATTTTGACGATCCGCGCGTGGCCCGGGCCATGTCTGAAATGGAACGCGAGATGGAGCATTTGGACGAACACAATCCCCGGCACATGGCGTGCCTGATGCGCAAGATGAAGGACATCATGCCGCCAGGCTCCATGCCCAAGGAAATGGACACCGCCATCAAACGGCTGGAGGCGGGCGAAGATCCGGAAAAGATCGAGGCGGACATGGGCGACCTGCTCGGCGATTTCACGGGTGGCGAACCGGGCGGGGCCGGCGGCGGCTACACTCACGACAGCGGCTTGTATGATCTCTGATGGCACGCGGCGCTCAGAGATAGGGAAATTTAGACGCGAATTCACGCGAATTATTGCGGAGGACCGGCGCCTGGGAAGAGTTGGGAACGGAGGGGCTTACGACAAATTTTGCCCGCAGAAAGTCAGAGGAATCCGCCCAGGTTCTATGGCAAAAACGACAGAATCCCTTGGCGTGAAGTGGCCGGTGCCCTACCATCAGGACGCAGAGCGGGCAACCGGAGTTGCCAAGCAGTTGCTCTCTGGTTCCCGCGAAAGAAAGCCCGGTGAAATGTCAAAAGTGCAAAAAGTGAAACCCCGTTACGATTTTAATTACGGCGAATTTGCCATAATTAAACGTTTCATCCCCTCACAAAATGCACTTTGTATTGGGTTGACCCCTGCTATGAGATAATGCGTCCAAGCTATGGCCCCTTGTGTGGAAAAGTTATGGTCTGACCCCTGCTATGATTTCCGCCGTCGTCACCGGCTAGATTGACGTGCGCGAATTTACCGAAAGAAAAGCCGCATGACCGACACCCCAAAAACCATCCAAATCTTCCTTCCCGGCGGCGATCCGCACGGTATCCGGGTGGCCGAGATAACTACCCGCATCGTGCAGGTAATCGAAGTGCCGCGCAGCCTGCTGCAAGACTTCCTAACGATGCCGGAAAGCGATCAAGTGGCGCTTTATTTCCTCTTTGGCGAGGCGCAAGATGGCAGCGAACAGAAGGTTTATCTAGGGCAGACAGGCGATCTGCGCGCCCGCCTCGTGAAGCACAACAAGGAGAAGGAATTTTGGGAGCGTGCGCTGGTGCTGATCTCCCGCACGAACAGCCTCACACAGACCCACGCGCTCTTTCTGGAATGGCACTGCCTCCAAGCCGCTCGCAACGCCGCCCGCTACGCCGACGAAAACGGCAACAGCGGCACCAAACCGCACACCCCCGCACCGCTGGAGGCGGACTGTCTGGAGATTTTTGAGACAGGTAAAATCCTGCTGGCGACGCTCGGATACCCACTCTTCGACCCCGTGGTGAAATCTGCCACTACGCCGAAACAGGAGGAGATGTTCTACTGCAAAGCTTCCGGCTCCAATGGGCGGGGACTCTACACACAGGAGGGCTTTGTGGTGCTAAAGGGTTCCATTGGCCGCCTGGAAAACATGCCCTCGTTCGTGGGCACGACCTGGCATGAGTTACGTCAACGGATGGTTGAGTCCGGGGCCTTGCGGGAAGAAGGCGGCAAGCTCATCTTCACCAAGGATCACCTTTTCAAAACACCCAGCATGGCCGCCGCGTTTTTGGCGGGGCGCAGTGCCAATGGATGGATAGAATGGAGAGACAAGGATGGCAACACGCTAGACGCAGTGAAGCGTCAGTCGTCGGTGGCGTAGCAAAGGCCTCGGACGACAATTAGAAAAGGGGTCAGCCATAGTTTGGACCTGTTTCTATCGGATGTTATTGGCATGTGAGCATTTCCGGCAAATCCGTGACGGTGAGTTGAAACCGTGAGGGGCGTGGTCTTTTTGGCTTTTGTCTGGCTGATGCGGGCGGAGCATTCCCAGCGGAACGGCTGAAAAATACATGCGTTCTCAGCCGTCCCGGTGGGACGGTTGCCCGTTTAACACCTATACCCCCGGATAAATCCGGGGGCTATTCTCGAAAAGTCCCTGCGGGACTATTGTCATGACGTCGCGTTGCGACGGACGCCGAATACAACTCAGAGCATTTCCTCGCGGCCCTGTTGATACACGGACGGACACGGACGGAAACGTGTTTGTGGGGGGCCCAGCAGGGGTTGCTGGCACCGCATGGCGGGGTGCGCTTGTGGGGACGAGCCGTCCCCCACTCCAAGAGTTTTGTCTCATACCCGGGCAGGGTCTCCGGGCGCAATCCGGCTTTCTTTGGAACTCAAATTCGGCCATCATGAAGGGTAATTTCGATGGCCCATATTCACGAAAAAATTGACTTCACGGTCTCCATCTTCGTCGTGCACGAAGGCCGGATCTTGCTGGTGCATCATCGCAAGCTGAACCAGTGGCTGCCGCTGGGGGGGCATATTGAACTGGATGAAGACCCGGAGCAGGCGGGTTTGCGGGAGGCCAAGGAGGAGAGCGGCTTGGACGTGGAACTGCTGGGCGAACGGCCGCCCACGACTTCGGCCGGCACCCGCGCGCTGATTGCGCCGCGATTCCTGGATATTCACCGCATCTCGGACACGCACGAGCACATCGGCATGATCTACTGGGCCCGGCCCAAGGGCGGAGCGCTGGCGCTGGCGGCGGCGGAGCATTACGACCTGCGCTGGTGCGCGCCGGAGGATTTGGAAAGGCTGTCGCCGCCGATGCTCGAGGCGGTGAAGTGGTATTGCCGGCAGGCCATTGAAGAGGTGTCACGCGCGTGAGCCCGGCCTGCAAATTTCGCGCGCTGTGCTACACCATCGAAGGCATCAACTCCTTCGCCACGGCGACCTATTGCAACTACCTCTATTTCTATTTCCGCGACCGCTTCGGTTTCGATGACCGGCAGAACCTGCTGCTGGCGGCGCTGCTCGGGCTGGTGTACATGTTTGCGTCCTGGCAGGCCGGGCGGTTTGCGCAGCGGCGGGGCTGTTTCACCGCCCTCAAGCTGGGGTTCAGCCTGATGGCAATGGGGCTCGCCATCGGTCTGCTGTTGCATTCGGCGGCCGGGGAAATCGCGGTGGCCGGGATCGTCTATATCGGCACGTGCTTTGTGTGGCCGTCGCTGGAGGCGCTCGTCAGCGACGGGAATGCGTTGGAGGTTCCGCAAGCGATCGGCCTTTACAACATCACTTGGGCGCTGGCGAATTTCTTCGCCTTCTTCATCGGGGGCACGCTCATCAAGAAGGTGGGCTACGGCGGCATTTTTGCGCTGGCGTGCGGGCTCATGCTGGTGCAGTTGGTGCTCACGTTCTGGCTGAAGCGGCT
This sequence comes from uncultured Bifidobacteriaceae bacterium, assembly GCA_964532525.1. Taxonomy (GTDB): domain Bacteria; phylum Verrucomicrobiota; class Verrucomicrobiia; order Limisphaerales; family UBA11358; genus UBA11358. Next base: position 59,563 of record CAZHIM010000024.1, read on the forward strand.
CCACGCCGCCCAGCTCCGGCCGGGCAGCGGCAAGGCGAGCGCCTTGGCCAAGCCCGCGGGGCAGTTGGAGCGGGCGCGCAACTTCCAGCGCATGGCCTGGCTGGCCAATCCCTCCGCTTATATTGCGATCAACACGCTGGTGGCCGTGCTGCCGGGGATCGCGGTCAAGTTCCACCTCTCGACGATGCTGGCCGGCTTCACGCTGTCCATCTGGTGCTTCGCGCGGTTCATCACTTTCATCGTGCTGTGGCGCTGGACGGCGTGGCACTATCGGTTTCGCTGGCTGGTGGTGTGCTTCGCCCTGCTTATCCTGTCGTTCGCCACGATTCTGGTGGCGCCGAATCTGGCGGCGGTGTTGCTGGCGCAGATCGTCTTCGGCGTGGCGATCGGGCTGATCTATTACTCGTCGCTGTTCTACGCGATGGATGCGAGCGAGACGAAGGGAGAGCACGGGGGCATCCACGAAGCGGCCATCGGCGCGGGGAACTGTCTGGGGCCGGTGATTGGCGCGTCGGCCCTGTGGCTGGCGCCGGGGAACGCGAGCATGGGCGCGTGGGCGGTGTCGGGATTGCTGACGGTCGGCTTCGGGGGGCTGTTCTGGGTGCGGGCTTCAGGGCATAGAAGACACTCTATTTAAAGACTTTAACGCTTACCCTCACCCCGGCCCTCTCCCCCGGGGAGAGGGAGAAACGCTCCCAGCGCTCAGGCAAAACGGGCAGTGCGGGCTCAAGAGGATCTCGAGAACTTGGTGCTCAGATAAAGTTCATTCCACCGAAAGCAGCGAAGAACCTCTTCTCAGCGCTGGCGTTTTTCCAATTCCTGCACGGCGCTGACATCGCCGCCATCCATGAGCAGGCGGCGGTCGCGCGAACGGGTTTCGCCGACGGCGCTGACACGGATGGCGGCCTCATCGGTGACCGGGCACTCGTGTTCGCAGATGCCGCAGCCGATGCACAGGGCGGGGTCCACGTAAGGCCGGCGGAGCGTGATGGGGTTGCCGTCGCGCTTGGTGATGGTGACTTCGCGGGAGTAAATGGCCTTGGGCGAGACGGGGCAGACTTCCTCGCAAACGACGCAAGGCGTTTCCATGGCCCAAGGCAGGCAGCGGCCGTAATCATAGAAGGCGGTGCCGAGCTTGATGGGGCCTTCCTTTTCAAAGGGGCCGGTGCCGGTTTTTTCCTCGATGGTGATGCGTTGAATGGCGCCGGTGGGGCAGACCTGGCCGCAGAGCGTGCAATTCACCTCGCAGAAGCCGAGCTTCATGTTGAGGATCGGCGTCCAGACCCCTTCGAGGCCGGACTCCATGAGGGCGGGCTGGAGGACGTTGGTGGGGCAGGTGCGGATGCACTGGTCGCACTTGATGCAGCGGTCGAGAAAATCCTTTTCCTCCACGGAACCGGGCGGGCGGATGACTTTCTTGTCGTAGTTGCGGTCGCTGGCGCCGGAGGTGCGGGCGAAGGCGTAGAAACCGAGGCCGATCAGCGTGCCGAGGAAGGCGCGGCGGCCGGGGACGGCGGGGGCGGTGACTTCGTGTTTCAGCGAGGGCAGAAATTTGAAAGAGATGGCGTCCTCGGGGCAGTCCTCGATGCAGTTGAAGCAAACGAAGCACTCGCTCTTGCGGAGCTGGGTCTGAGGATCGGAAGCGCCCTCGCAGTTTTTCAGGCAGAGGTCGCAATCCACACACTTGTTGGGGTCGC
>CAZHIM010000025.1:0-60311 GCA_964532525.1 uncultured Bifidobacteriaceae bacterium
GCCTGCCAAGCAGGACAATTAAGAAGATATAGGGGGAGAGGGCCGGGGTGAGGGTGAGCGTTAAACTATTTAAATACAGGGCCTTCTATGCCACGAAGCATGCTCGCCCAGATGTTCCATTGAATCCACTCCGGGGAGCTCCGCAGATTGGTCCACCAGCCCGCTGCCCGAAGCCATTCCACGGAAAACCGCGAAGAACCATTCGGCAGACCTTGGTTTGCCAAGTCTCGTTCCCCTCGTCCGTCCTGCGGACACCTTCTCCCTCGGGGAGAAGGCAGCGAAGCGGCGCTCCCTGAAAGTTCCGGGCGCATCGGCCTGCTCCAACTGGGGCCGCTGAGGTGAATGGAACGACACAAAGAAACCCCGCTGGCGAACCGGCGGGGTTATGAAAGCTCTATTTAGTTTAAGCTGGATTATTTCTTGCGGCGGAACAGGAGCAGCGAGGCCCCACCGAGAGCGGCGAGAGCGATCGTGCCGGGTTCGGGAATGGGCGCCAAAACCAAGTTCTGTTGGTCACCGAGATTATCGAGCGCGGGAGCGACGTTAAATGGGTTCACATCGCTACCATAATTTCCAAAAATGGCGTCCGCGCCGGACCAACCATCATATGAAGAACTGGTGCCTTCGAACAAAAAGACAAAGGCACCTGGAGTGTTTTGGCCGAAAGCGCTGGACAGATAAATTGGTTCCGGAAAGCCTGCAAAAGATCCCTCATTGGCGCTGCCACGGACACTGCCGACAGGACTTCCAATACCCCCGCTGAGACCCACCTGAAAGAAATCCTCCGCGGCAAGTGCCGTCGCCAAGCCAGACACGTCTGTCCCATTCAATGCATTGATCGCGGCGATGTCGGGAGCGGTGGCATTCGCCGAAAAGTAAACTTCCATGGTGAGACCACCGGTGTACCAAGTGGTGGCATTTCCCGGATCGGCAGGGTCAGGTCCATCTGATGTTGTAACATACTGGGTAACGGCATTAAAGCCTGTTAGTGAGCCTTGGGCCATGGCGCCAGTAACAATCGCAGTGGTTGCCAAGGCGGTTAGAATTATAGTTTTCATAGGGAAGGTTGGTTTTTTCATTTTTGATTTTCCACGACCCCTGCGTCTCATTCCCACTTCCATCTCATTTCCGTGAACTACCATCTGAACCGCGACCCCTTTCAAACACTAATTTATCAATGCCTCTTTTTCAAGCGAAGGTTATCGTTGAAATTCATCGGGTTATCTTCGCCTTTCAACTGAATCGTTCCGGCTCCTCACTTCCCCATCTGGCCGCGCGTCACGCCGAGCTGATTGAAGAGTCGCAGCTCGCGCCAGAGCTGCGTGCCAGAAATCTCGCCGCGCAGCAACTGCCGGTATTTCGCGATGGTCCGCGCCACTTCCTCCGGCGCCTCGTTCAGGAATTCCAGCCGGAATTCCCGCACGCCCAGCGCCAGCAGCCGCTCCACGAACTCCGCCCCGGTCTGCGCCTGCGAGTTGTACACCGTGTTCCGGCAGCCGGCGTCCGCCTTCAGCGGATGCTCCGCGCCCACGCGGTCCCGCAGCCGCACGTCATGGTGGTCGCACGGCCGCCCGCAGTCGTGGTAATCCTTCCCGCTCGACAAAAACGCGCAGAACACGCAGTGCTCCATGTGAAACATCGGCATGTGCTGGTGGATGGTCACCTCGAACCAGTCCGGCGGCGCCGCTTGGAGCAGCGCCTCAAGCTGCGTCACGTTCAAGTCGTAGCTCGCCGTGAGCCGCTCCAGCCCGAAGCGGTTTTTGAAATATTCCGCCGCCGCCCGGTTCGCCACGTTCAAGGAAAAATCCCCCACCCGCCGCGCGTCCGCAAAAAAGCTCAGGTGATCGTAATTGCGCGCCAGGTAGCCGTCCGCGTTGGCCGAACGCACCTGCTCAAGAATCCACTCGTCGCCCGGCTTGAAAATCCGCGGCGGCGCCACAAAAATCTCCGGCTCCCGCCCGGCCCCGCCGGCTTGGCAGCCGTGCGCCGTGTGAAAACGCGTCACCGCCTCGCGATATTTCTTCGGGTCTTCAAATTCGCAATACACCGTCGTCACGCCGCATTGCAGCGCCGCGTCGAGCTGCGCCAGGTTGCGCACCAGCACAATCAGGTTCGCCGCCGCCGGCACGCGCGGCCCCGCTCCGGCCGCCCGCTCCGTTTGCGCCGGACCGGCCTCCTCCTCCGCGAACTGCCAGCGCTTCGGCGCGGCGCGCAATTTCTCCAGCTCCGCCACCGCCTCGCGGCGCAGGCGGTTCAATTCGCTCACCGGCAGCAGCAGCCCGCCCGCCAGGAAACTCTTCAAGCCGCCCAACCGGAACGGTGTGCCGCCCAGCCGGCCGAGCTGCTCGCGCAATTTTTCCTCCGTCAGCGGGAGCTTCTCCGCCACGGCCAGCGGCATGGCCGACTCCACCTTTGCCACGTGCCCTGCCTCGTCGCGGACGATCACCGTGAGCGGCCGCCCGGCCAGCCCGTGCACCTCCACGTCCACCGGCCGCTGAAATCGGATCGCCTCGCCGGCAAAACTCCGCCGGAGCCGCTTGTCCAGCTCGGGATCGCTCGTCTTCCAGAGCTTGTCGCCCGGATGGACCCGCGCAAAATCCACGTCGCCGTCCCCAAAACCCAGTTCCGCGCCGCGGCCTTCCGCACTCGCCCCGCGAATGTCATAAATCCGGCCGCCTTGCTCCTGGGCCTCCGGGTGCCCCGCGTCAAACACGACGCCGTCGCCGCGCTTTAGTGGCGCGGCCAGGTCCAGCACGACGCCGTCCCGCAAAACGCGCTTCACCTCGCCCAAATACACGCCCCGCTTTTTGCCAAAGCGCGCATGCACCAGCTTCCGGTTGTCCGTGCCGCCAAACCACCCCGTGAACAGACCCCGCGAAAACGACATCTCCATCTCGTATTGCGCATTCACGTCCCGCGGCCGCGCGGCGCCGGTGCCGTTCGCCGCCGCCAGTCCATCCAGCGCCTGCCGGTAAATCCGCGTGATGCTCGCCACGTATTCCGCCGACTTGAGCCGGCCCTCGATCTTCAAGGAAGCCACGCCGGCCCGCACGATCTCCGGCAAAATCTCCAGCCCCGCCAAATCCTGCGGACTCAGCAGGTATTTCCGGTCGCCCAGCGGCACCAATTTCCCGTCCGACACCAGTTCGTAGGGCATCCGGCACGCCTGCGCGCATTCGCCGCGATTCGCCGAACGCCCGCCCAGCGATTCGCTCGTCAAACACTGCCCCGAATACGCCACGCACAATGCGCCGTGCACGAACACCTCCACCGGCAGCGGTTGCGGCCCGCCGTTGATCCGGCCGATCTCCACCAGCGAACATTCCCGCGCCAGCACCACCAGCTCGCACCCCAGCGCCCGGCAAAACTCCACGCCCGCCGCGCTCGTCACCGTCATCTGCGTCGAGGCGTGGATCGGGAAATCCGGCGACAGCTCGCGGATGAGCCGGCAGATACCCACGTCCTGCACGATCGCCGCGTCCACGCCCGCCGCGATGATCGTCCGCAGATACTCCCGCGCCTCCGCCAGCTCGTTTTCAAACACCAGCGTGTTGAACGTCACGTAGCCCTTCACGCCGCGCCGGTGCAAAAAGGCCATCAGCTTGGGCAAATCCGCCTCCGTGAAGTTGTTCGCCCGCATCCGCGCGTTGAATTTTTCCAGCCCGAAATAAATCGCGTCCGCGCCGTTCTCCACCGCCGCCCGCGCGCAGTCCCAGTCCCCCGCTGGCGCCAGCAATTCCGGCAGCCGCGCCGCCGCCGGCCGGGCGCGTTCTGGTGCGATGGTTTCAACGCTAGTCATTCCCCTCAATCTACCAGCCCCGCGCCCCGCGCACAAAGTATCTTCGCGCCCGGGTGGCGAACCGGAAAAACGTTTCCCCCGCCGTAAAAAATCAGTTTTCAACCGCGTTCAACTGTGTGATTCTGTCCGCAAAATGATTCATCCGACCGCCATCATTCACCCGCAGGCAAAACTCGATTCCAGCGTCCAGGTGGGACCCTATTCCGTCATTGATGGCGACGTGGAAATGGGCGCCGATTGCCTCGTGGGCCCGCACGTCTATATCACGGGCAAAACCCGGATTGGCGCCGGCAACCGCTTTCACGCCACGTGCGTCATCGGCGACGCCCCGCAGGACCTCAAATACAAGGGCGAACCCACCGGCCTGGTCATCGGCGACCACAACACCTTCCGCGAGCAGGTCACGATCAACCGCGCCACCACCCCGGAAGAAGACACCGTCATCGGTTCACACAATCTCTTCATGGCCACCACCCATGTCGGGCACAACTGCGTCGTCGGCAATTACGTCATCATGGCCAACAGTTCCATGCTCGGCGGCCACGCCGTCATCTCCGACCGCGCCATCCTCGGCGGCGGCGCCCTGGTGCACCAGTTCTGCCGCGTCGGCACCCTCGCCCTCATGCAGGGCGGCTCCGCCATCAGCAAAGACCTGCCTCCTTTCACCGTGGTCCGCGCCGTCAACATCCTCTCCGGCCTCAACGCCGTGGGCCTCCGCCGGGCCGGCTTCTCCGCCGAAATCCGCCTCGAATTGAAACGGCTCTATCACGCGCTCTTCCGCGGCGATAGGAACATGAGCGACGCCGTCGCTGCCGCGCGCAAAGATTTTTCGAGTCCCGCGGCCGTGCTCATGCTAGATTTCATCGCTGCCACCAAGCGCGGCGTTTGCGCCGCGCGGGGCCTGGCGCACGCGGAAGCGGAATAAGCGGAAAGGATATATGAAATACCGGATCATTGGCGCCGACGGCAAAACGTACGGCCCGGTTGAACTTGAGCAGATTCGCCGCTGGCTCGCCGCCGGCCGCGCCGACAGCCGCACGCCCGTCTATGTGGAGGGCGCGGCCAACTGGACGTATCTCGGGCTCCTGCCCGAGTTGGCCGCCGATTTCGCCACCCCGCCGCCCACCATCGGCGCCCTCCGGCCCGCCGGTCCCGCCCGCGGCACCAACGGCTTCGCCACCGCCGGCCTCCTCTGCGGCCTCCTCGCCTGGATTCCCTGCTGCTGCTGTTTTCCCTTCAACCTGTTCGGCCTCATCTTCTCCCTCATCGCCCTCCTGCAAATCAGCGGCCAGGCCCAACCGCAGGAAGGCCGCACCTTTGCCATCATCGGCCTCGTGCTTTCCGGTGGCAGCCTGCTGCTCACCTTCACCGGCGCGCTGTTGCATTTGCTGCTGAACCCGGCCTCCGTCCTTTCCTGGCAGACCGGCCAATTCTAAATGAACGCCGTGCCGCCCAAAATTGCGTCCGCGAACGCCCGCTTCGCCGTCGTGGTTTTGACCGTGGCTGCCGCCGGGGTCCTGGCCGTCGTCTATTGCTTCAATCCCTCCGTCTATCACATTTATCCCGTCTGCCAGTTCCACCAGCTCACGGGACTGAACTGTCCCGGCTGTGGCGGCACGCGCGCCGTCTTCGCGCTGCTGCATGGGGATGTGGCCACCGCGCTGCGGGACAATGCGCTGGCCGTCTGCGGCCTCGCCGTGGTGGCCGCACGGGGGGCGTGGTTCGGATTGAACCGCCTCCACCACCGCGCCAGCGGACCGTTCTTTCCTCCCCGCCTGATCCTGCCGTTCCTCGTCGTCCTGGGCGTCTTTGGCGTCCTGCGCAACCTCCCCGCCTTCGCGTTCCTCTCCCCGTAGTTACAAAACCACTTCCGTCCCCACGCCCTTGTCCGTGAAAATCTCCAGCATCACCGAATGCGGCACCCGCCCGTCCACAAAGGACACCTTCTCCACGCCCGACTCGATCGCCGCCACCGCGCTGTCCACTTTCGGAATCATGCCCTTGTCAATGATCCCGGCCGCCTTCAGCCCCGGCACCTCGCCCGTCTGCAAATGGGCGATCACCGTCGCCGCGTCCTTCGGATCCCGCATCAGGCCCGGCACGTCGGACATGAACACGAGCCGTTTCGCCTTCAGGGCGATGGCGCACATCGCCGCCGCCACGTCCGCGTTGCAGTTGTAAATCTTTCCGTCCTCCCCGCGCGCCGTCGGGCTGATCACCGGCGTCATCCCGCACCACATGCTTTCCTTGAGCGGCGTCACGTCCACTTCCGTCACCTCGCCCACGTACCCGATGTCAATTTTCTTGCCCGGATTCTGCTTGTCGTTCAAATACAGCTTCCGGCACTTGAAAATGTCCCGCCCCGCGAACCCCACCGCCTTCCCGCCCAGCGCGTTGATGGTCTTCACCACTTCCGGATTGATCTCGTCGGACAACACCCGGTCCACGATCTTCACCGTGGCCTCGTCCGTCACCCGCTGGCCCTGGATGAAATTCGTCTTCAGGCCCGATTTCTCCATCGCGCGCGTGATGGCCTTGCCGCCGCCGTGCACCACCACCGGGTTGATCTGCACGGCCTCCAAAAAAACCACGTCGCGCGCCACGCTGGTGCGCACCTTTTCATCGGGCGCATCCATGAAGCTCCCGCCGTATTTGACCACGAACGTTTCCCCGCTGAATTTCTGGATGTACGGCAGGGCTTCCAGCAGCGTGTTGGCTTTGGCGATAGGATCTTGCACGCGTATTTTTTATCAACATCCGCCTTCCAGTTAAAGACACTTTCGTTTCCCCGTAGCGGCGAACTGGCGTTCGCCGCCAACTTTTTCTAATGGGAGACAGGATGAACAGGATTTACAGGATTGAAAAAAAGCAGGCGAGAGCCATCTTGTTCATCCTGTAAATCCAGTCTCCATTGGCTTTTGGGTCGAATGTTTCGGTTTGTTGCTCATGAAATTTTTGCAGATTTTTGCTTCCGCGGTTAAGGTTGGATCATTCGCGTATGAAACTATTGATTGCATCTTTCCTGTCGTTGGCTTTCGGTGTGATTGTCGGGTGGCATTTTGAGCACCGCCATGTCCAGCGCGAGATGACTGCCTTCGGTGCCCAGATGGTGGAGTCGGGTGAAGCTTTTGACCGGCTGGAAGCAGCCAGAGGCATTCGTGCCATCGAGTTGATCGAGGCGGGCGACACAAATCAAGCTGTGGAGATGTTCACTATTCCAATAGCCTTCTTTTACTCGGTGCATCGGGATTTGACGCATAATGACGAACGCACAAAGGTTTTACTCGCCAAAATTGAACAGTTCGTCCAAACAAACCATGCGGTTGCCAAGCAAATCAAAGCGGAGACGAATCGTGGTGAGGTAAATAAAAGGCTTCAGTAAGATGCGGATCGGCGTGAGCCCAAAACCGCCCATTTCCGTCTCTGCTGCCGCGCGAAACCGCCCTTCGCCCCTACGGTTCCTTCACCAGCTCCGCGCACGTGTCGTTGAAAAATTTCACGCACTGCGCCACTTCCGGCTCCGAATTTTCCCAGTGATATTCGTATTCGACGCAGAACGCGCCGTGAAAATGCTGCCGCTTCAGTTCCGCCATCAGCGCCTTGCTCTGGCCCACCCCCGTGCCCCATGGCACGTCGTGCGCCCGCGGGCCCATCTCGTTCAGGTCCTTGAAATGCAGGCAAATGATGTGCCCGTCCAATTTCTTGAGGCACTCCAGCGGGTCCAGCCCCGACCGCATCCAATGCCCCACGTCCGCGCACGCGCCCATCAGCGGCGTGCGGCCGTGGATCGCCGCCAGCACCGCGTCCGGGTTCCAATAAATCGAATGCCCCTTGGGATGCTCGTGAATCGCCACCTTGATGTTGTATTCCTTGCACAGCTTTTCCACCGTGTCCAAGGCGTTGGTCTCCGGCTCCGAAACCAAAATGCCGATGCCCCACTGCTTGGCAAATTCAAACACCTTCCGGCACTTCACCTCGTCCGCCGGCAATTGCACCACGCCGATGTTCACAAAATGCCCGAACCCGTCCGCCTTGAGCTTCGCGTCAATCGCCGCCCGTTGCGCCGGCGACAGCGTCACCGTCGAGAGCCGGTTCGAGCTGTCGAGCATCACGCTCCCGGAGATGCTCATGTACTTCACCCCCGCCGCGGCGGATTTGTCAATCGCGTCGAAGATGGAAAATTTCTGGAACGTGTACGAATGCACCGCCAGTTGCCAGCCCAACTGGTCGGCCGCGCTGGTGTCCGCGGGCGACTGCGCCCACGCGCTGACCGCCAGACACGCACCCAACGCCGTCAAGAATAACTGTTTCATAAAGGGGAATGATTGCGACGGAATGTTGCCGTGTTTGCCCGCCGCTGGATACCAAAAAATCGCCTCACGCCTTCGGCTGGGTGTGGGACAAAATCCTTCTGGAGTGTCCAAAGCTGGAATGGCTGAGCATATCCCAATGTGGCGGACGGCGGCTGGGTCGAAGACCAGCCGCAGCAAGGCGGCCAGCCAGAAAACCTGCCGAGTGACGCGGGCCATTGAATTGCGAACCTTGCTGCGGCTGGCTTTCAGCACAGCCGCGGTCCGGCCCCAGCTTGTATATGCGTTTCCCAATAAACGAACCGCGTTTTTAAGGCCTTTTCAGTATCGTCCTGGATTCTGTCTCACGTCCCCTTCGGCTCCCAGCCCGGCTCATACTGGCGCTGCCATAATTTCATCGCCGCGTGATCGTGCCGGATGTGCCCGTTGTCCGTGTCGCAATACAGCTCGCGGCCCGTGCGCCACGAGATGTTGCCCAGGTGCAGCAAGCCCGTGCTGATATGGCCCTCCAGCGCCGGACACGTCACCGGCGTCCCGTTGCGGACGGCGTCAATGAAGTTGGCAAAGTGCAGCGCGTCCAGGTCCAGGCCCGTCGAGCTGAGCGTGTTCGTCGGGTCCACCACCTCGTTGCTCTTGGCCTGCTTCACCACCTTCCCCTTGCGGTCATAAATCGTGTACGCATTGCCATCCAGCAGCGCCGTGCCTTCCGTGCCATAAACCAGCACCCCGCGCGAAAGCTGTTCCACCGGGAAACCGTTGCAGCTCCGGCCTTCCCACATGATCGTCTTGCCCTCCGGAAAATCCCACGAAATCGTCTGCGTGTCCGGCGTCTCCCAGTCGTCTTGGAAGGCGTAGCGCCCGCCGTTGGACGACACCCGCGTGGGCCACGTCAGGCCCATGGCCCACCGGCACACGTCCACCTCGTGCGTGCCGTTGTTCAGCGCCTCGCCCGTGCCCCAATGCCAGCGCCAGTGCCAGTTGTAGGGAACCAGGTTGTCCACGAACGGCCGCCGCGGCGCCGGCCCCTGCCACAGCTCGTAATCCAGCCAGTCCGGCACCGGCGCCGGTTGCCCGTGCCCGATGCTCTTCCGGTCGTTCGCGTACCACGTCTTGCCAAAATACGTCTTCCCGATCAGCCCGTGGTGAATCTCCCCGATGATCGCCCGCAAATTCGGAAACGACCGCCGCTGCGCGCCCATTTGCAGCACCTGCTGCCGCTGGGCCGCCGCCTGCACCAGCAATTCGCCCTCGCGCGGATTCTGGCTGCACGGTTTTTCCACGTACACGTGCTTCCCCGCCGCCAGCGCCAGGATGGCCATCGGCGTGTGCCAGTGATCCGGCGTCGCAATCGTCACCACGTCCAGGTCCGGGTCGGCCAGCGCCTTGCGAAAATCGCCCAGCCCCTGCGGCGCGTTCGCCTGCTTCTTGGCCGTGGCCGCCAGCCCCTTCGTCACCGCCCGCGTGTCCACGTCGCAAATATATTTGATCTCCACCCCCGGCAAACCCGTCAGGCAATCCACATGCGCCAAGCCCCGCCCGTTTGTGCCGCAGATCATCGCCGTGATCCGGTCGTTGGCCCCGAATTTTTTCGGCGCCGCGGCGGTTTGGGTGCCCGCCCTGGCCGCCGACGCCCAATATCCCGCCAGCCCCAGGCCCACCCCGGCCGCGCTGGCCCGTTTCAAAAAACTCCGCCGATCAATTGCTGTGCTCATAAGGGAATGAATAAGGAATGAATTTTAAGATCGGAAAAACCGCGCCGCGCTCCCCGCCGCCTTTGCCGCCGATGACGGCACCGCCGGCCCGACGTCAATCGGCTGGCCGGTCACTGCGATGGGGCTTTGCATCGCTTAGTGGTAAATCAATCCCTTGCCGATGAAAAGCCTGTTTCCGCGCCAAAACTTTGGAGTGGACCTGTCCGCGCACTCCATGACGCCCCGTGCAATTCCGACGCGCCCGACAATTCGGTTCGCATCATGGATTGCGCCGGCAGCGTGGCGGCGAACTGGCGTTCGCCGCCATCTGAAAAAATGACACGGCATTAAACCGCGGTTACGAATCCATGCCGCATCTGCTTCCGCGTCCAGTCCCTCTCTTCGGATTTCATACCCGCTGGCGCATCGCGTCCGGTCCATCTGCCATCAGCGCCTTTGCTGCAAAAAATCGCCGCTGTTCTTTTGAAGATGGCGTATTTTTTGTTAAAATCCAAAAAATCATCTGAACGTATGAATAATTCCGAGATTACTGAAAGCAAAGCTGCCGCAATGGCCATGGGCCGCCTGGCAGCGATTGTTGAATCGTCGGACGACGCTATCATCAGCCAGGATCTGAACGGCATCATCACCAGTTGGAACAAGGGGGCGGAAAGGATTTTCGGCTATACGGCCGGCGAGATGGTGGAAACTTCAATGGTGCGACTGATTCCGCCGGAACGGCAGGAGGAGGAGACGGATATTTTGGGGAAAATCAAGCGCGGCGAAAAGGTGGAGCATTTTGAGACGTGGTGCCGGACCAAGGACGGAAGGCAAATCAACCTCTCGGTCACGGCCTCACCGATCAAGGATGCCGCCGGCCACATCATTGGCCTATCAAAGATCGCGCGCGACATCACTCAACGCAAGCAGGCAGAGACATTGTTGTTTGCCAGCGAACAACCCTTGCAGGCCTTCTTCACCAGCGCGCCGGCAGGTCTGGCGTTGTTGGACAGGCAATTGCGCTATGTTCAGTTAAACGAAACGGTGGCCGAAATCAATGGTGTGTCCATGCACGATCACCTGGGCAAAACCGTCCGGGAGATTTTGCCCAATCTGGCCCCGGTGGCCGAGCCGTTGCTCCAAAAAGTCCTCGCCACGGGCCAACCCGTTTGGAACGTGGAATTGTCAGGGGAAACCCGTAGCCAGCCGGGGGTTCTGCGACATTGGCTGGAGACCTTTTTCCCCATCTTTGGAAAGGATGGCCGCCCCGATTGCATTGGCGTCATCTTCGTGGAAACCACCGCGCAAAAGCAGGCTGAAAGGAAACTGCGCGAAAGCGAGGAGAAGTTTTCCAGAATCTTCGAATCGAGCCCGATGGCGATGGCGCTGTCCACGCTTGCCGAAGGCCGCTACCTGGATGTGAACCCGGAGTTCTTGAAGATACTTCAACGAACCCGGGATGAAGTGATCGGCCGCACGGCGCTGGAACTGGGTGTCTGGACGAACCTGGAAGAGCGCAACGCGCAGATTGCCAAGCTGAAGGAACGGATGCCCTTGCGCAATGTCGAACTGGAAATTCGCGGGAAGTCCGGGCAGGTTACCCAATTCTTATGGTCGGCGGAGCCGGTGGTCATCGCTGGCCAAGACTGCCTGCTGGGTTCGTTGCTGGACATCACCGAGCGCAAGCGGGTGGAGGTGGCGCTGCGGGAGGGCGAAAGACAGTTGGCCACACTGATGAGCAACCTGCCCGGCATGGCCTATCGCTGCCGCAACGATCAGAACTGGACCATGGAATTTGTCAGCGCCGGGGCGCAGACGCTGACGGGTTACACCGCCGCCGAGTTGATGGGCAACCGCGCGGTGGCCTATGCCAGCCTGATTCATCCCGACGACCGCGCAGCCGTGTGGAATCAGGTTCAGGCGGACTTGAAGCAGGGGAAACCTTTCGTGTTGATTTACCGGCTGCGCACGGCGACCGGCGCGGAGCGCTGGGTTTGGGAACAAGGCGAGGGGATTTTTGACGCCCAACACCAATTGCTCGCCATCGAAGGCTTTGTCACGGACATCACGGAAAGCAAACAGGCGGCGCAGGCTCTGGCCCATGAGCGGGCGCTCTTGCGCACCTTGTTGGACCACCTGCCGGTGGCCGTTTATCTCAAGGACACCGCCGGGCGAAAAACCCTGACGAATCCGATGGATTTACGCAACTGCGGCATCACCTCCGAAGCGGAGATTCTCGGCCGGACGGATTATGATTTCTTCCCGCCGGAGCAGGCGGCGGCCTTTCAGGCGGACGATCAGCGGGTGTTGGGCGGCCAGCCGGTGTTGAATCGCGAGGAGCAGCTCACCCGGCCCGACGGTTACACCTGCTGGCTCCTGACCTCGAAAGTTCCCCTGCACGATGACACGGGCCAGGTGACCGGCCTGGCTGGCCTGGGCCTCGACATCACCGAGAGCAAGCGGGCAAAGGAGGAGTTGCGCTGGAAAACAGCCTTTCTCGAGGCGCAGGTGGATTCCTCCATGGACGGTATTTTGGTCGTGGACAGCCGGGGCAAAAAAATTCTCCAGAACCAGCACTTGACTGGCCTGTGGAAAATCCCCCCGGCCATCGCCGAAAACGAGGATGACGCCGTGCAGGTGCAATTCATCGCCAACGCGACCAAAAAACCGCTGGAATTCATGGCCAAGGTCGCCCATCTCTACGCGCATCCCGACGAGGTGAGCCGCGATGAAATCGAGCTGGTGGACGGGATGATCCTGGACCGTTACTCGTCGCCCGTCCGCGACCAGAGCGGGAAATATTATGGCCGCATCTGGACGTTTCGCGACATCACGCCTCAACGAAAATTGGAGGTACAATTGCGCCAATCGCAAAAGATGGAGGCGTTCGGCCAGTTGGCCGGCGGCGTGGCGCATGACTTCAACAACATCCTGGCGATCATCCAAATACAGGCTGGACTGCTGAAATCGGAACCAAGCCTTTCATTGCAACAACTTGAATTCGCCCGCGAGATCGAGAGGGCGGCTGAGCGCGCGGCCAATCTCACCCGCCAACTGCTGCTCTTCAGCCGCAAGCAGACCATGCAGCCGCGCAATCTGAAGTTGAAGGAAGTGGTGGAAAACATCGCCAAAATGCTCCAGCGCACGCTGGGGGAGCAGGTTCAGCTCCAATTCAAGTTTGCCGCGGAACCGCTGGTCATCCATGCCGATCCGGGCATGATTGATCAAATCCTGCTGAATCTCGTGGTGAATGCGCGGGACGCCATGCCCAGGGGCGGAAAGATCATCATCGAAACCACGGCTGCTGAATTTAACGAGGTCACCGCCGCGCAGACCGTGCAAGCGCGCCCGGGTTTGTTCGCCTGTTTGAGTGTCAGTGATACCGGCGGCGGCATACCGCCGGAAATTCTGCCGCGGATTTTTGAACCCTTCTTCACCACCAAGGAAGTGGGCAAAGGCACCGGCCTGGGACTGGCCACCATTTTCGGCATTGTCCAGCAGCATCAAGGCTGGATCAACGTCCAGAGCGAGCTTGGACGCGGCACGACCTTCCGGGTTTATCTTCCGCGCCAGACCACAGCCGCCGACACCGAATTCTTCTGGTCGTCGCCGGCCTCCATGCCGGGCGGCCGCGAGACCATTTTGCTGGTGGAGGATGAACTCGCCGTGCGCTCGTCCGTGCGGATTGCCCTGACGCGGCTCGGCTATCGCGTGCTGGAAGCCGCCGACGGCGAGGAAGCCCTGGCGCTTTGGAAACAACACCAGGACGAAGTCCGGCTCTTGCTGACCGACCTTGTGATGCCGGGCGAAATCAATGGCAAGGACCTGGCTGGTCAGCTTTTGCAGCAGAATCCCCAATTGAAAGTCATCTACGCCAGCGGTTACAGCGCGGAAGTCGCCGGCACGGATCTTCTGCTGGAAGAACGCGTCAATTTTCTTTCCAAGCCTTTCAAAGCGGATGAACTCGCACAGACCATCCGCAACCGCTTGGATGAACGCGCCTGATTGCCCGGTTAAAAAGCGGCCGCCCGCTCTGGAAGCAGGGCTGCTCTAAAGTCTGGAAACGTTTCCGGTCAGGTGTCGCAGAACCAAATCAGCCCGCCGGCTTTGCGTCGGCGGGCAGCCCAAACCCGATTTTCGCCTTGGACGGCGCGGCGGAGAATGCCCAGCACGGCGGGGGTGACGGCCGTGGCCGCGATCCGCCGTGCGGCTGACATCCCAGCGGTAATGCGCGTCATTCTGCTTTGACGCCTTTTTCAGGATCATTTCTGGCCACGCTTGCCAGCCTGATGATCCAGCGCAAAGACGCCATTGATATTCTCGCCAACCAATTTCAGCTTCACCACCAAATCGCCCACATTTTTCTCCTCCTCCAACTGCTCGTCGAGGAACCAGCGGAGGAACGACTGCGTGGTGAAGTCCTTTTCCTCGCCGGCCAGTTCGTACAACGCGAGAATGGAGGCGGAAACCTTTTGCTCATGGGCGAGACTGGCTTGGAAGGTCTCCAAAGGCGATTTGTATTCGCTTTTGGGCTGCTCGACGGCTTGGAGGACCACTTTGCCGTTGCGTTCGTTTACATACTTGAAGAATTTTTGGGCGTGCGCCAGTTCTTCGCCGTACTGGACGGTCATCCACGCGGCAAAACCGGCGAACGGAGTTTGCTCGAAATAAGCCGCCATGCCCAGATAAACATAGGCCGAGGCGAATTCGAGGTTGAACTGGTTGTTTAACGCTTTTTCAATTTTTGGAGACAGTTTCATCGCTCGAATATTAAGGTGGTACATCATTTTGTACAAGAGTTGATCAACGCCGGCCGCACCGATTGCACCGCAGAACAGCCCTGCGGAAGCGTTTAACTTTATGCCTTGGATTTTCCAGCGCACGAGTCGCCGCAAGTCTTTATACTTCGGCCCCGTGGCGGCAACTGGCGTTTGCCGCCATCTAAAAAATGGGCATGGCATTGAATCACCCGCTCCCACTGTTAGCCGCTAACGAAAAATCGTTCAAAACACGATTTTTTCGTCCCGCGCGGCCGTTGACGGCGCTCAAAACCTGCTAAACTTCTCTTGGCGGGACCGCCTCCCGCCACGATGAGAATGCGTCGTTCCGTCGTCGAAATCGCCGTGGCGGCACTCCCCGCCAGCGTTCCCTCGTTGTTCTCCAGCGACCGAAAGGCCGGCGGATTGCCCCCCGTAAAACCCCCTCAAAACCCGTGCAAAACCAACACAAAAATCCGCGAAAACCCCTGCAAAATCCCCCATCGTTAACCCTCGTACACCCTAAAAACCTATCGGGGGCTCCCGGCCCCGTCCGCCCCGGCTTGCCGGCCGATTTTTTTCCCGCAACCTAATGCGGCCGTGCGCCGTCCATTAAAAGACTACATGAAATCACTTGGATTTTTCTCACTGGGCCTCACGGCCCTGCTCTTGGCCGCGTCCTCCACTCGCGCCGAGGACGGCTGGATTAACCTGTTCAACGGCCAAAACCTCGACGGCTGGCAAGCGCACGGCGGCCAAGCCAAATACTCCGTCGAAAACGGCCTGCTCGTCGGCCAATCCGTTCCCGGCACCGGCAACAGCTTTCTCTGCACCACCCGCTCCTTCGGGAATTTCGAACTCGAACTCGAATATCAGTGCGATCCCCTCCTGAATTCCGGCGTCCAAATCCGCAGCGAAGTTTTTCCCAACGCCACCAACGCCATCATCCACGGAAAGCAGTTCAAATTCCCCGCCGACCGCGTCCACGGTTATCAGTGCGAAATTGACATGGACACCGCCCGCGGACGCATGTGGACCGCCGGCATTTACGACGAGGCCCGCCGCGGCTGGCTCTTCCCCGCGGACGGCGAAAAGGGTTCGCAGGGCGTGGCGTTTTCGCAGCAGGGCCGCACCGTCAGCAAAGCCGGCCAGTGGAACACCCTCCGTATCGTTGCCGATGGGCCGTCCATCAAGACCTGGCTCAATGGCGCGCCCCGCGCCGAGATCTTCGATTGCGTCACCCCCTGCGGACTCATCGGCCTCCAAGTCCACGCCGTGGGCACCGACGCCGCCAAGGCCGGCCTCAAGGTCCGCTTCCGCAACCTCCGTATTCGCGAACTCTCTTCCGAGAACAACACGCTCACGCCCCAGGAAATCGCCGCCGGCTGGAAGCTGCTCTGGGACGGCAAGACCACCGACGGCTGGCGCAGTCCCAAATCCGATAAGTTCCCCGACCGCAGTTGGGTGCTCGAAAACGGCGAGCTGAAGGTCGTCTCCAGCGGCAACGCCGAGGCCCAGGCCGGCGGCGACATCATCACCCGCCAGCGCTACGCCAATTTTGAATTGAGTGCCGACTTCAAATTCACCACCGGCTGCAACAGCGGCATCAAGATCTTCGTCCAGCCCAACATCTCACCCATTGACAAGGTCACCGGCAAGCCCACCGGCCGCGGCTCCGCCATCGGCCTCGAATACCAGATCCTCGACGATGCCAATCATCCCGACGCCAACTTGGGCCGCAACGGCGACCGCCGCCTCGGCGCCCTGTACGATCTCCTCCCCTGCGATCCCGCCAAGCCGGTGAACCCCGTCGGCGAATGGAACCGCGCCCGCATCATTTCCCGCGGCAATCATGTGGAGCACTGGCTCAACGGCCGGAAAATCCTCGAGTACGACCGCGGTTCGGACGCCTTCCGCGCCGCCGTGGCCGCCAGCAAGTTCAAGGACATTCCCAATTTTGGCGAATGGGCCGACGGCCATATCCTGCTCCAGGAACACGGCAGCGAGGTCTCGTTCCGCAACGTCAAGATCCGGCTCCTGCCGAATTGAATCCGCCCGCGCGCGCCCATGAAAAATCTGTCCCGCCGCCGTTTCCTCACCGCCGCCGCCCGCGGCGCCTTCGGGCTGGCCATCCTGCCCGCCATCATCCCCTCGCGCCTCCTGGGCGCGGACGCCCCCTCCAAGAAAATTCACGTGGCGCAAATCGGCTGCGGCCGCATGGGCCGGAGCGACTTGGGCAACGTGCTGAACGAATCCTTGGCGCGCGTCGTGGCCGTCTGTGACCTCGATTCCCGCCGCCTGGCTGCCGGCAAACAAATGGCGGAGCGGTATTATGCCGAGCGCGGCGAATCCGGCGTGAACATCCGCACCTATCACGACTACCGGGACGTGTTGGCGGCGCCGGACATTGACGCCGTGGTGGTCACCGTGCCGGACCATTCGCACGCGCGCCTGGCCATCGCCGCCGCCCTCGCCGGCAAGCACGTCTATGTGCAAAAGCCGGTCACCTACAACATCGCCGAGGCCATCGGCCTGCGCCGGGCCGTCGAGGCCACGAAAATCATTTTGCAAACCGGCTCGCAGCAGCGTTCCGAACACCCCTGGCACAGCTTCCGCGCCGCCAGCGAAGCCGTGCGCAACGGCCGCATCGGCCAGTTGCAAACCATCCGCATCGGCGTGGGCCGCGACCAGCCCAGCGGCCACGCGCCGGCCCCCGAGCCAGTGCCGGCCAATCTCGATTACGAACCCTGGCTCGGCTCCGCGCCCGAGCAGCCCTACATGGAGCGCCGCGTCCACCCCCAGCGCAGCCTGCAAGGCCGCCCCGGCTGGATCACCACCGAGGACTTCGGCCTGGGCATGATCACCAACTGGGGCGCCCACCACATGGATATCGCGCAGTGGGCCATGGGCCAGGAACTCGGCGGCCCGCTCACCGTCGAAGCCCAGGCCGCGTTCATGCACAACGATGCCTGGACCGTCCATACCACCTATCACGTCGAAATGCTCTACCCGCACAACGTCCGGGTGATTCTCGACAATCACTTTGAAAACGGCCTGCGGTTTGAAGGCGACGCCGGCTGGGTCTTCTGCTGCCGCAGCGAGGAAAAAGTCACGGAGAGCGATCCCACCGCGCCCGCCGGGAGCCAGACCCTGCTGCCGTTGCGCGCCAGCGATCCGAAGATCCTCTCGCCCCTCGGCGGCGACGCCATCCGCTGGGCGCCGAGCCGCACGCAACACGGCAACTGGCTCGAAAGCATCGCCGCCAACCGCCAGCCCATCGCCCCCATCCAGCAATCCGCCCGCAGTCTCGAAGCCTGCGCCGCCGCCTGGATCGCCATGAAGTTGCAACGCAAACTCACCTGGGATGCCCAAACCGAGATGTTCACCGGCGACGACGCGGCCAACGCCCTGCGCAGCCGCCCCGCCCGCAAGGCGGAATACGATTTCGAACGCCTCCTGCAAAAGGCGGGCATCGCCTGAGCGTGTCATTTCCCGGTGACACCGCGCCCCCAAAATTTGCCGATAATTTCACTTTCCATCGGCCCGGCTTTCACTAGATTGCCGTCATGTCCGAGATCGCCAAATTCGTCAACCGGGGCGCGGCCGCGATTACCCCCGCTCTTGCGGAAAAGGTCTTGCGGCTGCTGCCACAATGGAAACTGGAGTTCACCCAGATCAGCGCGCCCCGGTTTCCCCACCTCGTGGATCAGCTCGAATTCCTCGCCGACGCCGTCGAGGATTCGATCGAAGGCGCGTACAAGGAGATTCCCTACCTCGGGGTGGCGCAGGCCGTCTTTGCGCTCATCTACACCCACAAGAAATTGAATCTCATTCCTGAAGCCGTCTTGGAGCTCTGCCGCGCCGATGACTCCAGCGTGGTGCGCGCCGTGCTCATCCAAAACGAAAAGGAGTTCGCCATCTTTGCCGGCAAGCAGGGCGTGGACTGGCGCAAAATCACCAGCGCCCCCTAGCCCGGCGTCCGCCGCATCGCCCCCCTCCGCCCCGCCCGCCCCTCATTTTTCCCCATGCAAATCCCCCTCGTGATGACCATCATCAGCCCCGACCGCACCGGGTTGGTGGAAACCGTGGCGCGCGCCGTTGCCGCACACGGCGGCAACTGGCTCGAAAGCCGCATGTGCCGCCTGGGCGGGGAGTTCGCCGGCATCCTGCGCATCGAAATTCCGGAGCCAAAAAAATCCGCGCTCCTGGCCGCCTTGCAAAAGCTCCAGGCCAACGGCCTGCAAATCATCGTCCGCGATGACTCGGCGGTCCCCGCCGCCGCCGGCAAGCAGACCCGCCTCGAAATCATCGGCGCCGACCGCCCGGGCATCGTCCGCGAAATCACCAGCGCCCTCGCCCGCGCCGGCGTCAACGTGGAGGAATTTTCCAGCGAAGTCTCCAGCGCCCCCATGTCCGGCGAAACCCTGTTCAAGGCCAGCGCCCGTTTGCAGTTGCCCCTCCACTGCGACCTCCTGACCTTGCGGAAGGATTTGGAAAAAATCGCCGCCGACCTGCTGGTGGATGTGTCATTTGCCGAACTTGGTGAATCGCGCGGCTAGCCCGGCGGCCGCCCATCATGCGCCATCTGCTCCAACCGCGCGTCCTGCACGCGGCGGCCCTTGCCGCCGCCGTGTCGGCCCTGGCTTGCTATCCGCGGCTCTCCCTTTGGTTGCACCGCTCCGCGCCGGTTTGGTACCTCGAGGCTGTCATCTTCTTCTGTTGCATCACGCTCTGGGCCTTTGTCCTCGCCTGGCACCAGCCCTGCACGCGCCGTCCGGTCTTCACCTTCAAACTGGAACCGCTCCCGTTCGTGGCGGCCACCGTCGCCGCCCTTGGCGTGGCTGTCATGTTCCACCTGTGGCTGGATCCGCCGCTCCGCTCCAAATTTCCGGAGGAATACCCGCTGGATTTGCCCTCCTGGCTGGCCTCCGTGGCCTTCTCCTTCGCCCTCATCCAATTGTTCCTCGTCTTTGCCCCCTGCGACTGGCTCATGCGCCTGGTCAAAAACCGCTGGCTCACCATGGCCCTCACCGCCGCCTTCGCCGCCGGCGTCCAGGCGTTGAAAATCCGGTCGCTGCCCGCACCGGTTTCTCCGCTCCTGGTCACGGTCCTGCTGCTCCTGCGTTTCCTGGGCGGCTTGCTGGCCGTGGCGCTGTATCTGCGCGGCGGCATCCTGCTGGTCTGGTGGTGGGACTTGCTGCTCCAATGCCGGCATTTGCCGGATCTGTGGTGAGCCCGGCCCGCGAGTTTTTCGTCTGATTTCCCGCGTAATTCATTTATCCTGCGCGCCATGTTCGAGCTTCTCAAAACGGATTCGCAGACCCTGGCGCGCCTGGGCCGCCTGACCACCGCCCATGGCCTGGTGGAGACCCCCGTGTACATGCCCGTGGGCACCCAGGCCAGCGTCAAGGCCATGGACCCGCGCGAACTGATCGAGTGCGGCACCCAAATCATCCTCGGCAATACCTATCACCTGTACATCCGCCCCGGCCTGGAGATCATCACCGCCGGCGGCGGCTTGCACCAGTTCATGAATTGGCACTTGCCGATTCTCACCGACAGCGGCGGTTTCCAGGTCTTCAGCCTCGCCAAGATCCGCAAGATCAAGCCGCATGGCGTCGAATTCCGCTCGCATCTCGACGGTTCCGCACTTTTCTTGGGGCCCAAGGAAAGCATGGAAATCCAGCGCGTGCTCGGCTCGGACATCGCGATGGTTTTCGACGAATGCCCGGCCCACGACGCCCCGCCGAGCGCGCAGCGTCACGCCGTGGAACGCACCATCCGCTGGGCGCGCGAATGCCGGCAGCAACCGCGTGCCGCCGGCCAGCGTGTCTTCGGCATCGTGCAGGGCGGCAGCAACGCCGCCTTGCGCCAGGAATGCGCCCAGGCCGTCGTGGCCCTCGATTTCGACGGCTATGCCATCGGCGGCGTGAGCGTGGGCGAGCCGGAGCCGGAAATGTTCAAGGCGGTGGAGATCACCGTGCCGCACCTGCCGGCGAACAAGGCGCGCTACGCCATGGGCTTGGGCACGCCGGCCCAGATGCTCGAACTGGTGGCGCGCGGCGTGGACATGTTCGACTGCGTGCTCCCCACCCGCGTGGCGCGCAACGGCACGGCTTACACGCGGCGCGGCGCCCTGGGCATCAAAGGCGGCCAGTTCAAGGCCGACTTCCACCCCATCGAGGAGGACTGCGAGTGCTTTGCCTGCCGGCATTTCACCCGCGCCTATCTCCGGCATCTCCTGAACGTGAACGAAATCCTCGGCTTGCGCATGTTGAGCGTCCACAACACCTACATGTATCTGAAAACCATGGCCGATGCCCGCACCCACCTGGCCGCCGGCACCTTTGCGGACTATTACCGCGACTTCATCGCCAACTACCGGCCTTCCGCGAAAGTCATGGCCCAGCGGCGGGTACTTAGCCCGGCCGCCTGAGCCCAAGTTTTGCTCCCAGCCGCCGCCCATGGTTCGCCCGGACGCGGCTCGGTCGCCGGCGACGAATATTTTCACGACCTCCTTGAAACCATGGGAAAATAATCCCGTCTGTTCCTTCGGCCGCCCCCGGCCCCGCGGCTGGCCCGTTAATTTATTTCCCCGGGGCCAAAGTATTTGCCCCCGCTGCCTTGATATGGCACTATATTGGCGTAGCGAAAACAATTTTTGCAAAACCTATGACCAAACCAACCATTATTGCCTATCTGAAACCGACCTGCGGCTGGAGCCGGGGCGTGCGGGCGGTGCTGCGCAAATACGATCTGCCGTTCGAGGACCGCGACATTATCAATGACCCGTTGCAGCGGCAGGAAATGATCGAGAAGAGCGGCCAGATGTTGAGTCCGTGCGTGGAGATAAACGGCCACATGCTGGCGGACATCAGCGGCGAGGAAGTGGAAGCCTGGCTGCTGGCGAACAAGATTGTGGCGCCGAATGACCGCCAGCCCGACGCCCCCATCAACCAGCCCTGCCCGAATGAAGTTCCCGCCGGCGCGCCGCTGACCTTTTAGCACCGCCGACCGGCGGCTTTGTGTCCCACCGCGCGGACGCGAGCCCGCGCGGTTTTTGTTGGGATGAGCGCCGTGCGCTGATAGATTTGCCGATGTGCAGAAGATCTCTTCAGTCACGGTCATGCAAAAATTGGCCCGGCGCTGGAAACGCGCCGGGGACAAGATTGGTTTCGTGCCCACGATGGGCTATCTCCACGCGGGCCACTTGAGCCTCGTGCGCGAGGCGCGCCGGCGCGTGGGGCAGGGCGGCCGCGTGGTGGTGAGCATCTACGTGAACCCGACCCAGTTCGGCCCCGCCGAGGACCTCGCCAAATACCCCCGGGATCTCCAGCGCGACTTGAAACTGTGCCGCCAGGCAGGCGTGGATGCGGTGTTCGCCCCGGCTGACGCCGACATGTATCCCGGCCGAGCCGAAGGCCGCTACAGCACCTACGTGGTGGAGGAGAATCTGGCGCGCGTCATGGAGGGCGCCGCGCGGCCCGTGCATTTTCGCGGCGTGACGACCGTCGTCGCGAAACTGTTTCACCTCGTGCTGCCGGACGTGGCGGTGTTCGGGCAAAAGGATTATCAGCAGGCCACGATCATCCGGCGCATGGTGGCGAACTTGAACTTTCCGCTGCAAATCGTGGTGGCGCCGACGCATCGCGAGGCGGACGGCCTGGCGATGAGCTCGCGCAACCAGTTCCTGGACGCCGAGCAGCGCGCGCAGGCGGTGATTCTGTATCATGCCTTGCGAGCGGCCAAGGCGGCCGTGGCCAAAAAGGCGGTGTCCGCCGCCCGCCTCAAGCAGGACCTGCGGGAATTCTTCACCGCGGCGCCGCTGGCGCGACTGGACTACGTTGAGTTTTTCGATCCGGAAACATTGCAGGCGGTGCCCCAGGTGCGGCGCGGCACGCACATGGCGCTGGCGGCTTTCCTCGGCAAAACGCGGCTGATTGACAACGCGCG
The DNA here is from genome assembly GCA_964532525.1 of uncultured Bifidobacteriaceae bacterium. GTDB lineage: Bacteria > Verrucomicrobiota > Verrucomicrobiia > Limisphaerales > UBA11358 > UBA11358. Next base: position 22,511 of record CAZHIM010000025.1, read on the forward strand.
GCTCTGATTTCGGCGGCGCCCACAGCGGCCCGCCCCCCGGGACTCGCTGCCGAAGGCCGGCGGAATGCAAATTCCATTGGAAGCGGACCCCTTTCGGCTTGCCGCGGGTTTTGGTTCGGCCATAGTAAATGCCGCCGGTGTGGGAGTTGGGGCAAATCATTGTGCGCACGTGGTGGAATGGCAGACACGCCAGACTTAGGATCTACAATCCGCAAGTGACACATTTGTAACCATTTGGACTTTAATGGACGCCCAAACAGGATTCCTGCCAGGAGGCGTCTCCGTGGGCCTCTTTTGGCCTGCCCGTTCATGGCGCGGGGTACAACAGGGGGTACAATGGAAATTTCTCAACAATGACAGGCATTTTCTGCGGCGATCTTTGAAATCTCTTTGATTTTAGAGCAATTGAGGGCGTAGGTTCCGTGATGAAAATCACCTCTGGCCTATCCACGGACAGCGCCACCGGCGCGAAGGTGCTACGCAGTTTCAACGGCTTAAGAACGCAACTCCGTCCACCAGAAACAGGAGGCGATGATGACTGTGCATAAGCCGCACTTTGACGATTCGTTTGATGTTGTTCATGGTAATTCGCAAGACTGCTTAATCACCCGCTAGGCGTGTTGTTTTAGTTTGTTGTGTTAAATTGTTTACACCTGCGTGATGACGCCAGCCTCGGTGTCGGCTAAGTCGGTCTGCTTGCCCGGGCTATTGCTTAAACGGCTTTTGCCGCGGCTGGTCCTGCGCCGCAGGACGTATTTGTAGCCGACATATCCAACCACCAGAACCAGACCCATCCCAAGGACGCCGTGGCCCACGCGGTCGAACCAGACCATGACTTTCTGAACTTGGTTGTGAAACAGAAAGCCTGTGGTGATGTAACATCCCCCGTAAAACAACGCAGCCAATCCATCGAACAGCAGGAACCGCCGCAGGTCCATTCCCAGCGCCCCCGCCAGAGACGGCATCACTGTGCCAGGGAGGAATTTTGCAGCCGCCAGAGCCCACCAACCATGGCGCGCGGCAACCGCCTTTGCGTGCGCACTGGAAGAGTTGAGGGTAAGCGACCAGCGGCTAATCAATTGCAGCACGCGTCCGCTGCCTTGGCGTCCCAGACAATACCAAATCGAATCCGCCAAAACTGCCGCCAACACCGTCATCCCCACCGCCAGCGCCGCATCCAACCTGCCCGCCGCAACCAGCGCACCCGCAGCCAGCAGCAACGGCGGAGCGGGAATCGGCAAGCCGACTTGATCCGCAAAGACGGCAGCAAACACCGCCAGGCCGCCGAAACCCGTCAGGAATTGTGTAGTGTCATTCATGAGGCAATCGTTTTTGGTTTGTGCGGCGTTCAATGACTGCTGGGCGGGCAGGCTGGTCATGCCAGACAAGCGCGAAAAACATGATTGACAGGATTACAAGGACGAGGGACATGGTTGATTTCCTTTTTCAAAATTTATTATTTCAGTGCGAACGCGACGGGTTGCTCAACAGTTTCCCAACCGCCGCCGAGCGATTTGTAGAGCGCGATCAGGTTTGCCGAAATGGCGCGGTCGCTTTGTACCAGCGCGTCCTCCGCCTGATAGAGCGAGCGCTCGGCGTCGAGCACATTGATGAAGTTCGACAGGCCGTTGGCATAAAGTTGATTCGCCAGGCGCAAGGATTCCTCGCTCGACTTGACGGCGTCTTCGAGTGATTGACGGCGGATTTGTTCTTTGGCGTAGGCCGTCATCGCATCCTCCACGTCTTCAAATGCGCTCAACGCGGTTTGTTCATAGCTTGCCAGCGCCTGTTCCTGCCGCGCGTTTTGAACTTTGATGTTTGCGCGAATGCGCCCGGCATCAAAAATTCTCCACTGCACGCTGGGCCCAACCGACCAGAACCGGCTGCCGGAGGTGAACCAATCATCGGCGCTGACACCCTGGAATCCGGCGACGCCCGTGAGATAAAATTTAGGGAACAAATTCGCTTTGGCGACGCCGATGTTCGCGGTCGCGGCGGCCAGTTGGCGTTCTGCCAGTGCCACGTCGGGCCGGCGCAACAACAATTCCGAAGGCAAACCAACGGGCACGACCGGAGGCGCGGCGGGAATGGGCGCGACGGCTGATAATTCTGTTTCCAACGATTCAGGCGTTTGTCCGAGCAAAATGCCAAGCCGGCGCATGGAGGCGGCGAGCGCCGTTTCCAGGGCGGGCACGATCGCGCGCGTGGTGGCGAGAACAGTGCTGGCTTGTTGCACATCGAGGTCGCTCGTCAGGCCGTTGGTGAAACGGTTTTGAACAATCGCCAGCGATTGTTCCTGCGCGCGGATGTTGTCGCGGGCAATTTCCAACCGCCGCTGATAGCTGCGCGCTTCGACATAGTTGCGGGCGACTTCGCCGAGCAGGGTGACGAGCACTTCGCGCTCGCCGAATTGCGTGGCGGCGACCTGCGCCGTGGCCGCCTCGGTGACGCGGCGTTTGCCGCCGAACACGTCAATCTCCCATGAGGCGTCGAAGCCGGATTGATAGAAGCTGTTTTCAAACGGCACGCCTGGCGGCAGATGGTCGCCGGGACCAATCAGGGGTTGGTTCTGGCTTTCCCGCTGGCGAGCGTATGAGCCGGACGCGTCCACCGTGGGCCAGAAATCGGCGGCAGTGATGCGATATTGCGCACGGGCTTCACGCACCCGCGCCTGGGCGATTTTTAAATCGAGGTTGGATTGAGCTGCGCGCGAAATCAGCGAATTCAGTTCGGGATCGCGGAAATTTTTCCACCAAGCCGTGGTCGCCGCGGCGGAATTGGTTTCGCCGCCGGTCAGGGGTTCACTCCAGTGGGCCGGGGTTTTGGTTTCTGGCGCGTGGTAATCTGGGCCGACGCTGGGCACGTTGGCGCAGCCAGCGGCGAGGAATGCCAGCAGCGCCACGGCCGATAAATGATTTGGTTTCATATTTTTGTCGCGATTGTTTTTGAATTTCTTAGGGACGAATGCTTTGCAATAAATCCGCCGCCAATGCCGCTTCGGCAATACCATCAACCGGCGGATACACGGTCGCGCGGACGATATTCGCGGGATTGATGGCGCCAATGCCACCCGCCTTCAAACGAAATGGAATGGCTGGCAGGTCCAACAAATTGTTCCAGAGCTGGCGCTGTTCCTGAATCGTCGTCGGAACGATGGTTTCCAGTTTCAGGCGGATCATCCAGTCCCCGAGCGTATGGATTTCCGCCAGCATGACGTGCTTGTTCTCGGCCGCAGCCAGTGTTTCCAAGTCGGCAAGATTGACCAACGCCTCATCATTGACTTCAACCACATCCACCCACCCGCTGGGCAGCGGCAACGGTGGTGGTACTGCCGTGTGCGCCAGAATCATGTCAATGGTCCGGGTGGGAATGGCGCTGACGCTGTGTTCGGAGGCCAGCGTGAGCAACGGTGGTTGGAAGAGGCGGGGCGTGACCAGTTGTCGCAGGGTCGTCTCGGCGATCTGTTGGTCGTTTTGATGGAAGCGCGTGCGCGATCCGTCTTCCGTGCAAATGTCCAAGGTCAAGTCAAAGTTGGTGGTCGCCATAATTCATTTATTTGTTGTTGGTTTTCTTCTCAACCTCCTGTTTCAGTTCTTGCTCAGCCTTGAGCCAGTCATTCAGTGTCATCCCAATCATCCCGCTGCGAGCGGCGTAAAGCTCCTCGGCACGTTTGCGGATTCGTTCAAAGTTTTGCGGCAGCTGCGGAGTGTGAATGGCGGGTGCGCGCCTGGGTTGGGAGCTCGTTTTGGGCGTGGAGGTTGTTCTTTTCATAATCAGTTCAATGCATCATCACTTCCCTTTTGCCTTTGCCCTTTTTGAAAAGCAGCACGAGCGGCACGGACAAGAAGCAGACCAGCGCCAGCCAGCGGTATTCGTCAACGAAGGCGAACATATTCGAATGCAGGAGGAGAGATTTGTAGATGACGCCCAAGGTTCCGGGTTCGGCTTGCGCGGCTCCCATCGCCGGGGCCATGACCACTTGCCCCATCTGCACGGCATTTTGATAAGGCAAGTCGTATGGTGTCAGATGGCTGGCAAGATAGGCTTGATGCCGCAATGCGCCGCGCGAAACCATCGCGATGGCTACAGCGATGCCGATGCTGCCCGCCAGGTTGCGCGCGAGCGCGAAAAGTCCGGTGGCGTTTCCCATTTGCTCGTTGCGCATGGTGGCCATCGCCACGGTCATCAGCGGAACCATCGTCAGCGACATGCCAAAGCCCTGAATGAAGTTGGGCCAGAAATAAGCGTGACTGGACATGTCGAGGTTGAAATTTCCCATCAGCAGGGAGGCAATCCCAATCAAAATGATGCCGGGACCAATGAGGATGCGGTCGCGCACTTTTCCGGTCAAATATCCGACCAGCGGCGTGCCGATCAACATGCCCAAGCCGCGCGGTGCTTGCGCCAATCCGCTGACATAAGCGGTATATCCCATAAGGCTTTCCGCCATGATCGGCTGCAGGTTTTGGATGCCATACAGAAGCAGAAAGACCACCGAGGCAAGAATCGTGGCGGATACAAAGTTCCGGTCGGCAAACACCCGCAAGTCCGCGAGCGGTTCGCGCGTCCGGAATTCCCTCACGATAAACGCCACCAACGCGATGACGGAAATCACCGAGAGCGTGCAAATGAAGGTGGAGTTGAACCAGTCTTCATCCTGTCCCTTGTTCAAAACGGTTTGCAGCGTGCCCAGCCAAATCGCCAGAACGAGAAAGCCAAAGGCATCAATGCGTCCCGCTTTGGCGTTGCGGATATATTCCGGGTCAAAGACAAATTGTTTGACCATCCATAAGGCAACCAGGCCGCACGGGATGTTGATGTAGAAAATCCAGCGCCAGGAATAATTTTCGGTGAGCCAACCGCCGACGACTGGTCCCACCACTGGCGCGAGGACAACACCCACCACATAGGCCGCCATGGCCGCGCCACGCTTGTTGGGGGGAAAACTTTCCATCAAAATCGCCTGCGAAATCGGCTGCAACGCGCCGCCACCCGCGCCTTGCACGATGGAGGCAAAAATCAGGAAGGAAAGATTTGGTGCCCAGCCGCACGCCAACGATGCCGCCGTGAAAATGCCAATGCACGCCATCAGAAACCGTTTCCGCCCGAACTTTGCGGAAAACCACGCGCTGGCGGGCAGGACGATGGCGTTTGAAATAAGATAACCCGTCTGAACCCAGGTCGCTTGCGACACTGTGGCGGCGAGATTCCCCGCAATGTTTTCCAGCGCGACGCTGACGACCGTGGTGTCGAGCACTTCGATGAAGGTCGGCAGAATCACCGCGAAGGCAATGAGCCACGGATTGATTTTAGGCTGGTTCGAATCGCCATTCATAAGCTGCGGGCAATAGAGTGTTTCTCGGCAGGGTGATGTTGATTACTTCACACGCACTTTGGGCACCACGGACATTCCGGGACCAAGCGCGAGATCGTTTCCGGGCAGATCATCGAGCAGGATTTTTACCGGCACGCGCTGCACTACCTTGATATAGTTGCCGGTGGCGTTCTCCGGTGGAAACAGACTGAAGCGGGCGCCGGCACCGTTTTGAATGCTGTCCACGTGGCCCTTGAATGTGCGGTCCGGATAGGCGTCCACCACGACCTCTACCGGCTGGCCGAAGCGCATGTGAGTCAGTTGGATTTCCTTGAAGTTGGCGATGACCCAATAGTGGCGCGGCACAATCGCCATGAGCGACTGGCCGGGCTGGATATACGCGCCTTGTTCCACGACGCGGCGCGTGACCCGGCCGTCTTCGGGCGCGGTCACTTGTGTGTAGGAAAGATTCAATTCGGCCTGCTGGAGCCTGGCTTCGGCCTGTTGCACCGCAGCACTCGCGGTTTCAACGCCTGCCTGGCTCAAAGCCACCTCCGCCTCGGCGGCTTTGGTCTGACTGCGCGCCGCTTCCAAATTGGCGCTGGCCGCGCGCGCCTGGGATTGCGCCAGGTCAAACGCGCTTCTGGAGACCGCGCTGCTTTCCACCGACTCATAACGCTTGAGATCGTCCGCCGCACGCTGATTCTCTGCGGCGGCGGCAACCACGGTGGCCTGCGCCTGCGCGACTTTGGCTTCGCTGGCATTCACCTGTGCCTTCGCCTGTTCCACCCGGCTGTGGGCCACCGCCAGATCGGCGCGGGCTTGCGCCAGGCCGGCCTCGTAATCGCGCGGATCAATTTTCAGGATCACCTCGCCCTGTTTGACCGCCTGGTTGTCTTTCACCAGCAATTCCGCGACGCGTCCCGGCACTTGCGACGCCATCGGAATGACGTTGCCTTCGATAAACGCGTTGTCGGTGGATTCATACGGCAGGACGAACCGGAAATAATAAACACCGGCGGCCAGCGAAACGATCAGTGTCGCCGCGGCAGCCAGCATTGGCCGCCGGCGTTTTTGCGCGGCACCCGTGTTGGGTGGCGAGCCCGTTGGAATTTCTCCGTCGCTGTTGGGATTTGGGCGCCGCAAAGTCATTGGTGTCTTGACCGCCGGGCGGCTGTCACTGGTGTCTGTGGCGATTGTTTCGTGCGAATGGCTTGGAGTTGTGTTCATTTTTGCTTGGTCCAATGGTGCGTTGTCGTTTTGATTTCTAAATTTGTGAAGCGCCGATTTCTGAAAATGCGAAATAGCGAAAGGCGCATCTTGCGGAGCACAGCAGAATCCTCTTTGTTTCGGAGTCGGGTGCGTCATTCTTCTGCGGCACACGGCAAAACCATTGGTTGTCCACAATTGGCTTCTGGCAGACGAAGCAGGTCGTTGACAGTTGAACCTCCGAAACCGTGGCCGGGTTTTCTTGGATATTTTTCATGGGACGGCTTGCTCCAGTGAAATGTTGCCGTCGGCTGGCGCTGCCGTTGGCTTTCCGCACGCCCAGGGGAGCCACTGGGAAATACGCTGACGCAACCCATTCCGTCGCAAGCTGCGTGATTGGTTTGGCGAATTCGCCGCGTCTGGAACACAGCGGAAGACGTGATTGATTTGAACCGGGTAGGTGGCGAAGCTGAATTCGCTTATCGGAATAATCAACCGCTCCCGGTGGTCAGGTTTGGAATGAAGGTTTGTTTTCATTTTCGTTCTGTTTGGTTGCCGTCGGTCAGCAATTCGGCGATTCGGGTTCTTTTGTGGAAGTAATTCCGGGCGTGAGCAAATTCAGTTTGGCAAGAATTGCCTTGGGGCTGGCCATGCCGATGATTTTTCCGCGGACCGTGCCGTTGAAAAAATAAATCAGCGTGGGAACCGACTGAATGGCGTAGATGGTTCCGAGGTCGGGACTGTCGTCCACATTCACTTTGAATATTTTTGCGTTGCCGTTGCAGGACTCAGCGACTTCATCCAAAACCGGCTCGACGAGCCGGCAAGGATTGCTCCAACCGGTCAGAAAGCCGACCAGCACCGGTTGTGCGCAGCGCAAAACTTCCGTCTCGAACTCTGGCTCGTTGATTTCTTGGACTTGCTTGGTATTCATTATTTTCGTTGTTCTGCTGCTTCTATATCAATCGCCGTGCCAAGGCTAATGGCGTGTTGTAACAGACTGGACGTCAGTATGTTACGAATGTGTCTGGCAATTTCAGACTAGGGGCAAAATTTTGTCGCGCTAAAATTTTGCCCCAGCTTTGGGTTGAAACTTTGTCCCCCGTGAAGTATTAAGTCCGCTGTGGAAACCGCCAGTGACAAGCGCTATGACACGAGATTTGATTTTGATTTCGCGTCCAGTTTATTGCTGGACATCGCCCAGGAGCGCTCGTTCGACGGGCTGATGGAAAAGTCGGTTAGCGTGGCAAGCCCGGAAATTGCGCGGTCGGAAATTTGGTTGATTGAGAAGGGCGACGTTTGCTCGCGTTGTCCACAAAGACCGCACTGTCCCGATCAAACGCGTTGCCTGCATTTGGTTGCCGCCTGTGAAACCCCCATTCGCGGTGGCGCGCATGAGGCTTACCGTTTTTTCAAAACCCAGGAAAGAATCCCGTTGGGCATCGGCTTCATCGGCAGGGTTGCCACGACTGGGAATATGACTGAGTTGGAGAACGCGGACGAGGTTCGTGCTGAATTTTCCCGCGTGGAATTTTTGCGGCCGGAAGAAATTCGAAGATGTGTGGGATCGGCCATCTCGTTTCGAGGCGAAGTGCTGGGAGTGCTCGTCATTTTTTCCCGCGCCAACTTCACGAAAGACAGACATGCCTGGCAACGGATTTTCTCCGATCACTTCGGCGCGGCCATCGCCAACGCGCGGGCGTTCGAGGAAATTCAGCGTCTCAAGGCCCAACTCGAAATACAGAACGCTTACCTGGAAGAAGAAGTGGTGCAGGCCAAAGCCTTCGGCGGCCTGGTCGGTCAAAGCCGCGCGTTGCAGCACATCGTAAATCAAATTGATCTCGTCGCGCCCACCGAGGCGTCAGTATTGATTTCAGGCGAAAGCGGCACCGGCAAGGAACTCGTCGCGCGTGAAATTCACCAGCGCAGCCGGCGCAAGGACCAACCGCTCGTCCGAGTCAATTGCGCTTCGATTCCGAAAGATTTGTTTGAAAGCGAATTTTTCGGCCACACACGCGGGGCTTTCACCGGAGCCGTGAAAGACCGCGCCGGCCGTTTCGAAGCCGCCGAAGGCGGGTCCATTTTTCTCGACGAAATCGGCGAAGTGCCGTTGGACCTGCAAAGCAAATTGCTCCGCGTGTTGCAGGAGAAATCTTACGAACGCGTGGGCGAAGACCGCACACGGCAAGCAGATGTGCGCGTGATTGCCGCCACCAACCGCAACTTGCAGCGGCAAGTGGAAGCGGGGCGTTTTCGCGAAGACCTTTTCTACCGGCTCAATGTTTTTCCGATTCAAGTGCCGCCGCTGCGCGAGCGGATGGAAGATGTCCCGCTGCTGGCGAAACATTTCATTGAATCGTCGGTTCGTGAACTTGGCTGCCCGAAACCGCGCCTGACCCGCGCGGCGATTGCCAAGCTCCAAAATTATCATTGGCCCGGTAACATTCGCGAACTGCGGAACGTCATCGAACGCGCCATCATCATTTCCCACGGTGGCGCGCTCGACTTCGATTTGCCGGTGACCGAATCCGTGGTTGTTCCATCACCACCTGCCGCACCCGCAAGGAACGATGCCGAGCCGGAATTTCTCACCGAAGCCGAACTGCAACGCCGCGAGCGCAACAACTTGTTGACTGTCCTTGAAAAGACGCATTGGAAAATCAAGGGCACGGACGGCGCTGCGGAATTGCTTGGAGTCAAAGTTACAACGTTGAAAGCACGAATCAAAAAGATGGGATTAAAGCGGCCCGCGTCACTCCGGATAGTTGGTAAATGATTTTTTTGGTTCAAGATTGTTCATAACGATTTCCATGCACAGCGACGGTCCTTTTGGCCCGCACCCTCTTGATCCAATGCACGGGTGGAATGGAGGCGAACGAAAGCAACGCCAGCCAGCGGAAATCGTTCACGGAGGCCAGCAAAGCGGATTGCTGCAACAGTTCTTTGTAAATCGCACGCGGCGCCATGAGTTGCGCCTGCGCGGCGCCGACGCTGGACGCGAGCGTGGCCTCGCCAGCAAAACCACCTGACCAGAAATGACAGTTGATCCGGTAGCGTCGCCAGATTCCGGGTCTGCGTCCGAAAATTATCTCTGAGAACACCAGGACCATTTTAGACCAAGTGAGTCCAAAACAGCCCAAATCACGGGTCGTTTTGCTTGCGGGATGTGCCCTTTTGGGCTAGAAAGGGCGGGTTGGCGGTTCATTGTCGTAAGATGTTGATTATCAAGCGCGCGTGGTGGAATGGCAGACACGCCAGACTTAGGATCTGGTTCCGCAAGGATTGGAGGTTCAAGTCCTCTCGCGCGCACCAACTTAATAATTGAATTGAATCTTCGCGGCGATTTTGTCGGGAATGAGGAAATACGCAGACACCGCCCATGATGAAGGTGCCGGCCATTCGGGCCGGTTTCAGAGCACCCGGTTTTCTCCGATGGTTTGTTGATACCAGCGAAAACTTTGTTTCGGAATGCGTTGCTGGGTCTTGAAGTCAACGCGCGTGATGCCAAAGCGGCGCGTATAGCCCCAGGACCATTCGAAATTGTCCAACAAACTCCAGTGGAAGTAGCCTTTCAACGGATACCCCTCGGCGACGGCCCGGTGCGCATTGCGAAGATAGGAGCGTTGATACATCACGCGACTCAAATCGAGCACTTCGCCGCTGCTGGTGACGCCATCCTCGGTGGCGCAGCCATTCTCGGTGATGACGATGGGCAAATCCGTTTTGCCGAGTGCGTCGCTGACCATGCGCACGCCCCAATAAAGTGATTCGGGCACAAAGTTGAGCCACGGCATGTCCAGCTTGGGATACTCGCGGGGCAGGGGCAGCACCTCGTAACCCCGAGCGTTGTCCGCCGCCCGGACATAATTGCCGGTGTAAATGTTGTAGCCCAAAGCGTCGAGCGGCTGGCCGATGATTTTCATGTCGCCGGCCTGAATGACGGGGGCGTTGACTCCCAAGGCTTCCATGGCCAGCGCATTGTATTGGCCGGTCAGGGCGGGGACCAGCACCGTGCCGTTGTGTTCCTCGGCGACGAACGCGCGCTTGACGGCTGCGATGTTCTCCGGCGTTTCGATCACCGGAATGTAGGAATCGTAATTCACCACCAGCGCAATCTTCGCGGGTTTGGGCGTCGCTGCCCGGATCGCCTGACAGCCCAGGCCGTGCGCGAGCAGGGCGTGGTGGACGGTCTGGAGCACTTCCTGGCGCGATTTGACCACGGTGCCGGGGGCGTGCGGTGGAATTTCATTGACGCCGTAGCCCAGGTAGGTGAAGCAGTAAATTTCGTTGATCGTCATCCAGTCCGTGATGCGGTCGCCCAGGCGGCTCACCACCTGGGCGCAGTAATCGCCGAAATCTTTTGCCATGTCCCGGCTGCGCCAGGATCCGTAAAGGTCTTCGAGCGCCTGCGGGCTGTCCCAGTGAAACAACGTGGCGTGCGGCGTGATGCCATTCTTAAGCAGCGTGTCCGCGAGGCGGCGATAAAAGTCCACGCCCTTTTCATTCACCGCGCCGCGCCCATCGGGCATGATGCGTGGCCACGAAATGCTGAAGCGGTAATGTTTGATGCCCAGCTCGACCATGAGCTTCACGTCTTCCTCGAACCGGTGATAATGGTCGCACGCCATATCGCCGGTGTGGCCCTGCTGCACGCGACCGGGCGTGTGGCTGAAGGTGTCCCAGACGCTGGGCTTCCGCCCGTCTTCGCTCACCGCACCCTCGATTTGATAGGCGGCGGTGGCCACGCCCCACCAGAAATCCTTGGGAAAGCAGCCGTCGCCGGCGGGCCGGGGGGCGGCGTTGGTGATGGCCCCGGAAACGGGCGTGCCGCCGGCGGCCACCAGCGCTGCCAGACCGGCGGTCCGCGTGAGGAAAGTGCGCCGGCTGGTGCCTTGCCTGGCAGGGCCGGATTGCGGGTTGGTGATGTTCATGGAAATGATTTGGGCAATGGTTCCGTCATGTGGCGCCTCAGGCGAAGACGCCCCGGCGGTTTTAAATGAAGATTATCTGGGCGAGGTGGAACTGTCACCCCCGCAAAGGAACAAGGTTCAGATAGTTCTAAAGTATAAGGGTTGGCGCGCGGCGGTGGGCGCGGCAAATCGCTCCCTTCACTCCAGGTGCAGGATGCCGCGTTGCAGGGCGGTGGTGGCGGCCTGGGTGCGGTCGTTGGCGTTGAGTTTCGTGAGCAGGTGGCCCACGTGAAGTTTCACGGTGACTTCGGCAATGTTCAGCTCACTGCCAATTTCCTTGTTGCTCCGGCCTTTGGCAATGAGCTTGAGCACCTCCAGTTCGCGCGTGGTGAGCTCCGCGCGGGTCATTCGCTCGGCCAGCCGGGCGCCGACGGCAGGCGAGATGGCGCGTTCACCGGCATGGACTTTCCGGATCGCATCCATCAATTCGTCGCGGGCGGCCGTTTTTAACAGATAGGTGCGCGCGCCCGCCTGCAGGGAACGGTAAATGTCCTCTTCCGCATCGTGGGTGGAGAGCATGATGATGGCGGCTTCGGGAAATTCCTTGCAGATGGCGGCGGTGGCCTCAATGCCGCTGAGGCCCGGCAGGGTCAAATCCATCAGCACAATATCGGGACGAAGTTTGCGAAACGTTTCAATCGCCTGTGAACCGTTGGAGGCCTCGGCTTCCACGACCAGGTCGGCTTCGAGATTGATCGAGCCGGTGAGGCCCATGCGGACGGTGAAGTGGTCGTCCACCACCAGAATGCGAATCTTTTTTTTCATCGGGAAGTTTCCGGTCTTTATTCCACCGGGCGGCCCGTCAGGGTGAGGTTGATCTCCGTGCCCTGGCCCGGCGGACTGGCCACACAAAAAGACCCGCCGATTTTTTCCGCCCGTTCCCGCATGTCGAGCAGGCCAAAATGGCCGCCGCTGGCCTGTCCGGCGGTGGCCTGGTCAAAGCCGCGCCCGTCGTCGCGGATGCGCAGTTGAAATTGTGAGGGTTGGTATTCCAGCGCGAGCCGGATGTGTTTGGCGCCCGAATGTTTGAGCGCGTTCGCGATGGCTTCCTGGGCGACGCGGAGCAGATGGTGTTCGGTCACGGCGGGCAGCTTACGCGGCGCGCCGGTGGATTGCACGCTGATCTCCACGCCCGAAACGGCGGCCAGGGGCGCGGCCATTTCGGCGAACGCGGTGACGAGATCACTGTTTTCCAGCAGGTGCGAGCGCAAGTCCCATACCGAACGGCGGGCTTCAGAAAGACTGCGGCGGGACATGTTGCGGGCGAGCGCCAGCAGCTGGCGCGCGGTTTCGGGCGAGCCGTGGAACTGAGCTTCCACGGCGTCGAGCTGGATGGTGATGGCGGCGAGTTCCTGTTCCAGCGTGTCATGAAACTCGCGGGCGATGCGGTCGCGTTCTTCGAGCATGCCCTCGCGTTTGACTTTCTCCTCAATGACCCGGGTTTGCAGTCTCACGCGCCGGTTGAGCACCACCACCCAGGCCAGACCCGCGAGCAGGACGAGACTCAGGATGCCGAGCGTCCAGAGCAGCCGCGCCAGCGTCCACCACGGCGGCTCACGCAAAATCGTGATGTCGGCCGAGGAACGCAGCAGGATCTGCATGGACTCGGGCGGCGTATAGTTGAAGTTGGGAATGATTTCGTCCAGGGTGCGGTTCAGCGGCGGCGTCCATTTGCTGGGCGGTTGCGCCACGAACACTCCCGTCAACGCGACCTGGCTGCCCAGTTTGATGGTTTTGAAACGCTCGTCCGCGTGCAGGGCCTCGATGTGGGCCGTCAAGACCGTGTTCGAAGATTGCAGAATGAGAGTTTGTCCCAGCGGACCTTCCACCCGGTTGATCAAGCTGGCCTCCACGCGCACGAGCGCACCTTCGATCAGTTCCGGCGCCTCCAACAGGGTCTCCATCTTGACCGGCACGGGCTGGGGCAATTCACCTTTGCCGGTCACTTGCACGACGGCATCTTCCATGCTGGGCGCGTAGGGACCGATGGCGGTGTAACCGGCGACGGCCACTTGGACGCCCGGGACGAGTTGCATGGGTTGGTCTGTCCGCACCGCCAGACCCGCTTCGCCGTTTTGAATGAAAAAATTGCCGTCGAGTTTTTGCAGCGTCACCACCCCGCTCACTTTCAACCGGTGGCCGTAATTGCTCTGCGTGTTGAATTGCGCCAATCCGGCGAGCGAAACTTCCTCCGGTTCGCCGGCCGAACGCTGTTCAATCACCACGTCAGCCGGCGTGGAAGCGGCAATCCAGGGTGCGCTCAACTGGCGTTTCATGGTGTAGCGGGTGTAGGCCACGCCACGCACGCGAACGCGGGTGTCCACCAGCGCGTCGGCTTCCGCTTTCGTCAGGCCGTGAACGGAGACCGTGAGGCGTTGGCCGGCCACCAACAGGCATAAATAATACCGGTTCTCCGAATACCGCTCCTTCGAAGTGGTGGCCGACCGGACCAGGCCCCGGACCTCGACCCACTGGCTGTCCTCGCCACCGGCCGCGAGTTGATCGAAGGACACAAATTTTGGCGTGGGCAACGATCCCGGGCCCAGCATGCGGACGGCCGTCGGCTTGATTATGGGGGCATAATCGCCCGGCGCGGTCACGCCGCTCAGGGCGATCTCCTGTCCGGCTGCAAGGTTGGCCCCCAGGTTCGTATCCATGAGGACGAAGATGCCGGCGGTGGCGTCTTGAACGAAGAGGTTGTTAATCGGCGGGTCATAGTAGGTGATGACTCCGCGCAACCGAACGGGAAGATTCCTTCCGGCGTCCTCCGGCGTTAATTCCCGGATTTGCTGCGCGTTGGTAAGGCAGATTAAATCAGCGCCCGTTTGGGCGGCCCCCGGTAGCCGGCAGGCGAGCATGAGCGATACCAGGCACCAAGGGAATATCCGCAGCCGCAATCCGCGCTTTGGCCAAGATGGCAGTTGCCGCCATGGAATCACTTCATGCACACAAGGTTGTTAAGGCCAGACCAGGTTCTGATCGAAAATAACAGGGGCGCGGCGGAAATCAAACCTATCCGAAAGTTGTAGGCGCAGACACGGCCTCTGTCTGAGTGACAGCCCGCCAGCCTCTGATAGATTAAACCACAGAGCCCCATCTGCAGAATCAACAATCAAATCAACAGCCAACCATGAAAATCAACAGACCCAAAATCAACCGGCTCCTCGCCGTGCTTGGCGTCGCGAGCCTGATGTCCACCGCCGGTGCCCAAACCACCAACATTATCCTGCAAACCGACTTCGATAATGATGCCGGTGAAGGAAATTTCAACACCTTCTACGGTTACGCTTATGCCGGCTCGTCCGCCGGTTCAGCCGGGCCGGCCGGCGCCACCTTCAGCATAACCGCGGGGGCGGGCGTGGGCGGCACTTCCGCCAATGTGGTCACGCCTAATTATACGCTGTTGCCGTCCGACCCGAACTGGAACTCCCCGTCGCTCGCTTACGTTTACGCCGGGGTGGGAAACGGCACACAATTCGGAGCCCCGATGACGGCTATTACGCCGACGGCGGTTCTGGGCTCGTTTATTTTGAGCGCTGATCTTCAGGTTTCGGGATTGGCGCTCGGTTTGACCAATGCCGATATCACGGTTAGCAAGGTTCAATTCATGGACAGTGGTAATAATGTCATTTTTGACTTTTCCGGGGACGCCGGCTTTATCGGCTCAAATTATGTTCATATTGCCGTGCCACTGTCCTCATTGTCTTACGGCGGCGAGAATGGCGGCGACGCCACCCACCCCGTCACCGATTTTACGAATGCCGCAGTCGTTGGTTCCATCGCTGCTTTTACCATCGAATTCGCCTCGCAGACTCTCCCCCTCGGGGTTATCGGCGGCACCGGCACCAACCTGATCTCACCGCCGTTTGGGTTTACTGGCACTGGAACGCTCAGTGTTGACAATATTGAATTGATCCAGACCGGAAATACCGTTCCCGCGCCACAGCAGGAGCAAGTCATCTGGCAGGCCAACTTTGACAATTCATTCCCCAGCACCGGCGGCTATGGGTTTCATTATCGTGATGGCGCCGATGGTGCCACCGGTATTCTGACCACCAATGTGGGAGGAGGGGTCGGTGGCAGCAACTCGCTTGAATACACCGTGGACCTGTCATCGTGGAGCGCCACTCCGCCCGTTTCCTATTCAGGCTTTGGCGTGGGCGCCACGGAGAATCCGCTGCCTTTCGCCCTTACTTCTACCGATAAATCATCGTATCGGCTCTACTTTTCCGCCAAGGCGGGAGGCATCCTTAGCGGCGCCAGCACCAACTTCACTGCGGCGGGGGACTTGTTATTTCTCGCAAATGGGGAAGTCGTCTTTGATCTCAATCCGGCTCTAACGCTGACGACCAATTGGCAATCATTCGTTTTTGACAACATGCCGATAGGAGTGAACAACGGCGGCTCACAGGCGTTGTTTAACGAGTATGTTTCACAAGTCGGTGAGATGCAGGTGCAGGTGGCAGTCCAGGGCAGCCCGAATGTGGCAACGATTTTTGGATACGACAACGATAATACTGTGGACATTGACAATATAAAGGTGGTTCAGCTGGTTCCGGGCTTGCCGCCCATATCGGTCACCCGCACGGCTGGCCTGACGAAAATCTATTGGACAGACCCGACCACTGGAGGCACGGCTCAACTCCAAAGCTCGGCCAACGTGGCCGGCCCTTATCTCAATGTTTCGGGGGCGGCTTCCGGAGCGAACTCTCCCTACGTCGTTCCGACCGGGTCTGCATACCAATTTTTCAGGACAGTTTGGGTTCCTTGAGCAGACAACCGATGCAGCCCCGGGCAGCCGGGGCTGCCCTTAATTGATTGAAAGTGGAGAGAACAGTTTTTTGGGGCAATGGCAAACCGTGGATACGCTCTGATCATGAATCGTCAACCTGAGTCAACCGGCTTCAAAGCCGGGGCCTCTGCCCCCTCTGTCTCAAGGCGAAATGAGCGGCGGGCCTTCACCTTGATCGAACTGTTGGTGGTGATCGCCATCATTGCGATCCTGGCGGCGATGCTGTTGCCCGTGTTGTCGCGGGCCAAAGAGAGTGCCCGGCGAGCTGCGTGTTTGAACAATCTCCGGCAGATCGGGATTGGCATGACTATTTATGCCGGCAACAACAACGATTATGTCGTTTCGGCGCTGGCGGGAGATCCCAACGTTCCAGCTTCCACCCCCCAGATCTATAATCAGACCGCCATCAGCCCGCCGGAAGCCGGGTTGGCCAATGATGTCAATTTGAACATTACTAAAACCAATACCGCTTCGATCTGGTGTTGCCCGGATCTTTTAGCTTATGGGACATCTTACAACCCCACCCCTGGCGGCACGGGCGGGCCTCAATGGCAAATCGGTTATCAATATTTTGGCGGCATCAACTGGTGGAAAAACCAGTTTTATCCCAGCATCAAGTCGGCCAGTCCGGTAAAACTGGGTCTTGCCAAACCCGATTGGGCGCTCGCGGCGGATTTGATTTGTAAATTCACCGGGGGCACGGGAAACCCGTGGGGGGCGAGCACCCGCCCGCCCGGTGTGAGCAGTGGACCCGTTGCCCACCAGCGGCCCCATGCGAATTTCCCGGACGGTGGCAATCACCTGACGGTGGATGGTTCCGTGCATTGGATTAAATTCGAACAAACACTGGCAATCACCAGTTTTGCGCCTGGAACCTACAATTACTACTTCTATCAAGACGACCTCGGCACGATGAATCCTGCCGTGGTTCCATCGCTGCAAGCGCAGGGTCCGTAGTAGCTGACTCCAAAGAAATTGGCTATTACAGCTGTCGCGGAACCTATTTTGACTTCCCGGAGAGCCAATTCGTGATCGCGGGGACGAGTTCCGTAAAATGATACGTCACGGTTTCGTGCGTGCTGTCGGGCACGATGAGGAGTCTGCTGCCGGGCGCGGCGAGGGCGTGCAATTGTTCCACATCGGCCACGGGCGCGATCTGGTCCCCGTCAGCCGCCACGAACAGGGCGCTGACGGGACTGCGCGATAGGATGGTGGTGGTATCGAGTTCGGCGGCGGTGGTGCCGAGCACGGAAGGCAGTTGTCTCAGGCCGGCCCGGATAAAGGTCCTGGGCATCCAGCCGGCGTATTGGGAACGGAGGTTCAAGACGGTGTTGGACAAGCCCGCATAGGGCGTGATGGCCACGACCATTCGGACCCGCGGGTCCACCGGTTGCCAGCGCAGGGCCATCACGGCGCCGTAGGATTCACCCAGGGCCGCGACCGGGGGCTGCAATTGGCCGTGGTGCGCCAGGCTGTCCAAGAGTTGGGACAAGTCGGGCACTTCCCGGAGGCCGTAATAGATGCGGCGGCCGGAGGATTTGCCGTGTCCGCGCAGGTCCACCAGGACGCAGCGCCAGCCATCCTGGGCCAACTGGAGCGCCCACGGCATCATGGAAAATTGCGCCAGGGCGTAGCCGTGGATCAGCACCACGGTGCCGCGCGGCTGCGCGGTCCACTGGTTCGTTGGGGCGGGCAGGTCGGCTTGGAAATCAAATTCGGTCCGCTTCAGGCCGTGTTCCGTCCAATTCGTGGAAGAGACGGTCAGATGGTAATCCGCCGGCTCGATGAGGCGATAGCACAGTTCGGCGGACGGGGGGCCGACGGAGACGTATTGGCGGGCGAAGTTGGTGAGGAAATTGGGATGGAAATCGAGCAGCACGGGGGCTTCGGGGGCGAACCAAGTGGGGTAAGAGTTCGGCGCCTGAACCATCCGGTGCGCCATGAAGGTGCCGCAACCGCCGGCGCCCACCAGCAGCAGGGCCAGCAGGAAGAGCCAAAGGTAATTACGCCTGCTCACGCGGATGGCTTAACGGGTTTCCGGGCATTTGCGAGACAATTATCGCCGCGGCGCCAGCAGCGCGCGCACGTCCACGGCTTCGATGCCGGCGGCGCGGATGGACTGCAAGCCCAGCTCGGTGTCCTCGTAGGCGCGGCAGAACCGGGGGGCCACGCCGATGCGGCGGGCGGCTTCGAGGAAAATATCCGGGGCGGGTTTCTGGTTTTGCACCATTTCACTCGTGACGATGGCTTTGAAGAACTGGCGGATTTTCAGGTGGTCCAGCACTTGCAAGATGATCGGCTGCGTGCCGCCGGAGGCGACGGCGAGCGGGATTTTGCCAAAATTGGCGCGCGCAATTTCCACGATCACCTGGATGGGCTCAACCTCGGCCATCAGGGCCAGATAGGCGGTCTCTTTTTCGTGCGCCACGGCCAGATAATCCAGCGCGAGCCCCTGCTCCTTGGCGAGCATTTGCAGAATGTCGCGCGAGGGCACGCCGCCGAGCGCGTAGAAGCGGTCCTTGGGGAAAAGCAAGCCGTGGCGGCGTGTGATGAGCTGCCAGGCGCGCCAATGGAGCGGCATGGTGTCGGCCAGAGTTCCGTCGCAGTCAAAAATCAAACCTTGGATGTCGTTCATGGTGGGGGAAAAATGGCGGGCCGGGAAATCGGCTTGAACAAATAGGGGCCGACCGGTTCCTGCCTTTGGCGGAATTGCGCGTCACGTCTGGAGGGCGGCCAGTTTATCCTCCAGGTCGTGGGTCATCAGCGGGTCAATGAGGCCGTCGAGTTCGCCATCAATGACGTTGGACAGATTATAGAGCGTCAACTCGATGCGGTGGTCGGTCACGCGATTTTGCGGGAAATTGTAGGTGCGGATCTTCTCGCTGCGGTCGCCGGTGCCGACCTGCTGTTTGCGGTTGGCCGCGTATTTGGCGTTTTCCTCGGCGATTTTGGCTTCGAGCAGGCGGGAGCGCAGGATGGTCATGGCCTTGGCGCGGTTCTTGATTTGGGAGCGCTCGTCGGCGATGCGGACGGTCATGCCGGAGGCCTTGTGATGGATCTGGACGGCGGAATCCGTGGTGTTGACGCCCTGGCCGCCCTTGCCGGAGGCGCGGCAAACGGTCACTTCGATGTCTTCGGGCTTGATTTCCACGTCCACCTCCTGCGCCTCGGGCAGGACGGCCACGGTGCAGGTGCTGGTGTGGATGCGGCCCTGGGCCTCGGTGGCGGGCACGCGCTGGA
This sequence comes from uncultured Bifidobacteriaceae bacterium, assembly GCA_964532525.1. Lineage (GTDB taxonomy): Bacteria > Verrucomicrobiota > Verrucomicrobiia > Limisphaerales > UBA11358 > UBA11358. Next base: position 42,036 of record CAZHIM010000025.1, read on the forward strand.
CGCGGTGAACGCCGCTCTCGTATTTGAGCCGCTTGAAGACGTCGGCGCCGTTGATCTGGAAGACGATTTCCTTGAAGCCGCCGAGGTCCGAGGGGTTGGAATCCAGCGGCTCGATTTTCCAGCCGCGGGTTTCGGCGTAACGGCTGTACATGCGGTAAAGGTCGGCGGAGAAGAGGGCGGATTCGTTGCCGCCGGCGCCGGCGCGGATTTCCACGATGGTGTTGCGCGAATCGGTGGGGTCGGGCGGCAGGAGACCGAACTGGATTTGGCGGGCCAGGCGCTGCTCCGCGGTTTCGAGGCGGGCGATTTCCTCCCGGGCCAGGGCGGCCAGCTCGGAATCGGGCAGTTCGGATTTGAGCAGCGCGCGGTTTTCCGCGAGGTGGGCGGCGGCTTTCAGGTAGGCATCGCCGGCGGTAACGAGTTCCTTGAGCCGGGCGTATTCGCGGGACAATTCCTGGGCCTTCTGGGGATTAGCGAAGGCTTGGGCATCGCTCAGCAAGGCCTCGAGTTCCGCGAAGCGCTTGCGGAAGCGTTCGATGTGCGGCTGGAGGTTCATGGCTCGCGCGGCGCGGTTTGGCGGGCGCCCGGGAACCGGTTGCCCCCGGCAAAATGGGCGCGCCAAAATGCAACCGCCCGCCAGCCGGGGAAATCCCGGACGGCGGGCGGCGGCGGGAAAGCAACTAGACCTTCTTCTTTTTGTGGGTGGCCTGCTCGGCTTGCGCGGCGTGGGTCTTGGCCATGCGCTGCTGGAACTTGTCCACGCGGCCGGCGGTGTCCACGAATTTTTGCGTGCCCGTGTAAAAGGGATGGCAATTGTTGCAAATGCCAACGATGATCGTCTGGCGCGTCGAGCGGGTCTTGATCACGTTGCCGCACGCGCAACGAATCTCCGCATCCACATATTTCGGATGTATGGCCGTCTTCATAAAAAAGGAGGTGAAATCTAGCAGGAAATGGCCGGATGACAAGAGCCAATTTTCTGACGTTCGCCCTTCCGGGCCGGGCGGGGGCGGGGGCCAAAAAAATTTCAGGCTTGACGAGGCTTGACGATGTGGGGTTTTGCTGGGGTTTTCGCAGATTTTGGCGAGCGAAATCAGCAGGAAAGGCTAAAGGCTGAAGGCTGAAAAGGGAAATGGCGCGCGATGTTTTCATCGTGGCTGACAATAGTTCTTGCGGGCGGACGCTGATAAAAGCCGTCCGTGGCCGGGCTCGATTGTGAGTATGGCGGCTCATCGTGGCGGGGGCGGTTTCCCAGCCAGAACGATTTTAGCAGGTTCTCCAGAATCACAAAGTTAGCGGCTAACGGGAAAGGCGTAAGGTGCTGGGGGATAGGGAAATTTAGACGCGAATTTCACAAATTCACACGAATTTTCGCGAAGGGGAAGGGCCAAAGCACATGGACAGGATGAACTGGATGGACAGGATGGGGGAGGGGGTTTGACGCGAATTTCACGAATTCACGCGAATTTTTGGGGTAAACCACAGAGACACGGAGACACAGATAAAAGTGACTGAAAGAAACATTCAACGTCCAACGTCCAACATTGCGGCGCGGCTCCATGCCGGCACCTGGAAGCGCCTGAACGCCATGCTCTAATGTTGGCGGAAAACCCGGGAATCCTCGGATAATGCGCCCCAAAACTGTGGGTGATTCCTCCCGTCTTGGTCTTTTAGCCATTTAACCATCTCCAAAAAACTATTTAATTTGGAATTAGTTAACCCTCCAACTGTCATTTTTCAAGGATTGATCACTCCACTGCCCCCGCCACTGGCTTGGAGTTGATCGGTTAACCAACGGCAACTAATTCAAAAAGTTGCCATTATTTAACCCAGCCCCCTCCAAACGCAGAGGCGACCATCTGCTTCCGGTCGGCGGCGAAGGCAACCAGGCTGGACATGGCTAACCCAACCTCTTCCGGCTTGGGGAAGGAATCAGGCCTTAGTTTGGATCCTTTTCTTGGAATGATTTTTCTGGTTATTGGTTTCCGCTTCGGCTCCGAAAACAGGCCGAACTAAGGCCCCTTCCCTTGTGTGGAAAAGTTATGGGCTGACCCCTTTGACCACTGGTCTGTTGACGAATGAATCCTGAAACTCTTTTGCCGTTATAACCGTATCATACCCGCCAATGTCCTTCGGGTCATGTTTGACGATGCCAGTATAGGACAGGCTGGCATCCTCGTACCGCTTGAATTTAAAAACGGCGTCGTTCATCAAAGCACTGTTAAAGACATCCAAGCTGACCAGTAGCTCGAAATCTTTCATCGCCAAGCCGGTCACTTTCTTGAACAAACCGGGCTCCAATTGCATGATAATATCCTTCAGGCACCGCTCCCGATAATCCGTCAGATACATGAAAATTGGTATCCGCGTCGCAAACTTGATCAGCTTCTCCTGGATCTGCCGGCGCAAAGTCTTGTATTCCTTCTCCTCTTCGGACAACTCCTTCTTTTCCTTTGCCGATAGCTCGCCGTCGTTGGCTTCCTTGCGGGCTTTCTTCACGGCATCGGATTTGTTGATGATGGTTTCGATTTCCTGATTCAGGTTGCGGAAACCCTCGATGCTCATCAACGCATCCATCGCCACCTGGTTGTCCATGAGCCGTTGCAGCGTTCCATTGTCCACGTTCACCAACAATGCGCTTTCCCAGCGCTTGGCGAGCAGGGTTGCGGTCGTACCGCTCGTTGCCATGTCCAAAACACCGGCTGCGTCCACTTGCTTCATTGAGCTACCGTCGTAGGCCAATACCGGCAGGAAATGGATGAACTCCGCGACCTTTTTTTCAGGATTGGTCTCGTCCACACTCAACCGGCAACTGTACTCGGCGATTTGACGTAAGGCCCGGTCCGGCGCGAAATCGAAGACGTAGCACTCCTCTTTGATGACCTGTTCTTTGTTCGGGGAGGTGCTGTCGGGATTCTTGATTGCCCACGGCGACTGGACTCGGAAAGCGGCCTGAAAGTACGTTTCCGGGCTGGAGGAATTGCGCAGCATGAGGATCCCCGTCCACGGTTTAAGCGTGACTCCCGTGGTCAATTTACCGCAGGACAACGTAATGGTCTTGCTCTTCAGCGGATCGTCCATTGCTTCCAAAACGGGTGGTAACGCCTCCACGCCGATCCCGGCAGCGCTTCCGGCGGCCACGACAATCCGGTAATCCTGATAGAAAAGGTTTTGCTTCTTCGCCAGCAAGTTCCGCATGGCGTGGCACGAGGCGACGCTGGGCAAAAACCAAAACGTATGCGACAGCAAATTCAGGAGACGCGCGTCCGAAAACGGCATCGGGGGTCTTTTGGCGCCAAGCTTCAGATTATCGACACTGGTTGCCAGGAACGCCCCACGAATCAGATCCAGCCACTTCTGGACCTCGTCTTGGTAGGTAAACTTCGCCTTGTCGCCAATCCCGAAAGCCGCAAAAAAGACGTTGAGATCAAACTCATTAAACTCACCTTGAGATGCGATCTCTCGGATGGCGTCGGGCAATTGGTATGTCAAGAGCACCATGCGTGGGAGCGCGGCGTACGGATTGTCATCCCCTTTCCAATCCTGTTTGGCCCGCTGCTCGTCTGAATACGTCCAGTTAAAAATCTGCTCTTCGATGAACTCGCCGGTTGCAATCGCCCTGAATGGCGTACCCGACAGGTACAGGTATCCGCCGGTTGTGATGGGAACGATCTCTTCATCGAATTCCTGCATGTCCTTGCTGGCAGCGAAATCGACTTCCTTTTCGTCCTCCGCCTCAAACAACTCCTTGGCGTTTGCCCGCCATGCGCCGTAGTGGTATTCGTCCAATATCACGCAATCCCAGTTCGTCGCGTGAACCCATTCGTTCTTGGTTTTGATTCCGCCGGTGCTGGGGTTTCGGCCGAGATAATCCTGAAAGGAACCGAAACAGACGAAAGGCCTTTTCTTGTCCGCTTGCTCGTACGTCAGGCCTCCGGGCTTGATGAACTGCCAGCCTTTGAAATCCACATGGCAGTTTAAATCGTCCTCCCAAGCGCTTTGTACGGCGGGTTTGAAAGTGAGCACCAACAACTTGCGCCACCCCATCTTTAGGGCGAGTTGATACGCGGCGAAAGTCTTCCCGAACCGCATCTTGGCATTCCAAAGAAAGTGCGGGGGTTTGCCCGCGTTTTCTTTTCCATAGCTCTTGAAATACCCGCATGTCTTTGCCACTGCAGCTTCCTGCTCAGGACGCATTTTGAAGTCGAGGGAGCGGTTTTCCTCGTTCAACTGGCCACTTTTGATTGCAATTATCGCCACTTTTACATCGGCGACCTGACACCGGAACCACTCCCCTTCCGGATTCTTTTTGCCGTTGATTCGCAGCATCCGGTGAACATCGTGATCCGTAAACACCGAACCGTCGCTCCGCATGGCCGGTTCTTCGAACACGATGCGGTAGGGCAGTTTGCCGGGACGCAAAGTCGGGTATTGTTGCGCGACACGGCTCTTTGCATCCACCGTGGTATAGCCGACCTTCAAGAGCCCGGCATACTGCGGGTTGGTATCCTCGTAGGCGTAAATCGTGGGATTCGATTTTGGCCGTGGCGGGAAGAAATCGTTACTCATCTGGGTCCCCCTTCTCTTCCTTCGAACGGATCCGGGATTCTATAAAGGCGACGTCGTCTTTTGTGAGCCCGTATTTCTTGTAGAGCACTTCGTCTGTCCAATCGCAATCCCAAGCCTGCTGGGGCACCCAGGTGTACGTCGAGCGGGTTGCGTCCTGGGTGATCTTGCGTAGCGAGATGAGAAACCGGCAAAATCTCGTGTGCAAATAGCTGTTGAGGCTTGTCGCCGCCTTTTTCGAGCCTACGTAAAAAAACAAATACGTCTGCGTGCACACCGACGGGGAGCTGGCGACGAAACTGGGCCCCAGCACCATTGCGGGCCTGGCACCGCGTTCGCCGTAGGCCTTTGGGATCATCACTTTCCATTTGTCAATGAGTTCGGGGCTCTTGACTATTTCCTTCCGATTGATCCACCCGATCAGCCGCTTGCCCTTTCGGTTATAGTGCAGGGCGACATCGTCCGCCTTCTGTTTGTCGTGGAACCCTTCAAAATTGGATGTCCACCCGAACTCCTTGTCCGCAGAGAGGATGTCGATGATCGAGGGTTCCCCTGCTTTTAAAACCTTCCGCAGGATCTTCAGGGCTCGGATGTCCCGGACGAACACGTCGTGTTCACTCAAGTTGCGATCCACGGGTCCAATGGTCTCGTCCCCGCACACGGTCGTCACAGCGCAGGGCCCCTTGTCATCCCGGTCCCAGAGAAAAAAGCAAACGCCGCCCTCAAAATCCACCCCTGGGAAAACCTGGTCCATCCGCTCGTAATCCACAATTTTGCGCATTCGAAGGTCTTGCAGCATTGATTTGCGGAAATCAGACAGGCCTAGACCTCCGGCCATCCAGCGGGACGGGACGATCATGGAAAGGAAACGCGGATTGAGCTTCTTTGCCTGGTCCACGAACTTGTTGTAGATGGGAATGTCCCGGGTCCCACCATCAGATCCCAGTTGATACGGCGGATTGCCGACGATGACGTCAAATTTCATATTGAAAATCTCTTCTGGATTGTCTGTATGGATGAATTGATACGCGTGGGTTTCCAAGTCGTCGCCGCGGTCGTACTCCTGCTCACTGGCATTGCAAAAAATGCACCGATCGTCTTCCCAGGTGTGCTTGGTGCGGTTGAACCGGATATTGCCCTGTTTATCGCTGAACGTGGAACAAACGGAATACTTGCCGTCAGCCGTTTTAGAGCAATAGGTCGACCGGCGCGAAATCAGTGCCGTCAATTCTGTGATGGCAATAGCGAAAACCTGGTTGTTGAAAATATGGTCCGCCCGCTTTTGCCGATCGGGGATTACCTTTTCCAATCCCGCCATCAACCGCCGGGCAATCTCCCGTGGGAATACGCCGGACTTGCAAAAGGGGTCCAGGAAACGGGCGTTTTTGTCCTGCCAAATTTCCGGTGGCAGATGGTCGAGGATCTCATTGGCCACTTTCGGCGGCGTAAAGACCTCATCGCTGCTTAGATTTGCCAGGCAGGTCAGGATGTCCGGGTTATAGCTATCGTTGCTGGGCATTGGCTATCTCCATGAAATGCGTCGGCGGGAACTCTTTCACCGGCGTCGGAATAAACACATCTTCGCCGAGATCGGAGAAGAGCGGCAGTTGTTCGGCGCTTTTCTTATTTAAATCAGGAAAGAGCAATGCCTGTCTCGTTTCCTCGTGTCGAAGCAACGCGTGAAACGTAAAATCACGCCGCTTGAGCAGGCTTCCGTTGACCGGCGACCACTCGGAAAATACGATGTATTCCGGCTTTTCGCCCACGGTCATGAGCGTCAGCGCGTCGCCCCAAATGATGTTCCTTTCGAGGATGAATCTGACGGCTTCGCCGCAGCCATCCTTGGTCTTGTCCTTGAACAACCGGGTGTAGTTTTCGTCAAAAATCCCCGCCAGTCGGCGCTGGCAACCATGCACATTGTCCTGCAGAATATCGATCCCGTAAATCGAGGAAACGGCAAGAACGGCATAGCGCTCGTACTCCGTTTGCGACTTGGCGTAGCGCTTTTCAACAATAGCGAGTTTGCGAACCAAAATTTCGGCCAGAAAGTTTCCATTGCCGCAGGCGGGTTCAAGGAATCTGGAATCAATGCGTTCCGTCTCCGCCTTCACCAGGTCGAGCATGGCATTCACCTCGCGCGAGGCAGTATATACCTCGCCATGGTCTGCGACCCGTTCCTTCGAGATTACTTGTGGTTGCATTAAAAGGTTGCTGTCGATGGAGGTTAAACCTGCTGTGAAAAATTACTAGCGTGATTTGGCCTCAAGGCAGTTCCGCAGTTCTTGGAGGTTTGCCGTTTGCGCGACAGGGCTATTACCTGCGATTCATTCAGATGGATTCACGAAATCTTTGCCACATCGCATAGGACGGACGGTATTGAGGGCGGTGAACGTCAGCCGTCCCGCTGGGACTGGCGTCAGTGGCGTTCATGACCCGGCGTTGAAACGACCGGGCTTAGTGTCATGGCGTTGCGTTGCGACGGACGCCGAATACGCCCCAAAGCATTCCCCCCGGGAGAAGGAACAGCGGCGGGGCGTTCGGGTTGCGCGTGTGGGTGGCGCGCGACTCCAGCGTCGCGTGGTTTGGTGATTCCCAGCGGGCGCTGCTGGCACACGGACGGACACGGACGGACACGTGGTTGCGGTGGTTCCCAGCGCGAAGGAGTCAACACATTGATTGGGTCGGGCGTCAGCCGTTCCGTTGGGACTCGCGCCGGCGGCGGCGGGGATTTTCCCGAGCGCGAAAGGGATGGGGAATCGGGAGTTGATTCAACCCCGGACGGGGTAGATAAAACTTGTCTATCGCCCACCCGGGGTAGGCCGATGGCATCGGCCAACCCCGGGCTGGATGATTGCCAGCCCCACCGGGCTGGCCGGAGAGATGCGGCGCGATGAAGTGGTCAACCCTTCACCCTTTGATGCCTTTCTCCGATTCCCGCAGGCAGTGCGTGAGGTAGGGCAAAAGCTGTTTTTTGCGGGAAACGACGTCGCGCAATTCGTAAATGCCGGGCTCGAGGCGGGGATAATCAATGCGCTTGATGAATTTCTCATCGCCGGCCACCAGCAGGAGGGAACTCTGGCGGGCGACGTCGGTGACGAGCAGGGCGGAAAACAGGTAGGTGCGCTGGTCGCGGTAGGATGCGAGGGCGGCGAGCAGCTCGTCCTTGCGTTTCCAGAATTGTTCGAGGCCGATTTCCTCGATTTGGGCGACGCTGAAGCGGGCGCCGAGTTCGGCGTATTCCTTGCAATCGGTGGCGACGGCCTGGGGGGCGGGCTTGAGGGTGAGGAGCGAGCCGCTGGCAAAAAGCTTCTCGGTAAACTCGCGGGCGTTGGCGCCGGAAAGCTTTTCGAGCTGCCGCAGGATTTCGCCGTCGCGCGCGGTGGTGGTGGGCGAGGTGAGATTGAGGGTGTCGGAAACGAGGCCGGCCAGGAGGAGGCCGGCGATCTTGGGGGGCATTTCCACGCCGAGGCGGAAGAAGCAGTCGGCGACGATGGTGGACGTGGAGCCGACGGGTTCGTTGCGGAAGAGGATGGGCTGCTGGGTGGCCAGCGCGCCGATGCGGTGGTGGTCAATGATCTCGATGATCTCGACCTGGTTCGCGCCCTGGACGGCCTGCGACAGTTCGTTGTGATCCACCAGGATGAGTTTGCGCGTGACGGTTTTGAGGAAGTCGGTTTTGGACAGGATGCCCAGGGTTTCGCCGTCGTTGCCGATGACGGGGAAGGCGAGGTAGCCGGAGGACATGGCCTCTTCGCGGACGGCGGCCAGCGGGGCGTTTTCGCGGAAGCAGAGGAATACCTCGTTCAGGACGTGGCGCACGGAGACGGCGGCGCGGCAGAGCGAGGCGGTGGTGGCGGTGTCGTGCGGCGAGGTGATGACGGAGACGCGCTTTTTTTGCGCGGCTTCGACGGTTTTGGCATCCACGGTGATGCCGCCGGTGACGATGAGCACGCGGACGCCTTCGCGGATGGCCACGTTCTGGATGTCCCAGCGGTCGCCCACGATGACGCAGGATTTTTCGGGGGGGAATTTATCGAGGCGGGCGGCGAAGGATTCCAGCCCCATGGCGCCGATCATGAGGATGAGGTCCTGCTCGGTTTCGGGGTCGAAGCCCACGACGAGCTGGCCGTCGAGGGTCTTGGCCAGGCCGGAGAGCGAGGAGAGGACTTCGCGGGAACTGTGGTCGGGATTGGCGGTCAGGTTGACGGCGGGGAAGAGGAACTTGCTCAATTTGAACAACGAGAGCAGGCCGCGGCATTTTTGGGCCTCGTCCAGCACCGGCAGCATGCGCAGGTTTTTCTCGTCCATCAACCGGAGCGCTTCGGCGGCGGTGGCATCGGGGCGGACGCTGAGGACGCGGCGCTGCATGACGTCGGCGACCTTGGGGGAGACATCGGCCACGAATTTGGGGGCGGGCATGCCGAAGCTTTTGAGGACGAAATCAATGCGGTCGTTGGTGTCGCCGCAGCGGGCGGCGACGGCCTCGGCCATGCCGGTGCGGCGCTTGAATTCCGCGTAGCCGATGGCGGAGCAGATGGCGTCGGTATCGGGGTTCTTATGGCCAATGACAAGGATTTCGCTCATTTAATAACAGGGATGGGAGGCTAGCGGGATTGGGGAGGGGCGGCAAGCCGGGTGAATGCGGAATGCGGAATGGCGCTGGGGCGTCGCGAAGTTCTCACGCAATGACACCAAACCGCAAAGAACCAGAGACCAATTGAGACAGGATTACAGGATAAACAGGATGAGCAGGATGACTCACGCCTGCTTTTTTTAATCCTGTAAATCCTGTTCATCCTGTCTCCTTTTGGTGGAACTGGGGCGAAACACCGGATTCCAGCCGCCCGAATTGGAGAAAAAAATTTGGTTTGATTAGGTTTGATTAGGTTGGGTGGCAAAGGATTGGGAAGTTTGGTTTTTTTTGGGGCGAAAATCGTTGGAATCAAGTCGGTTTTTAGAGTCAGTAACGATACCGTAGCGTGGATTCTAGGTTTTTTAGGGTAAAAATGGCCTTCCACCGCGGCCTGGCTGGAGCGCGGCGCGGGGTTTAAAATGGTGCTACTCCCTGTCATCCGAGGTCGATTGGGTCATCGGCTGGGAGGAATATAGAATAAAGAATGCCATTTGTACAGTCTGGAATCGAATTTTAATATTATTTATTTATAATGCCCGATGGATTGGGTTTGCTCACGAGGGCTTTTTGCCGATGGGCCTTGAAGGCAAGAGGATGCGGCTTTTGGGGCGCAGAGAACTGCGCAGGAAAAACCAAGCGCTCATGTCTTGGAAATCTCTTGTTCCCAATCCGCCTGAACTGTCCGATTGGGATTGACTGTTTTTGCCGGGGTCCGGAAAACTTGCGCCTCTCAAGACGAACACCGCATGGCGCAAAAGAAAAAATCATCCGTTGCCTTATCCGAAAACGAACGGTCGGAGCGAATCAAACGTCAGGTGGTGATTGCTATTTTCTCCGATGGCCAACCATGAAAACCTGGAACTCGTCCGGCTGGTTTTTGCGGCCAAACGAGTGCCCCTTTCGTTAATCGGAAAGATCAAAGACTTTCATGATTTCCACCGGCCGGACTTTGAATCGGTGATGGACACCGTCAAACCCGGCGTGGTCTTACGGGAGTTCGACTTTTATTTTAATTTTGTGCTCCGCCTGGCCGACGAGCTGTTAAAAGCCCTTGGGAACGAATAAACGCCAAGCCTTGACGTAATCCGTCTCGCCCTTTTGGTGCGTCAGATAGAAGTCAAATTTCATCGGGATATTCCGCAGCAAATCCGTCAGACTCGATTTGTAGCCGGCGCGCTCGAGGTAAAACCCAACGGCCTGATGATAAGGGTAGGTGTATTTGAGTTTTTTAAGCATCGCCGTGAGCGCATTCACGGAGAGTTTCTCTTTTGCCAACTCGAAAGCTTTGGCGACCTCAAAGACCCCCCCGGCATAAATTGGGCGGACAGTAATGTCAATCAGCGTGCGCTCCAAATTTGTGAGGCGGAGCGGTCCCGCATCTGGGACTACTGCTTGCTCAACGACCCCAAGTTTGTCCGTGTTCCTCCCCTGCACAATACAGATGCGAAAATCTTTCGACTCGGCGACATTGGTTGACGTGCGTGGTTTCCCCTTGAATGCCCGGTCAATGGATGCTTGGGTCATCTCGCCAGAAGAGATGCTGGAATTGACTTGCTCCACCGTCAGGCAGGTTGTCTTGGGCAGTTGCTCTGTCAGTCCATGAAATTTAACCGCCGTGTAATACGAAAAATAGCACTCGGACTTGAGGGTCTGCATGACCTCGTAAAGCGAGACCTTTCCCCAGGCATAACGCACCTCCTGCTTGTAGGGGGAGGGGAAGGGAAAATCGAACTCGGTCAACCGCCCGGTCTCAATCAACTGCTTGATGAACTATCTGGCGGACGTATCCTGCGAAAGCCTCCAGAAATTCCGCTGTTGCGTCAAATGACCGGCGTTATCCTTCTGGCGATGAATCTTGGTGGAATGCTCATCGAAAAATCGGAGGATGTCCGGCTTGGCGATTTGGAAGCGGGTTCGGTTCATAATTCATGCTTTAGATATTATATATAATACCCAGTATGTTGGCTGATTCGTGTGGTCGTAGATGATGGGCAGATTGGGGGAATGAAGATGGGGACGGACAGATTCAACGCTTACTGCTCCGGTTGTTCCGTTGCGGTTCAGGGGATAATGACGCGGAGTTTCTTCTGTGCAACGGAGAAGGTGGCGGGGAGGGAGCCGGCCCATTCGCCGTCCAGCTCGAAGGCGGTGGGTGTTTCGCTGGCGACTTCAAGCTTTTGGGCGCTTACGTGCCGGACGAGGGTTGGGGACATCCGGCGGCGCAGGAGGAGTCCGGGCAGGAGACGCAGGATGGCCGGCAGCGAGACGCGGGGGAAGACGCAGGCGTCGAGGCGGCCGTCCGTCAGGGAGGCGTCCGGGAAGAATTTGAAGCGGCCGCCGTAAAATTTGCCGTTGCCGAAGAGGACCAGTTGGCCGTCGAATTTTTGGCCGTCCACAGCGAGGGAGAGGCGGGGCTGTCGCTCGGCGAGGGCTTGGAAGCCGGCGACGACGTAGGCGAGGGGGCCGGCATTGGTTTTGAGTTTCCAACTGACGAGTTCCACGGCCCGGGCGTCCAGGCCGGCGCCGCCCAGTTGCACGAAGTAGCGCCGCGCCGGTTTGGCCTCTTCGGTGAAATCCACGCGGCCGAGGTCAATGCGGGTTTCGCGTGCGCGGCGGAGCACGGCCCAGGCGGCTTCGAGGCGGGCGGGGATGTTGAGTTCGAGGGCGAAGACGTTGACGGTGCCGAGGGGGAGCACGCCCAGGCGGACGCGATCGAAGCCGCCCGGGACATCGCCGATGCCGTTGAGCACCTCGTTGACGGTGCCATCGCCGCCGGCGGCGACGATCATGTCGAAGCCCTCGGCGGTGGCGGCGGCGGCGAAGCGGCGGGCGTCGCCGGGGGCGGTGGTGGCCTTGAAGACGGACTGCTGGGCCATTTCATCGAGGTGCCGGCGGAAGCGCCGCGCCTTGTTGCCGCGGGCGGCGGGGTTGAAGATGACGCAAATTCGCACGGGGCCATGATTTTGTTTCCGGGCGGATAGTCGAGGAGAAAGCGCATTTTCGGGCTTTCTTAACGGCGGGTTTGCGAACAGAATCCGGGCGGGTTGGCGGGCCGGCCCGGCCTCCAGCCAAAAATCATGGCGGTAATCCAACGCTTCATCCAAGCCGGCTGGCAGTTGCGCGTGTTCTTCACCGAAGACGTGTTTGCGGCGGACAACCCGGTGCTGGACGAGGCGCTGACGGATACGGCGCCGCGGAAGGCGCTGGTGATCCTGGAGGATTCGCTGGCGCAGGCCCTGCCGGATCTGCAGCAGCGGATCGAAAACTATTTTGCGGCCCATGCGTCCCGGCTTTGCCTGGTGCGGCCGCCGCTGTTTGTCTGCGGGGGCGAGCGCGCAAAGAATTCCGCGGCGCTGGTGGGCGAGTTTTATTCCCAGTTGCAGCGGTATCACGTGGACCGGCACTCGTACCTGATCGCCGTGGGCGGCGGGGCGCTGCTGGACGTGGCGGGGTTTGCCGCGGCCACGGCGCATCGCGGCATCCGGCATGTGCGGATTCCCACGACGACACTGAGCCAGGCGGATTCCGGGGTGGGGGTGAAGAACGGGATGAACGCGTTCGGGCAAAAGAATTTCATCGGCACGTTCGCGCCGCCGTACGCGGTGATCAACGATTTTCAACTGCTGGCCACGCTGCCGCCGCGGGACAAGCGGAGCGGGTACGTGGAGGCGGTGAAGGTGGCGTGCATCCGGGACGCGGCGTTTTTTGAGGACATCGAGCGGGACGCGGAGGAGCTGGCGGTGTTTGCGCCGGGGGTGATGAAGCCGCTCATCCGGCGGTGCGCGGAGCTGCACCTGGACCACATCGCCACGGGGGGCGACCCGTTTGAGACGGGGTCGGCGCGGCCGCTGGATTTCGGACATTGGGCGGCGCACCGGCTGGAGCAGCTTTCGCATTTCCGGATTTCGCACGGGGAGGCGGTGGCCATCGGGATTGGGCTGGACGTGCTGTATTCGCGGAACACGGGCCTGCTGCCCGCGCTGTCGGCGGAACGGATCTTGAACCTGCTGGAGAAGCTGGGGTTCGAGCTGTTTGCCGGCGAGCTGATGAATCAGGACAGCGCGGGGCTGCCGGCGATCCTGGGCGGCCTGGAGGAATTTCGCGAGCACCTGGGGGGCGAGCTTTCCGTGACGCTGCTTTCGGAGATCGGGCGCAGCGTGGAGGCGCACACAATGGACGTGCGAACGATCGGGGCGGGGGTGGAGGAACTGCGGGTGCGGGCAGGCAAGCTGAAATGAACCGGCTGGCGGTCATCAACGTGGTGGGGCTCACGGAGGCCCTGCTGGGGGAGCACACGCCGCAACTGACGGAATTCCGGCGGCGCGGCGCGCTGGCGCACATTGCGCCGGCCTTCCCGGCGGTGACGTGCACGGCGCAGGCCAACTATCTCACGGGGCGCGAGCCGTCGCAGCACGGCATTGTGGGCAACGGCTGGTATGACCGTGAGCTGGCGGAAGTGCAATTTTGGAAGCAGTCGAACCACCTGGTGGCGGCGCCGAAAATCTGGGACGCGCTGCGCGAGCGGGCGGGGGCCGGCAAGCGGCGGCCGACCGTGGCGAATCTCTTCTGGTGGTTCAACATGTATTCCAGCGTGGATTATTCGGTGACGCCGCGCCCGATCTACCGCGCGGATGGCGGCAAGATTTTCGATATTTACACCTGGCCGTACGGGCTGCGCCCGGAGCTAAAGCGGGACCTCGGGGAGTTTCCGTTCCTTGGCTTTTGGGGGCCGGCGGCGGGCCGGCGCACGCCGCAGGGGGCGGCGGATTGCGCGACGCGTTGGATCGGCGAGGCGGCGAAGTGGATGGAACAGAAATATTCGCCGACGCTGAACCTGGTCTATCTGCCGCACTTGGATTACAACTTGCAGCGGCACGGCCCGTTCGCGGCGGCGCAGGCGGGGACGGACGGTGACGCGCGCTCTCTCAACCCGGCCATTATTCCCGATCTGCGGGCGGTTGACGATATCGTCGGCGGGCTGCTCCAATTTTTTGAAACGCGCGGGGTGCGGGTGGCGCTGGTGAGCGAGTACGGCATCACGAACGCGGAGCGGCCGGTGCATTTGAACCGGGTGTTTCGCGAGCGGGGCTGGCTCACGGTGAAGGACGAGCTGGGGCGGGAAGCGCTGGACGCGGGGGCGAGCCGGGTGTTTGCCGTGGCGGACCACCAGGTGGCGCACGTGTATGTGAACGACCGCACGCTGGAGGCGGCCGTGCGCGCCGCGCTGGCGGAGACGCCGGGCGTGGAGCGGGTTTTGGGCGGCGCGGACGTGGCGGCGGCGGGATTGGCGCATCCGCGGGCGGGCGACTTGGTGGCGGTGGCGGCGGACGGGGCGTGGTTCACGTATTATTACTGGCTGGACGACGCGCGGGCGCCGGATTTTGCGCGCACGGTGGATATTCACCGCAAACCGGGCTACGACCCGGTGGAACTTTTCCTGGACCAGCGGCTCCGGCTGCCCAAGCTAAGGATCGCCTGGCGGCTGCTTCAAAAGCGGCTCGGCCTGCGCATGCTGATGGATGTAATCCCGCTGGACGCCACGCTGGTGAAAGGCTCGCACGGCCGGCGGCCCTCGGCGAAAACGGACTGGCCGGTGCTGATCACGGACCGGGCAGGCGTTGGAGGCGCGGGGGAGATTCAATCCACGGAGGTTTTTAAAAGGCTGTTGGGGATGGTGGACCAGAACACATTGGCAGTAAATTCCCCCTAATGAGAAATCTCAATGTTTTTGGCCTTTGCATTTTTGTCCAGTTCCTTTAATACTGCATACCACGAACCAGACATTGCATTGATGCAGCTAATGCCGCACGAAGGGACCAATAAACCATGCCAAAAAAAACAATACAAATTGAGTCGAGTAGTAAAACCAGGGAATCCGCAAGGCACACGAGATTCCCGAAGCACTCAATTGAAAAAGCATTAAGAATCCCGAAGGCCATTTTGGACCAGAACGCAGGTAAGGCGTGTTCAGACCGAGAGTCGGCCGGTTTTGTCGGGGTTAAATACAACGACGGTCCCTATTCATACGAATTGGGCAACGCAATAAAATATGGGCTCCTCGAAAGACCAGACGCAGGACAAGTTGCACTAACGGAAACTGCAAAAAAATTCTCCGACCTCAAAAGCCGGAGCAGGTAATTGAAGGACTCCGAGAAGCAGCGTTGAAGCCGGAGGATTTTTCAAAAGTCTATAGCCACTACCGAGGAGAGAATCTACCGGACCCGCAGTTTTTTGAAAATGCGCTTATTGATACATTTGGCATTCCGAAAGACAAAATTGCGGAATTCAAAGAGGTCTTTTTTGAGAATCTCAGAAAGGCCGAATTGCTCGTGGAGCGTGAAGATGGCAAACAGCGAGTAATAGACGTTTCAAATGACACGCCGGTTTTGGGTGAGTCCGCCCCAAATATCAAAAAGCTCGACCAAAGAGTAAAAGTTGAATCTGACGAAATTTGCTTCGTAATGATGCCATTTGCCGAACCAATTGGCGGGTACTATAAGAAGATATACGAACCCGCCATTGAGAAAGCGGGTTTAAAGCCTGTGCGAGCTGATAACGAAATTTTCGGCACAGGAAAAATAATGGACCAAGTTTGGTCTGGGATCAATTCCGCGAAGGTGCTTGTCGCCGAACTGACAACTCGAAATCCGAATGTGTTCTACGAATTGGGCATGGCCCACGCACTCCGCAAACCAGTCGTTTTGGTTTCATCGAACGACAAGGATGTTCCATTTGACCTTCACCATATACGGGTAATTTATTACGACGTAACGGACCCATTTTGGGGTGCTAAACTTTTGGACAAGGTTGCGGAGAACATTGTGTCCGCCCTCAGGAACCCAGAAGAAGCTATATTTCGAGCCGAGAGTCTTGTGGCGAAAAGTCATTAGGACAGGCGTCAAGATGTCATTTCCTTAATTGAAAAGACAGGTTCCTCGACGTTTATTGTGGGTAAAATGTTCATTAAAGGGGTCAACACATAGCATGGTTCACTATCAGCTTAAAAACGAACCGAGCTATGGCTTGGCTCCTTTTTGGCCTTTTATTAGATAGTTATGACTAAAACCAAAAAACCAAATACCGCTCAACGAATTGCATTCGCGAATACAAAACGCCAGTACATGAACATACTGAATAATGCGAAATTCAAAGGCATAAAGATGAAGATTGCCATGGAACAAGGGCAAGCTGTTTTAAAACTATACGGCCAGCCTGATGAAATTCTAAAGCTGGCAAAGTGGGCAATTGACACACATTATAAAAATAAACGTCCCTGAAGGGGTCAACCCATAACATGGTTTATTATCAGCTCAAAAACGAACCGCGCTATGGGTTGACCCCGTTTCCGGGCATTTTTTCGTGTGGGACATATCAGAGTTCAACGATGTAGCGTAATTGACTGGAATCAAAGTATGGCATTCACGGTATATGCAGACGAATCCGGCACGCACGACGCCAATGGAAATCGGGAAGGATCATCGTTTGGTGTCTTGGCCGGCTGGATAGCTAAGGATGAAGTATGGCGACGCTTCATCACTGATTGGCAATCAGTTTTAAGCAAGTACGAAGTTCCGTTCTTTCATTTCTCAGAATTCAATACCGCTGCCGCAATCAAACGTAATCCAAAAAGGAAAGTGGAATCTTCTTACAGCACAAATCCCTATCGAGAGATGGAGTTAGCCAAACTAAATGCTTTCTTTGATGACTGTGCAAGATTGCTCGACAATCCAGACTTAGAAATTGTCAGTTCAATTTTTGACACAAAGATCTATAAAAAAGAAATTGTCAGAGAAACTGATCCATCAGTTTTATTTTTTAAAGACAAGCCTTATACCCATTTAATTTTTAGTTTTTCCGTCACAGTATTGAGGCAGGTGATCAAGCGGTGGGGTAGCTTGGATGAGGGTGTTACATTCGTGTTTGATGACACAAGTAATGCGGATTGGATGGATGCAATAAAGATGGCAATACATGTTAATAAAAAAATGGGTAAAAATATATTAGGTTTGAGGTTTCAAACCAAAACTGATGCCATACCGATCCAAGCGGCGGATATGTTTGCCTATAGAGCAAACCAGGTCTGCCGCAACGTACAGAATCAGAAATATGTAAATCAGCCAATGAGTGTGCTGGATTCAATAATTAACAAACACATGAAACTGCCGCCAGAGGGATGGGTTAGCCGGACAGAGCCTTGGACAAAATCAGTGAAGTTTTGAGGATTCAACATGATGACTTCGATTGAGGAGGCATGGAGAGAATGGGAGGCCAAAACAAAGCCTTGCCCTAAGATTCACAGTATTGGCACTAAAAGGCCCAAAATCCACATTTACGAATTTAGGCAATTCGACAGAGCGATCGCTTTGCTATGGTGCCGGGGTCAGGCCTTAGTTTGGTGTCTATTCCGGCTTTAGAAATTTAGGGGAACGTGGGGAGTGGTTGGAGACGGCGATAGATACGGTTGATCGGATTGTGGCCGAAAAAGTCAAGGGATCGTCAAGGTGGATGAATTGTTTGAAATTCGTCCGCGTCAATTCTCTCCGCAGTGCGGAGACAGTGTTTTTATTGGCGAACGCTTTCGCGAACCGGATCATGTGAAACAGATTTCGGGGTGCAAATCCCCGGCCGAACTCTCGCGTTAATTGTGTCCCCAGTGCGGTCACAATTCGTTCCCCTTACTCTGCACGCTTCGCAACGCGAATTGCGCCAATTGCCGCCGATTATTGAGGACCGCGCGATAGGGTGACACGCGTTGAGCGGGACCGGCGCGCGGCGTTCACGCCGCTTCAGCGTGCAACCTCAGGGGGGCTGGGCATTTCACGGGCCTCGTGCTTTTGGGCATTGAAGCGGGCTGAAGCCCGCGGGCCGCCACCGTATTGCGCGAGCTTCAATAGGTCCGGTTTTCCATCCGTGCTGATCCGAAATTCGCGTCAGACTTTGTTTTGAATCCCAGTGGATGATCCGCTACAGAACAGAGTCAGCCGTCCCTGCGGGACTTTGGCAATGCCGAATTCCACCCGGCGCTGAAGCGCCGGGCTATTGTCATGGCGTCCCGTTGGGACTCGCGCCGGTGTCCG
>CAZHIM010000026.1:0-49113 GCA_964532525.1 uncultured Bifidobacteriaceae bacterium
GATAAGATTTTGGCAAAGCGTTCCAAATTGCTCCGGGACAAACTGCCAGACGCACCACAAGGCCACCACTGAACCACCAACCAGAATCAGCCCCGGCCAACCCGAAGTGTCTGCCGGTAGGGGAATTGGCTCCGGTTCCGGGTCGCGTGGAATGATGATCTGCTGTTGGAAGATCACCCGAGATGTTTGCGAGTGTTGCCCAAGCTGCCGGGCGGAAGTCGTCAATGTTTTTCCCATGGAATTTACCTCCTGATCGCGAGCCTAGGCCGATAAGCGCCTGGGGGTCAATCCTTGTTCTTTCCGCGCCGGGGAGCGAAGCGGCGGGCGCGAAGCGCGAGGGACGTCCCATGCGCGAGCGGGGGGCCGAATTCAGGGCGTTCGGATGGTGTGGCCATCGAACGGGAAAAATAGGGGGCGAGGATGAAGCGAAACCCGCCGTGGCGGGCGGGTTTCTGCTGGTTTCTAATTTCTGACCAGGGCCGCCATGTGCGAAAGCAAAGTTTTCCGACAAGCGGGAACTGTGCGCAGAACCGACGTTGTCAAATGGTAGGGCAATTTTTCAAGCCGTGCCCGGATGGTTTTATAATGGGCTGCTTCCTTTTCAATCAGGATGCAACGGCGCCCACATTGCAAGGCAGCAATCCCGGTGCTGCCTGAACCGGCAAACGGGTCCAGGACAATGCCATTGCGGGGCGAGTATGCCTCAACCAGCGGCGTGAGTGACGCCACCGGTTTTTGCGTCGGGTGCAACCGGTTCCCCGTATATTGCCACGACAAAACATCAGTGGGCGGATTTATTGGGGGGAGGGGATGCCCTTTGGCGAGCAAGTAAGCCTGCTCATGTTTCATCTGCGTATGACGGACGCATGAGGCGTAGTGTTTAACCCATACGAAATGCCCGATGGGTTGGAAGCCGCACCCTTTCCAGGCGGACAAAAACCGTTCGGCCTTGCTCCAACCGTAGAAACTAACGCAATATGAATTGGGCTTTAGTACGCGGTATAGCTCGGCGAAAGCCGGAAACAGCCAACGCGAATTGTCATCGTTCTGGACGGTCCTGCCGGTGCGGTCTTTGTAGTTCACCAAATACGGCGGGTCAGTCAAAACAAAGTCCACGGATTCGGTGCGAAGTTTGCTTAACTGTTGGGTGCAATCGCCCTGAAGGATGCGGCTGCGCGGGGTGATGGCCGGCTCGGGTGGGGGTACTGTCCCCAAAAAGAGGCGGTCGCGGATGGTGTCTATAGTGTTTGTATTCATGTTTATTGATGGTTTGATGGTTATTAATGTAGGTCAGCTTTTCAATTCCTTGTCTGGTTACCGTGCGCCGGGTGGCACGGCGTGCCACATTTGACGAAAAATCCAGAATAGCACCGTGCCTTCCAACATGGAAAGCAGCACAAAAAAACAAAACATGCCTCGCGGTACGAGCACGTAGGTGTGGAGCGGGCCAAAGTCCGCCTCATCGTCTGGCGGCAGGTTTTGCAGGTGGTTCATTGCGCCGTTCGCTTCTGGCTGGGGTGTGGTAGCCGTGCCTTGGTTGCTGTCCGGAACTGTCTGCTCGGGTTGGGGCAGAGTCCCTGACGTGGTGGTTGTTTGACTGTTTTTGTCTGTTTTCATGGTATTGATTTGCGACTTGCTGTCGCTCGGTTTGGTTTGTCGCCCTTCACGGAAGGGCGAGCGAATGAGCGGCGGCCAGCCGGGATTCCCTTTAGGGGTGGCGTCGGCCCCCGAATGAAAGCGAGCCAGTGAGGGCGACAAAAAACCGGAGACAGAGAAAATCAGGCCAAAAAACAAAAGGACAAAAAGGCGAACGCCGTCCGGTGGTCCGCCCATCGCAGACACTATTTCCGCGCGGCGGACGCGGCCATCAGAATCAAACGCCATCCGGCGGGTGATGCCGCGCTAAAGATCGAACATGAGGCGGATTCCAAAGGTCTGCGACCTTTGGCGCGGGCCTGGGCTGGCGTGAGGCCCAGCCGATGGCACAAAAGCGCCTGCGTATAGGCAGGGGACCGATGGTGCTTTTGACAAGAGGGAGGGGAAGTTTGCGTGAATTCATCCCGTGTGGCAGATTTGTTGACATGGGCGAGCAACGATCATTCAAACCGCTGCTGACAGCAAGGGATTCCAAGCAGCCTCCTTCCGCGCCGCCGTCCCGTCTTCGCGTTGACAAGTCGCCGTTTCCGCCGCTTCAAATCTCCATGACCAAAGCGGAACGGGAAGAAATGGAACGCGAATTGGAAAAACACCGAAGGACGCCGGAACAACTTAAAATTGCCAACGATGCCTGGTTTGACTGTGGGCCGGGGCAAGCGACCCCGTGAAACCCAAAACTGATTTATGAGTGAATCACTCGATGCCAAGGGGCCGCCGCCCGGTATTCCGCGCTATCGAGTGGTTGGCAAAATCGAGTTTGACATGTCGCGGGAGGAGATGGATGGGCTAAGGCGGGAAATTGACAAACGCGGTATCAGAACGCCGGAAGAACTTAAAATTGCCAACGACGCTTGGTTTAACTGTGGGCCGGGGGAAGCGCCGCCGTGAGGGATTCCAAAGGTCCACGATCTTTGGCGCGGGTCTGGGCCGGCGGGAGGCCCAGCCGGTGGCGGCAACAAAAGCCCCCAAGCTCAAGGAGCCGGGGGGCCGATGTGATTTGGCGGGCTCCGGGGCTATTCGCCCGCCCGCCAAAATGATCTGCGTGGCGGTCACATTCCGGGCAGGGTGATTTGCGCCCCTACCGGCGGGCCATTTTCAGCGTGCGGATTTTCGGGCAACTTTCCAAGCTCGGCCAGCATTTCGGGTTGCGTCTTGGGAAGCTCCTTCCTCGCCAGTTCGCGGATGATGGCCGCTTGGTGCAACATCGAGTCTGTGGATTTGCAACGTGTAGCCGGGGTGAAACGCCACAATCTTTCGCGAAAGCGGGCCAGAAGCCGCAATATAAAGCTAACGCTTGCGTGATATTTTAAGTTTCAAACTTGCTGGCCGCCCCTGGGGCAGCCTGCCTTCGCGCTGAAACCGCTCGGCTTCTTTTCTCTCAATGACCAAGTCACGGCCAAGCTTTTTTGCCTTTAGCCGTCCAGCCAATACGAATTGACGGATTCGCGATTGGGAAACGCCAAGCATCCGCGCGACCTCTGCTGTGGTCAGCGGATCAATACGACGCAATGTAACCAGCCCCGAGAGCCATGTGGAGACAATTCAACCAGCTTATAACACTAACGCGTGCGTTATATTTTGCTTGTCGGTTCGGCTACCCGCGCTAAACTGCCCGGTGAAGGTCCCCAAGCATATTGGTGGAATTTGTCGCCGGAAGTTGAACAATTATGAAAACTTGTGTGAACTCAATTTTAAACTCGCTGCCATTGGCGGCGCTGCTTGTCGCCGGAGGCATGAACGCTGACGGCCAATCGCAAAATTTCACATGGACCGTGACCGGAACCGGAACGGAGACGTGGTTCACCCAAAGCGTCACGTATTCCACCAAAGATGCAAGCACCTCAGATCCATTTAATCCAACGGATACTGAATACATAACGGCTGGTGCCAGCGGGCAAGCGACGTATTCCGTGAGCATCAATGCTGGTACCTGGCCGGGAACATGTGGCGGCAGCATTTCCTACGGTAATATGACGATATTTTCCGACAGCGTTGGGAATGGGAACAAACCGCCGTATAAAAACGACTCAGGCTCTTTTTCTGTGCTAGCCGGACAAACCTACACTTTATACGCGTGGATATCAGGCGGGCCAGGCGAGAGCAGTGATGTTCAAGTTACTGTCCCACAATCGGTGCAAACGATTACCCACACCGCCAGCCGGACAAATTCCCAAATTGCCAATAACGAGGTCGCTGCGTCTGACGGCCAGAAGAATATCGGCAACTTTTATGCCGCCCCGCAGCCCGTCAACGGGGGGACAATGTCCGGAATCTCTTATTCATTGACGTGGAACAATCCGCAGGTGGTTTTATTCTTTTCCGACACCAAAACCACCACTACCACCAACCCAAACGCTGACATCATCGCCATTTTGGTGCAGACCCCTGTCATCAGTCAAATCATCCCCGCTTTAACCAATGCGCTGGTCACTTGCACCGGAATTCTGCCCGGCGGTTCGGCCACCTGGCTGATATTTTCCAACGGGATTTCCATCCCATCCTTGGCCAGTGGAACGGGGGCAAACCCAAACACGGATGCCAGCACCCCTTGGACCTTTGGCATCGGGAACGGCTCGGTTCCCGGCGTGGGTTGTTTGGAACCCGGAACCGTTTATCAGGTGGCCATTCGCGGGCAATTCGAAGGAATGTTTAGCAGCTATGTCACAAACGGTTTTACAACCTTGCCGGAACCGACGCTTACCGGTTTGTATGTGGCTCAGACCAACGTGACAAGCATCGTATTCGCGGTTCCGCAGGGCATTACGACAAATTATTCGATAGGCTGTTCTTGGAGCGCGAATGGCGTGACCAATTATGTGGGCACGGGAGCGGGGCCAAACGTCGGGCCGACTCGCTGGGAAATCACTTCGTTGCAGCCAAACACAACCTATAACTTTGTATTTTACGAAAGCGATCTCATCAGCCATGTCAACGGAGCTTTCGTCACCACCAATGTCACGACTTTGCCAATGCCGATTGTGCCCGCCAATATCGTGATCGTCCCCACGGCCAGCAACGCGGTGGGAAGCTGTACCGTGGTTCTCGCCGAATCCGTCGGCTACCAAATAATGCAAAATGGAACGAATGTCCAAGGCTTGGCGGGTGGGACCGGGTTGGATATTCCGTATGTCAATCCGATTTATTTTGGCATTGGGTTTTGGGACACGCCATTGCAACCCAACACCACTTACCAGGCGGTGGTTTGGGGGTGGTCGGCTGGCATCACCACTGCGAGCACAACCAACACGTTCACGACCTGTCCCGCCGCGCCCGTCATTACACGGATTGTTCCCGGAATCACCAACGCAATCGTCACCTGCACCGGGATTCTCTCCGGTGGCTCTGCCGGCATTTGGGTATATACCAACGGCGTTCAAATTCCCTCCCTGTGCACCGGGACGAGCATAATCTCCACCACCAACCCCAGCAATCCCATCACCTTTGGCATCGGCAACGGCTCGGTGCCCGGCGTGACCTGCCTTGAGCCGGCCACCACTTATCAGGTGGTGATTGCCGGCCAGCTTAACGGTCAATACAGCAGTGGCGTTACCAACACTTTTACGACTTTGGAGCCACTGGCCTACAACGCGCTCGTCGGGCAGCTTTTGAGCGGCGGCGAAATCCGTTTGTCCTTTGTTGGCAATGCCGGGGGAAATTACGCGCTGGAACATTCCTACAGCCTGGCCCCGGCCAATTGGATTCCAGTGGTGACGAATTCCGCCGACAGCTTTGGGGCGCTGATATTGACCAACACGATCAGCACAAGCGGCAATAATTTCTGGCGCGTTCGCTCCCTGCCATAGACCGGGGAAATCCCTTGAAGTCCAGAGGGCATCGCCCTTTGGCGCGGGCCTGGGCCGGCGTGAGGTCCAGCCGGAAAAGCAAGCCCGCGTTCCGGTGGGTTCGCGGGCTTTACCGGTGGGGGAGGGCGGTTTTGATTTCAGCGGTTGAGCACTTCGCAATCTGCGTTGGACGAAATGCGGAAAGTCGCGGGCGGCGGCTGAAAACGGACGGGCTTGTCAAAGCGGGTCTTGAAGTCCCGGACGGGCCGGTTCATCAGGACCACCGCTGCGCACTCATTTACGCGCAAGACACGGCAAAGCCGGTTTTCGCACCGGATGACATCTCCGGCACGGAGCCGGAACGGATATGCCAGCGGTTGCCAGATTAAGCCGACAAGTTCGGCCTGCTTCGGGTCGGTGATATTGTGTTTTGAGTGTTTCATAAAAATCCTCCGGGGTGGAAAGTTTCAAGCGGTGACTGCCTCCTTTGGCTCGGCGGCTGGCTCTTCAAACTTGGTGCCAAGAATGAAATCCGCCGCTTTCTGCGCCTGTGCCGCCGCCTGCACAATCAGGGTTTTGTCGTTCTGCAACGCTTTCAGCCAGTTCTGCAAATAGGCGGCGGAATTGTTCAAGGTGCGTTCAACAATGCCCGCCTGTCCGCAAAGTAAGGCCGCGCCCATTTCGGCAATCAATTCCTCCTTGCTGTAGTCTTCCGAGCCAAAGGAATTAGCTTCGGTTATCGTGGTCCGGTTCAAACGCGAGGCCGCGCCGGTCGAGTGGGTCAATTCATGGTAAAGGGCCGAAAAATAATCCGCCTCGCTGGTGAACCGTTCGCGGTTGGGCATTCCGACAACATCCTCAAGCGGGGAATAGTAGGCTTGGGCCATGCCGTGCTTGATGCCGGGCCGCTGCGGCATGTTGGCGACGATCTCGGCGGGCTTGGCCGGGGCTGTCACCGTGGCAGGGTCGGGGAGTTCGTTGATTCCCTCGCACTGCGCCACGTTGAACACATAATAAAACCGGAGCAGCGGAATCTTGATTTTCTCCCCGGTGTGCTTGTCCTCGGTTTCGTGATGTTTCCAGAAAACCACCGGGCAAGCCTTCTCGCCCTTGCGGACATTTGCGCCAAGCTGCTGCGCCTGATGAAAGGTCAGCCAAAAGGGACTTTCGTAGTTCATCGCATGGAGCAAAAAGACATTGATTCCGCGATAGGCTTTTTTGCTGACCACGTTGCGGGGAAAACCGCGTTGGACGTTCCATGGCTTGTGCCACGGAATGGTGCCTTGCATTAACAGTTCAATGACCCGTTCGGTGATGCGGTCATACACGCTGCTGTGTTTGGTGTTTCCGCTCAACTGCTCGGGATGGCTCAAGAGTCCTGAACCGTTTTCGTGTTTGCTTTTTGGGGATGTATTCATGGTCTTTTTTTTTACAGCTCGCGCTGCTCGGTCTGGTCTGTCGTCCTTCACTAAACAGGCCCGCGAAAACCGGGCGGCCAGCGGGAGTGGTCTTCAGAGGGCACCGCGCCCGGCCCCCGGTTGAAGTCGGGCCAGTGAGGACGGCGGAGCAGAACCGGAAGCCGGAAGCAAAAAAGACCTGAATGCAACCGCCCCCAAAAATGGAACGAGCACGTTCCACCGGCTACGCGGAGCGACGGCGGAGCGTGCGCTTGGGGGTCGAAAGGGACGCGAAAGCGCAACCTACAACATTCAAGACCCCATTCCCGCGCCAGCGGTCGCGGTTGGCGTGGCTCATGGCTTCTGCATGAGGCATGACGACGGCGCTAAAGGGTTTCCGGCTCGCTTGGGGATTTCCGAAGACGTGAGCGCAGCGGAGCGTTTGGGCTGGACGCCCGCGTAGGGGAAAGGGCCGGGGAGCGGCCAGAACAAAAAGCGGAGTGGAGCGGCGGCTTGGGAAATTCACAAGGGAGCATTCCCTGGGCGAGCGCAAGTCTGCGGGTTTTCAAAGGGGAAGGGGTGAAAAGCCCGCTGTCTTGCGCGAAGGGGAAATTTGAAAGTGTGGATTCCAAAGGACACGTCCTTTGGCGCGGGTTTGGGCCGGCGTGAGGCCCAAAGTCAGAATCGTCGGAATCAGAGTCATGGCGTTTGAGATTGTGCTGGACAGACATTGGATTCCGTTCAGAATTAACTTTGCTTAACAAAGAGCGTTCTGCCTCGTTATGGCACTACTTAAAATCTACGCCGCTCAAGCGGCAGATGTAAGCCAAGGCTGGGTCTGGCTTGGTGGCCATGGTCGTCTCAACCGAAGCGTCGTGAAACTTTCTATCCGCGGCACCGGGAAGAGTGTTCATTGTGAGGCCCTCTCGATTGACGGGAATTTTCTCCGCGAATACAACCAACCGTGGCGAATACAAATTGACGATCCTGCCGTGGCGTTGGTAGCCGCCGAGTGGTATCGCCGAAGGCTGGGATTGGAGACGCAGACTGACGCCGAGATTGACGTTAAGCTCGCCAAAGGCTATTGGGCAAAAGTCCGCGCATGTTTAGATCACCCACAAGTTGTTGTCCGGCTTCCGACCATCCTCGGTTTATGGAGCGTCGTTCTCGCTGCCATGGGTGTCGCGCTAGGCATCATTGCCCTGTTCAAACACTAATGGCAAAGGACTGTCGGGTTTAGTGCCCGCAGAGTTTTGAGAAAAGACATGAATAATAGCCGATTATTTCAAGGGCCATGCGCTACATCGTGGGCTGCTGTGCAATCCACCGTAACGCCTCGGTGGCGACGAATCCCATGGTCAGGAGGTCGTCGCGTCCAAACGCATTGGACGATTTCCATTCCTCACCGTCCCGGTAGTAGCGTTCAAACGTGGTGTTGAAACGCGGTCCCTTGTCGGTGTCATTTTTCCAAATGGTGGCACGAACTCCGCTCAGGCGGATTTCATGCGCGGGTTTGTTGGGGGCGGGCGGGTTGGGATTGTTTTTCATAGTGTGGGTGCCGGACCGGCAAGGTCGCGGTTGAAGATCTTCTGCAAAGCCCCGGAAATATTCTCGCTGGTCAAAACCCATTCCGCGTCCTGCAAACCCGCGACGACTTCAAACTTGAAGGCGTGGTAGTTTGCCAGCGCCAGTTGGTCATTCCCGAAATGGTCGGCGAGGATCGCCAACGACAACTGCGCCGGGCCGCTGCCGCAATACCCCCATTCAAAACCGTCGGGACTGTGGCTGAAAAGGTCATGGCGTGGGGGAAGCGGCCTGCCGTCAACGGTTACAATGGCACCATCATCCGTGCGCCGTCCCCGATATTCCTTCTGCATGGACTGGTTCTCAACCGGGACGGCGCAGGATGGCAAGCCTTAAAAAATGGAACAAAAGTTTCCCGGTGGCGTTGGCACCCATCAGCGGAGAATGATATGCTGGCTGCACCGGAATTTATGCGCCTGCAAATTTTAAGTGACCTGCATTTGGAATACGGCGATTGCCAGCCGTGGCCGACGCGGGCCGACGTGGTGATTCTGGCCGGTGACATTCGCGGGGGCTGTGCGGGCGTCCAATGGGCCAAACAACAATTTCCAAGCAAGCCGGTGATTTATGTCCTGGGCAACCATGAATTTTACAGCCACACGGTTGCGGGCCTGCTCAAGGCGGTGGCAGCGGAGACACAAGACGGCAATGTTCATCTGCTGGAAAACCAGTCGGTTCAAATCGGGGATTTCACTTTTCTTGGCTGTTGCCTGTGGACCGACTTCAAGCTTTGGCTGGATTCTGCCGCCGCCATGCTCGCGGCGGGCCAGTCCGTTCCTGACTTTCGCTTCATCAAAACCGAGACGGGCCGGTTCCAACCGGAAGACGCCGCGAGACTACACCAGACATCGCTCCACTGGCTCAAAGAGCAATTGGGCAAATGCAACCGGCATAAGACGGTGATTGTCACGCATCATGCGCCAAGCGGGAAGTCCCTTCCGCCGCACCATGCCCGCAGCGTCACCGATGCGGCTTTCGCTTCGGCCTTGGACGATTTAATTGCCGAAAGCGGCGTGCCGCTGTGGGTGCATGGGCATACCCATTGCAGCGTGGATTACAAAATCGGCAATACGCGCATTTTCAGCAACCAGCGGGGCTACCCACAACATGCTGACGCGGGGTTTGCGCCTGATGCCATGATTGAAATTTAGTCCGGGCGCGATTTCTGGCGATGCCGCGATTGAACGTGAGCGCGAATTTTGGCAACACACGCAACACTCTCGCGGGGCTGGCCGGGGTAGGCCACCCTGGCTTTTTCCGATTTGTCACAAAACGGACAATAGGCGATAAGATACAGCCCGTCTTGGTTGACTTCTGCCAGCGTCGGAATGGCGGGCGGCGTGCCTGCGTCATTCACCGGCCTGGCTTTGGAAAGTGTGGCCATAAAAACTTCTTCGCAAAAATCCGCCTTTCCGCCTCCTGGGCGACTGTGACCATTACATAATAGTTCCACCGTCCGCATAATCAAGTGCCGGGAGGTTAAAATTGGGTGGCGAAATTGTCACAATACCTTATGGGCGACCGGGCTGTTATTTGTTATCATTTCGGGGATCGGAACATTTACCTATGATTTCAAACGAACGTCCTTCCCCCTATGGTCGGCAGCCTTACGATTCGCGCCAATACCGGGATTTTATTGACCCCAAGCCGCGAATTATCGAAACCACCCTCGACCAAAGCGAACTGATAATTGAACGGAAAACGTTCACGCTCGTTTTGAAAGAAAATCCACGCGGCAGGTTTTTACGCATTGTCGAGAACGGCGGTTCAAAGTATTGCTCCGTAATCGTGCCGTTCGCTGGCATGAAGGACTTTCAAAAAATACTTGCGGACATGGTGAAGGCCGCTGCGACAATACCGGCGAGGAAAGAAGCCGCACCGCTGGCCTGAGGCGATATTTATCGCCTTTCCCAATGGGAAATACATTAGTTGGGAACCATTAAAGGGGAGAAGAAAAACGGTGCCGGATATTGTTTGCTGGTCAAGGAGTTACAAAACTGCCGTTCTCCCGTTGTCCAAACAAATTGGGGGTTTTCTCCCGTTGTCCAAACCCCCGAACGAGGGTTTTCTCCTGTTGTCCAAACGTCAGGCCGTCCGCTTTTGCTCCCGTTGCCCAAACAACGGCGGGTTTGCGACACTGGCTTTTTGCGGTTGGGCAACCGCCTCTTTGACGCGCCAAATCAATCTTGCCGTGGGGTTCTTCCGGGCCTTCCGACCCTCTAATTCGTCGCCCTTCGCCTCGGCCAACAAGCCGACAAATCGCGGCGGCGACAACATTGCCTTTGCCAGTTCAAAGAATCTTTCACTGCCCGCCAGCCGGACCCCGGCCTTTTCAAGCAAATCCCTTTCATAGCCGGTCAATGGTTTAAGGCTGGCAAGCCGTTGGTCCAAACTTTCGCGTGACCGCCCGCTGTCCAGCCACGCGGCCACCAAAACCGAATTGGACGGCTTCCGGGGTTGCTTTCTCTCTGGCTTTTCAATCCATGCCTGAATTTTCCAATCGGTCTGGTCGCACGTCTCGACCAGCCGGACGCGGAAGACACCGGAGAGCGTTTTACGGCCGTCAAGCTGCTGGATGACGGCCCGGCCTTCGGCCTGGTGTTTCATCAAAAGCTCCTTGCGCTTGGATTTGTGCATTGGGACGGGAAACGAAATTTGCTCAAGCAACTTGGAAACCGTGATTTCAAAAGGGCTGCCCTCGTCGTGATGGTGGGCGCGACTGGGAATGTAAAGGTAGATCGCCTGCGCCAATGGCGAACGAATGGAGGTAAAAACGTCCAGCCGCAAATGTTGAAGCTCGGTGATTCGTCCAAGCAGGCCGAAAAATTCCGGCGAAAGGCTGCAACCGTTGAACCATAGTTCGGACTGGTTGGATTGGGCGAGCTTGGAATCCCGGCGGCGCGGTGGGCGGCTCTCAATGTCCAGGCGCTCAATCAACCGGTATTGATGACCGACACCGGTTTTCAAATCGGTCACGCGGATGTAGGACTCAATCAGGTCGGCGACAATCTCCGAAATTGCGCGGGCGTAGCGCCCTCCGTTGGTCCGCGCATAACGCTGGCAAAATTCGTTGAACGAAAACCGAATCAAACGAGAGTCCGCAAACGGGTCCCGGAAACTCAACAGCGCAAAAATGGCGCGGGCGTGCCGGACATCGAGGGCAGGCTTCTGACCATTCCGCCGCATGGGATTGCTGCCGCCGATTTGATAACGGCGTTCGCCGATGGTGACTTCACGCGGGCCGGTCTGCTTGGTGGCGGCGAAAACCGGGCCAAGAAAATAATCCTTCGGAGCCAGGACAAGATTTGCCTCGTGTGTTCGACTGCTCCCGTGGCCGCCCATGGGAACCGTTCTAAAACAATTGGCAGCCTATTGGCAACGTTGAAAACACCGGCGTTGACAGACTGCAAGCTTTCTGTTTGAAACAGGCTAGGCGCATGAGCGGGCTTGGGTCAGTCCCGGAACCTTCAATTCCCAAATTTCCTTTGGGTGAAATCGTCATAACCTCGGGCGCATTAGCGAAGATCAAACGCGGCGACATCCAAGCCGCTTTGCGCCGGTATCAACGCGGCGATTGGGGCGAAGCGGAACCGGAATCTCGACGGCAGAATAACGAGCGGGTTGAAAAAGGCGGAACGCTCGTCTCCATCTACCAAGATTCCTACGGCGTCAAATTTTACATCATCACTGAGGCGGACCGCTCCGTAACAACGATTTTATTGCCAGCGGAATATTGAAACCGGGGAAGCGGGCGCATAGAAACTCAGCACATTAAACATAACATGGGTTGTGCGGGGTTGGTAAACTAACGTTTTCAACTTCACGGCCTATAATGATCTTAGAACCGACTAGACTCAAAACAGGTCATCTATCACAATGAAGTTTTGAAGTCTATAAAGTAACCCAACGTAGCAAATCCGATAATAAATAGCGTGTAAAAGAATAAAAACAATCTGCAATAGTGAGGACTCCGAATCCAAGAAAACACAACAAAAATAAGCGCAATAACAGCTAAAGGAGCTAATACCGGCCACCCAAACATACATGCCATGGCCACATAAGTTATTAGCTTTTCACTATGATACATCAAGGCCGTCGCGTAAAGACCCAGCCCCAAGGTGAAAGGCAACGTGCATATAGTTGCTAGAATAAAAAAAATTAGTTTCACGATTATGTCAATCAGCAGCTAACGCAAAATGCGCGAGCCGGATGGATTGATTACATAAGAAAGCCGAATCAAGCCAGGAGTTTGGTCATTGAATGGAGCGTAAAGACCGATAGACATTCGACCGTATTCCTGTCCGTTTTTCAAAATAAGATAAAATTGACGCTCCCCGATGTCCCCGCGTTGACCGCCTTTAATTTGCTGCTGAATTTCAAATGACGGAACATAGCCCTCGGTTGGCGCTTCATACATCGCCGAACCTAGTGATTCTTCCAAAAGTCCGCCGTTGATCACTTCAATTGCGGCTGACCAATCGTAGGTCTGACCGGGTACAGCTTGATTTGTATATTTAATCCAGACCTTTAAGTCTCCCCCAAAGGATTCGGAAATTGTGTCATCGGTTAAATCTATAAAATATAGTCTGCCGTCCGGCACAATGTTAAATGATTTTTCGCCACCAATTAAGTGTTCGTGAATATTCGTACTCCACATTTTGAAAACCACTGGCTGGTCAAAGCTGCCACTGGCTGGACCAAAGCCGCGTTTTAGTGGTTCTACTTCATAGCCGCTCTTTTGAAGGGACTCCAAATCAAGCGATTCGCCATTTAATCCACTGATTTCAAAACGTCCATCCGGCCCCGTCGTCCTATCAAAAGGAACTTGATTTGCCCCAAGTTCCATCGCCGCAGAGTTGGGGGCGGTCAATTGTTGAACGGTAAGTTTCACATCCACGCCTGCGAGCGCGTTGCTGTCTTGGTCAATGACCAGTCCGTAAAACTGGACGGGAACATTTTTCACTTCAACAAATTTCATCGTCTCCTCCGCGATTCCTATGTTGTTTGCCGCCGAGGGCTTCGGATTGGCTGGAGAAGGAACCGGCAGGGATGCGCCGGGAGGACTTTGGCTGGCAACGCTGGCAGCGCTTGCCGGAGTTGCCGAAACATTAGTCGCCGGTTGAACCGTTGCAATTGTCTCCGGGTTGGCCGGGCGTCGAACTGGCCGGAGCCAAAACCCAATAGCCAGTATCATCACAATTGCAACCAAAAGAAAAATAACGAAACGTGGCCTCATAAACTGGTTTTAAGTCCCATTTGAAATAGTACTTCATCCCAAAACTGCCAGCGTTGCGGATTGTCGGAACGAAATTCGCCGCTGTGATAGATGTGTTGAGTCCCGAAATTATAAGGTGGAACGTCCAACTCAAGCTGATGATACGTTATTCCCGTTTTGAAAGTTCCTCCAACATTCGGCTGCATACCAATGGCATAACTATGAGTTTGGATAAGACAGTTAAACAATTCATAGGTGTTCGTCGGGAAAAACAGTTCCGTAAAACCAAAGTTTTTGTAGAATAGGTTTGGTGATTGATATGAATAACTAGGATAAAGATCTGGTTTTGCGTTTTGAAATAATATCCACGCGTTGTTAAGAGCCCAGTCATTTGTGTTGTAAAAGTTAACATACGCTCCCGCCCCTGCGCTGGCGCTAAAATAGCAGGGAGCGCCGCTAGTCCAATAATTGGCATAATAGTCAGGGATTCCTTCGTTATGGACCAAATTGTAAATAATGGTAGTGGGATCATAGGCGTGGGCCGTTACCGCACCTTGCATGGCTACATAGGTATTCGCAATATGTGTTGACCCGGCTAACCGCAAAGCTTCGCCGGCTGCAATATTTCCCAGGCTGTGCGCCGTCAGATATACCTGGCCGGGATAGATTGCATTCAAACCATTCAGCTTGTTTAACAACCCTTGAGCCGAATTCCACGCCTGTCCTTCGCTTGAGCCGAATTGCAGGGCGTGTTCTGCCGTAGGCCAGTTGAAAGCGCCAAACCGCCCCTGATATCCTTGCCAGTAAAGCCGTTTATAAGCGGTCTCGGCAAAGCTGTCTTTCTCCCATGGTTGCATATTGTAGCCATGCACATGAAGAATATAAGGCACGTTGGCAACCGTGTTTGTCGGGTATTTGAAAGGGGATTCGCCTGCCGCCAAACCTTCCGTCGTCAAAACGGCATTGGTCAATGGCGCAACGCTCGGCTTGTCGCCCACTGTCCACCGTTCATATAACTGCTTGATGTCCACAATTTGAATGTAACTGGTGGCCTGTGCTAAAGTGTTGCCGCTGCCATCGGCAATCGTCAACGTCAGCCCCCCGCTGCCATTGTTCACGCCACACCAGATAAAGTAATTGCCCGCCCAATTGTTGGCAAATTGGTTTGCATTAAGCTGAATGCTCTGCCCCGGTCCGAGCCGCCCAATATAGGGAGATGTAATGGAATTGGTCTGCTGCGCCGCCACGGTCTCATTGGTCTGGTAGCCGATGCCACCATTGGGGTCCGCTGCTGTGAACAGGTCAATGGTCGGATTGGCGGAATTTGGACTGCCAACATCGCCCCAGCTTAACGTAACCGTGCTGCCCGCGGGCAACGCTGCCAGCAAATTGGTCGTGACGCCGCAAACCCAAAGCCTGGCAAAGTCTTCGAGATCACGCGTACATGGGATGGCCCGGTAGGCGTAACCGTTGGCAAGAACGTTTGAATAATTGCAGTCCGGCGTGATGGTCTTTGGGGAAGCTGGACTGAATGCAATTTGCAAGTCGTCTTGTTCATACATCAATGATAACGTGTCGTAATTCCACCGATCAAAGTTATTATTCGCCCAAAACACAAATGGCGAACCGGACGACGTGGTATCTGGTCCGTTGAAAGACAAATCCATTTTCCCGTCATGATTGGCGTCGAGTTGCAACGACACAGAATACACCATGCAAGTACCGCGTGCGCCAGTATCAACATCTGGCATTGTCACCAACGCCGCTTGCCCCGCCTGCGTAGAAAAGAAATTGCCGTATGGAGACAGAACGCCCGTGGTATTTGTAGTGACATTTCCGTTAGCGTCAACTTGGTATGCCTGGGAAAAGTACTGGCCTAGATACGCAAACCGATTACCAAAGACGCTATTATTCACCGCTAGCTTTGCGTAACCAGCTACGATAAAGTCGTCATTTGCTACCGAAGTAATTAATAACTGACTGCCGTTAGTAGGTGAAAAGCTCGGGTTACCGGGCAATGGCGAAGCCGTGTTCCAAAAATCGTATTCCGTCATTGTAAACTGCGGTTGGACTGTTTCGGTATAGATGTTATATGGATTGGAGAAGTCCCAACTAGTCAAGGCATGTCCAGCGGAAACGGTATTATTAACAAGATTGCCTGTTGTCGCGGATGTCCCAACAACGGCAATAGAAAGATAGCGAAGCCCAAACCAGTTGTAGGAGCCCGTCGGCATTGAGATAGTGGTTTCCCCATTTCCGCCAACAGTCGTGTTGACGATGCCGAGACTGTTAACGTCATCCGAACCGCTCGATTGGTCGTAAGTCAGCCAGCGAGTATTATTAGTTGAGAGCAATGTCTGAGATGGAATCAGGTTCGTATAATATAGAAAAGTCGGGTCTGACAAGTCGTAATAATCTGGATAACCTGTCCCGGCAGATACCCCGGTGGTGAGATTTCCGTTGGCATCCACGTTCGTAATACTGAATACGAAATTGCGGAAGAGGTAGTTTTCTTCAAACGGCAGGAGGGCGTCAAATAAGCCATAGTCTTCGGCGTATGTATCGGCGTATTGATATACGCTCGCAACCGCGTAATTCGTAGGATAGCTAAGAGGGTCGCCTTCATACCCAAATTGGAGTGAGCCGTCTGCTGGAGCGGTGCGCAATTGGAATATCAGGTTTTGCTTTAACTGGACGCGACCATCATAAAAGGGCAATCCCCAATTATATTCGGTCGGCCAGCCGTAGGCGCTGTCGAAGACAGTTGCTTCACTCGCGTCGCCTTCTGCGTCAACGGTCTGGATAAACACGCCATAGTTGGCTGGGCCTTGGGAATCCGTTGCCGGTGGATAGAAGGCGGCTGAAAGTTGATATATTCCATTTGTGAACATGGAGACGGGAATATTATTGGAATAGTCAAACGACGGGTCATGGTTGCCAGAAGAATTCAAAAGCTGGTCTATAAACTCGAGTCGAACGGTGGTGGCGTTGGCGGGCAGTCCCCAGACTGCCAAATAGGTTGCGCCATTTGTTCCGGGAATAATCGCCGCCGATGCAGTCACTTGCTGAACTGGCAAAGATGCACTCCACGCCGAACTGCCTCCAGGATAATTTGCCCTTATTCGATACGATACATAATAAATGTTGCCGTTAAATGGGTCGGGGGTATTAGTCGCCAGACTGTCAAAGTATGTAGTAGCATTCGTGTTGTAATCAGTGATTTGAGTTGGTGAATACATGTCAGGAGCGTACGACTTCTCGACCGTGTAATTGATCAGATTGCCGGGGGATGGTAGCCAATTTAAGGTTGCGATTTTCGTATTTGGATTGAAAGTGACTGTGAATCCTTGCGGCGTGGGTGGCGTGACAAATGTTGCTGGATTTATTCCCATAGCGAATTTCTGATAAATCGTCCAACCATCCGACGCCGAGTCCTGGGCGTTTCCATCAATAGAGTTTGTGCCAAAGTAAAGCGTCTCCCACCATGTTGGCAAACCGCTTCCGTCGTCACTTCCCCAACTACGTACGCGTAAAAATAAATTGCTCGAGCTGATCGCTGGGACGCTCCACGCCGTCCAGTTCGTCAGTTCCGAACCAGACACGAACCAATTTGGATTTGCCGACTGCCACGGCTGCGTCAGGCTGAAAGTATATTGCAGTTCCATTTGCACCTCCGCCGTCGTATTCGAGATAATGCCCGATACGTTGCCACCGGCCACGGCTGTTTCCGCTATCCACAAATTCGTTCCATAATCAACAGGAATGCCGTTGGTTATGCTATCAGGAATGTAGTTGGTATTGGTATCGCCAAAACCGGGCGGTCCGGACAGTCCACTATCCATCGCGCTCATTTGCATGGAGTCGGATGTTGAGGCTGCATTATAATCATAATTAGCGTCGTTCAAGAGAAAGCTGCCATCGCTTAGTTGCCAGACACTTACACCGATTGTATCGCCGGGTAGCGGCGGCATTTTTGGATTCTGGAGAGACCAGCAGGTCAAACCCATTCCACGCCTCGGCAGGTCAGACGCCGAAATTGTCGGGGTAGCATCCAGCGCATTCACCAGAGTTGTCAACTGGTCGTCGGACCATAAACTGAATGACGCAATGTTGGTGCCGCTCAATGCGAGCACCCCATTTTCACCCGCAAGAGCGCTGAGGTTGATACTTGAAAAAGAATCAACGGTTTCCTGTGCGTTTCCAAGACCGCATCCGATAACACTGAAGATTAAAAGCGCAACGCCAATTCGATTTAGGTTTTTCATTTGATTTTATTTCCCGCGCGAAACTCTTGCCTTGGAACTAAAGAGCGCGGACTTGACGCGCCCTCACTCGAGGCACCGCTAAGCGCCCGTCCAGACAGCACGCCAAGCCGCGCCGTCTGGCGCGTGCTTGAGCAGTCTGAACAGGCCGGAAAATTAGCGGTTTTCGAGTGAGCCCCGTAGCTAAAGCTACGCAAATATGTTTTTAGTTCTATTTTTACATTCGTTTCTGTGAACGACTTTCAACTACGCTCCTGATTTTCGCCGTCCCACGGGATTTGCCAAGCATTTTCCAGCATTCTTTTCCAGCATTCAAATGCACTATTGATTGTTATCGAAACAGCAAAAAATACTCATGTTATTTGCAACGCTGTCAGGTTCCGCCTATCCGGATTTCAATCTCCTGCCCCCCGCAAATTCTCCCTCTGCGACGGCATGACGGACCAAAGCGGGCGCGTCCATTTCCAGAGCCGCCGCCAGTTTCACGATTTCAAAATCAGCAACCCATCGGGTTCGGCATTCGATCTTTGCAAAAGTTTCACGGCTCAAATCCCAGCCCGCAACATTCAACTTTGCAACGAACTGCGCCTGCGTGAGCTTTTTTTTCAGACGCAGTTCCCGTACAACGGGGCCAACAATGTTTCTTGGCGGTTTCAATTCACTTGACAATGGCAGATTGCGTGCGAACGTGTGCGCCGAATTCGGTACACAACGAATTTTGAAGCGAAAGGCAAAAATATGTTCAAACGACGACTTGGTGGCTCAGGCGCTCTCTGTTCAAGCGGACACACTTGCCCGCAAATTTTGGAACTGGCTGACGGTGATTTTGCCGGGGTCGGCACGGACATAACCGACGAAGCGATTCCCGCAATGCCGCCCGGTCCCGGTGTCGGCCCGAAAGAGCGCGTGATTCGGATTCCGCGACAAGTGTTGGTTGCGGTAAGGGCGGAAATTCCCGCCGCATAAAGCCCGCTTGCCGCCAACGCCCGTGCCGTTTTAGAAACGGTTATGGGCGCATTCTCTTCATGGGTGGACGGCAACTGGTTCAACGTCATTCAGACCGTTGGCATTATCGGTAGCCTGTGGCTGGCGACGGGGGCGGCAAACCGGGATGCCAGGGCGAAGGAAATCGAAAACCTTTTGTCCCTCTCTGAACATCACCGGGAATTGTGGCAAGCGATTCCGCAACGAAAAGATTTGGAAAGAGTTCTTCAAACCGATGCCAATGTCCGGTTGGCCCCGCCAACCGTGGCAGAATCGGAGTTTCTAAACTTGGTGATTGTGCATTTCCAAACGGGTTGGTGGATAGCGCGGGCAGGCGGCATGACTACCCTCAAAGAAATGAAAGTGGATGTCCGGGGCTTTTTCTCCCTCCCCCTGCCGCGTGTCGTTTGGGAAAAAACCAAAGCTCTCAGAAATCAACGGTTCGTGAGTTTTGTTCAACGAGCGTTACGGTCGTAACAGAATTCCATTGTATCCCGCATTGTATCCCGCGCATTAAAAAGGGAGGCCAAAATGGTCCAAACAGGTCTTTTTCAGTGGGTCATAATTTTGTGTAAGTCCACGTCTGTCCAAGTAGTTACGCATTGGGTAAATTGGGTGTTGGAAATTAAGAGTCAACTGCTCTACCAATTGAGCTACCGAGGCAAAAAGGTGACCGGTTTTGGCGCCTGCGGCAGGGAACCCGGCGCGTCCGGAACGAGTGTTTATTCTGACACAGCGGCGCGGAAGGGCAAGATTTTTTCCGGGGCCTGAACCGAACGGCGGCCAGAACGTGTGGAACGCCGGGCGAAGCGGGCGGCGGTTGACAATCGAGCGCACCGTCTTGATTTGCCGCATGTGTTCGCGTTATCGGCTGGTGAACAACGTGAAGAACGAGGGCGAGGAGTTGATTCAGCCCGCGCCGGTGCAAGCGACCGGGTTCTGAGTGGAGGCTGAAACGACCATCAGCCCCGGCGCTTGGTGAGGGACACCGAAACGTAGCGGGCTTCCGGCACGACGAATTTTTTCACCTCCACGGCCACCGCGGCGGGCTTGAACTCGATCAGGATGGTATTGGCAATGTCGGTGGCGAGTTTCTCGATGAGCCGCCAACTGCGGCCGTCGCCGAATTTGAGCAGGCGCTGCGACACGGCGTAGTAATCTATCGTGTCGGCGATGTCGTTGCTGCGCGCGGCGGCGGCAAAGTCGAACTCCATTTCCACGGTCAGTTGCAGGCGCTGGGGCGTGGCGCGTTCCAGGTCGGTCACGCCCACGCGGTAAAAGACTTCGAGGTCAACGATGGAGATTTTGGGGTTCACGGGCCTGAGTTTAGCGCAAGCAGGGCGAACAGGCCAAGCCGCTATTTCCGGGATTTCCGCTGTTTCAGCACGGCTGCAAGGAGGATTTTTGTGGGCCGGTTGAGCGGCAGCTTTTGGGCCGCGGCCGGGGGGAGCCAGCGGAATTCGCGGCCCTCGTAGTTGAGCACCACGCGGGGGTTTTTGGCGGCGCAGCGGGCGGTGTAGTTGAGCAACACAAAATGCGCGTCCTTGTAAAACTCCCGCGAATGGATGCAATCCTGGGCGAGCACGAACTGGATGCGCGCCACCTTGAGGCCGGTCTCCTCCAGGATTTCGCGGCGCAGGGCCGCCTCGGAGGTTTCGCCGAACTTGATCTTGCCGCCGGGGATGCCCCATTTGTTGGACCATTTGTTCGTGCGGATCATGAGCGCCTCGTGGCGGGCGTTGAAGATGAGTGCGCCGACGGTGGCCAGGGGTATTTGCAGGACGGCGGGCAGTTGCCCGGGCGGCGTGACCTGGAAATGGTTTTTCTCGAGCAGGCCCTTCAATTCGGAGAGGTGCTCCACGATCAGGTCCGGCCCGGCGGCGCGCAATTGTTCGAGCGTGTTGTAGCCGGTGAGCACGGCGCAGGAATGAACGCCGCCGTGCTTGGCGGTAGCGATGTCGTGCTCCATGTCGCCAATGAACAGGGTTTCGTCCGGATCGAGATCGTTTTCCTGAAGAAGCTCGTGAATTTTCTCGCGCTTGTCCCAGACGTCGGTGTAGGGCCGGTCAATGAAGGCGTCGAAGCCGTTGTCGCGGCACTGGGTCTTGAAATGGCCGCTCTGGATGGTGCTCAGGAGGAAGGTGCGAAACTGGTTGGCGCGACAGAACTCCAGAAACTCGCGCGCGTGGGGCATCTCGGTGACGGAAGCCTGCGCCTGGCGGAATTCGGAATGGAACCATTCCTCGAGCTGCGCCATGGGCACGTCTGGCGTGTGGCGATCATAAAAGGTGGTGAAGGGAAGCTGGAATTCGGCCCGGAATTCATCGAGCGTCATGGCGGGCTTGCCGGATTGCGTGAGGACGAAGTTGGACGCCTTCAGGACGGCGGGCAAATCATCCACCAGCGTGCCGGACCAGTCGAAAATGATGTTGCGGATCACGCCGACATTTAACCACGAACGGGCGAAAGATACGAAAATTTTTTTAGGGCCGGGAGAACAACAAGTCATTGCCGCATTTCTTCAGGCCGGGAACGAAGACGATTTTGCGCCCGGCGGGAAAGGTCGCTAGACTTCCGGCGCATGCTCATTGCGTTTCACAAGCCATACGGGGTTCTTTCGCAATTCACCAGCGACGGCTCGCCCAACCGCGCGCTGGCGGAGTTTGGATTTCCCCAAGGCGTTTATCCCATCGGACGGCTGGACGCGGATTCCGAGGGGTTGTTGCTGTTGAGTGACGAGGCGCGCTGGAATGAGCGGCTGTTGCATCCGCGGCACGCGCACGAACGCGAGTATTGGGTCCAGGTGGAAAGGATTCCCACGCCCGCGGCCTTGGAGGAATTGCAGCGCGGGGTGGTGATCCAGGGACGAAAGACGCTGTCGAGCCGCGCGTGGTTGCTGGATCCGCAACCGCGGCCGGTGGCGGGGACGGGAGCCGCCGGCGCGGGCGGGATTTATCCGCGCGTGCCGCCAATCCGCTTCCGGAAGAGCGTGCCGGATTGCTGGATCGGGCTGGAACTGGTCGAGGGCAAGAACCGGCAGGTGCGGCGCATGACCGCGGCGGTGGGGCACCCCACGTTGCGCCTGCTGCGGGTGCGCGTTGGGAACTTTTGGCTGGGCGCTTTGCCGCCGGGGCAGTGGCGTATGCTGACGCAACCGGAAACCCGCCTGGTTGAGCAACGATGATTTTGCCGGCGGCAAGCCGCGCGGGCGATTCGCCGGGCGGGCTTGTGCAAACCATCTTGCCGCCCCGTCGGCTTTGAGCTAGTGTGCGTTAATTATGGAAACGACGCCCAATCCTCCTGAATATGTTCCGCCGCCGATACCGCCGGCGCCGCCGGTCATCGCCCTGGCCCCCGCTCCCAAGCCGCGCCGGAGCCGCGGGTGGATGGTGGCCGCCATCATCTTGATCATCCTGCTGGCCGTCAGTTTGCTGGGCAACCTCACCTTCATCGCCACCGCCCTCCATCACGGCCTGCGCACCGAGGCGTTCAGCAGCGTCCGCGACGTCGGCCCCAAGCTCGACGAATGCATGCTGGAGAACAACCATGTGTCTGACAAAATCGCCGTCATCACCGTGGACGGCATCATCACCAGCCACGAGCGCAACGAAGCGGGCAACAACATGGTGGACGTCATCCAGGCCCAATTGGACCGGGCCAGCGACGACAACCGCGTGAAGGCGGTGATTTTGAAGGTGGATTCGCCCGGGGGCGAAGTGCTGGCCTCCGACGAGATTTACAAGGCCATCCGCGAGTTTGAATCCGATGATGCCGATGGCCACGGCAAGCCCGGCCACAAGGGCAAGCCGGTCATCTGTTCCATGGGCAGCCTGGCGGCGTCCGGCGGCTATTACATTTCATCCGGGTGCCGTTGGATTGTGGCCAATGACCTCACCCTGACCGGCAGCATCGGCGTGATCATGCACGGTTGGAACTATCGCGGCCTCATGGACAAGGTGGGCGTGGCCCCCATGACCTACAAGAGCGGCAAATTCAAGGACATGTTCAGCGGCGAGCGCGCCACCAACGAAATTCCGCCCGAGGAGCACGCCTTGGTACAGAGCCTGATTGATGAAACTTACAATCGCTTCAAGGACGTGGTGTCCGAGGGCCGCAACTCCGCCTATGAGACCAGCAAAAAGGAAGGCCGGCCGCTGGCCAGCAACTGGCAGGATTTTGCCGACGGTCGGGTGCTCTCCGGCAAGGAGGCCCTCCAGCATGGATTCGTGGACCAGCTCGGCAATTTCGATGACGCGGTGGACCGCGCGCAAAAAATCGCACACATCGAGAACTGCAACCTCATCGAATACCGCGAGCGCTACGACCTGTCCAATTTTCTCTCCCTGTTCGGCCAGAGCGAGCAGGCGCACAGCGTCAAACTCGAACTCGATACGGATGCCCCCAAGCTCCGGGCCGGTCTGATGTATTATTTGTACCAGCCTTGAAACCGGGATGAACCACGTCACGGTTATCAAGCACCCGCTGGTGCAGCATAATCTCTCGCGCGTGCGCGATCATCGCACCCGGCCGCAGGAGTTCCGGCGGTTGCTCGGCGAGATTGCCTCGCTCATGATCTACGAGGCCACGCGCTCGTTGCGCGTCCGGAAGCTGTCCGTCCGCACGCCGCTGGAGACCACGACCGGTTCAACCCTGGCGCGCGAAATCGTGCTGGTGCCGGTCCTGCGCGCCGGCTTGGGCATGCTCGATCCCATCCTCGAGATCATCCCGCACGCGCGCGTCGGCTTCATTGGGCTGAAGCGCGAAGAGTCCACGCTCAAGGCGCATTTCTACCACCAGAGCCTGCCCAAGGGATTGGAGCGCTGCGAAGTGATTCTCATTGACCCGATGCTGGCCACGGGCGGCAGCGCGGTGGCCGCGCTGGATTTTCTGTGGGAGCAGGGCGCCCGGCATCTGCGCATGGTCAATCTGGTTTCGGCGCCGGAAGGCATTGCCCGCGTCCGCAAAGGCTATCCCATGCTGCCGATTTTCACGGCCGCCATTGATCGCGAGTTAAATGAATCGGGTTATATCCTGCCCGGCCTCGGCGACGCCGGTGACCGCTTGTTTGGGACCTGACCACCCGACCGGATTGCCGGGATGGGCCGAAAGGAGAACGGACGGGAGACGGGTCAGTGGGTGACGCTCTTGACCTGCCCGAGGGCGTAGAGAATCAACCCCACGATGACCACGCCCACGATGATGCCGCCGATGATGAAATAGGTATTGATTTTATTGGTCTTTTTGGAGAAACCGGTGCCCTTGGTATCGAAGCCGGGCCCGCGCGTGCCGCCCTGTTCGAGCTGTTCCAGGCTGACTCCGCGGGGAACGACCATGGTGCCCTCCAGCGTTTTCTTGGCCGATGCGGGCGTGGGGGGCGGGGCGGCCGGACCCGCCGGCGCCGGCGGGGGCGCGGACACGGGCTTGCCGTCGTCAATTTTCATTTCCACCTGTCCCAACCGGAGCGTCTGGCCGGGCTTGAGGACCATTTCGGTGATTTTTTCGTTATTGATGAACGTGCCATTCGTGGAATTCAAATCCCGAATGATGATCTCGTTGCCGCGCAAGACGATTTCAGCGTGATGGCTGGAAACGGAGCCGTCCGTAATCTGGAATGCATTGTCCTCCACGCGTCCGACTGTAGTTCGTTCGGTGTTCAGCTCGAACGTCCGTCCGGTCATGCCCTGGTTCAGGATAACGAGTTTGGACATAGAATGTTTAGTTCGATTATGAGCGCGGCGGCTTTCAAGTCAAACGCAAATCCACAACGGCTAATTTTTTAACCGCGGCGTTCGATCAACTGCCGGAACTCAGCGAACAAAGGCGTGCTATCATGCGGCCCGGGCGAGGCTTCGGGATGGTATTGCACGCAGAACAAGGGCTTCTGCTTGTGCCGCAATCCCTCCACGGTCTGATCGTTCAAATTGATGCGATGCACGGCCACGGAGGATGGCAGTGAGGCGGCATCCACGGCAAACCCATGATTTTGCGAGGTGATTTCGACTTTGCCCGTCTCCAGGTCCTTGACGGGCTGGTTGCCGCCGCGGTGGCCGAATTTCAACTTGAAGGTCTTGCCGCCGAGCGCCTGGGCGATGATCTGGTGGCCGAGACAAATCCCAAAAATGGGAATGCCCGAATCGAGCAGCGTGTGGACTTCGCGCACGAGGTAGTCGAGCGCGGCGGGGTCGCCGGGGCCGTTCGAGAGGAAGATGCCCGCG
The DNA here is from genome assembly GCA_964532525.1 of uncultured Bifidobacteriaceae bacterium. Classification (GTDB taxonomy): domain Bacteria; phylum Verrucomicrobiota; class Verrucomicrobiia; order Limisphaerales; family UBA11358; genus UBA11358. The sequence continues at coordinate 25,096 of CAZHIM010000026.1, forward strand.
GGCTTGTGCTTGAGCGCGTCGGCGGCGCTGGCGGTGGCGGGCAGCACCTGCGTGGCAAAGCCGTGCTGGCGCAGGCGCCGGAGAATGTTGTACTTCATCCCATAGTCAAAGGCGACGATGGGGATGTCCGCGGCGGGCAGCGGTTGGCGGAAATTGCGCGCGTCCGCCGTGCTGCTGCCGCGCACCAGTTCAAACGCCGCGCTTTGCTCGTCGGTCTCGTCCCAGCGGAACGCCTTTTTATGCGTGACTTCCTTGACGTAATCCACGCCCAAGAACACGAATTCCCTGGCGCGCTTGACCGCTTCGGCGGCGGAGATTTTTTCCGTGGAGATGAACCCATTCATGGCGCCGCGCACGCGCAGCTTTTTGGTCAGCGCCCGGGTATCAATGCCTTGGATGCCGGGAATCCCGTTTTGCTCCAGATACCGGTCGAGCGACATATCCGCCCGCCAGTTGCTGACGATGGGGGAGAGTTCGCGGATGACGAAGCCCGCCACGTGCGGCCGCCACGATTCCACGTCCTGGGAATTGACGCCGTAATTGCCGATCAGCGGATACGTCATCGTGACGATTTGTCCTTTGTAGGACGGGTCGGTGAGGATCTCCTGATAGCCGGTCATGGAGGTGTTGAAACAGGCCTCACCGCAGGCGGACGCCTTGGCGCCAAAGCCTTCGCCGTGGAAGACCGTTCCATCTTCAAGGGCCAGAATTGCTTTCATCAAAAGTGCAACAGTTTACCAAGAAACCGGGGTGAAGCAAAAGAAAAGCGGCTGGGGGGACGGGATATAAAAAAAGCCCGCCGGAAGGCGGGCTGGAGAGTGGTGCCGGGCAGGCTCAGAGCGGGCCGTAAACTTCCTCGATGACCTGCTTGAAGTTGTTTTCGCCGGGCTTGACGATGCCGAATTCGCGCTGGGCGTTGGCCACGGAGTCGCTCGCGTGGGCGGCATTGACCATGATGGTGGAGCCGAATTCGCGGCGGATGGAGCCGGGCGGGGCCTTGGAGGGGTCGGTGGGGCCGAGGACGTCGCGGATCTTGTTGACGGCGCCGACGCCTTCATAAACCAGGGCGATGCACTTCTGGTTGCCGGGGTTCTGCCATTCGCTTTGGGGAATTTCGCCGGGCGCATGGCCGGACATGAAGCGCACGATGTTGTCGAACTGCGAATCGCCCTGGATGGGGCCGAGGATTTCGCCGATGGCCTTTTGGTCGGCCGGGGACATTTTGAAGCCGAACTCCTTTTCGAGGAGGTCCTTGGCCTTGGCGCTGACCCCGTCCTTGAGCTTGGCGCGGAGGAAATCCCGGACGGGGCCGTAGAATTCCATGGCCTGGGCGGTGCTCATGCGGAGGACCTTGGCGCCGACGATGAACAGGCCGGTGCGGGAGAAGAAGTCAATGACATTGCCGGGGCGGCCGGTGGCGAATTTGAAATTATCCGGCTTGATGAGCACGAGGGTGCGTTCGCTGGTCTCGTGGTTTGGATAGGTGATGACGTTTTCGAGCACGCCGCCATCGGCATCGGAGTAACGGGCCCAGATCTTGAGTTTGTGCTCGGCTTCGCCGTCGTTGGGGGCGGCCAGGACGGCGGGTTCGAAATAGCGGACGTTGCCGTTGTTGTCCAAGATCAAGTCACTGTAAGTGTCACGGATGGTTTCGCCGCCGCGGCGGTCGGGGCTGAGGTTGCCGACCACGGTGCGGACCTTGCGGATGGCGTCATCGCCGCGGAAGAGGAGGGCCATGACGCGGCGGCGGCGGCCGGTTTTGGGATCAGGCGACAGGTTGGTTTGGACGTAGTCGCGCAGGAGTTCCTGGATTTTGCGGTCGTGGCTATTGGTGGCGGTGACGAGCGTGGCGGCGTATTCCTGAACGAGGGCGGGACTCGGGGCGAACATCCGGATGCCGGCGAGATCGAGGCCGGTACGGGTGATGAGGCGGCTGAGAATGCCGCCGGTGCGGGACTTATACAGCGAATATGGAGTTATTATTACGTAGGCGAGCTGTTGAGGCATAGATCAAGCTTGCGAGGAGGGATTGGAGCCGGGGTTGGGATTGGGAACGGGCGCTGGATTGGCTGGAGCGGGGGCAGGGGTGGAGCCCGCGGCGGCCTTGCCGAGAATTTTGAACATCACGGTGCCGCAGGTGGGGCATTTACCCTTGATGGCTTTGCGACCATTTTTCATGGTTTCTTCGACGCCATCGGAGATGGGCTTTTTGGCCTTGCACTTGACGCAATATCCTTCAGACATAAAACAATTACCGGGCGACGCTTCATGCGGCGAACGGTGCGGAAAGGCTACCCACAAAAGGTGATGACGTCAATGCGAAACGTAACATACACGTATTCAACGTGTTCTGAATACGACAGATGGCGGACGAATGCAAGTTTGAAGCTGCGGGGAGCGGGATTTGCGGGTGAAGCGGGCGGGGGAAAAACGGGGGGCGAAGCGGGAGAGTGACCGCCGAGACGCGGAGACGCAGAGGTGAAACGGGCTGGAAAAAGCGGGGGCGGAGCGGCGTCATGGGACGGGGGCCGGGTCATTGGGGGCGACGGTTTGGAGGGCGGCGAGCTGGAAGAAGAGGCCCTGGCGGGCGAGCAATTCCGACTGCGTGCCGGTTTCGACGATGCGGCCGGCGCGCAGCACGACGATGCGGTGGGCGTGGCGGATGGTGGAGAAGCGGTGGGCGACGATGAGCGTGGTGCGGTTGCGGGTGAGGCGCAGGAGCGCCTGCTGCACGGAGCGTTCGGAGGCGGCGTCGAGGGCGGAAGTGGCCTCGTCCAGGATGACGAGGCGGGGATTGCGGATGAGCGCGCGGGCGATGGCCAGACGCTGGCGCTGGCCGCCGGAGAGCAGGGCGCCGCTTTCGCCCAAGGGCGTATTGAGGCCCAAGGGCAGGGCGTGGACGAATTCCGCGAGGTTGGCGTCGGCCAGGGTTTTCCAGAGCGCGTCGTCGGAGACGGCGTTGAGGCCGTAGGTGATGTTTTCGCGGAGGGTGCCGTTGAAGAGGAGGGTGGTTTGGGGGACGACGCCGATCTGGCGGCGATAGGTGCGCAGGTCCAGTTCGCGGAGGTCGCGGCCGTCGAGCCGGATGGCGCCGGAAGCGGGCTGGCGGAAGCCGATGGCGAGATTGACGAGGGTGGATTTGCCGGCGCCGGATTCGCCGACGAAGGCGACGGTTTCGCCGGGGGCGACGCGGAGGGAGATGTCGGAGAGGGCGACTTCGCGGCCGCGGGGATAGCGGTAGCAGACGTGGTCAAAGACGATTTCGCCGCGGAGGGGGGTGGGGGCGGCGGGCTTGCCGGTGTTGGTTTCGAGGGGGCCGGCTTCGAGGATTTCGCCGAGAGAGCGGACGGCATCGGCGCCTTGGGCGAGGGCGGGGAAGACGCTGAGGAACTGCTGGACGGCGCCGATGAGCATGCCGAAGTAGGTGTGATACATCACGGCGTCGCCCACGCTGATGCGATGATGCACGACGAGCCAGGCGGAAAAGACCAGGCAGGCGAGCTGGAAGCACATGAAGGTGAACCAGGAGCTGGAGGCGAAGAATTCGGTGAGGGTGTCCACCTGGAGGCCGCGCTCGCGGATGCGCTGGAAGACGCCGCGGACGCTGCGGGTTTCGATGGATTCGAGGCCGTGGGCGCGGGTGACGGGGAGCATCTGGAGCATTTCGCCGACGCGGGCGTTCATTTGCTCGGTTTCGACGCGCATGGCCTGGTACTGTTCGCGGAAACGGCGGTCAAAGAGCTTCAACAGGGCGATGCCCACGGGGACGGTGACGGCGAAATACAGGGCGAGGAGGGGCTGCTTGATGAGGGCGATGACGGCGACGTAGAGGATGACGAGCACGCCGTTGAGGCCGGTGTGCATGAGATGGCGGCAGAGGGCGTCAATGGCGTCCACGTCGCGGAGGAGCTTGGTTTGGAGGGCGGCGGTTTGTTTTTCCTCGTAAAAGGCGAGGGAGAGCTGCTGGAGGCGTTCGACGAGGGCGCTGCGGAGGTTGAACTGCATGTGCCGGAGGGCGCCGCTCATGAGGCGGACGAAGGAGGTGTGGACGAGCGGGTTTTGCAGGAGCAGGAGGAAATAGGCGCCGGCGATGAGGAGGATTTTGTGGAAGGCGCCGGGTTGGCCCCGGGTGAGGAGGTCCACGATCATGCCCACGGCGAGGGGCAGGAGGGAGGCGGGCGACTGCTTGATGACGTAGAGGGCCACGGCGCCGTAAACGCGGCGGCGCTGGTCGGAGAACAGGCCCCAGAGGGTGCGGCCCGGGTGGTGGGAATCGAAACGCCCGTCGAGGAGTTGCTCCCAAGCCGGTGGAACCGCGGGCCGGGAGGGGGGCGTCAGAGGAGGGGCCATGAATTTTTTCCCGCTCTTTCAGGGTTGACCAAGGTTGACCAGGGTTGACCGGGACGGGGCAGAGCCCGGAGGGCGCCGAATATGGGGTGCGGAGCGCGGCGGCCCCGCACGGCCAGCGGCGCCCTGGCGAGCGCGGCCATTTGCAACGTCTGCTGTCTGGCAGCATCCATACGACGAGGATGGCATAATTTGGAGGGGGATGCCAGAGGGTGGCGGACGCAAAATGCGTCTTTTGTACGATTTTTCGTTAGCGGCTAACGGCGGAAAGGCGGCGCGGCGGGGAGGAGAAGGCGTTTTTTCTCCCGCCGACGGTGTTTCAGGTTTAATGTGTGGTGGCATGGCAATCCTCGGCAAACGCAACCTCCTTTCCGTTATTCGGGAATCCACGCCCGGTCTGTATCTCGACGGCGGGGAATTGGGCGAAATCCTGCTGCCCGGCCGCTACATCCCGGCCAAGCTGGCTCCCCAGCAAAAGCTGGACGTGTTTGTCTATCGCGATTCCGAGGACCGGCTCGTAGCCACCACGGAAACGCCCAACGCTATGGTGGGAGATTTCGCCTGCATGAAGGTCATCAATGTGCACCCGGAGGTTGGCGCGTTTCTCGACTGGGGGCTGCAAAAGGATTTGTTGGTGCCCTTCCGCGAACAAGAATTTCCGTTGCGCCTCGGTGATTGGGTGGTGGTTTACGTCGGCCTCGATGCGCGGACCGATCGCATCATCGCCAGCACGCGGCTCAACCGCCACGTGAGCCGCGACACGCCCGCCTACCACGAGGGCCAGCCGGTGAATTTGCTCATCGCCTCCGCAACGCCGCAGGGATACCAAGCCATCGTGGACAACGCACATTGGGGACAGGTTTCCAAAAGCCAGGTTGCTTCGCCGCTCAAGATCGGCGCCCGCCTGAAAGGTTTTGTCCGCGCCGTCCACGCCAGCGGGAGAATTGAATTGCGCCTGGATGCCGCGGGTTACCAGCGGGTGGAACCGCTGACGAAATTGATCATCACCGCCCTGCGAATGAACGGGGGCCGGCTGGCCTTTGACGACGCGAGTTCGCCCGAGACCATTCGCCAGAATTTTGGCGTCAGCAAAAAAGCCTTCAAGCAGGCCTTGGGCAAACTCTACAAAACCCGGCGCATCACCTTTACCAAGCCCGGCATCGAGCTGCTCGACAATTCCGTCTGGTCGCCCGGTGGAAAACCGGCCTAATTCTTCGTCCCGGCTTTCGCAGGTGGGGCAGACTTGAGGTCGTTCACGGTCGCCTCCGGCCAGCCGTCGGCATTCCACCGGAGCGGCATGATGGCCAGGGTCGCCTTTCCATGCATGCGAATGTCGCCCTCGAAATCTGAGGTGAACCAATCCTGGCCGTCTGCCTTCAATATTCCCGCGTGTCCGGGCCCGAACAGCGGGCCGTTGGTGGTGGGCAGGAACACGCTGCCACCGGCTTGAAGCATATCCGATCCGACCTTGTCCAGATAGGGCCCGGTGATGGTTTTGCTCCGTCCGATGCGGATGTTGTAGGAGCTGTTGGTGCCCTCACAGCACGAACCCCAGTCCACAAACAGGTAATAATAATCGTCATGTTTGCACAGACAGGAAGCCTCGATTGAGTCGTGATAAGCCAGGGAAAACAGCTTCGAATCGGGTGCGATTCGCTTTCCGGTCTGCGGATCCAACTGAATCAGTTTGATGCCGGACCAATAAGAGCCAAACGCGAGCCAGAGGCTGCCATCGCTGTCGTGAAAAACGCACGGGTCAATCGCATTGTATCCATCGCCTTCCCGTGTCCGCACCACCACTCCTTGGTCGGTCCAATGATAGGCCGGATCACTCGGGTCCAGGGTGGGATTGGTGGCCAAGCCGATGGCCGAGGTGATTTTCCCCATCGAAGAAACCGCATAGTAAAGAAGATACCGGTCGCCCACTTTCATGACGTCCGGGGCCCAGTAGGACAGATGGCGGCTTTCGGGAACCATCTTGGAAATCCATTCGGGTGCCGTTTTGAAAACCGCCGGTCCGCGTTCCCATTTCACCAAATCCTTCGAATGATACGACGGCACGCCCCGGCCGGTGTAGAAGACCCAGTATTCATCTTTGCATTTCACGATACTGGAAGGATCCCGGGTGATAATGCCACGGCTCGCCGATTGTTCCAGCGGCAGGACGGTCATGGATTTTTGGGAGTCCCGTTCGGCGGGTTCGGGTTGCGCGGGCGCGGGGGCAGAGAAAGTCAACGTTCCCAGGAACATCGCCGCCCAGAGCAGGCGCGGACTGAGGGGGCACTTCGGTTTGTAATTCATTTTTGCCAGTTTGAAATGAAATCCAGCGGAATTCAAGACGGCACAGATGGGGCGGATATCCAGCGGCATCGCCGATGGCCACCCCCCAAGCAGGCCTGCCCGTGGCGCCGCCGCCGGGGCAAGAGCATCCGTGGCTGAACCACGATCACGACGGGCACTGATGGCCGGGGTGAAAGCGGCTGAGGGGAAGAAAAAGGCGGGGCTGGCTGGCCCCGCCTTTTCCGTGAAAGGGGGAAATTACTTGGCGGCGGGGGCCGGGGCGGGCTTCTGGGCCGGAGCCGGCTTGGCGGCGGTTTTTGTTTTGGCGGCAGCGGGGCCGGTGATCTTCTCTTCCTTTTCCTTGACGAGCGTGGCGCCCTTGCCGATGCGCTTGCGGAGGAAGGTGAGCTTGGCGCGGCGGACATTGCCTTCGCGCTCGACTTCGATCTTGTCCACGCGGGGCGAATGGATGGGGAAAATGCGTTCGACGCCCTCGCCGTAGCTGATGCGGCGGACGCTGAAGGTTTCATTCAGGCCGGTGCCGCGCTTGCCGATGACGATGCCGGCGAAGATCTGGATGCGTTCCTTGTCGCCTTCCACGACTTTGGTGTGGACGCGGACGGTGTCACCCACGTTGAACTTGACTTCGTTTTTACGAAATTGTTCGGATTCGATTTTTTTCAACAATGCCTGGTTCATAAGTCATCAGCATGGCAACCACCATGGCCGCCAAATTAATCCGCCGGCGGGCCATCATGGCCGGCACGGCTCAAAATCATTCATTCCAGCAAATCCGGACGCTGCTGCCGGGTCCGCAACTTTGCCTGTTCGCGGCGCCATTTTTCGATTTCGGCGTGGTTGCCGGAGATTAACACATCCGGCACCTTCAAACCGCGAAAATCGGCCGGCCGCGTGTATTGCGGATATTCCAGCAAACCGTGGCTGAACGACTCGTCCAGCGAACTTTCGTCATCGCCCAGCACTCCGGGCAGGAGGCGGGTGACGGCGTCAATGATTACCATGGCGGGCAAAGCGCCATTGGTCAACACGTAATCGCCGATGGACAGCTCGTCATCGGCGAGATCCTGTCGCACCCGCTCATCAAAGCCCTCGTAATGGCCGGTGACGAGCAACAAATCTTTTTTTTCGGCCAGTTCACGCGCGATGGCCTGGCTGAATTTCCGCCCCGAGGGCGAAAGCAAAATCACTTTCGTCGGCTCGCGCCGGAGGCTTTCAACGGCCTCGAACAGCGGCTCGGGCTTCATGAGCATCCCGGGGCCACCGCCAAAAGGACGGTCGTCCACGGTCTTGTGCCGGTCATGCGTCCAATCCCGCAACTGGTGGATTTTCAGGTCCAACAGGCCGGCCTTGCGCGCGCGCATGATGATGCTTTCATCGAGCGGCCCGGCGAACATGCCCGGGAACAGCGTCAGCACGTCAATTTTCATGCTGTTGGAGTTCAAGCTTGGGCCTGGTCCGGTCAAACCTGGGCGGGCAGGCCCAGGCATGAACTCCAACTAGACTGCCGCCTTGGGCTGGTCTTCGACGATTTCGACGGAGCAGCGCAGGCCTTTTTTGGCGCTGCCGGCGAGCAACAAAGAGCGGATGGCGTTAATCGTGGCGCCCTGGCGGCCGATGATCTTGCCGACATCGGCCGGGTCCATGCGCAATTCATAGACGGTGGCGCCCGCGCGTTCCACCGGCGTAATCGTCACGGCACCGGGGTTTTGCACGAGTCCTTTGACAATGTATTCGAGGAACTCCTGCATGGCAAAAATCAGGCTGCGGGGGCCATTTTGGCCGCCTTTTTGATGAAACTGGCGACGGTATCGCTGGGTTTGGCGCCTTTGCTGACCCAATATTGGGCGCGATCGAGCTTGAGGGTGAAGTTATCGCCCGGCTTGAGCGGCTGGTAGGTGCCGATTTCCTCGATGCATTTGCCGTCGCGCGGGCTGCGGCTGTCGGCCACGACGATACGGAAGGCCGGCGTGTTCTTGGTGCCGACGCGTTTCATGCGAATTTTTACAGACATAAAATTATCAAAAGAGCGCGGAGCTTATCAGTTGGGCGAAAAATTGCAAGCGTTGAATTTGGAAAAAAACCTGCGGCGGGCTTAGAACTGGACGGGGGCGTTGAGTTTTCCGCACTGGGTGCAGCGGGAACGGTCCACGTCCGCGTCATCGGTATAGACCAGGCCGCATTTGGCGCAACGGAAGACGCGGTCTTCGGGGTGGGCGGGGCCGAAATGGCGGCGGCGGAATTCGGAGAGGAGGCCGATGGCGCACAGGGCGCCCAAGACGAGAGCGACATAGATGAACAGCAGGGAGGGGATGCTCATGGCAGGGAGGCCGGGAGGGCGTTGGTGGGGACGGTGTGCCAGGTGAAAATGATTTCGCCGAACATCAGGCGGGGCGCGGGGGCGAAACGCAGGCGGAGCGCGAGCCGGAGGGCACGTTGGTCGGCGGCGTTGTAGGGATTGGAGTCGAGCACGACGGCGGAGTCCACATTGCCTTCCTCGCTGACGAGCACCTGGATTTTGCTGGGAGGGATCACGTCGTTGAGCGGCAGGGACGGCAGGGCGCTGCCGGTGAGCAAGGTGCGGCCGGCCAGTTCGCCGGTGATCTCCATGGTGGTGGCAGTGGGGACGGGATTGTCCCAGACAAAATCGGGCGGGGCCAATTCCGGGTCGGGCTTGAAATTGAGGGCGAACTCCGGGGGGCGGAGGCCGCGCATGAAATCGGTGAAAGCGGCGCCGAAAGATTCGGCGGCGACGGGCAGGTAACGGGGCGGATCCGGGCGATGGAAATTGGGGCGGGGGACGGGAGGCACGCTGCGCCAGAAAGCGGTCAGAGGGTCATGGGTGTTGGGACGGGCGAACAGGGTGGGGTCGCCGAGGGCGATGAACTCATTGGCATCGTCGGCCAGTTGGAGGTGGGGGACATTGGCCACGGGCCGGGGGGCCACCGGCTTTTTGGTGGCGAACAGAAAGATCAGCGCGATGTGGAACGCGAACACGACGAGGAGGACGAGGACAAATTTCCGGTTGGTCCAGCCTTCCCGGGGACGCTTCGGTCCAGCCAGCCAGCCGTCCGCAGGCGGGGGCGGCAGGGCGGGGGAATCGGCGGGAAGCGGGCTCATGGCTTGGCGGGAGCGGCCTCGACGCGCGGGAGGGTGGCGAGGAGGGTGTTGGTGATGCCGCAACGGCGGGCGACGACCGCCAGATGCACGAGCGTGTCGTAGGTGACGTCCTTGTCCGCATGAATGACGAGGGTGAGGGGGGCGCGGGTGGTGTTGGTGGCGACCATGAGGCCGGCAATGAGGACGCGCTCGGTGACGATTTGATTGGCGAAGTAGAGGTTGCCGCCGGCGTCCACGGCCAGGGCGACGGTGGGATGGTCGGTGCCGGGGAGGTTATCGGCGGCGGGCGGCTGGAGGCTTTGCAGGGGGATGCCGGCCGTGGGCAGGAGACCGCTGAGCATGAGGAAGATGAGCAGCAAAAAGAACACGGCGGCGAAGGGCGCGATGTCGAAATGGCCGCGCAGGATCTTGGCGTTGCGCGGAAATTTCATAGGCGGTCAGCGGGCTGGAGGCGGACGGGCCGGAAGGGAAAGGGCGTCTTCATTTGCCGTTTTCGGTGACGATGTTGACGATTTCAGCGGCGGCGCGCTCCATATCGAGGACGATTTTATTCACGCGGCTGACGAGATAATTGTAGCCGGCGTGGGCGGGGATGGAGACGGCGATGCCGGCGGCGGCGCAGATGAGGGATTCCCAGATGCCGGCGGCGAGGGAATCGGGTCCGCCGCTGATGTGGGCGTAGAGGCCGGCGGCCTGGAGGTTCATGAACATGCGGATGAAGCCGACGATGGTGCCGAAGAGGCCGAGGAGGGGAGAGATCTGGGCGATGGTGGCGAGGAGATTGAGCTTTTCCTCCAGGCGGGGGACTTCGGTGAGGCCGGCTTCCTCGACGGCTTCGCGGACGCGGTCGCGGCCCTGTTCGCGATGGAGGATGGCGGCCTTGACGAGGCGGGCGACGGGGCCGGCGGTGGCGTCGCAGATGGCGATGGCTTCGACCACGTTGCCGCGTTTGATGACGGTGCGGACGCCGTTGAGGAACTCGGCGGAGTTGATTTGCGAGCGGTGGCAGAACAGGGCGCGTTCGACGAACACCACGGCGGCGGTGGCGGCGGCGATCAGAATGAGCCACATGACCGGCCCGCCGTTGGCTAAAAGCGTAGGCATGAGATTATTAAAGGCGTTTGGGGGCGAAGTTCAAAGCGGAAAGTTGCAAGGCGCGAGCAGTGAGGGCGCATTTTGATACTGTTTTTCGCCGGAATCCCGTGGGAAAAGCATGTTGGCAGAAGCCAAAGAATAAGACGAAACACCTCACCCCGGCCCTCTCCATGAACCCAGAAAACATTCAACATTCGACAATCAACTTCCAACCCTGAACGAAGGCGGCAGCGTGAGCCCCTTCGATATTGGGCGTTGAATGTGAAATGTTGAATGTTTCTTTTGCGGTTCAGGGGTTCAATGCGCGAACTCTGATTTCGGGGTTGAGCTTGCCGCGAACTCGCGTTCGCAGCCACGCGGGGGAAAACGGCGCTGGGTTTCCTAAAGACTGGCTTCGGCGGCGGGGCTTGGCTATGCTGCCGACACTATGGCAACCGCAGACGAAAAAGTGCTGGTGTTTCCCCGCCCGCTGTTTGACCGGCTGGGGGCATTTCAAGGATTCAACCGGGAGGTGGACCGCTATTTGCCGGTGATTTTGGAGGCACGGAACAACAGTTTCATGCCGCGTTCGCTGGCGGAGACCAACCCGGAATTCAAGCAGATCATTCCGTACGTGGTGATCACCGACGGGAAGAGCGTGCTGCATTATGTGCGCGGCAAAAAGGCGGGCGAGCAGCGGCTGGTGGCCAAGGGATCAGTGGGCATCGGCGGGCACATCAATGACGAAGACCATTCGCTTTTTTCCGTGGGTTTGCAGGCGTTTCAAGAGGCGGTCAAGCGGGAGGTCTGCGAGGAACTGTCCATCCAGGGCGAGTTCAACGCGCGCCCGGTGGGGCTGATCAACGACGATTCAACGGACGTGGGCCGGGTGCATTTGGGGGTGGTGCACGTGATGTTTTGCCGCCCGGAAAACGTGCGGAAAAACGAGCAGGTCATCACGCAGATGGAGTTTGTGCCCATTGCGGAGCTGAAGGCCAAGCGCGAGCAGATGGAGACGTGGTCGCAATTGTGCCTGGATCAGTTGGACGTGCTTTTGGCGAGTGCCGCGAAGTGAAGCGGGCGCCGGGTCGGGGGAGTTCAAAGGTGACGGAGGCCTGGGCGCTGGCTTTCAGTTTGCCGCGAACGCAGGTTCGCGGCCACGAGGGGGAAGCCCACCCTGCCCATGAATCCGGAAGATGGAGGATGTTTCGGCGCAAGCAACGCAAAGAGAAGGTGGAGCAAGCCAAAAGGGTCGCATTTTTAACTCTGGATGGACTGGTTCGACAGTTATTGGCCAAGGCGGAACAGGAAGACTGGAGCCAACGAAAGCTGGCGGCCAAAATTGGCATTACGCCAAGAACGTTTCGTCGGATCCGGGCCGGCCAAGTGCATCCATCCACCTGGCTTCCAAAGATCGAATCTGCGGTGTTTCGCCTGAAGTAATTCAAACGCTCATACGGGAGGGAACCGTATGAGCGCCATTCTTACCCGCCAAACAGCCCGGCCGGGCACGCCGCTGTCCCGGATCGGCGGGTTGCCTCCCAGCCGCACGTCGGCCCCAACGCCGCCGCAGCGGCAGCCGTGGACGGCCACAATCCCCACGACGGCCACCAACACCTCCCAGCCGATGGCGGCAACGGCTGATTCGACGGATCAGAAGGCCGCCATGAACCAGGTGTCCAATCTCTCGCCGTCCCTGGGGGCGGTCCTGCGGCCGCAGGCGGCGTATCGCTGGCTGTTGCCGAACCTGGCATCCATCACGCCGCTGTATATAGAAAATGTGCTGCGCGGGGCTTTGGCGGGCAACCACGTCCAGGCATGGGAGATTTTCGATCTCATGATTGACAGCAATCCGGAGATCGCGGCCTGCGTGGGGGAATACGTGGACGGGATCTGCGAGAAGAAGCTGATCGTGGAACCGTATCACGAGGAGGATGAGGAGCCGAGCCTCAACGCTATCGAGAACCAGAAGATCATTTCCTCGTGCTTCCGGAATTTCCGTCCGGATCCGGCGGCGGATGAGAACGCTTTCCGCGGCACGGTCCGTGACATTTTGTTTGGCCGGTTCCACAACCAATCCGTGCTGGAAGAGGATTGGTATGACACTTACGGCACCGGGCAATTGAATCGCATCCAGGTGGCGGGCGTGGGGAACGTGGTGGCGCCGCGGTGCACGTTTTGGGTGCACCCGGTGTGCTATGCCTGGGATATGAGCGGACGGCTGGGCTTGCGCGTGGCGCTGGATGACCAGCTCCGCCAGATGAACGAGAAGGCGAAGAATTTCAAGGCCGGGTCGGGCGCGGCGGTGGGCATGGGCGATTCGCCGGTGTGGAATTTCATCAGCAGCCAGCCGATGCCGAGCTACCTGACGGAATTTCCGGCGAACAAGTTTTTAATCTCGGTGATGAAGGCCAAGAGCGGCACGGCGCTGGGCAGCTCGTGTCTGCGGTCGCTGGCGTGGTGGTGGTGCGTGGAGAATTTTTGCGGGGACTGGCTGCTGGATCTGGCGCAGCTCTTTGGCATTCCGTTTCGCAAGGCCACTTATTCGCAGGGGACGTCGGAGGAGGACAAAGCGACTGCGCGGGACATGCTGCAAAACATGGGGGCGCGTGGCTGGTGTCTGCTGCCCGAGGGAGTGGTGCTCGATTTTGAGAAGGCGATGGAGAGCGGCGAGCATTCGCCGGAAGGGTTCATGATCCAGCTCGCCGAGCGCCAGATGCGCAAGGTGATTTTGCGGCAGACGATGACCGGCAAGGATTCGAGCACGGGCAAGGGGTTTGGCGAACAGGAAGGCGATGTGAAGAGCCAGTGTCTGAACGCCGGCGCGCTGCACGTCTGTGAAGTTCTGCGCGAGCAGATGGCGCGGCACATCCTGCGGGTGAATAAGGGCCGCGATGACGAGGTGCCGTTCATTTCACTCACCGAGGATGACCAGGGCGGCTTGCAGGACGCGCAAACCATCGCGGCGCTGAGCCAGGCGGGAGCCGGCAAGGCGATTGGCTTGAACTGGATTGGCAAGCGGTTTGGCATCCCACAGCCGACGAAGGACGAGCAGACGCTGGGCGATGCGCCGGCGGCGCCCACGCCGGGCGCTGATCGGGGCGGCGACGGCTCGTCGCCGCAAAACCGGGGACAAGCTGTCCCCGCCCCGGCCGGCAAGAAGCCCGCTGTGCCTGGCAAGAAGGATCGGCCGGAGTTGGCGGCCGGCGATGTGGCGGGGCACGAGTTCCACGGCAATCAGTACGCGGAAGCGCAAAGCGCCGCCTCGAGTAAAACCGGGACGGCTCGCGAAGACCAGACCGAATCGGCCCACGCCGCTGCGCGCGACGCCCATCTGGCAGCGGCAAAGGTCGCGCCTAATGAATCCGCACGATCTTTTCACGAACAAATGGCGGCGCGACACGAGGAAGTGCGATCCATTATGGCTGCGCACGAAGAGAAAATGAAGGCGTTGATTGAAGACCGGTCAATGCAGCTCTCCCCCCTTCACAAGCAGATTGCAGAAACAAAGGAGAAAATCCGCCAAAGCGAGCAACGAACCGCGGCGATGCAACGTCAGATGGCCCGCGAGGAAAATGCTGCTGATGTTACGCCGGCCGCCGCCGGCGAGCTGCAGGCGTCGGAGGCTTCCGGCACAGAATCGGCACTTGTCAGCCAGGCGGGCGATGCGCTGGCCAAGGCTGTCGCGCCGCTGCTGAAATATTTGCGCGCCGGGCTGGCGATTAAGGATGAAGCTGCACAGCTCAGTTATTTTGAGCGCGCCATCGAGAAGTGGCCGGAACTCACCGCGCCGCTGCAGCATGACGGCGCGCTGGCGGAGCAGCTCACACCGACGCTGGTGGAAAGTTTTGTTGCAGGGCTCAACGCCAAGGCGGAGCACGCGCCCGCGGTAGCCAGTAAACCTCTGAACGCGGGCGACGTGGAGGGGCACGAGTTCCACGGGAACCAATATGTTGAGCTGCCGGATGAAAAATGGACCGGCACACCCAAAGAGATGCATCAGCGAGCGGACACCATCATGAAGGGGTTCAAGTCGGCGGAAAGCCCGCAGCTCGGCACCGTGGAATTCACGCGGCTGGGTCGGAACAAGACGCTGTATGACAAACGCACGCCCCACGAGTTTCAATCTGTCCAGGCACTCCCCCGCCTGGTGGAACAGGGCAACGTCGTTTCATCCCTGCCGGATCGCAAAGGCCGGAAGGATATTCTGGCCGTCCACAAAATTGAGCATGGGCTGAAGATCGGTGATGCCAAGTATAAAGCCGAATTGACGGTCCGCGAAACCAACGAGGGCAAGAAGATCGCGCAGAAATTCTATCTGCACCGGATCGCCAAGGAATCATGAAGCAAAAAAACAACAAGGCCAGCAGTCCTTGCAATGCGCACCCGGCATTGCTGCCAAGTGGCGGTCCCGCTGGCCTGTGAAAAATGTCACACATCCGCTGAACAAAGTCAAATTATGAAAAAAACATCCACCCCAAAGGAATTGCAGGCCGCGCTCGATGGCGCGGGTATCGCGCTGGAGAATCTGCGCACCCAGGTTGCCGCCAAGGCCGCGGAAATCAAAATGCTCACCACCCGGCCGAATGGCGACGGCGCGGATTGTTTCTCGGTTTGGGTGCAGGACATTGTCGCCCCGCCACACGAAGTGGGGGAGACCTGGACGGCCGTGGTCCGGGCTGCGGACGGCAAATCCTACGAGGTGGATTTCACGGTGGAGCAGAGCGAAGTCAAGATCACCGGCGACCCGCGGGAAGTGGTGGCCAAAGTGGAATACACGCCGGTGCAGGCGGGTGATGTGCCCGGCCACGATTTCCACGGCAATCAGTACACCAGCGGTGAATCGGCGAAAGCTGGCAATGCCAGCACAAAGGCATCCGGTGATTCGCTGAAGGCAGCCAGCTCGGACAAGCAGGAGGACCATGCCGCGGCCGCCAAGTCCAATCATGACGCTGCATCGGCGCATTTGTTGGCGCGGGACAAGTACGCGAAGGGCACCAAGGAATACGATGAGCACAACCACGCGATAAAATTTCACGAGGATCGCGCTTCGTTTCACGAGAAACGAGCCAGGCAGTTGTCGTCTGCCGCCAAACCGGCCGAGGCGTCCTCGCCGGCGGAGCAGGGCCGGCAGCCCTTTGAAGCGGAGATCGCGCCGATGTCCGATAGCGCGAATGTGTTCAATGGTTTCATGGCCATGGCGGGCGGGATACAGACGATGACGCTCGGCCACTGCGGCAAGCCGGTGACGATCACCTTGAACGTGAACAAGCGCGGCGCGGAGGCGCTGGAGGCGCAATTGGAAACGATCAAGCGCGCCGGGAAGCAGAAGCCGTTCAACTGCTTTTTCCACGAAAAGAAAGCGGCCAGCTCCTGGCCGATGAGATTTTTCTGGCAGGACGAATCCAATGGCAAGCCGCCAGGGATTTACGAGGCGGCCGAGCCGAGCGAGGAAGGCTTGCGCGCCGTCCAAGGCAAGGTTTGCCGCGGCTTCAGCCTGACGTTTTTCACGAACGCGGATCCCGTGGCGCTGCCGCTTGATGCCGGCTACATCATCCCGGCTGGAGCGCCCGGTTCGCCGGAAAATCCGGCGGAGATCGTCTGCCCGGATGATGCGGCAGAGAATCCTTCCCGCTATCTGAACATGGGCACGCTGACCAACCGGCCGGCGAGCACCCAAAACGAACCACTTTTCGCGTCGGCCGACCGGCCGGCTGCCGAAAAAACTCTGCCTGCGCCTGTTGCGCCGGCGGCCAATGGAGCGCGAACCAGCGCCCACCAACCAACACATACCATGATAAAACAACCGTTAGATGCGGAAGCGCTCCAGGCCCGCAATACCCAACTGGAGCAGAAAATCGTCGAACTGGAGGCCCAGGACACCGCGGTGGCCAAAGCCCAGCTCGAGGCCGCGCAGTGCGAACTGCGCGAAAATAAAACCAAGCTCGAACTCGCCGCCGAGCGCAAACGGGTCGCAGAGTACGAGGCCGAGAAGCAGGAACGAATCAAATCCCAGGCCACGGCGGCCGTGCACGACATGATCGAGAGCCAGCAGATCCCGGCGCTCGACAAGGAACTGCAGGCCGAGTACCAGGCGAAGTTCGAAAAGGATCCGACGCTGATCCCGCTGATCGTCAAGAAGGGTGGCGACGGCGCCCGCCGGCTCACGCCCGGAGGCACCGCGGTGGAACTGCAAGCTGGCCGCACGGACATCGAACTTGGGTTTAGCGTGCCAGGGGAAATGAAGCAGCTCCTGGAGTTCACCAGGCGCAACGCGGCCGTCCGCATTTCGCCCGGCATGAGCAAGGGACAGATGGAAGCCGCCTACGAGGAAAAGGCCAAGTGGGCCCTGCTGGCCGGCAAGCTGTACAAAAAAACACTGGCCCCGACCTACAAGGAATGGTCCGACATTCCGCCGCAGGACCTGGCGAAGTGCGTGGGCCTGGACGCGAGCCAGGCGATGTCCTTCAACCGGCGCGCATTTGAAGCCGCGGATTACGCGGACCCGAACAACCAGTTCCAGACGCTCAACGGCACGCTGGTGCTGCAGCGCACCTTGGGGCTGTATGCGTATGATTATCCGGAACTCACGAGCATGTTCACGGATTTCAGCGACACACCCGGCCTGTACATGCAGACCGAACAAAGCCGCGTGGTGAACATCCCGGCGGTGATGCTCTACAACGCGGGCCTGGATGCCAACGGCCGTCCGATTGGCTTCGTGGTGTCCTCGCCGGCTTCCACGGTGGACGCGCCCTTGACGCTGTCCGCTTACATCGCGGTGCCGATTGTCATCGGCCAAGCCACGCTGTCCAGCACGCAGCGCCGGCTGTTTGATGAAATCGCGCCGGCCGGCATGAAGGCGATCGCGAGTTATTTCATGGGCATGGTCACCACCCTGCTTACGCCGAACAACTTCAGCGGTTATACGCAGGTGACGGCGCCGGATCAAAACGGCGTGGTACAGGTGCCCGTGGCGTACGCGACGTACGTGAAGGGTTTGTCCGACTTCTCCATGACGGACATGGACAAGCTGAGCGCGATCTTCACCCAGAACAAGGTACCCCGCAAGGACCGCGGCATCCTGCTGAACACGCAGTATTACGCGAAGCTCCGCAGCGATCCGCGCCTGGAGTTCTTCTTTGCGGCATCCAAGGGCGACCCGCAGCTCACGCAACAGAAGCTGCCCGAGGGCTTGAGCGGGTTCTATCCCTACGAGGCGCCTTATCTGCCGAGCACGAACAACCTGGCGTTTTTCGCCTATCACAAGGCGGGCATCATGCTGAAGAGCCGGCTGCCGATGGATTATTCCCAGGCGGTCAGCGCGCTGATCCCCGGCAGCATCACCACTGTGACGGAGCCGGACAGCAAGTTCTCCGTGGCGCTGGTCCAGCGCGTGGACCTGGTGGGCAACTACGCCGAATGGCGGCCGGAAGTACAGCTCGGCGCCAACGTGGGCGACAAACGCGGCGGCCTCTGCGGCACCACGCAATAGGCCCGGAACTGAATTGATTCCCGGCGGGGTGGCATCGCTTTAACACCCCGCCTTCACTTAAAAATTAACCAACCAATTTAACCGTTTGCAAATATGAAACTGATCAAAAAAGATGGCGGCCAGCAACCCAAGGTGCTGACCGTCGATGAGATGATTGACGGCATCGCCGACAGTCTGAAAAAAACCAACGGCGTCATCAGCGGCGACCGGTTGCACAGCGTGGATACCCATTTGCGCACCTGCATCCGCACGCTCGGCTACAAGCCCCGCGAAACCACCAAGGACGGCAAGGTCGCCACGACCGTCACCGAACTGCTCCAGCAGCTCCGGGCGTGCATCGCGGCCACGGAAGCCATCACCGAGGACGCGCACGCGCACATCCACATCCACCTGACGGCGATCCACTCCAATTGCGGCGCCGAAGTGGGCACCAAGCTCGCCCCCGAGCTGAAGGAGGCGCCGATCGAACTGAAGGAGATCCCGGACGGCATTTTGCCCGCCGGCCTGCAGCAACAGCAGCAGGCAGTCAACCCGGAAGGCAACGAGTTGATGACAAAAAAAATGGTGGAACTGAACGCCATCGTCGCCGACTTGAATGCGGATCCGGCCCGGACGGAAAAGATCACCGCGCCGTTTGGCATCAGCAAGCTCGACCTGGTCAACATCATTCTGAAGGCGAAAGGCCTTCCGGCGTTGATCGTGTTGTTTTTGTTCGTCCTGGCGATGTCGCTGATCCCGGTCCAGGCCGCGGACAGCTTCAACATCACCAACGTCATTGGCGCCGGCACCGCGGTGCTCCAAAGCGCGCCCACGAACGCCAACAGTCCGAACCTGGTCATCACCGGGTACACCACCAACGGCAACGTCATCACGACCAATGGTTATTATCCCGGACAACTGACCGGCCGGGGCATTGAAACGCGGAACTACACCTATAACGGGTTCAAGTTCCAGGGCGTCGCCACCACCACCAACAACGGCACCATCTGGCTCCAGCCAATTCGCGCAATCACCGCGGGCAACCCGCCTGTTTGGCAGGTCAATAGCTCGGGTGTCCCCACCAACTCGGATTGGGAAACCACGCCGCAAGGCAACTACACCATCGCGGTGCCCGTCCCCAACGGCAATGGCATCGGCTTCTGTTGGGTCACGAACTTTGATGAATGGTTCGAGAAGCCGGCCGATTGGGTTGGCTTCAACGTCATATCCAACAACCTCGGCACCGGGGTCGTGGTCAACGCCAGCGCCTGGCTCGGCAAGAAGATCCCGCCGTTTAGTCTGAGCGCGGGAAACTAATAATCAACGCTGGGGCTGAAGGGCCTTCCCTTCAGCCCTGGCCCCTGGCCTTTACCTTGTTTTGTTATGTCCTGGAGAACAGTGGCTGTCACCGATTGCAAGCTCACGCCCGTTGAGCTGGCCACGATCAATAATATCCTGGGCTCAACCACGGGCTTGCAGACGCGGCTGAACGACACCGTGGCGGAATTCATCGGCGCCATGACGGCGGCCGGCTATGGCGTCAACACGGACGGCACGGTGCCGGACCAATTGCGCGGCCACATCACGGCCCGCGCCACCTGGCTATTCCTGCAGGATTTCGCGCAGCTCAAGAGCATGATGACCGACGGCCGCAAGGAGCTGGCCGCCAAAGCCGAGACCATGCTGGAAAATGTGGCCAAGCGGAAGGCCGGTGCCATCGAGGATCCGTCCGGGGCCGCGCCAAGCAATCAGAATTGGAATTCCAACAACAAGGTGATCATGCGCACGCAGCCCACGCCCGTGCCCAGCCAGCAGGCCACGCCCTCGACCAGCTCCACACAGCAATACGCCAACCCGGACGCCCCGGCTGATGACTGATGCCTGATCCCCTCACCATCGCGCTGCGGCAGCTCCAAGCCGGCAATCTCCGGCTGCCGCCGCAGTTTGAGCAGTCCATCCGCAGGGACCTGGCATTGTACGGCTCGGCCGTGGACAAGCTCACGGTGGAGGACCTGGTTCGGCAGCTTGTGGACGGCCTCAAGTCCGTCGTGCATCCCCTCCAGGAGTTCCGGGCCCGCAATTTACAGCAGGGAGTGACCACCGGCGAAACACCAGGGAGTCTGGAGGCGGGCATTACCAAGCTGCTCACCCAATACGAGGGCGGCCGCGCAATCGCGGCGGAGCTAAACCTGGAATTCAAGATTGATGTGGCCCGCAAGGTCACGCTCGGCGCGGGGCACTATCTCACGGACCAGTCCGATATTGATGAGTATCCCGCCTGGGAGTTTCACCGGATCTATGACCGCCGCGTGCCCCGCGGTTTCCGCAGCGCCAAGGGCGGTCTTATCGAGGTGCCAGACGAGAACTGGCCCACGCGCTGGGCCGAGGCCGGCGAAGCATGCGGTGATGATGACTGGCTGGATTGGGAGGGCGATTCGCAAACCGGCCGCGGCGTGGCACTAAAATCTTCCGGCATCTGGATCCAGCTCGGCACGATCCGCGATGACACGCTGGGAAATCCCTGGGCCCCATTCGCGTTCAATTCCGGCTTTGGCACCGACGGAGTGCCGTTCGTCGAATGCGTGGCGCTCGGGCTGATCCAGGACGGCGATCGTCCGGAGCCGGCCACGATTGATTTTGATAGTTTGATTGAGATCCCGGACTGACCCCAAAAACTTTGACGCGAATTACGCCAATTAACGCTAATGAAAAAACTGCTTAATCAATTCCGCTGCTGGTGGCATGGCCATCTTTTGGAGCCAACCGGGCGGCGTGGGGTGAAAATTTCCGAGCACCGGTGTATGCGCTGCGACCGCCTGTTTATATTTCACGCCGATTATCCTAACCTCTACGGCGAAGCATCGGATGAAACTGATCATTATCTCACGCTGGTAACGCCGCATGTAAAAGAGGCAATTCGTGATAATTCGCGCAATTCGCGTCAAGCCGGTTTTTTGAATTCATGAGCCTCTCCGCCCAAATCTCAATCAGCGCAGACAACGCCACGCCGGCGGTGGCGGAGCTGATGAGCAGCGTCCAGCCGCGCAAGCTGGCGATGATCTGCCGGGATCCGCTGCGGGCGTTCTGGCGTGACCGGCTGAAAAAATATCCGCGGCTGCCAGGACCATTCGCGGGCTTTCCGCCCACCGGCTTCGGCGAGGAGGCGGCGGACAGCGTGCAGGGCATCGCCGGCGAGGGCACGGTGATCCTCACGGCGAACAAGCAGGGTCTGCGCCTGCGTTACGAGGGCGGCGAAGTGACGCCGACCAAGGCGAAGTGCCTCTGCTTCGGAATCACGCCGGAAAGCTATGGCAAAAGCCCATACCAGTTCGGCCTGGTCGTGGGGCAGAAGCCCAGCAAGGACGTGCGCGCCCTGATTTCCAAATTGTTTGCGTTTGCCCGCAAGGTGACGTTCCTGCCGAACCTTGAAGTGGTGCCCACCAGCGATGAATTTCAGGAAGTCGCCATGGCGGCGATTTCACGCAGTCTGGATCCAGTCACGACCGACGGCAACAAGGGAGGTGAGCGATGAACGACCAGATCGCCATCCAATACGCGCTCTATCGCGGCATGCAGAGCTGCGCGCTGTTTCAAGATCTCAACCCCGTGCTGGGCCGTGAGTACCTGGCGCAGCGCGTGGCCCAGGACGCCGTATGGCAGACGCCGGCGCCCAGCGGCAAGGTGGGCGCGGGCGCGATCATCCAGATCCCCACTCTGCTATTCCCCAAGCCGAACAGCCTGCAGCGCGAACGGATCTACAGCATCGGGATTTACGAGGAGCCGAACCGCAATTTCACGCCGGCGGCGGGCGGCTTCGCCGGCGGCACGATGCGCGCCGCGGACGACTGGGCGGACGTGGTCCTGGATTTTATGTGGAATTGGCGGCTCTGGCGCGCCGGCGGCCTGGTGCCGGAAACCCGCGCCGTGGTCCCGGATGATCAATTTGCGGAGGCCGGCATCATCGGAATGCGCGCCGTCTGCGTGCTGCGCCAGGAGCGCCAGCAGCCTGCCCGCTGCGCCACCCCGCAGATCGCGGTTAGTCCGCTGGATGTCGTCACACTCACCGTCGCCGACGGCTCGGACATTTGGTACACGCTCGATGGCTTCAGCTCGCCCAGCCCCGCCACCACCGGCTCGCTGCCGGGCGAGACGGCCGCGGCAAAATATGCGGCGCCGTTCCAAGCGCAGCCCGGCACCATCATCATGTGCGCCGCCTGGCCCAACGCCAACACGCCCAACACCCAGCTTCCCAGCCAGACCAACAACCAAAGCATTTCCTGACTTATGCCCACCATCGCACTAGACCAAATCACCGTCGGCGGTCCCTGCAAGATCGTTGACTCGACCTACTCCATCTACTTTGAGGGCGGCGTCAAGATCACGCCCAAGCCCACCTGGCGCGCGCTGCCCAGCAGTGTCGCCGGCGAGCAGGATGACACGCTGGTGGACCTGGTCTATGAGATCACCGGCACGCCCATGGCCGTCTGGACCGCCAATTATCGGACGGTGCTCCTGCCCGCCGCGCTCCACGGTTTCAGCACCACCGGCAGCCGGCTCATCGGCGCCGTGAACCGGACCGTCAGCGTGGTGGGTTCGGACTCGAACGGTTTCGACTTCACTCGCGCTATTCTCACCAAGATGCCCGAGGTGAACCTGGGCCTGGGCTTGTCGCTCTTCGGCGAATGCACCTGGACCGCATACATTGGCCAAGGCAACGCGCTGACGGATCCCAACGCCTTCTATATCCCCAACACCACGGCGTGGAGCCAGGCGGATTACCCCACCACACACGAAGAGGAGATGTTCACCGGCGCATGGGGTGCGGTGACCGGCTTCAGCAACATGTTTTCGGAAGCCGGTTTCAAGCTCACGCACGAGTCGAAGCTGGATCCGGTGAAGCAAGGCAACGTCACAGTGGACCACCGCATCAACGGTTACCGCGGCATGATGGCATTCCTGCCGCAGCAGCCCACCACGGCGCAGCTCAAAGCCGCGCTGGCCATGGACGGCACCGGCGGCGGCTTGGGCACCCGGCGCAGCGCCAACGCGGCGGACCTGGTGGTCAGTGGCGGCTCCGGCGCCAGTGTGACGCTCAAAAGCTCCGCGCCGCGCACCGGCACCTTCATCTTCGACAACAAGGTAAATCGCCACGGCGAGTTCAGCTTTGTAACCGCGCTTACGGTACCGGGCACGCGCCTGGTATTCACGTGATCAAACAAAACCAAAAAAAAAAAATATGGCCACACCAACTAATATCACCACGCCGCCGGCGGCAACCCCCGCGCCATCCGCCGCACCCGCACCCGCACCCAAACCCGCCGCCGCACCCGCCGCACCCGCCGCGCCTGGTGCCGCGCCTACCGCTGCCGCCGCACCGGCTGCTGCCGCGCCGGCTGCTGCCACACCGGCTGCTGCCGCGCCTGCTCCTGGCACCGCCGCGCTCGATGCCATCCAGACGTCGCTCGCCGCCGCGCTCACCCAGGCCACCGACCTGGCCGGCGCCGGCGGTGACCTGGTCCATTGCCCGGCCGCGCTCGCGCTGCGGGCCCGCATCGGCAACGCGCTGGAGATGCTGAACACGCTCCGCCGCCAGGCCGCCACGTTGCCGCCTAAATAACCCTGTGGCGGCGGACTAGCGTCCGCCGCCATCTAACCCTGTGGCTAACGTCAAATTCACCTGGCACCCTGGCGACGGCTCGCTGCCG
>CAZHIM010000026.1:49213-57883 GCA_964532525.1 uncultured Bifidobacteriaceae bacterium
TAACCCTGTGGCTAACGTCAAATTCACCTGGCACCCTGGCGACGGCTCGCTGCCGTTCACCTTGGGCGATGACCTCGCCGGCGACAAGATCTCCGGCGAGCGTCCCTCGCTCGCGCCCGGCGGTGAAGCGGTGCCCGCCTACGGCGCCGCCTATGCCATCCAGGTGAACCATGAAAACCGGGTCTATACCAAGTCTTGGCGGGTTGAGCGCGATCACGGCTCGCTCGCCGCGGCGCGCCAGTTCAAGGCCGATCATCCCGGCAAGATCACGAATAACATCGGCATCAGCCAGGGTTTTCTTGAGGAGGCGGATGACGGCACACCGCCGACGATCCGGTTCCTGACCAATGCCCGGTTCACGAAGATTGAATGTCTCACCTGGGACGGCGAGACCACCATTTTTCAATACGAAATCCAGGCCGGTACCTACACGCAGACCGCGCCCAAGATCACCCACCTGACCTGATGCAGCCGCAAATTTTAGCCCAATACTTCCGCCTGGCCGTGGATGTCTCCAAGCCTCAGACCCAGGTCAACGACCAGCTCTCCGGCGGCAGCGTGTCAATCGCGTCCGGCGCCGCGGTGGAAATTGATTTCATCTTCAGCGACGGCCCGCTGGCGGACGCCACCATCTGTGATCTCACGATCTATGATTCCATCCAGTTCGCCATCCAGCAGCCGCAGAATCCCCACGAGAACGCCGTGTTCGTTCCCGCCGCGGTTCCATCGGCAAAATTCGCGGCCTGCACGTCCGAACAATGGGCCGCCGGGACCAGCGAGCAGATCCAGGTGGTGATCCCGGCTGCCGCCAACAATTTGCAGGTGGGCGGCAACAGCGGCGGCTACTGGCTCTGCGTTTATGGCGTGCTCTCCGCCGCGGCCGCCGCCGCCGCCAAGCCACCCCGCGCCGCCGGCGACTTCGTGCCGCTGTGCTATTTCGCGGTCACCGTGATTGATTCCGGCATCCCGATCGGCAATCCCGCCGCGCCGCAGCCATTCAAGATCGGCAACAAGGTTCCCTTCGTTTGCTCGGACGGCCAGACGCGCGACCTCACTCTGGTGGCGACGCCCAATGGCAAATGGTCCCTCCAGATCGGGCTGCCCTACAACGGCCCCGGCCAGGCCACCTATTCGCTGCTCTGCGCGGACGGATTATACCGGGACCTCACCGTGGTTCTTTTTGAGGGCAACTGGACGGTGGACATCAACCAAGCCGGACATAACTGACATGAAAATTTCCATCCTCCATCCTCTATTCTCCATCCTCGTCTTGGCCGCCGCCTGCTCCGCCCAGGTGGAGTGGAACGCCGAGACGGACACCAACGGAAATTTCCTCTGGCCCCCCGTGCTGCCGGCCGCGCAGCTCTCCCCCTTCAGCAATTCCATCCCGGTTTACGACTCCAGCGGCACGCTCCGGGACCGGCTGGGCAACGATGGAACGTTCAGTTTCACCAACGCCTCCGGCCTGGTCATCAGCTCCACCAGCACGAATTTCACCGTGGCCGACACCAACGGCGGCTTCGGCTATTCGAACGGCGTCTTCTGGGTGTCAGCGAAAACCGCCGGCAACCTTTTGTCGCAACACATGCAATCCGGGCTGCTCACCTTCCCGGCCGGCACCAACACCCAGCCCTATTCCCTCGCCACGCCGTACCTGGACACCAATTACGCTGTCTTCCTGACCTGCGGCGTGACCACCACCAACTTCGCCCTGGGCGCCCGAATCACCGGCACAAACAATTTCACCATTGGAACCCTTGGCCAGGGCACAAATTATCTCCCGCAAAATTATTTCTGGTTCACATACCACCCATGAAAACTCACTTTTACATCCTCCCCCCTCTATCCTGCATTCTCGCCTTGCTCCTGCTGCTGGGCGCGCCGTCCGCGCATGCCTACATGGTCATGCTCTGCGATACGAATGGCAATCTTATCACGCCGACCAATTTGAACGCTGGCCAGCTCAAAGGCACACTGGCGCCCGGCATGCTGCCGGGCAACGTCGTCACCAATTACACTCATTGGCTCTTGTTCACCAACAAATCGGCGTACTGCAACGGGGGATTCTATTGGTTTCCCACGTCCACCACGGCGGGGATGAATGAAATCCAGGCCCTTTCCCCCATCACGACCAATGGGCCGAGCGGAGTGTGTATTGAGATCGAGGCCGCTGACTACCCGTTCTGGACACCAATACTGCTCTACAACAATACGAAGATCAAAGGGGCCGGCTTTTGGGCAAGTGGCTTTGATTACATGGGCCCCACCAACCTATTCACTGTGACGGATGTCATGAATGCCTTGCCGCAGTTCCAAGGGCAATATCCCAACGCCCACAATGCCGGGCTGATCCAGTTGATGACCTTGATGACGAACTTGTCGCTGAACACATCGGCAAGCCTGCCGATGAATTACGATTTTCAAGATTTTTACGTGCGGGTGGCGACTAATTTCCCGTGCATTCTGATCGCGGGGCAAGCCATGTCCATCTACCAGGACAAGTTGGGACTATTCGGACCGGACGTGTTTACTTATCTCGGCGGCGGTTCTGAATTAAACGTCTCGCAGTTCGGGGAAGGAACTCCCTCCACGGTGATCGGTGAGGCAGTTGATGCGTGGGAACTCTGCACGCTGGATGATTCGCAAATGCTGGAGCTGGCGGATGGAGCTTTAAACATTGGAAACTCCTATTTTGATTCAATGCGGAGCGGCGCTTACTTGATCTCCATGCCGACCTATCTCACCCCGGCTGACGGCGGTCCTTGCAACGGCTATCCCACCACGAACTGGCTCAGCGCCGGCTGCGCCATCTACTCCGGACCGAACGCGGTATTTGGAGCGCACATTGGCAGTTTTTACCCGTACGAAAACAATATTGACATCTGGATTGATAGCAGTCCCGCGAGCATCGAAAACTGTTTCTGGCAGAGCTCCATTTGCAACATTGCAGTCAGCGACGAAACACCCAACCCATTTGTGGTGCAGAATCGCGACATGCCAATGCAGACGGCATCCGCCGGCGTGCTGCTGGAGAACATGACGAGCCAGGTATGGGGATTGACGGATTTTCCGACGGCCGCGGCCGCGACAATCCGTTACTCGCCCCAGTCCGGTTCGCCCGCCGCCGGCCCCACATATCCCGTGCTGCTTTCATCGGACCCATTGTTCGGAGGCAACTTCTTTAGCGACTGCGAACAGATCAACAACCAGGTGGTCTGGGGTGTCGTGGCGGCAGGCACCGATGCTGGACAAGCGCCTGGCTTCTATGTCCCTGTTGGCTCTTTATATGCGAACCTCTCTGGATCAACCAACCTTCCCGTGACCGGTCTGGCCACCGGCGGCACGTCGCCATCGAATAACTGGGTTGGGACGTTTACCGGGAACGGTGGCGCGCTGACAAATCTCAACGCATCGAAGCTCGTCTCTGGATTGGGCTACAACGGCTTCGAGGTGGTCGTGACCAACACGGCGGGACCGCACGGCTTCACCAACTATTACGGGTTCGGCATTCTGACTAACCGGGCTGCGTATTGATCATGATCCTCCATCCCACCATACCCACCTGGCTGCACGCCTTAGCAATCGGCCTGCTGATCGCCTACGTGCTCGCGGTGGTGGTGGTGGTGCGGGCGATCGGCAATGAAGCTGTCGCCGTGCACCCGCCCCTGCCATCCACCATCCTCCATCCTCCATCCTCCGCTCTGCGCATCCCGCTCACCTGGGATTGTCCGCCAGGCGCCTGCTACGTGGTGGTGGCCAGCACCAATCCCGCCGGCCCCTGGCAGCTCGCCACCAACGTTCCCTTGCCATCCTCCCGCGTGCTCATGCCGATGCCCGCCTGCCGCGAGTTCTGGCGCGTCTATGTGGCGCTGCCCATGACCAACGGCTGGTTTGCCTGCGAACGCCTCACAGATCTGGCGCTGCCCCGCCAATGAAATTCATCCGTCACCCTTCATCTTTCCACCATGGCTGACAAATCTTTAGACGTCCTCGTCCGCATCCTCACCGAGCAAGTCGGTGAAGGCAAAGCAGACGAGATCATGAAAAAATACGCGGAGGCCACGAAAAACGCGGCCTCCGAGGTGGAGAAAGGACTGCCCTCCCACCATGAGTTGCGCCGTGTGCTCGCGGATATCGGCAATGTCGCCGCCCCCGGCGCCGGCCGCGCCCTGGGTGAGCTGGTGATGGGCCCAGTCGGCGGAGCGCTCGCCCTGGTCGGCGCCTTCGAGATGCTCCGCAAAAAGCTCGAGGACGTCTCCACCAAGCTGGAGGATATCAACCAGCAGGAGTTTCAAACCCACCTGGACAACATCGCCAAAATGCAGCAGGGGTGGATTGACACGCTGACCAATTACCTCAAGTACGAGGAGGAACTGAAGAACGCCGGACGCTCCGCCGACCCGCTGGCGGACGAGCTGAAGCGCATCCAGGCCGTGAGCGAGGCGCAAACCGCCGCGAATCTGAAGCTGATGAAGGAACTGGCCGATATCCAGATCGCCCGGCTTAAAGCCAACGGCGCCACGGCCGACCAGATCAAGGTCGCCGAGGAGGAAAACCAGCGCCGCCAGGACGCCGCCAAAGACGCCGCTGAACACCAGGGCACCAATGACATCACGCTGGACATCCTCAAGCGCCAGCGGATCCAACCCGATCTCGAAAATGCGGTGCAGTCGGCGGAGACCCAAGCCAATGCTGCGAAAGATGAGTTGAATCGCGCGAACGATGATAAGACCAAAGCGGACGACGCCCAGAAGAAGAAAGAAGCCCAAGACAAGGTGGACGCCGCGGATGCCGCGCTGAATGCGGCCAAAGCCATGCCGGAGTTTGTCAACGGCCCGGAAGGTGAGATGATCAGCAATAAAGGTCTGCGCGATCAGGCCATCAAGGAAGCGAAGCAGAAGGACGATGACGCCCATGCTGAACAGGATCGCATCAACAAAGCTCAGATCGCCGCGCAAAAAGCCCAAGAAAAAGCCATTGCGGACCAAGCTGCTGCCGATGCCGCTTTGGCCGAGGCGCAGCGTGTCGCCAAGGAAAACCAAAGCAAGATTACCTCCGAGCGAACTGAAGTCGGCACGCGCACCGCGGCGCAGGCGGAAGTCGAGAAGGGCCAGCAGCGATCACAAGCCGCGCAGGACTTCGGCACCGCCCAAGGCATTGCCGATATCGCGGCCAAAGGCGGCCGCGTGAGCCCCGCGCAGGCGGCCTACCTGCAGGCGGTCGAAAAGAAAATCACCGGCGTGGATCTAAGCTTTCAGCAGGCCGTCACCGCCATGGAGCTGCAATCCCGCAACCAGGATTTCGCCACCCAACTACTCGAGACGGCTGCCGGCCGGATCATCTCCGTGCAGCAGCGCTTGGATGCACTCGAAGCCCGCTTCGCGAACAGCAAATAACCGCATGCACCTTCAGCCTTCAGCCTTCAGCCTTTAGCCTTTAGCCTTCCCCCGCCATGCTCCCCCGCACCCTCACTTACATCCCTTGGGATCCCGTCAAGCTGGCCTACGGGGCGCCGGCCACCGCGACCTTCCCGCAGTGGGGCATTGACGACGCCTTCTCCTTCGCATTCAAGAGCCAGGTGCCCGATGAGCTGAATCTGGCCACCGCCGGCGGCGCGCTGGCGCCCATCCCGTTTGTCAACCGCTCGCTCCTCAAAATTGTCCTGGATGGCGTGCCGTTTTTCACCGGCTACGTCCAGGACGATCTCGATCGCGAGGGCATGCCGAACAAAAATGAAGGGCATATCAAACTCGCGGGCCCATGGTGGTTCCTCGAAAACCTGCCCTATGAGCTCGATATCCAGATCCTGGTCGGGATCACCCCAGCCGGTTTGCCCATCTGGAAGGACACCTACTGGACCCATTTCACGCTCAATCTCCCGCTGGTCGCCCAGTTCCAGGGCGGCAACGGCTTCGTGACCAACAGCGTCACCTATGCCGTCCAGCAGCTCGGCAGCCGGGCCCAGATCTCCGCCGTGCTCGATTACGCGATCGCCCATGGCGCCTATCTGCAATATAAGCCGACCGACATCGTGGACATCCCGGTGCTGCCGGCCGACGTGCTGAACATCACCTGCGCCGAGTCCATCCGCCGCCAACTCGAAAGCCTGGATGCCGTGGTGTGGTTCGATCACACGCAGGACCCGCCGGCATTCCATTGCCAGCCGCGCAGCGCGCTGGGATCCCGCACCGTCAAAGCCGGCGCGCCCGCGCCAGGCTCGCCGGTCGCCACCGGCTTCCGGCTCAAGGAGCGGTTCGATCTCCGCGTGCCTTACGTCATCATCAACTACGAGGAACCGGTGAACGTCGGCGGTGTCAGCGGCACCAACCTCACCCAGGACATCTATCCGCTGCCCATCCCCGGCGACAGCCTCAAGGCGCTCATCACCACCGTCCCCATCACGGCCGTCAGCGGCTCCATGCAGAGCAAATTCATCCAGACCGACACGCTGGATATCAACGACCTGGCATTCTGGCAGCGCCGGTTTCCGGAAATGGATCCCGCGAAGAATCCCAACGCGGAAAATGATTTCGCTGATCTGCAATTCACCTCCGGAGTGGCCCCCAGCCGACAAGGCACGCTGCCCAACATGCTCATCGGCGGCGGCTATGCAGTCTGGATGGGCGGCCATTTTCAGCAGGACGTCATCACCGCCCAGTTTGACTTCACCCGCCAGCGCAACGCCAATCTGCCTGGCACCCAGTTCAGCGCCCAAACCAAGCGCAAAACCATCTGGACCACCGACCTTAACTTTCCCGCGGGCGTCAACCTGAACGTGAACAACTGGACCAGCCTGGGTGAGAACCTGGACGATTACCTGGGCCTGGCCCAGATCGTCTATGAGAATCTTTCCGCCCGGCAATGGGAAGGCACGATCCCGATTTTTGAGGATATTTACACCGGCGACCAGGTCATGGGCGTGAATCTCAACGTCGCCGGCGGCGTGACCGATTGGCTCGCGGCCAACGCGCTCGTCCAAAGCATCACCGGCACCGTCCGCACTGGCGGCATCCATTACGAGATCCAGGTGGGCCCGAACAAGTCCCTGACCGCGCAAAACATCGCGGCGCGCATGAAGGCGGCGCGCTACAACTACGTGACCTGTTTCTTTTTCCATCCAAGTCCGCAGACGTTGAACCAGATTCAGGAGTCCCAGCAGGACGCCTGCGAAGACGGCGGCAGCGGCGAGGGTATGCAGACCCAGCTCCACGTCGTGGCCCCGGACTCTAGCGGCGGCGTGCTCGTCACGGGGGATCCCTCGATCACGCTGCAAGGTTACGACGCCTACGGCAACCCGCTCACGCCGGCGTCCACCAGCCCCATGGGCGTCATCTTTATGGACCTGGCCGCCACGCAGGGCACCGACACCGACTGGCACACGCTCACGCTGCAGGAGGTGCCATTGACGCTGGCCGACGGTACGATTTGGACGGGCATCACCCTCGTCAGCGAGCCATACTACCAGCTTCCCGGCATCTCAATGTCCGAAGTGTCCGGCACCGGCGCGCCCGCGGCCGCCACCTTGCCCGCCAACGACAGCCTGGGACACGCCATCAACTACCACGTGGGCCAATACTACATAGACAAGACCACACCCACCGCGCCCATCCTCTGGCGCTGCATGACCGCCGGCACCAACGCATCGAGCGTCTGGGCCAAAGTCTCCGGCGGTGGTGGTGGCGGCTCGGTCAGCCAGTACACGTTCGTCGCGGATTGCGGCGACTTCGTCGTGGCCACGCCACCAAACGGAACCGTATCTACTGCGCTCACCACCGGCTTCGCCAGCGGCGCGGGGCTGTCAAGCATCACCGTAGCGAACGCCACCGGCATCAGCGCCGGCCAGCTTGTCAGCGGCACGGGCCTGCCGGCCTACACCGTGGTGACGGCCGTCAATGCCGCCACCGAAGTCGTCAGCATCAGCAGCACCGGGCTGAGCACCGCTGCCAGCTCCGGAAATTACACCTTCGGCAACGTGGCCATCGCCAAACCCCCGAAACTTCGTTGCAGCATCTCGGCCGAAACCCTCGTGGACGGCACCGGCCTTCACACTTACACCTACGCGCCCTTGACGGTCGCGAACCTGGTCGTCGCGTACGTTCGCACGAACAACTGGACCAGCGGCAGCACGAATAACAGCGAGACCGAGCAGATCACTCCGCCGTATTTGGTCGGTGACCCCATCTTCGCAATCGGCATGCCGACGCAAAACCAACCCATCATCCCCGGCAGCAGCACCACGACGCCCGTGTCGCTGTTGGACATTCACGACAAGGACTGGGCGGAATGAGCGTTATGAAGCAAAAAGTTTGCTTTAAATTTGACGAGCGGAGCCACCTAACCGAAGAGGAATTTCGTCGCTGGTGCTCCGAGGAGGGCTGGGGAATCACAGAAGTTAACACAGTGATCGGCACGGTGTTGATACCAAATGTGACTTACGAGTCAGTGCCGCTTTGCCATACTCTATCCTCCATCTTCCATCCTCCAGTCCTATGAGCTTCGTTCACCAACGCAGTCCCGGCGGTGCCCACCTCCGCAGCCCTGGAGGTGCGAAAAACATTCCACCTCAGTATTCGTATTTCCAGTTGATCTACGGCGCTGTCCCCGTCTGCGGATTTGGTACGTTCAAGGCCGGCAGCACTTGGAACTCGTATTTTTATTTCACCAGCAACG
>CAZHIM010000027.1:0-56690 GCA_964532525.1 uncultured Bifidobacteriaceae bacterium
AAACCGCTCCCCCAAATCCTAGTGGCATTGGGTTTGGAAACCTGCGCTACGGGGGTTCCTGTCCGCGAATATCCGGACTGACGCCGGCTCAGTTGACCCGCTCGGCCACCTGGTATTTGAACATGCGCTTTTTCATCCAGCGCACGGCCAGCAGGTCGTAAAACGACGCGAACAGCCGGTTCCACACGCCGTAATTGCTCTGCCCGGCGAAGCGCGGATTGTTGCTGACCTCGATCTCGGTGACCGTGTGGCCCTCGATCTTGAACAGGGTGGGCAGGAACCGGTGCATGCCCTTGAAGAACTTCAGATTCTCGATGCACTCGCGCTTGAAGGCGCGGTAGGTGCAGCCGGCATCGGAAATTTGCTCGCCGGACAGGCGGTTGCGGACTCCGTTCGCGATGCGCGAGGACAGCACCTTGATAAAACTGTCGCCCGCGCCGCGCACTTTCACCCGGGTGCCGCAGACGCAGTCGAAGCCCTTCAGCGCCTCCAGGAATTTCGGCAAATCCTTCGGGTCATTCTGCAAATCGGCGTCGAGGGTGAAGAGATACTTGCCGCGCGCCCATTTGAGGCCGGCGAAGCTGGCGGCGCTCTCGCCGCAATTCTTCTGAAACCGCTGCACGCGGATGCGCGGGTCGGCCGCCGCGAGTTCCTTGAGAATGGCCCACGACCGGTCCCGGCTGCAATCGTCG
Organism: uncultured Bifidobacteriaceae bacterium; assembly: GCA_964532525.1. Taxonomy (GTDB): domain Bacteria; phylum Verrucomicrobiota; class Verrucomicrobiia; order Limisphaerales; family UBA11358; genus UBA11358. Next base: position 693 of record CAZHIM010000027.1, read on the forward strand.
GTGATGACGACCTCGTAGGGAAGCTGCAGCGGCTCGACCGCTTCGCGGATGGCCTTGATGAGTGCGCGCAGGTTGCCTTCCTCGTTGTAACAAGGAATGACGAGGCTGATTTCAGGCTGGGTAGCGGTGTCGGTGGCGGTCATTTCGGCCGCCCAATCTAGCAAAGCCCGCGGGCAAATGAAACGGATTTAAGGGGACCGATGCGTCAAGGGGGAAACTCGTAGCCGCAATCTTTGCAACGATAGTAATAGCCGAGATCCTCATGCGGCAGTTTATCCACATTGGGAGACCTCACTTGCCGCAGTGCTGTCCGGTTCGCTTCTTCGCCGCGGCCTGCACTTCCGCAGACCAGGCTTCCACCGCGTCACAGCTTCGGCCGTAGTCGGCGTCCGCCACCAGCAGTTGGCTCATCTCCAAGCCGCTGTCCTCGACGATGGCTTTCACTTCGACGGGGATGCCGGCGGCTTTGAGGCATTCCAGTATCGCGTCCGCTTGGGCGGCGGCCACGGAGGCGATGACCTTTTTGCCGTCCGGCGCGGCGGCGGCGGGCGGAAGGTCTTCGGGCTTGGTTTCCGGTTTCTCGAGCAAATCTTTCGCTGCGGCGTAGTCCGTTGGGCTCACTTGGACCCGGACATAGCCATAGGCGCTGGGATTGATGCCGACGTTTTGCATCAGATACTCGTCCGGAATGAAGGCGGTGATGCCAGCCGCGCCCAACCGGGAGACAATCAGGTCGGCTTCGGAAAGTGTGGTGCAGGTGGTCAACAGGACCAAGTCGTCCGGAGCAGCCGCCGCGGCCCCCGGGGCGGACGCGAACTCGTCCTGCCCGCAACCGGAGCAGTTCGGGGCGTCGTCAGGGTTTTCGCGGCCGCAATAGGAACAGGTTTTCATCGGGTGAATGCGGAAATTCTCAACCACGCGGGCCGGGATGTCGAATGATTTCACCTCGGACCGCGGCTGGGCTGAAAGCCAGCCGCAGCAAGGTTTGCAATTCCATGGCCCGCGCCACTCGCCGGGTCTTCTGGCTGGCCACCTCGCCGCGGCTGGTCTCCGACACAGCCGCGGTCCGCCACCATGAATACGCTCAGCCAATTCAAGCTTCGTACAGTCCAGAAGAAGTTTGTCTGGCGCCCCGAAAGGCGCGCGTAAAAAAATCCCCGGCCGCAATGGCCGGGGATTGGTGGGATAAAATGCGGCTTACTTCTTCCCGTAAAACTCCGCGATGGCGTCGCAGACCTGGTCCACGGCCTCCAGCGGCATTTCGCCGTGGATGGGCAGCGAGAGGATTTCCTTCACGGCCTTTTCGGTTTGGGGCAGTTTCGGGGTGTAGGCGAACTTGCCGATCACCGCCGGCTGCAGGTGGTTGGGCTTGGGGTAATGGATGCCGGTCTCGATGTTCTTCTTTTCCTTGAGGAACTTTTGGAGTTCGTCGCGGCGCTCGGCGCGCACGACGTACATGTGGTACACCGGCGTGGCCCATTCGCGCACGGGGGGCGGGATGACGATGCCCTGGAGCCGCTCGTTGTAGCGCGCGGCAATCTTGCGGCGATGTTCGTTGAAGCCATCCAGGTGCTTCAGCATGACGCGGCCGATGGCGGCGTTGATCTCGTTGAACCGGACGTTGAAGCCCGGGAATTCGTGGTCGAATTTGCCCTGGCGGCCGTGATTGCGCAACATCCGCAGGCGGTCGGCGTAATCGGTCTTGTTCGTGCAAATGCAGCCGCCATCGCCGAGCACGGTGAGGTTTTTGGACGGGAAGAAGCTGAACGCGCCGAAATCGCCCATGCTGCCCACGGTTTTGCCCTTGTATTTGGCGCCTTGCGCTTGCGCGCAATCCTCGATGATCCACAGGCCGTGCTTGCGGCCGATGGCCAGCAGGCGGTCGTTGTCGAGGGGATGGCCGTACAGATGCACGCCGATGATGCCCACGGTGCGCGGCGTGATGAGCGTCTCCACGTGCGCGAGGTCCATGCCGAAGGTGTCGTCAATGTCCGCGAACACCGGCCGGGCGCCCCGGTGAATGAGCGGCTCCATGCTCGGGAACGCCGTGTGGCTGGGGACGATGATTTCATCGCCCGGCCCGACGCCTTGAAGCTGGTGGAGGAGGAATACAATCATGGTCCAGGAACTGCCCAGGACGGCTTGGGCGGTGCCGGTGTGGGCGGCCAGCTCGGCCTCGAACGCCTGGGCTTCCTTGCCGAGAATGTATTGGCCGGAGCGAATGGCCCGCAACGCGGCTTCCTCGACTTCAGCGTTCACGAAACATTTGGATAACGGTATTTTGCTCATAAAGTATTCTCCAATCGGCTTTCCTCCAAGCCCGGCGCCCCGAAATCGCTCAGCGCGCCGCCGCCGGTTTTCCGGCCGGACTTTGTTACGGACCCGGATCTATTTCAGCGCCGCCGCCTTGCCGGTCTTCAGGGATCTCAAGGCCGCGTTCAACACGCGCACCGCGTTGTAGCCGGACTGCGCGTCGGCGCGCGGCGTGGCGCGGGTTTTGAGGGAATCCAGGAAGGCCCGCAACTCCGCCAGCAGCGGCTCTTCCGGCGGACACTCGATTTGTTTGACCGCGCCCTCGATGCCCTTGAAATCCTTGCCGTCGGCCACGTGCTTGTTCTCGTAGGTCTTGATCTTGTACTGCGCCACGTTGTAATCGCAAACCGCGCTGAGCTTGTCGCCGCAGACGATGACCTCGCGGAACTTGCCGGGGATGAAATAATCGTTTTCCACCGTGGCCCACGTCTTGCCGTGCGGGGTGTCATATTCGAGCGAGAGGAACGAGACGTCGTCCATGCCCCGGCCCATGAAATCATGGTGGATCGCCGTGACGCTCTGCGGCAGGCCGCCAAGGAGGAAATTGAAGAGGTCCACGAAATGGATGCCGTCGGCGAACATCACGCCGCTGTCGTTGCGCGGGCGTTTGAAGCCACCGAAGTGGCCGCGGAGCATGTTCACCTTCCCGAATTCGCCCTTTTGAATGGCGTCCCGCAGCCAGAGCGTGGCGGGATCGAACCGGAGAATGTGGCCGACCTGCAGGATGCGCTTGTGTTTGGCCGCCAGTTCGACGAGCTGCTTCGATTCCTCGTTGGTCAGCGTCAGCGGTTTTTCAACAAACACGTCCTTGCCGGCCTCGATAAATTCCTTGCAGAGGGGAAAATGGGTTTGCGCGGGGGTGACGATCACCACGCCGTCAACCTGGTGGAGGAACTTCCGGTAATCGGTGGTGAGCCGTTCGGCGGGCAGGCCGAGTTTGCGCGCGGGTTCGAGCTGCTTTTCGCCGACTTCGGCGACGTACAATTCGATGGGCAGGTTATTGAGATTGCGCAAGTGGTTCGCACCCCAGCGGCCGAGACCCAGCAAAAGAATTTTAGTCATCAAGTAACAGAATCAAACGCGCACCTTCGCGCATTGGAGACCGAAGGGTTAATTATACAATTTGGTGAAGAAAACCAAGCCGAAAATAAGCGGGAGCCTCAATTTGTTGTCCCGCCGCCGGTTGGCGTCCCGCCGGCCCGTTCCCGGCGCGCTGTCAAATCGGCACGCCCCGGCCGGGACGGTGAAGTCCCCGCCGCGAGGGGCGCCTTGAGTTCAAACACGTACACGACTTCCGGGGGAACGCGGCCAAAACCAAAGGGCAGCGGGCCCACCACGGAAGAATAAAATCCCGCGCCGGAATCGGCCGTCCAAGTGGCGAGCCACGAGGGGTTGGGCAGGCTCAAGACTTCGCGGTGCCCCACGACTTCCCGGGCCGGGGCGAAAACATCGGTGTTATGTTGTGGAATCACCAGCATGTCGCCGGGCGCCTGCCGGGCATGCTTCAAATCCACCGGCTGCGCGCCCGACTGTTCCATGTAGTATTGGAAGCCCCAATGACCTTCAAACCACACGGTGCCCCGGCTTTGGCGGCAACTGGCCACCGCCGCCTGGGCGCTCTGGCGCGCCGTCACCGCGAGCTGGAAATCGGCCTGGGCCACCAGCAGCGCCAGCAGGGCGGAGGCCGCCAGCCCGAGGGCCACCACTGTCGGATATTTTCCTCCGCAAGCGGCGTGACGGCGGGCCAGCAGAATGCCCACGGCGGGCAACAGGGGCAGCAGCGAGCGGCCATTGACCGTCCAGTTGAGAAACGCGGCGAAGCCAAACGTGCCCGCCACCCACAGCGCCAGCAGCCAGGACTGGGCATCGCGCGGGTTGCGCCAAAGGTCCGCCGCCACGAGCGCCAGCACCAGCACGCCGCCCACCGCCCAGAAAAGCATCTGTTGGCCCACCGCCGCGCGCGCGGCCGTGGTGGCGAGCGCCGGAAACTGCTGCCAGAACGGCCCGCAGGCCACCAGCAACCCGCCCAGCACCACCGTTCCGCCCGCGATGCCGGCCAGGGTCCGCGGGCGCCACAGCGTGGGCGCCAAAAAGAAGGCGCTGGCCGCGCCGCCCCCGGTAAATGCCAGCGCAATCAGGCCGGCGGACAGCTTGGAGAATCCCAGTTCGCCCTGCACGGTGGCGGCATAACCCGCCGCCGCCGAAAACAGCGCGTGATGGTACAACGCCAGCGTGGCCCACTGGTAGGCGCCGAGCGCTGCGAGCGGCGGCAGCAGGCCGGCGGCCCAGGTTCCCAGCCGGCGTTTCTGGATGAGGCCATGCACCGCCAGCAGCGGCACCAGCGCCACGCCGAAATATTTCGTCAGCAATGCCAGCGCCATGAGCCCGCCCGCAAAGAGGAGCTTGGCAAAACGGTCCTCTTCCATCCCTTCCAGCCAGAACACCATCGCCCAAACCCAAAAGGCCAGCATCAGCACGTCGCACATGAGCGTGGTCGCGGACACAAGGAAGATGGGCGTGAACAGCACCACGCACGTCGCCAGCAAGGGCCGCGGGCACAACCGCCCGGCGAGCCGATGGATTCCCAGCACGGCCGCGACCGCCGCCAGCAAGCCCCCGAGGTGCAGGCCCACTTCGTTCCAGCCAAAGACGCTCCCGGCCAGCGCATAAAAATATCCCGCCGCCGGCGGATTCTCCGTGACCGTCCACATGGGCCACGACTGGCCGTACCAGTTGACGAAAAATCCGAACGGATCGGCGGGATGCGCCTGCACCTGCCGGGCGAGCCAGAAGAACAGCGGATCGTCAATGTGGAAGGGCTTGGCCAGAAACGGGCCGAGCAGGACGAGGGTTAGCAACGTGAGCGTCCAGCGCGGGTGCGCCTGAAACCACCGGCGGAGGGCGTTGAACATGCGACCAGTTAATGAACGAAGTCCGGCCAAAACAAAAGACATTTTCGCGCGCGGCCGGAGACGGCGGAGTCATCTCGCCGCACTCTTCATGACACTCCGCACAATTCCGCCGCGCCTGACAATCCCTTTCGCGTCATGGACTGCGCCGGCAAAGCGCCAGCGACGACGGCGCTTTCGCTCGCGCGCGCGAGCCGCGAGCTTTTGCGGACTGTCGCCCGGTCGAAAGCGGCGTGGCGCCCCGCGCAATTCCGACGCACCGACGGAGGTCTTTCCGGTAGCGCGGCCGTCCCCGGCTGCGAGTGCTGGCACCGTCCCGGTGCCAGGAAACTTCCCGTCCAAGGAACCGGCGGCGAGACGCCGCCAAAACTCGCAGGCGAGGACGCCTGCGCTACAGGATCTTGCCACACCATCAATCTCGCCCGCCCGCGCGAGCCGCGAGCTTTTGCGGACCGTCGCCCGCACGAAGGCGGCGTGGCGCAACCCCAACGCGCCGCTGCCGTTCCTTCTCCCCGGAGTGGAAGGCCGGCCCGAGAATTCCCCAAAACCGTTAGCGACTTGAACCCCTGAACCACCCCACGTTTGGCCTCGTCGAGACGCTGGGAGCGTTTCTCCCTCTCCGCGTCGGCGGAGTCTGCGAAGCCGATGGGGAGAGGGCCGGGGTGAGGTGCTCGTCCATCCATCTTCGGGTTCAGGGGGAGGGCGAGCTTCCCCCACACTGACCTTGCCTTCTTCGCCCAAGGCGGGCGGGAATTTTGCCACTTCCGGCGACGAGCCGTCACCGCGCCGGGGCGGTTTCCGCACTCGACTTTGGGCCGGCAGACTCCCAAGTTTTCGGCGATATCATTGCCCTATAAAATCACCACGGCAAGTTGGGAATAACAACAAACGCTCAACTCGCAATGAATTCCACTGCGGAAGTGGTCAAAAGCCCCAAAACAATTCGCTTCATTGCTTGCGAATTCCTGCGGTTGGCGAAAGAAATGGGTCAATCTGAATCGTTATGCCATTTCAAATAACGCTTGTACGGTATTTGGGTCGGATGTCATCTCTGAAAGCCGCTGCCGAATCTGCTTCTCATATTCTCTGCTCACGAGATTCAGCTTCAGCATCCCAACTTCCTGAAGCAAATTTCGAATAGCGTACCAATCTCCATCTTCAAAAATATCGCCTTTCGGGCAACCCGCTCTCGACCACCCATCGTCGTCGCCGCCAAACTTACGATACACGGCCAATTTTTCGGGAGTAATCATGTGCTCATGGTCTGTTGAGACTAACGCCCATCCAAAATGCGAGTCAATCGCCAATCACCATTTTTCAAGCCATCTGGGTGTCTGAATCGGCAGAAACTTTTTCGTGCCGAGGGCGTGGCATAGGCGTTCAACGCGGACGTTTCATTTGCCGCAACCCCGTTGGGGTTGATGAGATTGACGCATCCTACCCAGGGTAGGCTCACAAGCTCGCCAACCCCGGGCTTTGAGCCGGAATCCCGTTGGGATTCGGGAGGGGTTGAATTCGTGAAAATTCGTGTCGAGTCTTTTGCCTTTTGATCTGGCTTCAGGCCGGGAAAATGGTTTTAACGCGTGGCCACGATGAAATTACGTTTCCATTCGGTACCGCCGGGAGGCTGTGTTAAGTTCTGGCCATGAACATCCGGTTGTTCGTCAAACCCTATTGTCCCTGGTGCGACCAGGCCCAGGCGTGGCTCGACCAGCGCCACCTCCCGTACCAGATCGTGGACGTCATCGCGGACCGCGCGGCGATGGCCGAAATGGTCAAGCTCTCCGGCCAGACCTACGCGCCGGTGATTGACGTGGACGGGAAGATTCTTGCCGACTTCGGACCGGAGGAGCTGGCGGAATTCTGGGAAAAACTGGAGCCGTAAAGCCGGAGCTGCTAGAATAGTTCCATGGTGACTTTGCCGCCAGCTTCCGAGACGCCCGCGCGAACCGATGCAACCGTCGGACGCGGCAATACTCCCCGCCCCCGTTTGCCGGACTGGCTGCGGGGCAAGCTGCCCACGACCGACACCTTCGCGCACACGCGGTCGCTGCTGGACGAGCTGAAGCTCCACAGCGTTTGCGAAAGCGCGAAATGCCCGAACCACTGGGAATGCTGGGACAAGGGCACGGCCACCTTCATGATTGCCGGCGACCGCTGCACGCGCGCCTGCGGCTTTTGCGCCGTCAGCACAGCCAAACCGCTCCCGCTGGAAGCGGACGAACCGGAGCGCGTGGCCGAGGCCACCCGCCGCATGCAGCTCAAACACGTCGTCATCACCGCCGTGGCCCGCGATGACATCCCCGACGGCGGCGCGGACCATTTTTGCCGCACGATCCTGGCGGTCCGCCGGCTGAATCCCCAGACGGTCATTGAAGTGCTCGTGCCGGATTTTCAGGACAGCGACGCCGCCATCGAGAAGGTGCTTTCGGCCGAGCCGCAGATTTTCAACCACAACCTGGAAACCGTGCGCCGGCTCACGCCCCAGGTGCGGCATCGCGCCACCTACGACCGCTCCCTGAGCGTGCTCAAAAAGGTCAAGGCCCGGCGCGGCCAAGCCATCCACACCAAATCCGGCCTCATGCTGGGCCTGGGGGAAACCGTCAATGAAATCGTCGTGGCCATGGAGGATTTGCGCGCCGCCAAGTGCGACATCCTGACGCTCGGGCAGTATCTCCAGCCCACGCTGAAGCATCTGGCCGTGGTGGAATACATCACGCCGGAGCAGTTCGACGCGCTGGGCCGGGTGGCCCGCTCGATGGGATTCATACATGTGGCCAGCGGACCGCGGGTGCGCAGCTCGTATCACGCGGATGAATTCAACGCCCCGGCGGCGGGCGGGATCACCCCGTCCGGGCGGAGCTAATGCCGGCCCGCGCGGTGCATGAGGAGAACGACCGCCGCGGCGACGCAGAGGAAGAAAAAGGCAAAGCCGGCGAGGGTGATGATCAGCCGGAGCGTGCGCGCCTGGGCGACGAGCCGGGCGGTCTCCCGTTTTTCGGCATCCATGAAACCGGCGAACTGGCTTTCCAGCGCCTTGGTGATGGCTTCCTCGTTTTTCAATTCGAGCGTGAGCCAGCGGCCCTCGAGGTCTTTCCATTCCGCCGGCAGGCGGGCGAGCGCCTCCGCATTGGCGGGCTGAAAACCCCAATGCGTCCAGAACGGGGAAGTTTCCTGCGTCCACAACCGGAACACCCCCAGGTTGGCGGCCAGCTTTTGGATCCGCTCCCAGAACAGCGCCCGCGCCGCGTCCGCCACGGCAAAATCCGAGTAGTCCTCCGAATGGAGGCGGCCGTGCTGCCGGAGGATCTGCACGCCCAGCGCCCCGGCCACCCGGCCGCCGGATTCCACCACATGGAATTCCGTGAGCCGGTTTTCCAATTCCGCCGCCGGAAACTGCGCGGCCGCCCACAGCGCCTTGAGGGCGGGCAGGTCATCCACCGTGGCGCGCCGGACCTGTAATGCGGAGGCAGTCATGCCTGATTTATAACCAAGGCCGGGCCCTTCTGGCAATGGCCGGCGGCCAGAAACTTTTTGGCCGGCGCCGGGTGTGGGACAAAATTCCGCTGGACTCTCCAAGGCATGATTTGGCGCAAAATTGCAAAGTGGCTCCAATCGGGTGGAGCGCGGCTGGGTCGGAGACCAGCCGCAGCAAGGTTGCCAGCCAGCAGACCTGCCGAGCGGCTTGGGCCCGTTGAATTGAGATCATTGCTGCGGCTGGCTTTCAGCACAGCCGCGCTCCGGCTCAACTAACCGTCCCACTCCGAGCCATTTGCATTTTTGCCGGAGTCTGCCATTCTCAAGGGCAAATGGATGCCGATACAACGAGCCGATTGACCCACGAACTCCTGGCCGCGCTGGAATGGCGCTACGCCACCAAGGTGTTCGACGCCGCCAAAAAAATTCCCGCCGATGTCTGGGCCGCCCTCGAGCAAACGCTCGTCCTCACGCCCTCCAGCTACGGTTTGCAGCCGTACCAATTCCTGGTGGTGCAGGACCCCGCGAAGCGCGCCGCGCTGCTGCCGCATTCCTGGGGACAGAAGCAGGTGGTGGACTGTTCGCACTACGTGGTGTTCACCGCGCGCACGGAGGTCCAGGCGGCGGATGTCGCCAAGCTGATTGCGCGGATCAGTTCCGTGCGCGGCGTGGCCGCCGAATCGCTGGATTTTTATCGCAACATGATGCTGGGCGACATCGTGCATGGCGCGCGCGGCAAAGTCGCCCACGAATGGGCCGCGCGGCAAAGCTACATCGCGCTGGGCAACCTGATGACCGCCGCCGCCCTGCTGGGGGTGGATGCCTGCCCGATGGAAGGGTTCGTGCCCGCCGAATACGACCGGATCTTGAACCTGCCCGGCAGCGGCTACGCCGCGGTCGTGGCCTGCGCGCTGGGCTATCGCGCCGCCGGCGACAAATACGCCAGCCACGCGAAGGTGCGTTACCCGATCGAGGATTTGGTCCGCGTGGTGTAAGGAGCGGGCAAAGACGCGAACGGAATTGTCGGGCGCGTCGGGATGGCGCGGGGCGTCATGGAGCGCGGCTGTGTCCCGCTCGGCGCCGGATCAGCCGCAGCGCGCCGGGACCACAAGCCGTGTTGAGTATTTCCGACGCGGTCATTCCCGCGAAGCTGCTGCGGTTGGTCTGCGGCACAGCGGCGGTCCGGGCGCGGGTCCAGCAACGGAGTCCGGCGCGCCGCGCCACGCCGCTTGCGGGCGGGCAACGGTCCGCAAAAGCTCGCGGCTCACGCGAGCGGCCGGAAGCGCCGTCGCCGCCGGCACAGGTTGCGGGAGGCTAGCGGGTTGGTAGAAGTTTTTCTTTTACATTGAACAACCGCGCCTTGTTTGCTAATCTACCGGCATGTTCAACAAGCTATTCATTCCCTCAGAAGACTCGGAACTCACCCATGTGGCGCTGCTGGTGGCCCGGCTGTGGTTTGGCCTCACCATGCTGCTGAATCATGGCTTGGACAAGCTGACGCATTTCAGCGAGTTGGTTGGCACCTTTCCCGATCCGCTGGGCGTGGGACAGCAGGCTAGCTTGATCATGGTGGTGATCGCCGAGGTGGTCGCCGCCCTGTTTCTCACCGTGGGGTTCTTGACGCGGGTGGCCGCCGCGGTGCTGGTGATTGACATGTTCGTGGCTTTCCTGATGGTGCACAAAACCGTCCTGACCGGGCAGGGCAGCGGCGAACTGGCGTTTCTCTATTTGGCGGGCTATGTCGTGCTGGTGATAGCCGGCGCCGGCCTGTTCTCCGTGGACACGCTGGCCTTCAGCAAATCCGCGCGCAGCCGCATCCAAAAGAACGCTTGAGGCGCCGCCGCGATTCTTTCGCAACCCCGCGCTTGAGTCGCCCCCCGGGGCGACTTAAAGTCTCGGCACATGAACGAGACATTGAAAGCGCAGGTCGCGGAGACGGCGGCTTGGATTCATAAACTGCGGGAGGAGATCGCCCAAGTCATCGTTGGCCAGGAAGCGCTGGTGGATCGCCTGCTCGTGGGCTTGCTCGCCAACGGCCACGTCCTCCTGGAAGGCGTTCCGGGCCTGGCCAAGACGCTGTCCGTGCGCACCCTCGCCACCGCCGTCCAGGCCAAGTTCAATCGCATCCAATTCACGCCGGACCTGCTCCCCGCCGACATTGTCGGCACGCTGATTTACAACCCCCAGGACGGCAAGTATCACGCGACGCGCGGGCCGATTTTCGCCAACTTCGTGCTGGCGGACGAAATCAACCGCGCCCCGGCCAAGGTGCAGAGCGCCCTGCTGGAGGCCATGCAGGAACGGCAGGTCACCCTGGGCGGCGACACCATGAAGCTGCCGGCGCCCTTCCTGGTGCTGGCCACGGAAAACCCCATTGACCAGGAGGGCACCTACCCGCTGCCGGAGGCGCAGGTGGATCGCTTCATGTTCAAGGTGATGCTCGATTATCCCAGCGAAGCCGAAGAGCGAAAAATCCTCGACCGCATGGCCTTCACCAGCCCCGAAACGCCGGTCAAACCCGTCGTCTCGCTGGAGGAGATTCTGGCCACGCGCAAGCTGGTGGACCAGATTCACGTGGACGATAAAATCCGCGATTACATCGTGAAGATCGTCCTGGCCACGCGCCGGCCGCAGGACTTCAAGCTGGACCTGAAACATTTCATCCAGTTCGGCGCCTCGCCGCGCGCCACGATCTTCCTGACGCTGGCCGCCAAGGCGTGGGCTCTCCTGCAAGGGCGCGATTACGTGATTCCCGAAGACGTGAAAAACATCGGCCCCGACGTGCTGCGTCACCGCATCATTCTGACCTACGAAGCCGAGGCGCAGGCCGTGACCACGGATGCGATCATCAAGAAGGTTTTCAATGCCGTGCCGGTGCCGTGAAGCGTCTCCCATGACCCTCGCCGAACTCTTTGAATCCGTCCGCCGCGTGGAGGTGCGCACGAACCGGCTGGTGAACGACACGATGGTGGGGGCTTACCTGAGCCGCTTCAAGGGCCGCGGGATGGATTTCGAGGAATTGCGCGAGTACATGCCCGGCGACGACGTGCGCGATATTGACTGGAACGTGACGCACCGGCTGGGGCGGGTGTTTGTGAAACGTTTCCGCGAGGAGCGCGAGCTCACGGCCGTGCTGGCGGTGGATGTTTCGGGGTCGTCCACCTTCGGCTCGGCCAACCGCAGCAAGCGCGAGTTTGCCACGGAAATCGCGGCCACGCTGGCGATGTCCGCCGCCCGGAGCGGCGACAAGGTGGCGCTGCTGCTGTTCACCGAGGAAGTGGAGCTGTTCGTGCCGCCGCGGAAGGGCCGGCGCCAGATCCTGCGCATCGTCCATGAATTGTTGCAGTTCAATCCCCGCCGGCGGGGCACGGACATTTCCAGCGCGCTGACGTTCTTGAACCACGTGCTGCACCGGCGCGCGATCGTGTTTTTGCTGACGGATTTTCTGCATGGCAACGGCGCGCGGGCGGGGGCGACCCCGTCGCCGGCCGGCGGGCCGGCGAGTCCCGGCGGCGATTTCATTGCCGGGCTGGGACTCACCAACACGCGGCACGACGTGGTGTGCCTGCACCTGCACGATCCGCGGGAAAGCGAGCTGCCGGACGCCGGGTTGGTGACGTTCGAGGACGCGGAGACGGGCGAATTGGTGGAGGTGGATTCGGGCCGGGCGGCGGTGCGCGGGCGTTTCGCCGACTTCAATGCGCAACGGCTGGAGGAACTCAGCCAGGCGCTCAACCGCACGGGCGTGGACACGTTGCGGCTCAAGACCACGGAACCGTTTGCGCCGGTGCTGCAACGGTTCTTTGAAATCCGCCGCGGCCGGAGGCGTGGCTAATGAAGACCGGACACCCATGCCGATTGAGGCTCGCACAATACGGTGGCGGACGGCGGGCTTCAGCCCGGATTTCTCAAAGCTGCTGTGACGGGCGCGGGCACAGCCTTCGTAGCGCAGGTTTCCAAACCTGCCGTATCGCCGATTTCCAAATCGGCAGGGCGTCAAATCTGCGGGAGGTCTGCGGGTTTGGAAACCCGCGATACAGCAGACTTGGAAGTCTGCGCCACATTGTGCGGTCCTCAATGCTCCCGCCCGGCGCCGCCTCGTTTCGCACCGCAGCGGCGCTCCTATTCGTCCTCGCCGCCAACTCCCTTTGTGCCCAACCCAATCCGAACGCATTGCCGCCGCTGGCGCCCGCCTATGGCGTGATGCCGCCGACGTTTTGGGAACAGTACGGAATGGCGACGCTGGCGGCGGGTTTGGCGTTGCTCGCGGTGGCCGGAGCGGTCGGTTGGTTCCTGCTCCGTCCCAAACCGCCGCTCGTGGTGCCGCCGGCGCAGGCCGCCCGCCTGGCGTTGGCGCAATGGCAGCGCCGGCCCGAAGACGGCCGGGCCCTCAGCGAAATCTCCCAAATCCTGCGCCGCTACTTGGTGGCGGCGGGCGGGCTGCCGCCCGGCGAACAGACCACCACCGATTTTGCCGCCGCCATCGCGGCTAGTACCGCCATCGGCGCCGAGCGGGCCCAGGCCATAGTTGCTTTCCTGCGCGAGTGCGACCGGCGGAAGTTTTCCCCCCAGCCGCCGGGCCAGCCCCTCGACGCCGCCGGCCGCGCCCTGGAAATAGTCGGGCAAATGGAAGCGCAGCGGGCCAAGGCCGCGGTCCCTTCTTGAACCATGAACGGCGAATTTGAATTTCAATTCCCGTGGATGCTGGCGTTGCTCGGCCTGCTGCCGGTCTATGCGCTGCTCCGCGGCAAGGTCGGCCGGCTCTCGGCCTTGATTTTCTCGAGCGCCGATGTCGCCCGGGCGGCCGGGGCCCAGGCCCGGGCCGCCGCCGGCCGCTTCCTGGTGTTTCTCCGCCTGGCCGCCGTGGCGCTGACCATCGTCGCCCTGGCCGGCCCGCGCATGGCCAATTATCACGTGGAGACCGAGACGCCGGGCATTGACATCATGCTGGTGCTGGATTTGTCCTGGTCCATGATGGCGATTGACATGGGCAAGCCGTCGGAAAAGCTGTCGCGCTTCGCCATCGCCTCCGGCGTGCTGAAGGATTTCATCGCCAAGCGCCCGAACGACCGCATCGGGCTGATCGCCTTTTCCGGCGTGCCTTATCTGACGAGCCCGCTGACGCTGAACCACGCCTGGCTGAATGAAAACCTGGCGCGCCTGCACATCGGCATCATCTCGGACCTGGGCACGGCGATCGGCGATGCCGTGGCGGTGGCGGCCCAGCGGCTGAAGGCGGTGCCCAACAGCAAGAGCCGCATCATGATTTTGCTGACGGACGGCGACAACAACCTGGGCAAGATAGATCCGCTGCCGGCGGCGCAACTGGCGGCCGCCCTGGGGATAAGAATCTATGCCATCGGCATCGGCATCGAGCAGCCGTGCAACCTGCCCAAATTCGATCCGGCCACCGGGCAGTACGTGCTGGACGCCAATGGCAACATCGTGCCCACGCTCCTGCTGCAGCCGGCCAATTACGCGGTGCTGGGCAAAATGGCGGCGCTGTCCGGCGGGCATTTTTACCGCGCCACCAGCCGGAGCGAGCTCCGGACCATCTACAACCAGATTGACCAGCTTGAAAAATCCGACGTCAAACTGCGGAGTTTCACCTCCTACCAACCGCTGTTTCAATGGCCGCTGCTGGCCGCCTTGGCGCTGTTGGGGATCGAGGTTATTTTGAACAACACCCGCTTCCGGCGCGTGCCCTGAATGAACCGCATTATTGAACACTTGAAATGAACCTGGCCTTCCAGTTTGCCGACCCGCGCTGGCTGTGGCTGGCGGTCGCCGCCCCGGTGCTGCTTTCGTGGCTGCACCTGCGGGCGGGGCGCCAGCGCGCGCGGCAACTGGCGCAACTGGCCTCGCCCGCCTTTGTTTCCCGGCTCACGGCTTCGCACAGCCCGGCCCGCCGGCGGCTGAAGGAGGGCTTGATCCTGCTGGCGTTCGGGTTTGCCGCCCTGGCGCTGGCGCGGCCGCAGTGGGGCAGCACGGAAACCGGCAACACCCGGCTCGGCGAGGACATGGTGTTCGTGCTGGATTGTTCGCTGAGCATGGCCACGACCGATGTCACCCCCAACCGCCTGGAGCGCGCCAAATTTGCCGTCCTGGATTTCGTGCGCCGCCAGAGCCATGGCCGCGTGGGCCTGGTGGCCTTTGCTGGCACGGCGTACACCCAGTGCCCGCTGACCTTCGACACCGATGCCTTTGCCGAAACGCTCCTGTCCCTGGACGAACGGACCATGCCGATCGCCGGTACCGACATCGGCCGGGCGTTGAACGAGGCGTATCGGGCACTGGACAAGACCGGCCGCCACAAGATGATCGTGCTGGTGACCGATGGCGAGGACCTGGAGAAAGGCGGCGTCGCGGCGGCCAAAAGCCTGGCGACCAACGGCGTGGTGGTGTTCACCATCGGGGTGGGCACGCCGGCGGGCAAGGAGATCCAGACGGTCAATGCCGCCGGGCAGCCCGCGCTGCTGCGGGATGCCAAGGGTGAAATCGTTCACAGCCGGCTGGATGAGGCAACGCTCCGCGAAATCGCCCGGGCCACCGGCGGGAGTTATTATCCGCTCGGCCCGGCGGGAGACGGCTGGTTGAAGATGCATTCGGCCATGCACACGCTGGAGGCGGCGAACGAGCTGCGGCGGTCGGTGCGCAGCGGCGTGGACCAATTTTACTGGCCGCTGGCCCTGGCGCTGGCGGTCATGGTGGCCGAACCGCTCATCACCACCCGGCGCAAACATTTGCCGGGCCGCCCATGAACCCCGCCGCCGCCATCCGCAATTTTGCGTCCGCCCTGGTCCTGGCCCTGTGGCTGCCGGCCGCGGCGCAAAACACCAATGCCCCGGCCCCGGCCACGGCCCGCGATTTTTACAACGCCGGCACACGGCTGCTTGCGGCGAAAAAATTCCCCGAGGCCGAGCGCATGTTCCAGGCCGCGCTGGCCGCCCAGGACGACCGGGTGCAGCCGGCGGCGCTGTACAACGTGGCGCACGCGCGGTTTGACGACGGCTTCCAGCGGTTAAAAGCGGGCCCGGACGCGCAAAAGGCCGCCAGCCAGGGCAGCGGCGCCCTGGCCGCCGGCGAACAGGCCATCCGCGACTCGCAAGCCGCGCTGGCGGACAACAACCTGGAAAAGCTGGTGGCCGCCTACTACGAAGGCCGGGGAGCGCGCCACCAGTTGCGCGAGGCGGAAAAAGCGGTTACCGCGGCCATGGAGTCCTACGGCAAAACCCTGGAGCTCTGGCAGCGGGCGGCGGACGATTTCAAGGGCGCCGCCGAATTGAATCCCCGCGACACCAACGCCGTGCAAAACGCGCAAACCGTCGAGCGGGGCATCGCGCGGCTGGTGGACAGCGTGCACCAGATGCAGGAAATGCTGGGCCGGATGAGCCGGCAGCGGCAGGATCTGGGCAATTTGCTGGGCAAGATCAAGGGCCAGATCCCCGCCCCCAACGCGCCGCCCGGCATGGCCGGCGACGACGAAGAAGACGATCAAGGCGTGAAGCCGGAGTCACTGGCCGGCCAGAAGGAAAACGCCGGGCACGAGGGCCAGCAAATGCAGATTCCGCTTTCGCCCGACCAAGCCGGGCAGATCCTCAACGGCATTTCGCTCGACGGCACCCGGCGGCTGGACATGAGCGACAAGGAAGGCTCCGTGCCCAAAGACCGGACGGGACGCAACTGGTGACCATGCAAAACCGCCGCCATTTTTCCAATTTCTCCCCGCGCCTTTCCCGCGCCTGGCGGATGGCGAACTGCGGGCGCCGCTTGCTGATCTCGTGCGCCGTGCTTGCCCCTTTCGCCTTGGCGGCGCAGACGCCGCCGCACCTGCCGCCGGGCGGCCTCATCCAGCTCCAAGTGCAGCAACCGGGCGTGGACATCACCTCCCCGGTGGCCGCCACGGCCGGTTTCGACCCGCCCGTCGCGCGCGTCGGCGAAAAGGTGTTTTACCGCGTGAGTGTGGACGCCACCGAATCGTCCGTCGCCTGGCCGGATCCGCCGCCGGTGCCGGCGGGCTTGAAATTCGGCGCCAAAACCAGCGGCCAGCTCACCCAAATGCAGGGCAACCGGTTCCGCCCGTTCGCTTCCTTTGTGTACGAAGTGAAGCCGGCGGCGGCGGGACATTTTACCGTCCCCGGTTTCCCGGTCCTGGTGGCGGGCACGGCGGTGGATGTTCCGGCGGCGAGCCTGGAGGTGACCGCGAAGGACGCGGGCCTGCCGGCGCCGCGGCAGTTGCGCCTCGACCTTTCGGAAACCAACGTTTTTCTGGGCGAGCCGTTTCGGCTGCGCGTCATTTTGCCGCCCGGCCCGAACCACCAGATCGAGGCGGTCCGGGAGATTGAGCTCAACGGCGACGGCCTGATGACCGATAAAACGGCCCTCCAGCAGGCCATCGAACCGGTCAACCTCGACGGCGAACTGAGGCCGGCGTTCGTGGCGGAGATGATTGCCACGCCCATCGCCGCCGGCCGGCAGCAGGTGTGGGCGCAGGGCTTCACCGCCGGCACCGAATTCACCGCCCCGTTTGTCATTCGCGGGCCGGCCAGCCTGGCCGCCGGCCCGGCGAAATATGTGCTGCTGGTTTCCGATCCCGTCGAAATCCGGGTGCGGCCGCTGCCGGTGGCCGGCGAATTGCCGGGATTCACAGGCGCCATCGGCAAATTCTTCGCCGACCCGCCCCGGCTTAGCGCCAACCGCGTGCAGGTGGGCGAACCGGTGCGGCTCACGCTGACTTTCCACGGCGAAGGCGAGCTGACGCGCTTCGTGCCGCCGCTGGCGCCGCGGTCGCGCGACTGGCAGATTATCGCCGATCCGCCGCCCGCCACCAGCTTCACGCTGGTCCCGCTGGCCGACGACAGCCACGAAACCCCGGCGATTCCCTTCAGCTATTTCGATCCGGAGACCGGAAAATATGTGGATCTAACGATTCCCCCGCTGCCGATCACCGTGGTGGGCGAAGGCCTGCCGGCGACAGTGGCCGCGGCGGACGACGAAGGCAACGCCCAGCCGCCGCTGAAATTGAGCGTCCCGGCGCGCCGGCCCGGTGAAACCGCGGGCAGCTTGAAACCGCTGCAACTGCGGCCGTGGTTTATGGGCCTGCAACTGGCGCCGGTGATCGGCTTCATCGCGCTGGGGCTGTGGGACCGCCGGCGCCGTTACCTGGAGGCGCATCCGGAAATTGTGCGTCGCGCGCGCGCCCGCCGGGCTTTGCGCCGCGAAAGGCGGGAGTTGCAAAAGGCCGCCGACGCCGGGGACACGGCGGCGTTCGTCCGGCATGCGGCGCGGGCGATGACCATTGCCGTGGCGCCGCATTTGCCCGCCAACCCGCAGGCGCTCGTGGGGCGGGACGTCGTGGCCCAACTCGCCGGCGGCGCCGCCCCCCAACACCTCGCCACCATCCGCGCGGTATTCGCGGCGGCGGACGGCCAGTTCGCCACCCAGCCGCCGCTGGCGCCGGATTTGCCGGCGTTGCGGCCGGGCGTGGAAACCCTGTTGCAACAACTGGAGGAGAAGCTGTGAACGCGTTTTGCCTACGCATCAAAAACGGCCGCCGGCTGGCCGCCGGCCTGGTCCTGGCGCTGCTGTCCGCCGGCCTGAGTTCCGGCCGCGCGGCCGCCGGCGATGCGTTTGCGCGCGGGCTGGAGTTCAGCCAGGCCGGGGAATTTCCGGAGGCCGCCGCCGCCTTCCGGGAATCGGCCAAGGCGCAGCCGGCCGCCGGCACCTTCGTGAACCTCGGCCTGGCGGAATGGCAATGCGGCCATGCGGGCTTGGCGATCCTCGCCTGGGAACAGGCCCAATGGATTGACCCCTATGAGCCGCGCGCCGCGGCCAATTTGGAATTTGCGCGCCAGGTGGCGCAGGTGGACGCGCCGGCGCTGAAATGGTATGAGGCCGTGTCCACGTGGCTGCCGCCCAATGCCTGGGTGTGGCTGGCGGGAATCGCGCTCTGGCTGGCCGTGGGTTTGCTGGTGCTGCCGGGAATTTTCCGGCGCCGCCCGGCCGGCTGGCACCGGTTGCTCGCGGCGCTGGCCTTCGGGATTTTTCTCTTCAGTCTCACCGCCAATTCCGGCGTGGTGAGCCGGACGCAAATCGGTTTCGTGGTGAAAAAGAATGCCGCCCTGCGCCTGACCCCCACGCGCGAGGGCGAGGTCATCACCGCCGTGGCCGCCGGTGAACCGGCGCGCCGATTGCGGACCCGCGGGAATTATGTGTTTGTGCGCACCCTCGGCGGCGCCGGCTGGCTGGAGCGGGATGAGTTCGGATTGATCTGTCCGCGCTGATGCCGGGTCGGTGGACCCCCCCCCAATGCGCGCGACTAAATCGCGGTATCCACCACCGGGCCGGCGGCCTTCTCGTCGGTCGCGGCCCGGCCGCCTAAGAGGCCGAAGCCCAGGGTGAACAGGCTCGCGCCGGCCAGCAACCCCACGCAGGCGGGCCAGCCGCCTTTGAGCCAAAACCAGCCCACCGCCACCGAGGCCACGCTGCCGCCGGCATAATAAAACGTCACATACAACCCGGCGGCGGCGGAGCGGGCGCGTCCCGCCACCCGGCCGGTAAGCATGCTCGCGGACGATTGCGAAACGAAAATGCCCGCGGCAAAGACCGCCAGCCCCGCAATCACCGCCGGCAGCGCCGGGTAAAGCGTCAACACCAGCCCGCTGATGCTGAAGGCCACGGCCCACAGCGCCGTGGGCCGGAATCCGTGCCGGTCCAGAAACCGCCCGGCCAGCGGCGTGACCACGCACCCGAGCAGATACACAAAGAAGACGCCGCCCAGGGCGGCGGAACGCAGATTGAAGGGCGGCCGCGCCAGGTAAAAGCTGGCGTAGGTGAACGCCCCCACCAGCGAAAACAACACCGTGAACCCCATGCCGCAAACCGCCAGCAGCCGGGGATTTTGCAGGTGGCCCCAGGTGTCGCCGAAGGATTTGAAGACGTGTTTGGCCGGGGTGAAATTTTTGGCCAAGGGCAGCCATTGGCGCACGGCCAGCGCCCCGAACAAGTCCAGGACGCCCAGCACCACGAAGGCCACCCGCCAATTTTCGCGCGCCGCCAGCAGGCCGGTGAGAAACCGTCCCAGGAAACCGCCGAACACCGTGCCCGCCACATAGGCGGACATGACCGTCCCGGCGCGCGCCGGGAACTCCTCGTTGATGTAGGCCATGATCACCGCGATGACGCCCGGCACGAACAACCCCTGCACGAACCGCCAGAAGATGAGCGATGGCAGGCCTTGGGCGGTGGCGGTGAGGAACGTGGCCGCCGCCATGGCAAACAGCGCGGGCACGATCACTTTTTTGCGGCCGACCGATTCCGCCACCAAACCCACGAACGGCGCCGCCAGCGCCACCGACAGCGTCACCGCGCCGACCGTCAGGCTGACGGCCACTTCCGAGGCGTGGAACGTCTGCATCAGTTGCGGCAGGAGGGGCTGGGTGCAATACACGTTGAGGAACGTGCAGGCGCCCGCGATCATGGCGGCGAAAACCGCCCGACGAAACGAAGTATCCGGCCTGGCCGGCTTGGCTGTCAGTGCATCCGCATTCATACTTAAGACCCGCTATCAGACCGAAACGCGAAGCATCCGCAGGAAAATCCCGGCAAGCACGACGTATGGCCCGCGGATGAATGGTATGAAAACGCCGCCCCGGTTGAAATGCCAGAATGCGCGGCCGCGGGCGGGGCTGGCGTGGACGCGGTGTCGGTGAAAACCGCTGCGAATGGGCTTGCCACCTCAGGGAAATTTGTCAGAATACCGTTGCACCAGTTTCCCTGGTTGCCGGGTTGCATCCATAGCTCAATTGGATAGAGCGGCTGACTACGGATCAGCAGGTTTGAGGTTCAACTCCTCATGGATGCACCATATTTTACAAGGGTTTTATCACTTCCCGGATTTCTGCGGGGCCAGGAGTAGTCGCCAGGGTAGTCGCGACTTTCAGCCAATGATGGCGGATTTCAAGGGATTTCATTTTTCGTGGCGAGTTCCACTGGTGCGGAATTCGACGAAAATGCCGAGATTCAATTTGGGCTCGGAAGTCCTGAACTGGGGGCGACGCGGCCGATGTGAAGGAATCCGGGGCCACAGGCTCACTGTTTCCCGGATCATCCGAGGATTTCCGTTGAGCATGGCGAAGCAGAAGCGTTGGCGGATCGGATTTGGAAATGGCCGACGGCCCACGCCAAGGCGGGCAATCGCAACAGATTTGCATCCATTCTCAGAGGCTGCCTTGATGCCGAAAATCCTTGGGGCGATTGACGGTTAAGAATCCACATCGAAGCCGCCCTGGTTTTTGAGCGATGTTTGTTTATCGTTTAGCGCGGATTTCACTCAACCAACTGAGCCAGTTCCAAGCATCGGAGGTACCCATGTTCATGGGTATTGTTCCCCGCCAAAATTATTCTATTTTTATCTTGTTTGTCCTCGGTGACGGGTGCCAACTGATCATTGGGGCAATTCATAACTCAAACAATAGACTGGAATGACAATCACAGGATGAACGCTCGTATTCTAAGTTGTAAAGCAATTCTGGTAATCGCCCTTTGGCACATGGCTCGTTCATGACTACCGCACTTTGGTCTGGTTTCGCCCGCAAACAGGATCGTGAAAAGCCCGGCCGATTTGACAAGGCTGTCAAAGTTCCGGTCTGGGGATGGGCCGCCCTGATTTGTTTTGGCATGACCAACGGGAAGCTTTTGGCCAATGACAGTGTGGTCGTTGGGTCAGTCCGTGTGCAGGTTCTTTCCAGTTCTTTGGTGCGGCTGGAGCTGGAGGGCCCGGAGGGGTTTGAGGATCGAACCACCTTTCACGTGGCCAACCGCAACTGGCCGGGAACAGATTTCACGACAGTCACCAATTCGGGATTGGTTGAAATCCACACCGCCGATTATTCCGTCCAAGTCCCGGTAAATGCCGGTTCGCTGTCCGGCGTACAGATAGATTCTGCTGCTGGCGCGCGGCTTTACCGTTATGACGGCAAGCTGGAAAACAGCCGGTGGCTGCCCGCGCCGGGAGACAAACCGCAAGCCTGGTGGTTTGCGGACACGCCGCGCATCGTCCCGCCCCTGTGGGGAGCCACTACCCCGCCCGAACCGATGCCCGACGGCGGCTGGGATTTGAGCAACAACGCGCCGGACGTCTATGTCTTTCTCCCGCGCGGGAATTATTTTCAACTGCGCCAGGATTTTCTCAAGCTGACCGGCCCCACGGAAATGATGCCGCTGTTCGCGTTCGGCGCGTTCGACAGCCGCTGGCATGATTACAGCGAAGCCACCGCATTGAAACAGATTGATGATTACCGCGCCCGGAAAATTCCGCTCGACGTGTTGGTGCTGGACACCGGCTGGCGGGCCGGCGCTTCCACCGGCTATCAGCCGAACATCTCCCTGTTTCCCGATCTGCCGCGATTTTTTTCCGAGGCGCACGCCCGGAACGTGAAGGTTCTGTGCAACGACCACCCCGAACCGGTGGACCGGAGCGCGACGGCGTTGAACCCCAAGGAATTGAATTTCCGTTTCCACGGACTCTCCGGGGTGTTGCGGGACGGGCTCGATGTGTGGTGGTATGACCGCAACTGGTCCATCAGCCTGGTGTCGCCCGCGCCCAACCTGCGGAAGGAGGCCTGGGGCATGCGGCCATATCATGATACCACCGCCCGGGTCCGGCCCGAACAACGCCCGTTGATCATGGCCAACGTGGACGGGATTGACAACGGCCGGCGCAATCACCCGATGGACGTGTCCGCGCACCGCTATCCCCTGCAGTGGACGGGCGACATCGGACCGGGCTGGGATTTTTTGCGGCGGGCCGTGGAGAACGCGGTTTATTCCGGCGCGCAATCGCTGTTCCCGTATGAGAGCGACGATTTGGGCGGGCACACTTCCGACCCGACCCCGGAGCAATACGTCCGGTGGATTGAATATGGCGCTCTCTCGCCAGTGTATCGCCCGCATTGCACCCGCAACCTGGAACGCATGCCGTGGACGTTCGGCCCGGTGGCGGAAACGATTGCGCGCAATTACTTGAATATGCGCTATCGCCTGCTGCCGGTGTTCTACGCCGCCGCGCATGAAAACTATGAAACCGGCGAGCCGATCTTGCGCCGGCTGGATTTGGAATTTCCGCAATTCGCCGAAGCCCGCCGCGACGACGAATATCTGCTTGGCGGAAACATTCTGGTGGCGCCGGTGCTGCAAAGCTCACTGGAAACTGTTCCGCACCAGTGGTTGAAAACCGCCGAGGGCCAGCCCGGTTTGACGGGGGAATATTTTGCGAACGAGAATCTGGCCAAACAGCCGGCATTCAAGCGGACCGACGCCGGGATTGATTTCAACTGGGACACCGAAAGTCCGACGCCAAATTTTCCCCGCACCTTTTCCTCCGTGCGCTGGACTGGCACGATCGAGGTGCCGCCGGCCGTCGGGGACGTTTTCCTGGCGACCCTGGAGGACGACGGGGCGCGCGTTTGGATTGACGACCGCCAAGTGGTTGATGCCTGGGGACCGCACGATTCCGCCACCACCGAAGCCACCGCGCCGCTCACCGCCGGTGTGCGGCACCGGATCCGGGTTGAATACCAGCAACTGGATGGTAATTCGCGCATTCAATTGCTATGGGTATCCGCCACGACCAGCACGGCCGCGCGTGATTTGTGGATTCCCCCGGGCGACTGGATGGATGCGTGGAGCGGAAAAGTGGTTTCCGGTCCGGAGTTGATCACGAACGCCATGCCGCTCGACGAAATTCCGATGTATGTTCGCAGCGGCGCGATTCTGCCGCTGGCGCCGGAAATGCAATTCACCGGCGAGAAACCGTGGAACCTGGTCACGCTCGACCTGTACCCGGATGCCGGCAAAAGTCATCCGGCAACCCTGTATGAAGACGACACGCGGACCATAGCGTACCAGCGTGGGGAGTTTCGTACGACGGAGATTACGTCGGCGGCCAATGATGCGGATCAAATGGTCCATGTGAATATTGGGGCGGCCAGCGGACATTTCACCGGCGCTCTGACGGAACGGCGCTGGATATTGCGAATCCACCGGCCGGCGCACTGGGCAAAAGATTTGACGGCGGCGGATGTTCGATTGAACGGGAAAAGGATCGCCGGAGTGGTTCAAAAGCTGGAACGGCCGCCAGCGGCGATGCCGTTTGGGGATAAATCGGGAACGCCGGACGAAAACGTCTTTGAGATCAGTTTGCCCTCCGCGCCGGTTTCAGAACAGCAAACTGTGGATGTTTCCTTGGCGCCGAAATTAGCGGCACTCGATGAGCATCGCCCGGAGAAATGAGATTTCACCACTCTTTACGCGCCGCCTCGGCTTTCACCGCCGGGTTCAGGGCCGGGATGTTGGGGTGAAAGCCAAATTCACCAATCATCTTGACGGTCTTGGCTATGTCGTCATTGGAGACCTTGATGGCTTCCGTGGCCAAAGACATTTTGAGTCAATAGCAGACCAATTGCACTGGTAACTTCGATGGCCACGGCAATTTGTCAACCAACATCGCCACCACCGTCGCCAATCATCAAGAGTTCCACACACGGAAGGTAAAATAAGGCATCCCGCGGCTCCCGCTTTCACCAGGAACCTTCAAAATTGAGACAAGGCCAGTCTTCAATGCCCATATACGTGGGTATATGCGCGGGGGACAGAACTGAAACCAGATGTTGGAAATTTCCGGCAGGTCCGGATTTGCCCTGGCATTCGTCTTTGCAACCCCGTCTTGCTTGTCAAAGGTGGAAAACCCACCGTCGTTTCAAACCGATACCGATCAAGTTCTCAGCCCGGATTCCCGGATTCGCCTAAAACAATACCATCATCGCCAATCTCTAGGTTTAGCATGGTGTTGTATTTTCATCAGGTTTGCGAGATTGTAGATTATCAGTCATTTACCGGGCGGCGAAACTGAGAATGCTGTAGATATTTTGCGGCGGCTTCACCGCGCGAATGCACGTGGAGCTTGATATAGATGTGCTTTACATTCATCCGGATGGTCTCAATGCTCAATGACAACTTATCCGCAATGCCCTTATAGGCCACTCCCTTGGCCAATAATTCCAATACTTGCAATTCCCGCGAAGACAGCGCAGGCGTGTTGGGTGCGGTCGCGCCCATTTCATTGAAGTACGCCACCACTTTGCGCGCGATGCTGCTCGACATGGGCGACCCGCCGTCACGCACCTGTAGGATCGCCTCCAGTAACTCGGCCGTGCTGGTGCGTTTGAGCAGATACCCGCTAGCCCCAGCTAAAAGCGAATTGAATATTTTTTCGCTCTCCTCATAAACCGTGAGCATCAGGCATCGAAGTTTGGGCAATTGGGCGCGCAGTTGCCGGATGCATTCCACGCCATTCATACCCGGCAGATTGATGTCCATCAGCACGACGTCCGGCTGATCCGCTGGAATTCCCCGGAGCGCTTCCTCCGCGGTGCGATAGCCGTTGACACAGCGGAACCCGGAAGCGCCGTTGATCTCCCGAGCCAAATTTTCGCGCATCCAGGTGGCATCCTCAACGATCACCACTTTAACCAAAGGCGACGATGGACTGTTTTTAGGACGGGAAGGATTCATCGGACAGCCTTTTATTGGCGGGGAGCAATACTTGCAACTGCACCGCAGTTCCTTGCCCGGGGTCACTTTTAATATTTAACTCACCGCCGATGGCAAGTGTCCGCCGCCGCATGTTTTCCAATCCATCGCCCGCCTTCACGGTTTCATCCAAACGGAACCCGCGTCCATTGTCGATAATCTCCGCTTTTAAATTATACGCCTGGTAACTCAGTCCGAACTTGATTTGGCTGGCCGCGGCATGTTTTACGGCATTGTTCAAGGCCTCTTTCACCACCATAAACAGATTATGTCGCACCTCGGCGGTTACTGGAATATCGGGCAGGCTTAAGGGAACGTCCAGTTTGCAGGCGATGCCCGAGGGCCGCAGAAAATCTTCAGTAAAATAGACCAGGTAATCGGCCATTTCCTTTAATGTGTCGTTCTTGGGATTAACCGCCCAGACAATTTCATCCATTGTTTGAATAGTGTCGCGGGCCGTCTGCAAAATTATCTTGGAGTGTTGGTTTGAACCGGCCTGCCGGTCGTCGGGTTGCTCCAGCATCTCTGCAAGTTTATAAATTTTGGTCAGGCTGGCCCCCAGCTCGTCGTGAATGTCACGCGCGATGCGGGCTCGCTCCAGCGCCACGGCGCTTTCCCTTTCCAGTCGGCGGATCTGTTTTTGGGAACGCCGCCGCTCCACTAACCTGACGGTGGTTCCCACCGCCAAAAGCAATCCCCCCACCGTCAATCCAACAAAGAGCTTGCGTTGCCAGAAATGCGGTTGGACAAAGTCCTCAAACGTGGTGGCGAGGGCGAGGTCGCTGAATTTCCACCCGTCACCCGCGCCACGATGGATCAGTCGGATTTCATCAAAGGTGGCATCCGCCTCGAATTGCGTGATCAGATTGGTGGGTTGGTCATTTTCCGTCGCGCCGGGATCAAGGTTCGGAGCCAGCCAAACGGTAACATTGGCGTCATGTCCGGCATGGAATTCGATTTTGGCGACAATGGTTTTGGGAATTCCCTTGCGGACGTATTCCCATTCTTTTCCCAAATCTGGCGTGGCTGAGAAAAAGTCTTGGAGACCTTTTTTCCCCCCAGTCATGTTAATGGCGCTATATGCACAGGCCTCCCAGCCATTACCGATGCCCAGGTGTTCCTGCCCTTTTTCATAGAAAAAGAGGCCGCATGAGTAAAAGGATATGGCTTCCGTGGCCGCATCGGAGTACGGATCTATCCGCAATCTTACATAAATGATGCGGTTGGAATTCGTGCCCTGCGGGGCGACGGCTCCATGTAATATGTCGCTGCCGGGGCTGTTGTCATGAATGAGGATTGTCCCGGAATAACTCCACAAGATCGTGGCGTGTGCGGGAACCGGGGCCGTTAGCAAAATTGTTGCCAACAGGGCGTTTATTCTTACAAAGGCCGACCAAAATTTCGAATGGCTGCGAATAAAACTCATTACAAAATGCCAGGCTGGCGGTTGCAAAGCTCCCACAATAAACGACGAGAACATTTTGAATATATGCACAGATGGGGGCGCCTTGCAATGGTAATTTGTTAATTTGCCAGGCTTGCCTTCGGGTTTTGACGCTGTTTTCAGCGTGTCAAAGCGCGTTCTTGATGGGAGCAGGGGGCCCGCAACCAGACCGATGGCTGCGTTATTTTAGGGATACCCATATTTATGGGTATTGTCCGGCGCTGGGATGCGTTTATATTTATCTCAAAATTTCAACAGCAACCCTAAAATCAAAGACATGAACCATCCACACCCACACAATAAACGCGCACAGTTATTGATTCCACTGGTCGCCGCCTCCGTGCTGGCCGTTAACGTCTCCAAGGGACAAACTACCGTGTTCTCGGATACCTTCAGCCAAACTCCGGGAACCGCGCTGGCCGGGACTGCGGCAGATGTCGGAGGAGTTTGGTACGATGGAAACGGCAACGGCGGCGTTGTCAGTCCAGAGAACTCGTTTGACACCTCAGGAAACGGGCGACTGCTTTTTGACTCATTCACCGCAACTCTGGGTGCGGGAGAGGTGATCACGCTTTCCTATGACATGGTGAGCCCGACGCCGACTGATGAAGTGGGGGGGCCTTATAATGGCTGCTGGGCAGGCGTCAGCTTGTATAGTGGTTATACTGGTGGCTCTAGTGGGACTGAACAAATGTTTGAGGGACTGGTTAGCACGACTTCGTTGGGCAAGGACGGCAGTGCTCTCGGCGGCGCGCAAGGCTCCGGGGACACCGGTATGATCAATCACCTTGTACTCACCTATGCGTATGATACCGGTGCTTGGACATTCACATCGGATAGTGGATCCTTGAGCGGCACCGGAACGCCAGGCTTGGCTCTTAACGGATTGAGAATTGGGAATGGTGGCAGTGATGGCTCTGGTCACTATGGCGACATCAATTTGGATAATCTCACCGTGGAGATCAGTCCGGTTCCAGAACCGGCCTCCATGGTACTGCTCGGAATCGGGGGACTCGGTCTCGTGCTCTACCGGCGTCGTCACTCCTGATTATTGCTGATGCGTTTGATTTTTTTAAGAACAACTGAACCCGGCTTTGCTTGCGCGAATGCCGGGTTCACTTTTTGAACCACTGCGGAGGTTTAAAATTCGATTAACGTCCAGCAGATCTCCGCTCCGCATGACGACGCCGACAATAAGGATCAACCGGACCACGCGCAGCCTGTTCCGGACAGTTGCGCTGCTGTTGCCGGTCGCAATACTGCTGTTGATGGAACTGGTGCTGCGCCTATGCGGCTTTGGTGGCTATGCGCCCTTTTTCCACAAGGTCGGCCCGGTCCCGGGCGGCACGCTCTTTGTCACGGAGCAGGCTGGTGCCGACTCTTGGTTCTTCAATTCAGGCATGGCCGGCGAAACCACGCAGTATTTTTTCCTCGATCCAAAGCCTACGAATACCTTCCGGATCTTCATCGTGGGCGAGTCTGCCGCCAAGGGCTACCCCCAGCCACGCAACCTCGCTTCCTCCGCCTTTTTGCAAGCGATGCTTCAGGACGCGTGGCCAGAGCGCCGCGTCGAGGTCATCAATCTCGGCACCGTGGCCGTTGCGAGTTATCCCGTGCTCGGCATTATGACTGAGGCCCTCGATTTCAACCCGGATCTGGTCATCATTCACACGGGCCATAATGAATTTTTTGGCGCCTACGGCGTGGCTTCCAGCAGCCGCGCGGGCAGCAAACCGTGGATGCTGGCGGCAACCCGCCGGCTCCACTCGTTCGCCATTGTTCAAGGATTGGAGAATCTGTTGCGCCCGAAACCGCCCGACACGCAGCACACGCTGATGGAATCCATGATCGGCCAAAACCACATCGCGCCTGACGACTGGCGGCGCGCGGCGGCGGCCAACAATCTTTATCATAACATCGCCGCCATGATCGAACGCTGCCAGGCCCGGGCCGTTCCGGTGCTGGTTTGCACTTTGCCGTCGAGTGAGAGCAACCTCGCGCCCATCGGGCCGGATTCATCAAATTCACCGGCGAGCGAACAGGCTCGCGTTCATTTTCTGCGGGCTCAGGCGCTGGCTGCGGCAGGGAAACCCACCGAGGCGCTGACTGAGTTCGTGCGCGCGCGTGATCTCGACTCGATGCCGTGGCGGGCCACTTCCGCGGCGCAAGAGGCCATCCTGCGCGCGGCGCGCGAGCATGGCGCACCCGTGTGCGACCTGGTGACGGCGTTTCGCGCAGCCAGCCCCGGTGGTATGATTGGCTGGGACTTGATGGACGATCACGTGCATCCGACTTTGCGCGGTCAGGCGTTGATGGCCGAAACCTTCGTGAACTCGATGACCAACCTTTCGGCAGAAGCGCGCGCGCGGATTGCGCCGTGGGAAGTTTATGCGCGGAAACTGGGAGACAATCCCTATGACCGTTACGTGGTGAATCTCAACCTGCGCACGATCTTCCACGCGCCCTTTATGCGCGCGAATAATCCCGGGGCTTTTCAACGTTTTGATGACGCCGTCACGCAATTTGAAAACGCGGCGGATCCCGGAGTGGGCGCGGCCATGCACGAGTGGCTGACCTCACCCCCGAGCGCGGGCGGCCGGCGCCCGCTGACCAGCGTGGTGGCGCGGGTGCTGCTGCAGGAAGGGAAATTGGCCGAGGCGCTGGAGCTTTTTCAGAGCGCCCGGAAGTCCGTGCCCGAATACACCTCGCTGCACATGGAGTACACATGTCTCGTTATGGAATGCCAAGCCAAGCTCCAAGGCGCCCTGACGGCCGCCGATCGCAAAACGGTCGCGGACGAAATGGAACAGGGACAGGTGCTGCTCCAGCGGGGATCCTCAGAATCGGGTTTCACGGAATACTACCTCGCGCGGCTTCATCACTTGCGCGGTGAATATGCGGAGGCGGTGCCATTGCTTAACGCGAGCCGGCGGAAGCTTTCCGGCTCCGATCTCGTCGCGGCGGACCGCGCATTGATCATTTCCTACCTCAAGACCGGAGCGGCAGACCAGGCGGTTCTGCTCGCCCAAAACGGCGTGGAACTGGGGGGACAGTATGCGCCACTTTACCGTAATCTGCTGACCCAAATCGAGGCGCTGACCGCAACCAACGCGGCGGCCAAGGGCAAGTGACCTCTCCGCTCCATTGCCACCGGCTTGGCATACCCATATTCATGGGTATTGTTTCACCTTCAAATAGGTTCATATTAATCCCAATACCAATGTATTGTAGAGATTTGTCTGAGAACGCAATGGAATTGCCGGTCAAAAACTTGAAACAAACCTGAAAAACCACACACAAGACTGAAACAAACCAGGACCCATACGACACTATGAAACGACGAACTCAATTATTGATTCCACTGCTGGCGATGCCCCTGCTGGGTCTCAGCGTCGGCCAAGGCGCCACGGTCTTCTTGGAAACCTTCACTCTGCCTTCGGGGACTCCGCTGGTTGGATCGGCTGCGAATGTGGGAGGAACTTGGACCGGAAGCGGGCCGACCATCACCAAGGCTAACACATACGACACGGCTGGTGGCAGTTACCAAGCGTTTGACACGTTTACCTCGGCGCTAGGGGCGGGGAAAATATTAACGCTCAACTATGATACCTTGGTGCCCGCAGCGGGGGCTGGCACTGTTTTCAGTGGATGGGGTGGGGTTAGTTTGTTTAGTGGCGGTGTTAACGGCACTGAACAGGTCTTCACGGGTAATTCCACTTTGGGTGGGTGGGGCACTGACGGTCAGTCCTCTTTCTGGATCGATCGCTACCACGACGAAACCGACGGTGACACCCAAGTGGTCAACCACGTTGAATTCACCTACAATTATGATTCCGGCGCCATCACCTTCACCACGGATAATGGAGGATACTCCGGCGTTGAGGAGGCGGGCGTGGCTCTTAACGCTTTGCGAATTGGCAATGGTGCTGGCGACCAATTGAGCATAAGTAATCTCAGCGTGGACATCAGTACCGTCCCGGTGGTCACCTTCGGGGCGGTGTCACCGGCGAACGGCTCCTACAGTGGTTCGCGCACCAGTGTCAGTTTGCAGGCGATAGATGGCAACGCCCCCGTGAACACAAACACCATTGTGATGAAGGTGGACGGCGGCACCGTCGCTCCTGCGATTGCCAAGTCCGCCAATATCACCACGATCAATTATGTTCCTGGTTCGCCCTTGAGCGCCGGGGCGTTACACCTGGCCCAGGTGACCCTGGCGGACAGCAATGGCGTCTTATACACCAACTCCTGGAGCTTTACCACGGCTTTTCAGTCCCTGCCATCAGTCCTGCCTGGTCCGATCGTTGCCAGCAACCAAGAACTGGGAATCGTCATTTTCTCCACCAACGATGCCTGGCTGGGGGGCAATTACGGGCCGGCTTCGGGCAATACCATTTATGCCCGCTTCAGCATGGAATTCGATAATCTGAATGGTAAAACCAACACCACCAGCGGCGGTGCCTATGGCGGGTTGCAATTCCTCGATGGTGGAATAACCGGCACGCCGTACGTTATCGCCGGCGACTCTTGGTTATCGACAAACTGGAGCGAGGATCCCTATCCGCCGTTTCCGGAGACAGATTTAAACCCGGTCACTCCCATTGTGTTTGGCCAATGGCACACCATTGTTGAGCGGGTTGATCTGTCACCGGCAGGAACCGCCACCGTCACTACCTGGTTGGATCCTGACTTCACGCAGCCGGAGGCCAGCCAGCCCAATAGCCCGATTATACTCAATCCGGCCGTTATCTTTGACACCATCGCATTGCGGACCGGGAACGGCATTACCAGTGCCACGTTCAGCAACATTATCATGTCCGCGACAGGGTTTGGCGTGGGTTTTCCGCCCGGCAACGCCCCGACAATCCAAAATTTGGTTCCCGCTTCTGGCAATCTTTCCGCGGCTGTAAATTCGCCGATCGGCGGAGAGGTGGTTGATGGCTCTTATGGCGTCAGCACCCAGACCGTGGTTTTGACTTTGGATGGCAGTCCGGTCACGCCAACCTTCGTCGTTACCGCCAACACAATTACGGCCAGTTATCAGCCGCCCACGCCTTTTGTGGCGGGTTCGTCGCACAGCGTCGCCCTGAGCTGCACCGATTCCAACGGCAATGGGGCTTCAGCAAACTGGAATTTCACCGTGGATCAGTATCCCAGCCTGCCCGCGGTCTTCGCCGGCCCGGAAACCGTGGTGGGCAATAACTATGAAGTTTGGGGCCCGCAAAATGCGTGGATTGGGGCCAATTACGGCTCGGCCTCCACCAACACGCTTTATGTGAGATGGAGCATGGCCTTTCCCGGTTTCTCAAGAACCGCGGGCGCCGGCGATGGTGGTTGGGGCGGACTGGAATTCTATTTGGGTAATACAGAACAAGTCCTTGTCGGCGACGATGACGTTTCTACGAATTGGAGCGTTGCCTTACAAACAATATCCTACGAGGATATTCCGCCCGTGACGCCAATTGTCGCTGGCGAGTGGCACACGTTGGTGGTAAAGAGCGTCTATTCAAACACGAACACCGAGGCCGCGCTCGAAGTCTGGCTGGACCCTGATTTTACCAAGACCGAGGGCAACCAGCCCATTCTGCCGCTGTCCTTCACCGCCGCCAATACGTTTGACAACGTTGAACTGCGGGCGGGTGGTTCCATTGGCGAAGCTACTTACACCAACGTTGTGGCGGCGGCCACGGCCGAGGGCGTCGGTTTTGCCGCGGCGGTTCCAGCGGGCAAGTTGAGTATTAAGAATCAGGCTGGCAGCTTGAGCGCTTCTTGGACGAGCATAGGAACATTACAGGTGGCGTCCGTCCTCACTGGCCCATGGACAGATTATGGCAGTGCAACCAATCAAACCAATCCACAAGTTCTGTCGGTGACCAACACGACTCAATTCTTCCGGCTGCGCCAGTAACTACAAACAGCAATAAACAAGAAGTTGGTTGGACAGGACGATATGTATGCTTAATAGAGGTGGCAGGGCAATATCCCTGCCACCTTTATAAACCGGGTAATGTTGAGGCCTGAATGGCGCAAGCGGCATCGCTCCGAAAAATAGAATGCACACTAGAAATAAAACAAGCAAGACGTTGGCGGGCAAGCTTTGGCTGGGTCCCAGGCAAGGCCCGGATGACCGCCGATCCTACAACGATGCCGGCCGTTCCTTGTCATGTGATTCAGGCTTGCACCGCGGTTTCACCTTGATTGAACTGCTGGTCGTCATCGCGATAATCGCGATCTTGGCGGCGATGTTGCTGCCGGCTTTGACTTCAGCCAAGAAACGCGCGTCGCAGGCGGCGTGTTTGAACAATCAGAAGCAACTGGCTGTGGCCTGGACAATGTACGCCGATGACCATAATGAGATGGTTATTGGCTTTAGCACTGACCCAAACGGCACGCCTCCAAACTGGCGGGTGGAGGCAGACGAGGTTTCACTGACCGGGCTGCCGGCGGGCTACGTGGGTATCCAGGCACTCACCTGGCTCTTTCAAGCGGGTTACAGAAACCAACCGCTTTATCAATATGCGCCCAACCCGGATATTATGCATTGTCCGGGCGACATTCGTGTCTTACAATCTATTGCGGGCCATTTCTGCTGGGATAGTTATTCCGGGGTAAATGGCTTTGTTGGTGGTGACACAGACTATCAGAGGACCCTTCCCGGATTTTTAAGCAAGAGCAGCCTCTTGATGCATCCCAGTGACCGCTTTCTTTGGGTGGAAGAGTGCTCTTCCCAACAGGTGACGGCTGACAGCCAGACTTGTGGCGAGAACCAGAGGACCTGGGACTTGAATTCCGGAACTCCCGCAGCCAATTTCACCGATGCGGTATGGGGAGATTCACCGGCCGCTTATCATGGCGCCAACAGCACGTTCAATTTTGGTGATGGCCATGCGGAATCTCACAAATGGCTGAGCGGCGCCGTCATTGGCTTCGCCAACAGCATGAACCCCAAAAAATACATTTACACCAATGGACGGGAAGGGCAAAACGCGCAGAATAATGGACAACAAGATCTCTATTATGTAGCCAGCCACTGCCCGACTGTGCTCAACCCGTGACCTTAACCAAGTTATCCGTGAATATTCAAGTTTGGAGTGTATTTTGTGAGCCAAATCAAAAACTTCACCAACCTTACAGACTTTATCGCCTTTTGAATGCCAAAGCAATTTTACTCGTTGCTTTGGCGGGATTAAGCGTGCTGGCCGGGTCCGCCCGCGCCCAAAGTTTATACTGGGACCACAACGGCAACTCACCCGCCAGCGGGGGAACCGGGCCGTGGGATAGCAGTTCATCCTTGTGGCGCAACGGCAGCCCAACGGGCACGCTGCAAGCGTGGGCTTCCGGCGCCAGCGCCGTCTTCGGCGGCACGGCGGGCACGGTAACGGTGACTTCGGGCGGCGTGACCGCTGATTTCATTCAGTTCACCAATTCGACCGGCTACTTGCTTCCCGGTTCTGGCGGCCCGCTCACGCTGACTGGCGCTGGAAGCATCGGCAAACCCCCAACCATCATTGTGGCCAGCGGTCTCACCGCCGAGATTGACAACCAGATCTCGGCGGCGAATCAGCAATGGCTTGGCGGCGGGGGCACGTTGATTCTGGGCAACACCGCCAACAACATCAACAGTTGGGTCGTTTACGGGGGCTCGACCTTGCAGATTTCCAACTTTAACTGCCTTGGTGAAAGCGGCAACGCCCTTTATTTCAATGGCGGTGTCAATACGCTGGTCTATACCGGCCCGAGCGTGGACTGCAGTGCCTTTGTGAGTGGGTCATATCTCTTTGGGGTCGGGAGCAATGTCTTAAACATCACCCAATCAGGAACCACCGTTACCAATGCGACAGCACTGCAGCAAAACGCCGATAGCGGACCCTTGGTCAAGGCAGGCGCCGGTACGCTCGACCTCACTGGCGCAAATAGCTATACCGCCGCCACTATTGTAAATGCTGGCACGCTGCTGGTTAATAGCCCCGGCTCGACTGCTTCCGGCAGCACGGTCACCGTTAATGCCAACGGCACACTCGGTGGTTCTGGCACGGTCGGCGGCTTGGTGACTTTCACAGCCGGGTCGGCTGCGTTGTTCACTGTTACAACAAACGGTAGTGGCGCGAACACGACTCCGATGTCGTTTGGCGGCGCGCTGGCGATTGCCACCGGCGGAACCATTCCCGTCGTCAAACTGAATCTGCCATCGGGTTTGGGTGCGGGAGTTTACACGCTGGCTTCCACCCCGTCTGGAAGTTCCGGGGTGTTCAATGGCACTCCCATTATTATTAGTGGTTCAATTATTGCTGGCGCGACCGCGACGGTGGCCACGACCGGCGGCGCTGTGACCCTTACTATTTTACCGCCAGTTTCATCGAACACGCCGCCAGTCATTATCACTGGGCCGCAGTCACAGGAGGCCGGCCTTGGCCAGACGGTGCAATTTGACGTGTTTGAGCTTGGCACCCCGCCCTTGAGCTACCAATGGGAATCAAATTCAGTTCCAATATCCGGGGCAACGAGCACCAATTTGGTGCTGGCGGACATTAAGGCCGCCGCCGCGGCCACTTATACCGTGGTGGTCAAAAATAATTATGGCACCAACGAGGCGAGTGCCACGTTGACAGTTGTGTCTAACGCGTATGTTGTGGGCAATGTCCGGGTGGAAACCCTCTCGCCGACGGTAGTGCGCCTGGAAGTGCAGGGCCCGGAAGGGTTTGAAGACCGGTTGACCTACCATGTCGTCAATCGCAACTGGCCCGGGGTCAACGCAACCATCGCCATGAACGGTGGTGTTGTCCTGATTACGACACCCGACTATGTCATATCCGTCCCGAACGTCGCCGCTCCCTTGAGCGGCATTACCATTAGTAATGCCGCTGGAAACCTGCTTTGGAGCTATGTCGGTCTGCCCAGCAACACAACAGCGTTGCCCGGTCCCACGGACAATTTGACGGCTTGGGCCATTGCCGACACTCCGCGCATGATACCCGCCTCCTGGGGCTATAATCTGGAACCGACCAACAACACAGATAATTATAACACGGACGGTTGGGATTTGAACAACGACTCGCCCGACATATATGTCTTTCTTCCGAATGGGAATTTGCGGCGGTTGCGGTCTGACTTCAATGCGCTGACCGGTCCCACGCAGTTGCTCCCCCTGCATGCGCTGGGCGTTTGGGACAGCCGCTATTACGAATACACCGCGCAAACGGCCCTGCAGCAGATTCAAAATTATTCGGCCTCTAACTTTCCGCTCGACAATCTGGTAATTGACACCCAGTGGCGCGAGGGTGGCAGCACGGGATATGTCATCAACTCCAACGATTTTCCGAATCTGCCGCAGTTTTTCTCTGAAGCGCACGGATCCAATATTTGGGTAATGTTCAACGATCATCCGCTCCCGGTGGGCTCGGCCTTGAGTCCGCGGGAAGTGGCCTATCGCGACACCGGACTCGACAGCATCCTTGAGGATGGCTTGGATGTGTGGTGGTATGACCGTAACTGGTCGGTGTCGCTCCAAAGTCCTTCATCCGGCCTCACCTACACCGAGTGGGGTACGTACGTGTATAATTGGACGATGTATGATTTTTATCCCAACCGGCGGCCGCTGATCATGGCCAACGTGGACAACGTGACCGCGGGCAGTTGGGGCGGGGCTGAGGAAATTGCCTGCCACCGCTACGACTTTCAATGGACCGGCGACATTGAACCGGGTTTTGCATCACTACGGCAAGAAATTCAGAACGCCGTCAACGAGGGCATTTACTCCGACTTTCCCTACACCAGTTGCGATCTTGGCGGCCACGTGGCTGACCCAACGGCCGAGAACTATGTTCGCTGGATTCAATACGGCGTGCTGTCACCAATTGTACGGCCGCACTGCACCGAGGGATTGCCTTTGGGAGGGCGCATGCCGTGGCTCTGGGGAGAGCCGGCCGAGTCGATCGCGCGCTATTACTACGACCTGCGCTACCGCATGTTGCCGTATCTCTACCAACTGGCGCGGCACAATTATGACACGGGCGATCCGCTGCTTAAACGCTGCGACTTCGATTATCCCACCTACAGTGAGGCCAGCACTACCACTCAGTATCTCCTGGGTGATCGCATTCTGGTAGCGCCAATCATCACTCCCGGAGGGGGCGGGGTGACGCCGGCGGCGCAAGGCTCCGTCTGGATTCCGCCCGGGAACTGGATTGATGCGTGGAGCGGGACGGTTTACACCGGCCCGGAGACCCTTTTGACGTCCGCATATTGGGGGACGATTCCGATCTACATCGAGACCGGAACGATTATTCCGCTGGCCCCGTTTATGTACAACACGCGCCAAATGCCGTGGGATCCCATGACCTTGGACACGTATCCGGACCCGAGCAACGTGGCCACCAACAGCATCTACGAGGACGACAACGTCAGTTCTGACTACCAGACCGCCGCCTACCGCACCACGGCCCTGACCGCCACGGCGAATGCTGCCAACCAAACGGTGACCGTGCAGATCATGCCGGCGCAGGGGACATTTACCGGAGCTGCTTCGACGCGCGGATGGTTTGTGCGGATTCACCAGCCGTATGGATTTACCAACCAGGTGCCCGCCACCATTACGGTGGATGGCAGCCCGGCAATCGGGTGGAGCTATGTCAGCCAAAACCCAACCCAGATTGACACTACGACCAACGTTCCCGCCACCCTGACGATGCCCTTCGAGGATGGTGATGGCGCGGCCCCCGATTCGGCCGTGATTGTGGTGCCGATTGCAGAGGCCCCGGTCGCGACCCAACATGCAATTGTGGTGAACTACAACAGTTCCTTGGGAACAGTGCCACCGCCACCGACCGGTCTGACAGTGAGCTACAGCTCAAATAAAGCGGTGTTGCAATGGAACGCCGTGACCGGCGCAACCTATTACAACGTGCTGCGCTCAACGAACAACGGCGGCGGTTTCACCACCATCGCCAGCCTGGCCACGACGAATTACACCGATACGGGACTGGTCAACGGCACGATTTATTATTATGTGGTGGATGCCGTGAACGGCAACGGCGCGAGCGCCAATTCCAGCCAGATTAGCGCCACCGGGCCGCCGCTCCCACCGACCGGCCTGAATGCCACGGCAGGTTACGCGCAGGTGGCATTAAGCTGGACTGCGGCGAGTGGCGCCAGCAGCTATGCTGTGTTGCGATCTACGAGCAGCGGGGCTGAGACAATCGTTGCTACAACAACCACGCCGAATTACACCGATACGGGACTGGCCAACGGCACGACGTATTACTACGAGGTGTCGGCGATCAATAACAGCGGACAGGGTGCCAATTCAAGTGAGGTGTCTGCCACGACGATGAGTCTCGCCTACGCCGTGTTCTTGGACACCTTCAGCCTGACTCCTGGAACCCCAATCGCCGGAACCGCGGCAAATATCGGAGGAGTCTGGGTTGATGGAAACGGCAACGGTGGCGTCATCAGTGCAGATAACTCGTTAGATACAACAGGAAACGCGCGAGAACTTTTCAATACATTCACCTCAACTCTGGGCTCGGGGCAGGTGCTGACGCTTTCCTACGATGGCCTGGTGCCAAGAGGAAATTTCCTCGCCGGCTGGGCGGGCGTCAGCCTGTACACCGGTGGGATTAGCGGGACTGAACAAATCTTCGTGGGTGATCCTTCTACGGGTAGCTGGGGTCTTGATGGTGGCGCATTCGGTGTCAACCATCAACAAGGCACCTCAGATGCCTCGTTGCCTAATAATGTTACTTTCACCTATGCGTATGATACCGGCGCTTTTACATTCGCGACTGCTAATGGAGGATTGTTATTGTCCGGCGCCGCCACGGCCGACTTGCCTCTTAATGCACTCAGGGTTGCCAATGGCAACGGCGGAGACATAGCTATATCTAATCTTAGAGTGAATATTAGTCCCCTGCTGCCGCAGATTGGCATAACTGCGCCCGCCAACAGTGCCAGGTTCACCTTTGGAACCGGCATTACAATTATGGCGACCAACAATTCTCCAATTGACGACATTACCAACGTGGCGTATTATTTAGGCCCGACGCTGATAGCCAATGTGGCCAATGCTTCCGGGACGAATTCTTACATTTGGACCAATGCCTTCGCTGGCACCTATAATCTGACCGCCGTGGCAAAGGATGACAAGGGTTTGACGGCGACTTCCAGCGTGGTCAGTGTGACGGTGATCGTGACGAATGTCGCCGGAACCATCTCGGTGACCTCAAGCGTCAGCGGGAACCCTACGACGCTGACGGCCTACGGCATACCTGGCTACCAGTATGTCACGCAACGGGCGACCAACCTGGTCTCGCCGGTGTGGGTGAACATTGCGACGAACACGGTGGGGACCAACGGATTGATCCGCGTGGCGGATAATTTCAACGATTTGGGCAACCGGCAGCCGGCCGATGCATATTATCGGTTGAGCTGGTCGCCCTCGCGCTAATCAAACCAAGAACGTATTTGAGAATTGGGAAAAGCCATCATGGGAAGAGGAATCAAGCTGGGGATGGTGATGGATTGGTGCTAACGGCGGGCAGCGGGCGGCCATCTGTGGATCCACCGCCCCATGTAAGCGCCGGCGATCTGCAGGCTGATGACACCCACATGCGCGGCCTCGTTTTTGGCATTTAGAAGCCGCAGGGCATCGGCTTTATCCGAGGTGTGCAAGCTCTCCTGCTGCCCGGTTTCGTTATCCTCGCAGTAGTAAACTTTTTCCGCCGCAATTCAACGGTTCAGTCATGGCTCCACCGTCGCCGTGACTTCCAATACGCATCGGCTCGCCGGTGATTTGGTGATGGGTGCGTTGCTCGACCACCAACCCGCACGTCACCACGGTTTCGCCAATGTGGTCGCCTAGCTGTGCGACCGGACAATACGTGTCCCACGCCACATCATCGGATAATTCCAGCGGATGGCCGCTCACGGCATAGCCGAACAGTTCAGTTTCAGCTTCGAGCCGTTCACG
The DNA here is from genome assembly GCA_964532525.1 of uncultured Bifidobacteriaceae bacterium. Classification (GTDB taxonomy): domain Bacteria; phylum Verrucomicrobiota; class Verrucomicrobiia; order Limisphaerales; family UBA11358; genus UBA11358. The sequence continues at coordinate 40,390 of CAZHIM010000027.1, forward strand.
CCGGGTTGGCTCACGCATTGGCACGCGGGGAAAACGATCCGATGACGGCGGCGGCAATAGCCAGCTTTGGCCCTCAGTGGTTTATTATCCCAGGCTCAGCGTCTTTTGCTTTCTTGGGATTTGCGGGCATGCCATTGGGCGTGAGCATCACAACGGGTTGGCCGATCAGGAGGGGTTTGCCAAACACGGTTTCGGTGTCGCCCTGATTGGGTCCGATAGTGTAGTCGAAGGGGTAATATTGCGCGAAATGTTGTGCGCCACCTTGCCAATGGCGGCGACTTCATAGCCCAGGGCTTTCAGCACGGCCGGCAATTCCTCCAACCCGGGTTTCGGCGGTTTGTGGTTGGGCTCGGCCCCGTTGCGGGCGGGCCACAGCGCGGTGAGCATCGCGGTGCGGCTCGGCCCACAGCTCGGCGAAGCATTAAAAGCATGGGTGAACGTGGTGCCTTCCGCCGCGAGTCGCGCCAGGTTCGGCGTGTGGATATCCTGGTTGCCGTAGGGCTCCGAAAAAAGCATTCCGTGGTTGTCGGAGATATAGACGATAAAGTTCGGCAGTGCGGGCTAGTTCACGGCCTCCGCCGCCGAACCCACCAGCGGCCAGGCGGCCAGGCCCGCACCCAGGGTGCCGGACATTTTGATGAACTCGCGGCGAGGTATTTCACGCATGTCTGGCCTTTCAAAAGCAAGGTGCTTTATCACTGACTCAATCCGACTGGATTTCGGCTTTCGACAAACCGACGTCAATGAACTGGCCGCCCCGGGCCGCACGATGGCAGTGAACCGCCAGAACATTGTTGCCATTTTGAATGAGCGCCGCCTTGGCCCCGGCGTTGATGGGTTCCATGACGTAAGTTGAGGTGTTTCCGTCTGGTTTGGCGGCGAGAACACCGTTGAGGTAAATTTCGCAGCTTTGCCGGTGATAGGCATAAAAAACCAACTGATCCAACTCCTGGGGCGTTACCGCGCCAAGGTTAAATTCCCGGCGCAACCAAATGTTCTGGGTCCCCCAGGGGGTGCGGCCATTGTTGCCAAAACCGGCCGTGCCGGAATTCCACCCGGCATCGTCGAACTGGGCGGCAAACCAATCTGCGGCGGGCGCGTTGGTCGTGTATTTCCAAGGGATTCCCGTCTCGCGGGAAACGGGGATGACAGGCGTGATGGTGAGCCGCCCGGCGATGGCCTTGAGGTTGGAGGCCCGGATCAGGTTCACGTCCGCCTTCATCACGCGGTCATAAGTCAGCAGTCCGTTGCATTCGTTTTCCACATCCGAGATCTCGGTATAGACGGCGGCGCTCAAGCCCTGATTTGATTTCAACGCGAGCAGGTCGTTGATGAACCGATCGTACTTGCGCGTCAGTTCCGCCGGGTCGTTGGCCTTGGTATAGTTGCCACCGGCCTTGGTGGCATCCCACAAATGTCCGGGCACCTGGCAGCCGATGCCGCCAAATTCGCCGCAGGCGCGGACTTGCGTGGTGGTGTCGGGACAGCCGGGCGCAGGATAACTATGGACATCCAGGATGTCGCCCACGCCAAAATGACGGCCACCGCTGGCTTGGTTGACCAGCCGGGAAGGATCCTTGGCGGCGATCTCATGGACCAGGTTTTCCGTATCATGCTGCCCCTGGCTTTCATTAAAAATCACCCACATGATGATCGCGGGGCTGTTCCAGTGGGTCTCCACCAGGCGGTTTAATTCCACGCGAAACTGTGGCGCATCGATCGGTTGTGGATTGCGCGTGTAAGAATTGACGCTCGGCATGTCCTGCCACACCAAGATGCCCAGTTTATCGGCCCAATAATACCAGCGGGCACGCTCCACCTTGATGTGTTTGCGGACCAGGTTAAAACCGAGCGCTTTTTCCTGCTCGATGTCGGAGCGGAGCGCGTCATCGGTTGGCGCCGTGTAATTGCCATCCGGCCAGAAGCCCTGGTCCAGGGGACCGAGCTGGAATACAAAACGATCGTTCAAGAGCATTTTCTTCACGCCGCCGATCGTGCCCACGGAAATTTTCCGCATTCCGAAGTAACTGGTCACCGTGTCCACCGGCAGGCCGGCTTGCAGGGCGGTGATCTTCAGGTCATAGAGGAATGGATGATCCGGCGCCCACAGGCTGGGGTTCGGAATGGGAAGGTTCAATTCGGTATTCGGTCGGCCGGTGGCGGTGGCAACCGGAACCTCGTTGCTGATCACGGTTACGGAGACGGAAACGCCGGCCGCGGCGAAAGTGTTCACCGTGAGATGCAACCGGGCATGGTCCACGTCCGGCACGATCTTCAAATCGCTGATGCCGGCAGGGGCGACCGGCTCCAGCCAGACCGGTTGCCAGATGCCGCTGGACGAAGTGTACATGATGCCGTGCGGATACAGCGTCTGCTTGCCGCGGGGTTCGCCCGCGTTGTCCACGGGCGCATAGACGCGGACAATGATTTCCTGGGGGCCGTCACCTTTGATTTGCCCGGTGATGTCATAGCTGATCGGATCGTAGCCACCCTTGTGAACCCCCACACTCGCGCCATTGACGAATACTTCCGATTCCCAATCCACCGCGTCCAGGTGCAAAATGATCCGCCGGCCACTCCACGCCGGCGGCACGGTGAAGGTCCGCCGATACCACGAGTTTGGGTGATAGGCCATCACTCCGGAAAGCGGCGACTCCATCGGGTAAGGCACCAGGATTTCCCCGGACAGGGTTTTACCGGCCGGCACCGCGTCGCTGGCGTCGCCCGCCTGGAACTGCCAGAGGCCATTCAGGTTCAGCCAGTCCGTTCGCATCATTTGCGGACGGGGATATTCGGGCAGCGGCGCGTTGGCATCCACCTGCCCGGCCCAACGCGTCAGCAAGGGAGCTGGTTTCATTTGCCAGGCCTGGCCAGAGGCGGAAAAGAGAAACGCTGCGAGAACACCAAGAGAAACCGAGCTTTTTGTTTTCATTGATTTGAAATTACTACGCTGATTCGGCGCCATACCAGTCCAGGATTTCTCTGGCGCCCGCCAGTTGCCGGGGTGACTTGCGAAGTAGACGTTTTCCCGGGTCGTTTGGTTTCAGCTGCAGCCAGATTTACATGCGCGGCCTCGCCCGCAACGCTTGTTTGCTTAAAACGGCGGCAACCCGGTCCACTTCCGGCAGCGCGTGCGCGAAAAACTTCTTGAACCCGCGGCATAGATAATTCAGCCCCGGCTCGCCATCCGGGGTGCGGATGAGCCGGTTCTTGGGACATTCGCCCCAGCAGTCGGTAAGGTAGGCACATTGCCGGCAATACTGCGGCAAGGTTTCGCTCTTGGCCTGGCCAAACTTCACCTGTTCAGGGGAGAAAACCATTTCATCCAAGCTGGCGGCCTTCACGTTCCCCAGCCGGTATTCGGGATAGACATAATGGTCACAGGAATAGACGCTGCCGTCGTTTTCCAAGGCGATGCCGGTGCCGCAGTTCTCGCGGTAAACGCACATCTGCGAAGGCAGCCCGAGATGCTGGGCCACCAGCGTTTCAAAGTGGTTGACCATCACCTTGCCGATGTCCCGGCTCAACCAGCGGTCAAAGACTTTGCACAGAAAATAGCCCCAATCATCCGGGTCCACCGACCAGTCGGTGACGATGGCATTGGGGTGGCCTGGCCGCGCCTCCGGTTCACCGTCTTTGGGCAGGTCAGCGGCGTTCCATCGTTGGGGCGCGACCCGTTCGAAATTCTTGTGTTCGACGATGGGGATGAACTGAATGTAGGTCGAGTTGAGTTCCTGCCGCAGAAACCGGTAAACGTCCAGCGGTCGGCGGCCATTGAAACGATGCACGCAGGTCAGCGTGTTGAACGGCACGCCGTGGCGCTGGAGCAATTTGGCGGCGGCAAATACCAGGTCAAACGTGGGCCGTCCGCCCTTGGTCACCCGATAGTGGTCATGGATTTCCCGGGGCCCGTCAATGCTCAAGCCCACCAGGAAACGATGGGCTTTCAGAAACGCACACCATTCCTCGTCCAGCAGCGCGCCGTTGGTCTGCAAATCGTTTCCAATGCGCTGGCCCGGCTTGGCGTGCTTTTTCTGGAAGACAATCACCTTGCGGAAAAAATCCAATCCCAGCAACGTAGGCTCGCCGCCCTGCCACGAGAAAACCACCTCCCTGCCGGTCACGCCGTCAATGTATTGCTTGATAAACAACTCCAGGGTCTCGTCGGACATCCGCGCCGCCCCCGGGCCTTTGGCCAGGTTCTCCTTGCTCAGGTAATAGCAATAGGTGCAAGCGAGATTGCAGGTGGATCCAACCGGCTTGGCCATCACGTGAAACTGTTTTTGCCCGCCCGCGACCACCGGCGCGGACGCGTCGTATTGGTCAATCGGGCGGGGGATTTGTTGGGAGGCTTCCGGCATGGAGCAGAAGCTTTTTGGGGATTAATTTCGCGCTATTCGCTGGATGGACTTTTCTGGCCAGTGTCCACGTTGCAGACGCCGCCGGCCAGGATGGTCTTGTAATTGTCCAATTGCGGATCCTTGGTCGTCACCATGTAATGCATGAGAATGTCCTGAAGCCGCTTGATTTCCGAAGCATGGGCCGGGTTGGCGATCGCGTTTTCACGCTGGTCGGGATCGGCCACCAAGTCGTAAAAGGCCATCGGGTAGCCGATGGTGTACTGTTCGACCCTTTTTTTGATCCGGGGATTCGACTGCGCAGCGTCCACCATCGCTTGGTACGAGAGGCCACCCATGGAATCGATCCCGGCAAAGCGGTTTTTTCCGTTGCTCCAAGGCGTCACCACCAGGGCGCTCGTTTTCGTTTGCACCACGCGCATGGGAAATTGGTTGCCGCTGGCCACGCCATTGACGTTGTTGATGATGTAATCGCGGTTCGCCTGCTTTTCACCCTTGAACAGCGGCACCCAGGAACGGCCATCCATGTCCGGCTTCGCAATGCCAAGGAGGTCGAGCAAGGTCGGCATGATGTCGATGCTTTGCGTCATCTCCGCAAAGACCTGCGGCGACCCCATGCCGGGCCAGCGGAGGGTCACGGGGCACCACGACCCATTTCGGTAACAGGTCGCCTTGGACAAAGGGAACGGCATGCCGTGGTCGGAAACAAAGAGCACGATGGTGCGCTCCATCTCGCCCGAGGCCTGGAGGGCGGCCATCGCCTTGCCGAAGCTCAAGTCGAGCCGCTGCACGGCATTGTAATAATGGGCCAATTCCTCCCGAATCGGGGGCAAATCCTCGAGGAACGATGGCACGGTCACCTGTTTCGCCGTGATTTTGGTGGTGACATCGTCAATGGGACTTCCGTTGGTGGCCCAGCGGGGGCCCCCGCCCGCAGCCCCGCCGGCTTGGTTCAAGGCCGGCCATGGGCGATGCGGATCGCGCATGTTGCAGCTGATGAAAAATGGCTTTCCCTGTGCCTGCTGGATGGCCTTTGCCACCTCTTCCTCGATCATCGGCGGGTTCCGGCCCGAATCATTCGTGGAATAGTCCCAAGGAAAACAGGACTGCGGTTTCATGTGTTCGAGCTTGTTCAACGCCGCGATGAAATATCCGTGGTTCTTGAGTACGGTGGCCAGGGTTGGCACCCCGGCGTTGATGGGGTTGAAGCCCAAGCCGCCGCTGCGGTGCGGCCACAAGCCCGTCAGCATCGCTTCGCGCGAGGGCTGGCAGATTGGCGCCGCATCGTGATTGTCGGTGAACCGATGGGCAGTGGCGGCGAAGGCATCCATGTTGGGCGTGGGCTTGAGCGGATTGCCCATCCAGCCGGGCATGAAGCCGTTCATGTCGTCGGCAGTCATGAAAAGCACGTTAAAGGGGCGGTTGCCGGGGGAAGGTTGGGCCGCTATCTGGGCGAAGGCTTCGGGCCAGGGGGTCGCCCCGGCAAGGAGGATAAGACCGCCCGCCGTTTTGATGAAATCGCGTCGTGGAATTTTATTCATGATTTGCCTGAGCCGTCGGGCGATTGGCTGTTCAGATGCTTGGTTTTCAATGAAAAACAGTCTCGATTCAATACAACGATGATTGGCGATTCATTTAGTCGGCGATAACGCCCAATTTGCTTGAAGTGTGCGCCACGTGTCGGCAATACATTAAAATCCACAAACTACTCAGTCAATCGGTATTTGTGGACAAATTTATCGCTTGGAATAGAATGGCCCCGTTAGTGAACACGTTAACAGTTCGATGACCGGATCGCCATCATTTAGCATAATTACAAATCTATAACTGAATCTAAATCGATGCGACACCTAAGACAAAAAGGCATTCTTTTCCTGCTCTTGCTGGTCCCTTTCAGCCTGCTGCGCGCTGCCGAAAGGGTCAGGCCGAATGTCATTTTTATCCTCACCGATGACAGTGGTTGCGGCGATTGGACGACCTATGGTGGCGACCAGGGTCCCACACCCAATATTGACCGGTTGGCCAATGAGGGTATCAAGTTCACGCAGTTCTATGTCGCCTCGCCAATCTGTTCGCCATCGCGGGCAGCGTTTACCACGGGAGTTTATCCGGGGAGATTGCTCATCAACAATTATCTCCAATCACGGGCGGGAAATGCGGCGAGCGATCAAGCAAACTGGCTGGATCCGAAATGGCCAACGCTAGCCCGGACCCTAAAATCGGCCGGCTACGCCACGGCGCATTTCGGCAAATGGCACATGGGCGGAGGTCGCGATGTGCAAGATGCGCCGTTGCCCTCGGCTTACGGATTTGATGAATTTCATGTCAACTGCGAGGGGATGGGGCCACGCTTTGAAAATTTTGGCAATGCAAAGCAACCGACGTTTAATACGGCAGACGGCAAAGCATATTTCCGTTATGACTTCACCCAATACTGGGTTGATCGCAGCCTTGATTTCATCAAGCGACACCGGGCTGGTCCATTTTATCTGGAGTTGTGGCCGCAGGATGTGCATACGCCCCACACGCCCAGCGCGGAAGCACTGGCCCGCACCGCCGCTCCCGGTCTTCCGCAGGCCCAGCATAACTTCCGCGCCGTCCTGAACGAGTACGACCGCCAGATCGGAAGATTCCTGAAAGCGTTGAGCGATATGGGGCTGGAGAGCAATACCATTGTGGTGTTCTCGGCCGATAACGGACCGGAACCGTCCTTCCGGCACGCGCGTACGCTTGGCCAACGCGGCATGAAATGGAGTCTCTATGAGGGTGGCATCCATGAGCCCTTTTTTGTGCGCTGGCCGGGCAAGATTCCCGCCGGCAAAGTCAACCATACGACGGTGCTGGCTAGCGTGGATTATTTTGCCACGATCTGCTCGCTCGTCGGTTTGCGACCGCCTGCGGACGCCACGCTGGATGGCATTGACATGAGCCAGGTTTGGTTGGGTGGTGAGGAATCGCGCCAGTCGCCGTTGTTCTGGGAATACGGTCGCAACCCCACTGATTATCTTTATCCGCGGCCAGACCCGAAAGACAAATCTCCCAACGTCGCCGTGCGCGACGGCAACTGGAAACTTCTCGTTGATGCCGATGGCTCGAATATCGAACTTTACAATCTCCTGGATGATCCCACGGAAACCAGAAACCTGGCGGCAGAACACACCAATGAGACGACGCGGCTCAGCGCCATGGCTCTGAAATGGCGCCAGAGCCTGCCACATTCAACGGATTTTGACAAACCTGGGCAAATCAAAGGTCAGCCCAATGGAGAAGAATGGTGAATTCAATCGTTAATCCACATGGAAAATTCCGAAGTGTGTCCTTTTGAATTGCCAAGAGTGTCATATTTTAATGTCTGTCCAATCGCGCGAATAATGATTCCTCACGACCGTTGCAAATGATGAAAACCATTGGTTATTGCCTCACCCTGTTCGTATGCCTAGCCCTGAACGCCTCCGCCGCGACCAAGCCCAACATTATCGTCATCCTCGTGGATGACATGGGTTTCGCCGACCTCGGTTGCTACGGCAGCGAAATTCCCACGCCCAATCTCGACAAGCTCGCAGCCAACGGGTTGCGGTTCACGCATTTTCATAATGATTCGCGGTGCAGTCCCTCCCGCGCCACCATTTTGACCGGGCTTTATTCGCAGGAGGCGGGGATCGGGGTGTTGACCGGCCAGCGCAAAGGGCCGGATGGCCAGCCGTTACCGGGTTATCTGGGCCATCTGAATGATAATTGTGTGACCATTGCGGAGGTGTTGCACAGCGCCGGTTATTTTACGGCCATATCGGGGAAATGGCATGTGGGACAGGAATACGGGGTTGTCCCTTGGAACCGCGGCTTCGAGCGCAGTCTCAACTCGCCGACGGGGGGATTCTATTACCCCGTGGATAAAAACACCCATTTGTTTTTAAACGGTCATGATGTTGGCCGGGGCGGACAGGAAGGCGTGCCTGCCGACTGGTACTCCACCGACCTGTGGACGGAATACGGCCTGAAGTTCATTGACGAGGCGCACGATGCCAAGAAACCATTTTTTCTCTACCTCGCCTACAACGCGCCTCACTTTCCGCTGGAGGCGCCGGCCGAAGACATCGCCAAATTTCGCGGCAAATACCTGGCCGGCTGGGACAAGCTGCGCGATGAACGCTATGCGAGACAAATCAAGCTGGGTGTGATTGATCCGGCTTGGCCACTTTCCCCGCGACCGCCAGAGGTCAAACCGTGGGCCAGCCTGCTGCCGGAGCAAAAAGACCGGTTTGACCATATCATGGCCATTTATGCCGCATGCGTGTATCACATGGACAAGGAAGTTGGCGTGCTGGTGGCCGGTCTGACCCAGCGTGGGTTGCTGGACAACACGCTCATCCTGTTCATGAGCGACAATGGCGGCAACTATGAGAGCGGTCCCAACGGCAGGCTGGAGGGCGCTTCGCCAGGCGGCCCGGATTCCACCGTATTTTGTGGCCAGTCTTGGGCCACGCTGGAAAACACCCCCTTCCGCCGCTACAAACACTTTGAGCACGAAGGCGGCATCTCCAGCCCCTTGATCGTTCATTGGCCGGCCGGCATTCCAGGGAAAAATGAATTGCGCGACCAGCAGAGTCATATCATTGACATCATGGCCACCTGCGTGAATGTCAGCGGCGCGCAGTATCCGACCCAATTCAATGGCCATGATATTCACCCCATGGACGGCCGTAGCTTGGTGCCGGCGTTTGCCGACCAGCCCATTCAGCGCGATGCCATTTACTGGGAGCATGAGGGCAACGCCGCCGTCCTGCAGGGCGACTGGAAACTCGTGCGCTTTCGCTGGAACGGCGTCTGGGAACTTTACAATATCAAGGCCGACCGGACCGAACAGCACGACTTGTCCGCCTCGCAGCCGGACAAGGTGAAGCAATTGAGTGCCATGTGGAACGACTGGGCGAAAAAGGATAATGTGCTCCCCGAACCGCACCTCAAATTCCCCATGTTCACCCCCAATGACGGCTATGGCGGCACCCCGCCCTTGCGCGGCCCCGCTGCGGACGCTGGCGACTCGGCGACTCCGGAAGAATAATTATACGATATTGTGTCGGTTCAAATAGAATCCGATCACAACTATGAAATCAAAAATGTTTTGAAATCTGATGAAAGTGATCCAAGCCAACTACGGATCAGCAGGTTTGAGGTTCAACTCCTCATGGATGCACCACTCTTTTACAGCATACGAAAGTATGACCCACCATTAAACGAATGCACCGGTGACAGGTCAACCACGCTGTGTATAGTAGCAGCATGTCCACAAGCGTTTCAGTCGTCAGCCCTCTGCTGCCGTTCGCCAAGAAGTCCATCCTCACCCGCGCTACGCTGGATTCCCGCGGTGCGCAAAAGCAATTTCCCATCAATTCAGTTTCGAAGGGGTGCCTAATGCCACGGATACGCGCGGTGTGGCTCGTATCCGTCCTCTGCGCCTGCTGGGCTGCAAGCACGCTGCCAGCGCAAACCGTTGCGCCCTCGCCGGCCGCACCGGCAGTAAAAGGCGCGCCGCGGCTGGCGTCTGGTCACCCCTGCACCGTCTGGGACAACCAGGACGTGGCCGCCTACCGGGCTGCCTTCACGACTAACCCGGGTTTGAAGGCGGCCTTCGAGGAACTGCAGGCCTGGGGCAACCAGCGCGTCGCGGAGCCGGCCAATGTGCCCGCGCACCAGTTGGAGGCGGATGGCACCTGGACCTTTCCCGACTTCAAGCGCGGATTCCAGGACAACTCCGGCAAGTGGAGCTGGGAGTGGCGCTTCAACGGCACGCTCCAGCAGCGCGCGGAAGATGTTTCCAATCTGGGCATGCTCTACGCGCTCACCGGTGACGGGAAGTACGCGGGTTTTGCCCGGCACATTCTCTTGGCGCTGGCCGATGCCTATGGCAGTGGGAAAGGCAGCACCCTTCCCGATCCGCATGGCTACGACCATTTCGAGGCCTACGGCTTTGACGGTGGGGATAGCGGCATGTTTCTGGCCAAGGCGTGCCACGGCTACGACCTGATCTACAACTTGCCGTCACTTTCCGCCGAGGAGCGCGCCCACATCGAGCGTGATCTGTTCCGCCCGTTGGCCGAGCACCTCAAGAAGTCCACGTTCATGTACACCAGCCATGGGCGTTGGGGTATGGTCTGCCTCTATGGTCTCTTTATCACCGGGGAGACACTCAACGATCCGGCGCTGGTGGACTTGGCCCTCTATGGCCCGGGCGGGACCAAGGACAAGGTGACCGGCGGGTTCATGGATTGCTTCAACCCAGCGTGCCTGCGTGAGGGCGTGGTCTGGGGTGCAGATACGAAGCTCGAGGAGCAGATGGCTGCCGTTTGTGTGCTGACGACTGTCGCTGTGGTGATGTGGCACCACGGCGTGGATCTGTACGGTTACCAGGACGCGGCGATGAAGAAATCATACGATGCGGCCCTGGAGTCGGTTGGGAATGGCGAGGTCTCGAAGCTGCTCGCCCTCCCCGGGAGCGACTCGTACCAGTATGTTTTCCGCCGTTATCAGGAACCGCGCTATCTGCCAGTAGTCAGCAACCTCAAACCAGGATTCACGCTGGCGATTGGAGAACACCTGCCATCGCTGCCTGCGGCAGCGGCCACTGTGAAGTGAGGCTGCCGATGACCTGCCCAACCGTGCATCGTTCGCCGCGGCCTGAGTATTCCCGTTTTGGCCAAGGCAAGAAAGGTTCCATGCGACTGCTTATCAAGATGGTGCCCATTGGGATCGCCCTCCTGCTCGCCAGCACGCTGTTCGTCAGCGGTTGCTCTCGGAAGTCGGGCGAGATGGGCAATTCTCAGGCGAATGCCCAGACAAACCAGGTCGTTGAGACCGCACCTCCGGTCGGTGCCCCGGTCCCGCCAGCGCAATCGGCTCCAGAAACCACATCCATTGTCCAGGCCGACGGCCAGGCGAACATGGCGGAACTGGATCGCGTGGCGAGGACGTGGATGTTGCGCAATCACCGGCGGCCGACCAGTTGGGAGGATTTCGCCGCGAACGCCGGCGTACAGATTCCCCCGCCACCGCCGGGGAAAAAATATGTCGTGAGCAGAGACATGCGGGTCACGCTGATGGATCGCTAATGGGATGCCCGCTTTGTTCATATTATGCAACTCATCTCCAGCCAAGCTGATCGTGCAGTTCGCTGCCGATCTGGTTTCACCTTGATTGAACTGCTCGTGGTTATTGCCATAATTGCCATCCTGGCCGCGCTGTTGCTGCCGGCGCTGAATGGCGCCAAGGCGGTGGCCAAGCGGGCACAGTGCGCATCGGGATTGCACCAGCTGGGCTTTGCTTTCCCCATGTTCTGCTCCGACAATGGCGATATGTACCCGCCGGCCGGCTGGGTCGGCACGAGTGGAAACTACCAGATTAGCTGGGACTCCTGGCTCAACCCGTACATCGGTGGAAAGGCCCCCAACACCGACCTGCAGTACGGCTCGTTGCGTCCCGAAGAGACTTCCAAGATCCTCGTTTGCCCCGCCGATACGTTTCCCAAGATAGGCTACTTGGGCGGCACCGAACCGGATATCCTTGCGCTAAGGTCCTACGCGATGATTGCGTGCGGGTCAACTTGGGGTGCGACCGGTGACTTGCAGCGCGATCCCAAAAACGGCCTGGTTGACTTAAGTCAGCCGGGGAAGGAGGGCGTGGGCATCTACTGGTTGGACTCCACCAGCACCACGCCGAATTTCGCCGCCCCGGGGTACAAAACCGCGGTGGTGCTGGATCCTTCCGGGACTGTTCAGTTGTGCGAGAATACCCACGGCCAGCAGTGTGCCGGGAATCAGTGGACCTGTGCCTGCATTGCGCCCGAGCCTCCGGGAGGCGGGGGCGGCAACAATAATGACGATGTGTACCAGATGCGCCTGCCGGTGGTGCCGCAGAACCCCGACAGCTTTACCGCTTCCGAGAACCAAGGCGGCCTGGTTTATAAGGCCCACAATTCGCGCTTTAACTATCTATTTCACGACGGCCATGTCTCCGCGCTGAAAGTCGAAGATACCGTCGGTGGCGGGACCGTCACGGCGCCCCTGGGAATGTGGACCGTGACGCGAGGAGATTAGGCCTTTATTCCATGCTTAAGATACCGCGCCGGAGCGCCATCATGGCGGCTTGGGTGCGGTCGTTGGCTTTCAATTTGGCCAAAATCCGGCCAACATGAATTTTAACGGTGATTTCGGCCAAGTCCAACACGACGCCGATTTCCTTGTTGCTTTTGCCGTCGGCGACCAGTCTGAGCACCTCCAATTCACGGGCGGTGAGCTCCGCCCGGCCGGCCCGTGCGGCCAGGCGCGCGCCGATCTCCGGGGCGATGCGCTGCCGGCCGCCGTGGATGGCGCGAATGGTTTCAATCAGTTCCTCGCGCGGCGCCGACTTGAGAACGTAAGTCTTGGCGCCAGCCTGGATGGAGCGATAGATGTCCTCCTCGTTGTTATGCGTGGAAAGCATGATGATCAACGCGTCGGGGAACTCCTTGCAAATGGCGCTGGTCACTTCAATGCCGCTCAGGTCGGGCAAGCCCACGTCCATCAGAACGATGTCCGGTTTTTCGTTGCGGAAACGGCTGATGGCTTGCTGGCCGTTGGAGGCCTCGATGTCCACCGACATGTCGGCCTCGAGGCTGATCGATTCCGCTATGCCGATGCGGACGACGAAATGATCGTCAACGACCATGATGCGAATTTTTTTGTTCATAGGCCGCTGGTGGAATGATTTGGCTCCGGCATGTCGCAAGGAGTGGTTGCCATGGTGATGACCAGATTGGTGCCGCCGCCGCGCTGGCTGGTCAAGGAGAATGTGCCGCCGATTTTTTCCGCGCGCTCGCGCATGTCCAGCAATCCAAAATGCCCGCGGCGGGGTGAGTTGGCCGCGGCCACATCGAATCCCAGGCCGTCGTCGCTGATGGTCAACCGCACCAAGTTTGGCTCGTAGGCGATGCTGACGTTGATGCTTTTGGCGTGCGAATGCTTGAAGGCGTTGGCCAGACCCTCCTGCCCGATGCGGAGCAAGTTGTGCTCGGTCAACACGGGCAGTTTTCGCGGGGTTCCGGTTTGGGTGACGGAGACGGCGATGCCCATTTCGTGAAACAGGGGATCGGCGATTTCCTTTAACGCGGTCTCCAAGCTGCAATTTTCCAACAGGTGGGAGCGCAGAGCCCACACCGAACGCCTCGCTTCGGACAGGCTCCGGCGCGACATGCTGCAGGCCTGCTCCAGATGCCGCCGCTCGGTCGGCGAAGCGCCGGCGGATTGCGCCTTGATCGTGTCCAACTGCATCGTGATGGCGACCAGTTCTTGTTCCAGCGTGTCATGAAATTCGCGCGCAATGCGATCCCGTTCTTCCATCACGCTTTCGCGCCGCACCTTATCCGCGATAATCTGGGTTTGCCACCGCACGCGCCGGTCCAGAGCCACCACCCACGCCAAACCGATTAACAAAACCAGCATCATGACGCCTACCACCCACAACAGCCGCGCCAAGGTCCACCACGGCGGGTGATGCAGCACCCTAATGTCCTCCGGCGCCCGCAACAGGATCTGCACCGATTCGGGTGGAAAATAAAAAGGATTGGACCCGGGTCTTTCACGCGAAGGAATGAAACCGGGAATCCATTTCAACGGCGATTGGGCGATGAAAATTCCCGTCAGCCCAAGCTGGCTGCCGTTGCGCAGCAATTTGACGGTTTCACTGGCCTGTCCATTTGCCAGATCCGCCGTCATTACCGAATTGGACGCCTCCAAGACCAGCGTTTGCTGCGCCGGCCCGCTGATGAGATTGACCAAATTGCCCTCCACCCGGACGAGCACGTAGTCGTAGTTCTCGGGCGACCCAAGCAGCGACTTCAAATCCACCGCGATGGGAGCCGGCGACTCGCCATGGCGCAAAACCTCGACTGTGGCGTCCTCCAAAATCGGGATGTAATCGCCGATGGCGGTGTATCCGGAAACCATGACCCGGTCTCCCGGCGCGAGCGTGGCTGGCTGGGCCAGCAGCACGCAGAGGCCCCTGCCGTTGTCCTGAATGAACATCGCGCCGTCATCTTTCTGCGAGGTGACGACACCGGTCACCTTGACCCGGTGGCCGTAGTAGCCGCTGGAATTAAATCGCGCCAGATTGGCGATGGACACTATCCCAGGTGGATCAGGAGCCGGGCTTTCAATGGCAACATCGTCCAGGCTGGCCACCGCCACCCATGGCAAACAGAACTGTCCCAGCATGTTGTAACGCGAGTAACAGACACCGCGCACGCGCACCACCGTGCCGATGTATTTGCTGATAAGCTGGGTGGCGTTGGATCGGTCGAGGTTTTCGATTGATACCCGCAGTCGCTGTCCGTCCATTGCCAAGTTCAAGAATTTCCGCTCCGCCAATACCGTGGCCGAACGCACCACGCCGCTGACTTCAACCCGCTGGCTGTCCTCCTTCCCGGTAAAAAGCTCGTTCATCGTCACCTGGTGCGGAATGGGCAGGGGGGCTTGGCCGGTCGCGCGCATGGCTCCAGCCTTGACGACCGGCGCGAAATCCCCGATATCCGTGGTGCCGGCAATTTCAACCGATTGCCCGGCGGCAAATTTATCGCACGCGTTGGTGTTCAACACCACATAGATGCCGGCCGTCGCATCCTGAACAAACAAATCATTGGACCGCGGGTCGCAATAAGTGACCACGCCGCGCAGCTTTACCGGGAAGCCTTTTTGCGCCTCACCCGGCGTCAATGATCGAATCTGCAGCACGTTCGTAAGGCCGGGCAGATGGTTTTCCACCGGCGGCGCGGCGCCTCCGGCGCGGCTGGCGGTTGATGTGAGAACCAAGAGCACTGCGGCGCGGCGGATTGCGGAGCGCAGCAAACCCCCTGACTTTCGGAATGAAAGCCCGATATCGAAGCTCGTGGTCATAGGCACAACCTGAACCGGCGCTGCTGCGATTGTGGTCCTTAGTATATCAAATCAGCGGATTTTTACAGCATACTAAAGTATTACCCGGAGTTAAACGAATGCACTCGTGACGGCTCGAGTCGGTGCATGGTAGAGTCACAATATGACCACAGGCTTCTGAACCATCAACCCTCAATATTCCCACCATGAAAACCATTCAAAATGCCATCGTTGTCGCCGCCATTGTCGGAACGCTCTCCGCCGCATCTGCCCAAACGACCAACGTCATTCTGCAGACTGATTTCGACGGCGACGCGGGTCAAGGGAATTATACCGGCGGCTACGCGTATTGTGTCGCCGGCACCGACGCCGGCAACCCCCTGGCCGTAAGCGTCAACAACCTTGGAGTGACGGCGGGCGTCGGGGTGGGCGGCAGCTCCGCCTATGAAGCTTCGCCGAATTACACGGATCTCGCGACCGATCCGGGATGGCTAAACGCGGTCGAGTGGGATTATGCGGAAGTGGCGTGTGGCACCGACTTTGGCCCCCCCATGACCTCCATCACCCCGACGCCGCTGCTGAACTCGCTCATCCTGAGCGCGGATGTTCAGGTTTTGGGATTGGTGCCCGGCCAGTATGGCGCCAATGTTCTCGTTTCCAAGATGCAATTCCTGGACGCCGACGACAACGTTGTTTTTGACTTCACCGGGTACGGCGGCTGGGCCAGCGCGAGCGGCTTCAGTCACCTTTCGGTGCCCTTGTCCTCGTTATCTTACGCCAGCGATGCCAGCAATCCGGTCACGGATCTTACGAATGCCGCCGTGGTTGGCTCGATTGTTAGTTTCGCCGTCGAATTCCAGGTGGCTGAGACGGTCGGGGCTTTGGGGGGCACGGGCGCCAACCAGCTCATGCCGATATATGGTTTCACCAGCACGGGAACCATGGTGGTGGACAATGTCGAGCTGATTCAGATCGTGAACACGAACACCGAATTGAGCCAAAAGTTTTGTTACCCGGGCCGGGGGCCGGGGTGGTAGAAAAT
>CAZHIM010000028.1:0-56169 GCA_964532525.1 uncultured Bifidobacteriaceae bacterium
TTTTGGCATAACGATACCCGCTCTCGGGTAACAGTCACTTTTGGCAGACGGCGAAGTGTTTCCATTTTGTAACACGAGCACGCAGATCAAGAACCTGGAATTCGTGACCCGCCGCCCGCCCACTGTTGGACCCAGCCGCTAACGAAAAATCGTAAAAAAATCGCATTCCGCGTAAGCGGCTAACGTGACAGACCCGGCCGCCATGCTAAAATGGACCCCGGCGACCCCACAGGCCGTCCATTATGGAACAGCCTAATGCCAACCGTTCCTGGCGCCCCGCCGCCAGCCCCGACCCGCCGACCCCGGCCCGCACCCTCATTGACAAACGGGGGCAACACCGGCGTAGCGCAGGTCTCCGAACCTGCTGTATCGCCGATTTCCAAATCGGCAGCGCATCGCAATTGCGTGGCGTCTGCGAGTTTGGAAACCCGCGATACAGCAGACTTGGAAGTCTGCGCCACCGGATTGCCTATGAAATATCTGGGATCGTCTCGCAATCAGCGGCTTTTTGCCCCCTTTCCAACCGCCCCGAAACCGGCCTCGAAGCGCATTTTTCGGTATCGTTACACCTCAACAAAATCCGGGTTCGTCAAGCCTCGTCAACCCTGAATTTTTTTGGGGCCATCGACGGGCGGGCATATCTGGCCAAGTTTCTTCCGCGCAAGTATATATGCATTTGATGGGCACGCATGCCTCGTTTTTATGGCCTTTTGCTGGTTTTCAGAATTCTGTCTCACACCCGCGCGGGCGTTGCTCCGAACAAACTTGCGTTTGGCCGGGTGATAAACTAGAAGTCAGCGAACGCTATGGCCAACTACATCATCATTGGGGGCGACAACAAGGAATATGGTCCGGTCAACGAGACCGAAATCAAACAATGGATTACTGAAGGCCGGCTGAATGCCGCCTCGCGGGTCAAAGCGGAAAGCGACGCGGAATTTCGCGAGCTGGCGCTGTTCCCCGAGTTCGCCGAAGCGCTCCAGCCCCGGACGGCACCCCAAACCATCGGGCCGGTGAACAGCGAGCCGGCGGAGACGGCTCCGGTGAACTGGCGGACGGAGGTTCTGACGCGGGACCCGGAATTAAAATTTGGCGAATGCCTGGCGGCCGGCTGGTCTTTTCTGGGGGCCCATGCCGCTTTTTTGATCCCGGCGGTTCTGCTGGCCTGGGCGGCGAATTTCGTGCTGACACTCATTTCGGTCACCGTGCCCCTACTCGGCGGGTTGGTGATGCTGTGCTTCATCGGGGTCATCATGGGGGGGTTTTACCTGGCCTGCCTGCGCCGGCTGCGGGGGGAGGCGGTTTCCCCGGTGGAGGTTTTCAGCGGATTCAAAGCGGGCTTTCCGCAACTGCTGCTGGCCGGATTGGTGAGTTCCCTGCTGACGCAATTGAGCGTCTGTTGTTTGATTTTGCCGGCCATTTATTTGGCCGTGGCGTGGATTTTTGCGCTGCCGCTGGTGGCCGACAAAAAGTTGTTTTTCTGGGACGCGATGGAACTGAGCCGGAAAGTGGTGACGCGGGTTTGGTTTGAGGCCTTTGTGTTGCTGGTCATCGCCCTCCTGCCCCTGCTGGTGTTCGAAGCTTTCAACCTGGTGGCGCTGGGGAAATTTTATGTCGGGCTGTACGACGAGTCGGGCCAAAACTTTCAGCAATACTTTCAATTGATGCAGGGGCACCTGGAAGAAATCAAAAAAATGACGCTGCACAGCACGTTGATCGGGCAGGCGGTGCTGCTGGTAAATCTTTTTTACTGCACCGGTGTTATAGTACGTGCGTATGAGAACCTCTTCGGGCCGCGAAAGCCATGACGAGCCCGGACAGCAGCGGGCGAAGGGCTATTTGGCCGCCAACTTGGCGGTGCCGGGGCTGGGCTCGCTGGCGGCCGGGCGCAAAGTGGGCCTGTGGCAACTGGGAATTTACCTGGCCGGCTTTGCCATAACCCTTGGTTTCGGCACGCGGTTGATCCTTTGGTACCTGGCCCACTGGTCGGAATTCCATTCGCTGGATCCGCGGATGGATCCGCTGCAGCCGTTGCGCGATTTATTCTATCAGGCGCGGTGGCCGGTGCTGGGCTCGGTGATGTTCGCGGTTTCCTGGTTTTGGGCCCTGCTGACCAGCCGCTCCTTGCTGGCCGAGGAAAAAGCCAAGGGCGCGGACACCGGCGATGGCCCCGCATGAAAACCAACTCCGAACGCCACGCGCCCAACGCGCTGTTGAACCTCCTCGTTTTTCCCGGCTGGGGCAGCGTGCGCTCCGGGCGGCGGGCGGCGGGGTTGGGGCAGATCGGCCTGGCCCTGGCGGGCACCGCCCTGGTGCTGGCCTGGTTCGTGAAGGAGATGTCCCAGTATTACGACATGATGTTCTTTTCCGACTCGAAGCCGCGGGCGATCGGCTGGATCGGGGAGCTCGGCGGAGCGCTCTTCGTCATTTCGTGGCTCTGGGCGGCCCTGACAAGCCTCAGCCTGTTTCGCGAAGCGGCCAAGCCGAATCCGGCGCCGCCGGTCATTTCGCCGGGCGCGAACACGCAACCGCTGGAGGCCGCGCTGGAGCGCGAGCTCGCGGCGGTGCCCGCGTGGCAACGCCAAGGCCAGACAATCTCGCGCACGTATGAATTTGCGGATTTCGCGGCGGCCATGCAGTTCGTCAACGCCGTCGCCGCCCTGGCGGAAGCGGCGCAACATCACCCCGATATTGACGTGCGCTGGAACCGGGTGACGCTGGCGCTGACCACCCATGACGCGGGCGGGCTGACCATGAAGGACGTGGCACTGGCGCGCGAATGCGACGCCTGCGCGACGCGCTAAACGCGCCGTTTATTTTTTCGCGGCCGAGTTGGTGAGCGCAGCCATGGTGGCGGTGGCGGAAATCGTGGCCGGCGCGTCGCCCGGCCGGTGCTGGGGCAGGCGCCCCACCCAAATGCCGCTGACGCCATAGTTCCAATCCAGTTGCGGGATGCCGGGCGGAGCGCCCCGGCCGCCGCGAATGACCAGCCGGTCGGCCGGTTTCATCTTCAAAAGCCACGGCGCATAGGCCTGGCTGTCGCCAAAATTCCAGAGAACCTTGTGATAGACGTCGAAATCCTCGGGCCGCATGAGCGTGGGCTCGAAGCCGAGGATGTAGCGCCAGTTGCCATGGGGATTTTTGTAGAAGGTCTGATAGAACAGCGTCATGTCCGTGCTGTAAAAGATGCCCTCGTCGTCCGGAAGCCAGCCCTGGAGGTCGGGATTGTCGGCCGTCAGATATTGCTGGGTGAGATTGTTCGTCCAGCGACCGCCGGCATCGGAGGTGATGGCGAGGAAGGTGACAAGGGCGGCGCCAACGGCAAGCGCGAGGCGGCGGAATGAATCCACGGCGAAGCGGGAAGTGAGCAGCGTTTGGAGATCCCAGGCCAGCAGGACCATCAGCGCGGGCCAGCCCCAGTCGGCCCAGAAGCGGCCGACGCGGAAGGCGAGTGTCCAAGTGAGAACCACCAGCCAGAAGACGGGGTCGCGCAAGAACGGCCGGCCCGGCAGATTGGTGACGCGGCGCAGCAAGAGCAGGCCGCCGAGGAGATACAGCGCGCTCATATCGCCGCCTTCGGGCTGAAGTTCGGAGACGAGGGTCCGCTGGGTGAGGTGCTTGCCGGTGGCCAGGAGCACGACCTGGATGGCCTGCAGGGGATAGCCGAGGAGGTGGCCGGTGAGCAGGCTGCCCAAAAGGACGCCGCCGATCCAGCACCCGGCGAGGCTGAACCCCCAGCAGAATTCGCCGGCGAGAAAGAAGGCGGCGACCGGCAACGCCCACAAATACCAGGTGCCATGCAGATAGACGCTGGCGGCAATCAGCGCGGTCATCGCGGCGGCCATCCACCATTTTGGCCGGGCGGAGCCATACCGCCGCCAGAGAAACAGCAGCGACACCAGCATGGCGACGGTAATGATATAGGGGCGGCCGACCAGCAGCCGATAGGGCATCATGACGCCCGTGATCATGCCGATGGTCAGGACGACCAGCCAGGTTTCGGGATAACGGAGCCAGGGCACGGCGGCCAGGCTGGCGAGCACAAAGAGCGACACCACGGAGAAAATGACGAGGCTGTCGGTGTCCAGATGGAAAGCCGAGTGGACTTTGGCGAGCAGCAGGCTCCAGCCGTATTCGTGGTCAATTTTATAAACATTGTCCAGCACGAGGATCTGCTGCCAGGATTTGCCGCTGACGGCCTTGCCGGCGGCGCGAAGGGCGTCATCGCCCGGCAGAAAATCATAGCTGATGATCTTGAGGGGAATCAGGAGGAGGGTGAGGAGGACGACGATCCAGACCGCCAAGGGAACATATCGGCGGAACGGTTCCAGCCAGGCAGGCGCAGCGGGTTCGGGGGTGGGTTCCATGGGGGCGCGAATCAGTTTCGCCCCATCAGAACACCTTTGGCACGCCTTCGTCGAGGATTTTTATTTGCGCCGTGAGCTTTTCGGCCGCGGCGATTTGCATGAGCCAGCGCGGCGGCTCATCCATCGCTTCGAACGACAGCTTGAAGGAGCCGTAATGCATGGGAATAAAAACCTTGGCGCGCAGGTCCTTGAAGGCGCGTACCGCGTCGTCGGGGCCGATATGGACGCGGCGGAAGCTGGCGGGATGGTAGGCGCCGATGGGCAGGAGGGCGATCTCGGGCGCGAATTTGCGGCCGATTTCCTTGAAACCGTGGAAATAGGCGCTGTCGCCGGCGTGATAGATCGAACGGCCTTGGTGCTCCAGAATAAATCCGCCGTAGCCGCGGTGGAGATCGCGGAGGACGCGGGCGCCCCAATGTTTGCTGGGGACGAAGGTGACGCGCCAGTCGCCTTGGGAGAAACTCTCCCACCATTCGAGCTCGATGATGCGGGAAAAGCCGAGACCGCGGGCAAGGTCGCCGACGCCGCGCGGCATGATGCCGATTCCAGGATGGGGCAGGCGGCGGAGGGTGGGCTTGTTAAAGTGATCGAAGTGGGCGTGGGTGAGGAGGACGACATCAATGGGCGGCAGGTCGCTGATGCGGAGGCCGGCACGCTTGATGCGCTTGAGGAGGAAGAGCCAGTTGGCGAAATTGGGGTCAATCAGCACGTTCAGGTTGGTGAACTGGATGAGGAAGGAGGCGTGGCCGATCCAAGTGATGGCGACCTCGCCGAATTTGAGCTTGGGAAAGACAGGGTGGTGTGACAGTCCTCGGCGCGGCGTGAACCAGGCCTTGAGGACCAGCTCTTGGAAGAACGTGCGCGGGTTGAAATGCTTGGCCGGCGTCAGGTCCTTGAACGAACGCGGAAGCCGCAGGCGCGGCGCCACACGACTGGATTTTTCTCTTCCCATCAGGAGAGTCATTTTACCACTTTTTCGGGCGGGCGACCAATTTGATTTTTTCGCAGGGCGGGCTCGACGGGTCGCGGGACGGCGATTAAATTTGTGCCATGGCTGAACTTGATCCGCAACTCGACAAATTTCTGCGCCGGCGGCCGACCATCGGCAAAAACGTTTACCTCGCCAAGACCGCGACAGTCATCGGCGACGTGACGCTGGGCGCACAGGCCAGCGTGTGGTATGGGGCGGTGCTGCGCGGCGACATCAACCGGATCGTCGTGGGGCACCACAGCAACGTCCAGGACAACGCCGTGCTGCACGTGGCGGACGAGCTGCCGTGCGTGCTGGGCAACTGGGTGACGGTGGGCCACGGGGCCATCGTGCACGCGTGCAAGGTGGGCGACGAGGTGCTGGTGGGCATGGGCTCGGTGATTCTGGACGGCGCGGTGATCGGCAAGCAATCCATCATCGGCGCCAAGGCGCTGGTGACGCAGGGGACGAAGATCCCGCCAGGCTCGCTGGTGCTCGGCGCCCCCGCCAAAGTGGTCCGCAAGCTTTCCCCGGAGGAGCGGGCCGGCCTGAAATGGTGGGCGCAAAAATACGTGGACAACGGCGCGTACTGCCTGAAGCACGGCATCAGCCTGGGCGCGCCGCTGGCGAGCTAGCCCCGGCCGCTTTGGCGGACGCGGGCGGAACCGCCGCAGCGCAGGTTTCCAAACCTGCTGCATCGCCGATTTCCAAATCGGCGGGGCGTCGCAAGGGCGAGGACGTTGAGAATAGAGAGTGTCTGCGGGTTTGGAGACCCGCGATACTCAGACTTGGAACTCTGCGCCACCAGACTGCCCGTAAAATATCCGGGCCGGCGCCGGCTCATTTCGGCTTCAACTGCGGGAACAGGATCACGTCGCGGATGCTTTCCTGGCCGAGGAGCATCATGCACAGGCGGTCAATGCCAATGCCGATGCCGCCGGCGGGCGGCATGCCGTGTTCGAGCGCCACGAGGAAATCCTCATCCAGCTTTTGCTGCTCGCCGCCGGCCTGGTGCTCCAGCGCGGCGCGCTGCGCCACCGGATCGTTCTGCTCGGTGTAACCGGGCGAGATTTCCTGGCCGTTGATGCAGCACTCGAAGACCTCGACCGTGGTCGGGTCATCCGGCGTGAGCTTGGCCAGCGGCACGAGTTCCTTGGGCAGATGCGTGACAAAGGTCGGGTTGATGAGCGTGGTTTCGATCAGCTTTTCAAACACCGCGCCGGTGACTTCGAAATCCTCGTAGGTGGCCGCGATGTCGCCGCCGAGCTTCAGGTCTTCAATCGCGCGCCGGCGCCGTTCGGCGGGCGTGACTTCAAACCAGTCCGCGCCGGCCTTTTCGCGGACGAGGTCGCGGTATTTGGCGCGGCGCCAATTGGGCGTGAGGTTAATAATTTTGGCCTCCCTTTTTCCAAGCTCGAGTTGATGCTTAACTGAACTGAAATATTTTTCTAATTCGGCAAGCTCTTGGCTAAGCTTTCCGAGAGCATCTTCCTTAGAATTTTGAAAGGAAGCCCGCTCAAGTGAAATCCCAATCATGAGATCATTTATCCAACGATCCGCATCTTCAAACGCGGCTTGAATGCTTTGCTTGCCTTGCGAATTTTTACATTTCACCAAATTTTCGCGCCACACTTTCACGTTAGAGTTGAAATTTTCGGCCTCGGCACCACTTCTCTTCTTTACCAAATCAACAATCGTTTTGTCTTCGAGGCGATTGAGTTGTGCGAGTGTTCCCTCAATTACCCTTGCCAGTGCGTTCCAACCATGTTCGATCACAAGTGTTCCCAGAACTTTCTTCGCAATTGTTGTAATCAAAGTTTCCACTGTCTCCATCATGGACGCGTAATCGCCATAGGCGCAGTAGGCCTCAAGCATGGTGAACTCGGGGTTATGGCGCCGGGAGAGGCCTTCGTTGCGAAAGTTTTTACCGATCTCGAAGAGGCGGTCAATGCCGCCGACAAGGAGGCGCTTGTGGTACAGCTCGAGGGCGATGCGCAGGTAGAAATCGCAGCCGAGGGCGTTGTGATGGGTTTTGAAGGGCTGGGCCGCCGCGCCGCCGGGAATGGGCTGCATCATGGGCGTCTCCACCTCCACGTAACCGCGCCCGTGGAAGAAATCGCGGATTTCGCGGATGATGGCGCTGCGCTTGAGCATCACGTCCTTCACCTCCGGATTGGAAATCAGATCGAGGTAGCGCTGGCGGTAACGGATCTCGGTGTCTTCGAGCCCATGCCACTTGCCGGGCAGCGGGCGCAGCGCCTTGGCGAGGATGGTGAAGCTGGAAAGCTTGATGGAGATTTCGCCGGTCTTGGTGGTGAAAAGCGTGCCCTTGGCGCCAATGAAATCGCCGAGATCGAGGTGCCTGAAAATAAGAAACTGCTCCTCGCCCAAAACGTTCTTTTGGGCGTAGCATTGGAGGCGGCCGCTCTGGTCGCGGACATCAATGAACATGGATTTGCCCATGTCGCGGTGCGCGGTGATGCGGCCGGCCACGGAGACTTCGCGGCCTTCGACGTAGTGGTCGCGCGCCTGCTGGCAGGTTTCGGCGGGGGTGAACTTGTTTTTGAACGGGAAAATGCCCCGGGCTTCCAGCGCCTTGAGCTTGGCCCTGCGTTGTTCGATCAGTGAATTGGTGTCGTCCATACGAATCAGAGTCGTAAATTAAACCAGAAATCGGCCCCGGGCGCACGCAAAAGGTTGCGGCGCATTTGACGCTGTTCCGGGCGGAAGACCGCCATGACTCCCCGCGCAATTCCGCCGCGCCCGACAATCCCGTTCGCGTCATGGACTGCGCCGGCAAAGCGCAGCGACGACGGCGCTTTCGCACGCACGCGCAAGCCGCGAGCTGTTGCGAACCGTCGCCCGCACGAAAGCGGCGTGACGCTCCGCGCAATTCCGACGCGCGCGGAATGATCGGGCGGGCGGCGAAAGATTTTTAGGGGTGCCAAGGGTTGACGATGCGGGGTTTTGCTGGGCCTTAACTAAGTGCCATTCAGCCATGACCCCGTCACAGACATGATCTGGCGGCGGGCGGATTCCAAAAAACGCCGCAAAATGTAATGGCCGGACTGTGACCCCGTGACTAGACTCGGTTCATGGCCCAGATGTCCAACCGAGGCGCACAGCTTTTTTGTTCCTTGTTCATCGTCATCGGCCTGGCCGCCGTGGGCGTGGGGGGGTGGCTCCTGATCAGAAGCATCCGCACGGAACATTGGCCGGTGACCGACGGCATCGTCCAATCGGCGGAGCTGAAATCCCATTCGGGCAATCACGGCGGCGTGACCTACTCGGCGGAGGTCACTTACTCTTATAAGGTGGCGGGCGCAAGTTACACAGGCGACAAGGTTTCCATCGGGCAGATGTCCTCGTCATCGGAATATGCGCGGGGAATCCTCAACCGCTATCCCGTGGGCAGAAAAATTTCCGTGCATTACTCGCCGGGCGACCCAGCGGACGCGGTGTTGGAGACGGGAATCCACGGCGGCATGTGGATTTGTCTCGGCGTGGGTACGGCGTTCACGTTGGTCGGCATCCTGTTCCTGCAAATCTTCCGCGCCGCCGCCAAGGCGCAACTGCCGGGCGCGCCGCAATCGTCGTCGGTCACGGTGCAACCGGATGGCCGGGTGACGATGGACAAGCCGCCGGTGCTGATGGGGGTGATATTTCTGCTGGTGGGAACCGGCATTTGCTTCGTGCGGCCGGACAGCGGCAAGCCGGGCTGGCTGATGTATGCCGTGGGCGGAATGTTTGCGTCAGCCGGGGTGATGCTGCTGCTGATGCGGCTGGAGAACAAGGCCTATTCCAAGATTGCGATGGCTCCCATGGTGCTGGCCCTGCTGGCGGTTTTCCATTGGGTGGCCTTCGGCGGGGGCCAACGCATCGGCACCGTGAGCACGCCGTTTTCCTGGACCCATGGCGTGGATGTGCGGACGCCGTTTGCCATCATCACCATTCTGATGGATCTGCTGATTGTGGCGGGAGTGGTCCATTGGCTGCTCAAAAGGCGGGCGGAAGTGACCGGGCAGCCCATGACACAAAATAAATTGAAATTGCCCTTGGTGGCGGGGCTGGTTTTATTGGTGGCAATAACCGCGTTCTTTTTTGTGCGTCATCGCAGCCCTGCATCGCCTAAAAGCTTCACGCCGCCGGCGAAACTTTTTGTTTCCACCCCGATTGACGACGCGTTCTGGCTCAAACTCGACCGCCGTGGCTCCGACAAATATCGCAAGCAGCTCAAGGCCGCGCCGCCGGTGCTCGTGGTGCGTGAAACTCATTATGCCTTCAATCCCGCGAACGGCATGGGCATGCATTGGGGCTGGCTGGATGGCCGGCTCGCGAACCTGCACATCACCTTTTCCGAACTGGTGGCGGTCGCTTACGGCAAGGATTATACGCACACGGAATTTCCCGAGGAGTGGACGCGCGGCGGTTGGACCAATTGCTATGACGTGATTGCGACCGTCACCAATCAGCCCCAGGAAGCCCTGCAGTCGGCGGCGAAAACATTTCTCCGGCAGCAGTATGGACTGTCGTGGCATCTGGAGACCCGCGACACCGATGTGCTGGTGCTCCGCGCCAAAGACCCCCAGTTGTTGGAATCCAAGGCCACCCAGGATTTTTCCGGCAGCAAGTCCATTCCCGAATTCACTCGCGAACTGGAAAATTATTTCAGCCAGCCCGTGATTGACGAAACCGGGGCGACCAACCGCTACGACAAAACGATCGGGGATGTCCCTTCGCGCTGGGTCAACGGACGTTCCACCGATTTGAGGTTCAATAATGAGTTTTTGGCCACCGTCGGGCTGGAGCTGGTTACCGCGAGCCGGCCACAGGAATGGCTGGTCATGGACCGGTGACGGCGTTGCCAAGCGAATACTCGCGGTGGCGGCGTGAGCCGGAAGCTGAGGTGTTGCCGGTGCGGGTGGAATTGGGCAAACAGCGGGCGGGGGTTGGGGGAGGAAATCCAAGCGTCCGCGCCAAACCCTTACGACCGGATCTGCAACAATATTGCAATCTGATTAACTGACACCAGCCTTAATGGGTGATCTTATACCGCCTGGCATCGGACTGGTCATCTCCCCGTTTTCGGGGATGTTGCAGGCGATCGGGTTGGCGGAAAGTGGAATATCGTTCGATAACGCATGGAATTATCATCAGGCAGCGGTCCCCCGGCTGTTCAGCCAGGTGGAAGCCGCCGCCCCCTTGGTCATCATTTGCCGGCATCCTCCCGGAGCGTTCGGCGGACATTTAAATCTAAATCATGAAACTGAAAATATTCATCCTTCTGGCAGCCATTTTGGCAGGAAACTTATACGCGCAATCCATTCAGCTCCCGCCCCCGCAGCGCAGCGGTGGCATGCCCCTGATGGAGGCGCTCTCCAAACGGGCCACCGCGCGGTCTTTTGCCACCAACGACCTGTCGCTCCAGCAGATTTCCAACCTGCTCTGGGCTGGCTTTGGCATCAATCGTCCGGATGGACGGCGCACTGCGCCCTCGGCGATGAACTTTCAGGAAACGGACCTCTACGTACTGCTCCGGCAGGGCGCCTTTGTTTATAATGCGGCATCCAACCGACTCGATCAAATTGTGACCAATGACATTCGCGAACTCGGCGGTGTCCAGTCGTTTGTCAAGGACGCCCCGCTCACACTGGTTTTCGTGGGTGACTTGGCCAAATGCGGGAATAACGAGGGCGGCCGCAACACGGCCAACGTGGATGTCGGCTACATTTCCCAAAACATTTACCTGTTCTGCGCTTCGGAAGGACTGATCACGGGCGCGCGCGGCTCGGTAAACCGCGAGGTTTTGGGCAAGCGGCTTAAATTGCGCGACAACCAATTGATCGTATTGGGCCAATCCGTCGGTTATCGCAAACCGGGTGAGGACCGAACGATCCCGTGAAAGCAAACACCGCATTGAATATCCCGGCACGATGAGCCATCCGCCTTGGCTATGGCGTCAAGGGGTCACCCATAGATTGGGTCGTTTTGGATCGCCCGGAACCTTTCTTTGCACTGAATTCACTTCCCGCCCAACCATTTACGCATTTCCCGTTAGCCGCTAACTTTGCGATTCCGCAGACTCTGCTAAAATCGTTCTGGCTGGGAAACCGCCCCCGCCACGATGAGGCAGCATGCTCACATTCGAGTCCGGCCACAGACGGCTCGCTCCCTCGGCGTCCGCCCGCAAGAATTCTTTGTCCCGCCACCACGCATCCATTCGTCGGATTGGTCTCATCCCGTCCCACAATTGTCCCTTTGTGTCTCCGCGTCTCGGCGGTTAGCCACATTGGGCTCAGCGGGCCGGAGGGAGACAGGATTTACAGGATTCAGCGGAGAGAATTCCAATCCTGTTAATCTTGTTAATCCTGTCAGAATTGCCCCCCTGCGCCGGGTTCCTATGAGCGTGAATTAGTGTATTTTATGTCTAGTTTTTGGGCAGAATTGCCCCCGAAAACCCTCCGATTTCGTTCCCAAAAATCTGCGAAAACCCCAGCAAAACCCCACATCGTCAAGCCCCGTCAACCCTAAAAATTTTTTGGCGCCGGCCCGGCCCGCCGGGGGTGCTCTAACCCCGATATTTCTCAGTGGCTTGGGCGGACGCGGACAGAACCGCCGTAGCGCAGGTTTCCAAACCTGCCGTATCGCCGATTTCCAAATCGGCAGGGCGTCGCAATGGCGTGGCGGCTGCGGGTTTGGAAACCCGCGATACAGGAGACTTGGAAGTCTGCGCCACCGGATTGCCCGTGAAATATCCGGTTTACGGCGCGGTGATGTTGAAGGGCACGGCGGGAAGCGTGGCCACGATCGCGGCCGTGCGGATGCCCTTTTTCTTGGGGTTGGCCGGGCCGGGGTCCCGGCGCACGACGTCGCAAATCAAATTGCCCAGCGAACCGGCTTTGATTTTTTCCGCGTCGCAACTGATCACGAGCTCCAGGCCGGCCGGGATGGGCGAGACGTTGGTGAGGGTGATGCCGTCGGGCGGATTGTCCAATTCCAACTGGAAGCGCTCGGAGAATGCTGCAGGCGCGCTGACACGCACGCGGGCGGTGCCGCCGGCGGGAATCCGCACGGGGGTGGCGCTGAGGATCTTGAAGGCGTCGCGGAGGAAGGGCCGCTCGGGGCCGGCGACGATCACGGCCAGCTCCCGGGCGGGGACGAGATGGCGGTAGAAGAAGGCCTGCATGAGGTCTTCGGCCGGCGTGGCCTCGCGAGTGATAAGCCGGCCGTCCAGCGTGGCGCGGCCTTCGATGGCGATGGTCACGGGCGTGTCGGTGGGCTGGGCGGGCGCCTTGAGGGTGAACTGGGCCTTGTCCTGGTTTTCGGCGATGCGGGCGCCGCTCAGGGAGAATCCCTTGGGGGCATCCTTGAGCGCGAGGGTGATGGCGTTGGTGAAACCGTCGCGGCGGAGGGCATAGACGGTGAGCGGCGCGCTCATGCCGGTGCGCAGGCTCAGGCTGGAGGGGACGACGCGCAGGGCGAAATCCGGCCGGCGGTCGCTGAGGCGGAGACGATAGGCGAATTCCGGGCCGCCCTGCCCTTGGGTGTCGTTGAGGTGGATGAAATAAGTGCCGTCGGCGGGCAAAGTATTGGTGAGATAGGAATCGGCGTGAAAGGTGTTCAGGCCGGTGCCCTTGTCCTCAAAATCGTCGTTGAAGGCGAGCTGTTTGCCGGCGGCGTC
Organism: uncultured Bifidobacteriaceae bacterium; assembly: GCA_964532525.1. Classification (GTDB taxonomy): domain Bacteria; phylum Verrucomicrobiota; class Verrucomicrobiia; order Limisphaerales; family UBA11358; genus UBA11358. Next base: position 13,019 of record CAZHIM010000028.1, read on the forward strand.
GGTGAGCCGCAGGAAGGAATCGAGGGGCGAATCAAGCCGCCGGGCGACAATTTCGGCGACGATGGTTTCACCGGCATGACCCTGGAACTTGAACACCTCGTTCTCGCCGGGCCGGCTGACGCGGCCGTTGATGATGACGGGCAGCGTGACGCTTTGCGCGGTGTCGGTGGAATGATTGGATCCGTCGGCGAGACATTCGGGCAGATCGTCCACGGCGAAGGGGATGGAATTGAAAAACTTTCCCGGGACGGCAATCACGCCGGGCTGGGCGGCGGATTCATCCAGCGTGAGTTCCTTTTGCGGCAGGTTCCAGCCGGTGAGGGCGACGGAGGTTTTTTGGCCGGCCGGGCCGCCGAGGGGGAAGCTGCCGGTGACAAACGGGAGTTCGCCGACGGTGAGGCGATAGACAAAATCCTCGCGCCCCCGAAAAATGGAATCGTGAATTTCAACCGTGTAGAAGCCGTCGTGCGGCGCCTCGAAATGGAGGACCGGGTCGGGCTTGAAGCGGTAGCGCTCGGCGCTGGCCACTTCGGAGCCTTTGGCATCGAGGAGGGTGACGCTGGCCTCGAACCAGCCGGGGACCGCGTCGGCGAGGTAGGGAATGAGGGAGCGGGCGTTGACGACGAGGAGCAACTGCTGGCCTTGGCGGGCGAAAAAACGGTAGCGGTCCACGCCGCCGGGCATGATCTGGCCGTTGACGGTGACGGGGAGGGAAATCTGGGCCTCGTGCTTGGGCGTGCCGGTGGGCGCGGCCGGGCCGCCGATGCGTTCCAGGAACCGGTCGAGATCGGGATTGGCGGGTTTGGCGGCCGGGCGGGAGATTTCCGGCAGGGTGCCCACGCAGAAACGCATGGGGTTGGAGAGCGCGTTGGGAGTGACGAGGCGGATTTCCCGGTCGCCGGGCTCGGCGCCGGCGGCGATGGAGATTTTGATGGTGACGGTATCAAGCATGGCCGGATTGGCCGTGCGGTTGGGCGGGTTGCGGATGATTTTGGCGCGGATATCATCGCGCTCGCGGGCATCGGCGTCGGTCCAGGCGTTGGTGCCGGTGCCCAGAAACTTGTTCTGGCGCGCGGTCTGGAACTTGTCCTGCAACGCCCGCAAGCGGTCGCGCAGGTCGTTGAAATCCTTCTGGTTCATGGGCCGGCTGCGGTCCAGGACGGAGGCCGTGATGCCGGGTCCGGTGACGAGGGCGTTGGAGACCGCGAGCAGGAACTGGCCGCCAACGGTGATTTGAAAAGTGGTGCCAACCTTGCCACCGGCGGGGTAAACGTAGGCGAGATGGGGCACGCCCTGTTGGGCCCGCGCGGGAAGGGCCGGCGTGAGCAGGGCCAACAGCATGACGAACGCGGCCGCAAGGCGGCGCGGCCGATTCATTGGGGCTGGCGCACTTTTGATCATTCGTTCCCTCTAGACGGACATGATTTCCTTGAGCAGGCCGGCCGACTTGATCTCGTCGGCGGGCTGGGGCATCACGAACGTGGGCAAGCCCTCGGGGTTGGGCAGCTTGGTGGTGGCCGGGATGCCGAGCTGCGCGTAAATGCTGCCGATGAGATCCACGGGATAGACGGGGCGATCCTTGACTTCCTCGCCCTTGGCGTCGGAGGCGCCGACGATCTGGCCGCCCTTGAAACCGCCGCCGGCGAGGACGGCGGAGAAGACCTTGCCCCAGTGATTGCGGCCGCCATTCCAGGGGGCCTCCCACTGGACCTTGGGCGTGCGGCCGAATTCGCCGCCCCACCAAACAATGGTGCTGGAGAGAAGGCCGCGGTCGGAAAGATCCTGCAACAGCGTGCCCATGCCCTTGTCCATTTCGGGCAGTTGGCGGCGCATGGTCTGGAAATTCTCCTTGTGGGTGTCCCAGCCGCCATAGTTGATGGTCACGTAGGGAATGCCCTTCTCGACCAGGCGGCGGGCGACGAGGCACGACTGGCCGAACTTGGTGCGCCCATAGCGGTCGCGGAGGTCGGACTTTTCCTGGGACAGATCAAACACCTTGGCGCCGTCGCCCAGGATCATGTCGTAAGCCGTGTTTTCGGCCTGGGTGTTGGCGGCGATTTGCGGGTCGTCCGGGACGGCCTGGGCGAGGGCATCGAGATGATGCAAGAGTTCGCGGCGGCTCTTTTGGCGCTGGTCGGTGATGCCGGGGGCGATGACGCCTTCGACGGCGAAGGGCGTTTGGGCGGGATTGCCGCCGGTGGCGAAGGGCTTGTAGCGCGACCCGAGAAAACCGGCTTCGTCGAAGCGCCCCTGCGGCTCGGTAAGCACGACGTAGGGGGGAATGAGTCCCTTGTAGCCGGCGTCGTAGCCGCGGGCCAGGGACACGACCGCACCGACGCAGGGGAACACGAGGCGTCCGCCCGGCTGCCGGCCGGTCTGGACGAGGTACGACGCGGTTTCGTGGGCGAAGTTGTTATGCGTCATGCTGCGAATGATCGAGTATTTATCGGCCTGTTTGGCGAGCAGGGGCATGAGCTCGCCGATGCGGATGCCGGAGACGTTGGTTTCGATGGGGGCCTTGAGCGGGCCGCAATAGTCGTAGCCGGCCTCGGGCTTGGGGTCAAAAATATCCACGTGCGGCGGGCCGCCCCACATCCAGATCTGGATGACGGCCTTGGCGGGCGCCGCGGAGGCCGGGGCGGCGGCGAAGGCGCGGAAGGAGATGTGCTCGGCGAGCGCGAGGCCGCTGGCGGCGAGCAGCGCGCGGCGGATGGCTTCGCGGCGGCTGAGGCGGGAGTTTTGTTTCCCGAAGTCAAAGTGGGATTTGTTCATAACGGGATTGAGGGGTTAATGACGGTAGAGAAATTCGGAGCTGTTCATCAGGGCCCAGGCCAGGTCCACGGTGGCCTGGCGCCGGCCGGCGCCGGACTGGAAATAGGCGGTGGCGGTGCCGGTTTCGGCGGCCGTCGGGAAACGGGAAAGGATGCCGAGATACATGGCGCTGACGACCTCGGCGGGCGGGCGGTTGGTGGACGTCTGGAAGGCGATCATGCGGGACGATTCGATTTTGCGCTGCATGACGCTGGAGTTGAGCAGCCACAATTTCTGGGCGGAGGTGATGCGGTTGTTGCGCTCGGATTCGAGCCCGGTGTCGCGCGAGGGCCGGCCGAACATCTCCAGGAAGGAACTGGTGATGCTGCCATCCGGCAGCGCAATGGAGCGGAGATTGTCCGGGACGAACGTGTACGGTTCGGGGATGGCGCTGGAATAGAGCTCGTTGGTGCCGGTGATCTGGTCCACCGCGTCAATGAGCACCTCGGCATCGAGCCGGCGCAGCGGATACGAGGCAAAATTGGCGGCGGCGGCGGGATCGTGGCTGCGGGGCAAGGCGGAAAGCTGGTAGGTCTTGGAATTGAGAATCAGGCGGTAGAGCGCTTTGACATCGAAGCCGGTGGCGGCAAAGTTGGCGGCCAAAAAGTCGAGCAGCGCGGGGTTGGACGGCGGGTTGTCGGGGCGGAAATCATCGGGCTCCTGCACGATGCCGCGGCCGAGCAGCCAGGACCAGGTGCGGTTGACAATGTTCCGGGCAAACTGGGGATGCTGGACGAGCCAATTGGCAAAGACGACGCGGGGATCCTGGTCGGGCGAGAGCGTGACTTTTTGGCCGTCGGGAAAGACGGCGGCGCGCGGCGCGCCGCTCAGGGCGCCGGCGTTGGTGGCGGCGGGGTTGAAGAAGACGATTTCCTCCTTCCACTCGCCGGTGGATTTGTAGTCGAGGTTGGCAAAGAAGACAGACAGCCGGGCGAGATCGGCGGCGGACCAGTGGTCGGCGCGCTCGCCCAGGAGCGTGAGGGCGACGGCCTGCGCAATGCCGGCGGGGGTGCGGGTCTGAATGGCGCGATAAAAATTCACGGGGGGCACCTCGAAGTTACTGCCACTGGCGGTCAGGAGGTCGCGGGCGAACTGGTCGGCGGGCTCGTTGGTGCGCACGGCGTCGCGAATCCAGTGATAGTAGGCTTGGGCGGCATTGGGCCAGAGGTTGATGGGAAACTCGGCCTTGATGCGGAGGACATCGCCCCACTTCAAGGCGACGTAATCGGCGAATTCATCGCGCGCGAGCAACTGGTCAATCAGCTCGCGGCGCTTGGCGGGGTCGCGGTCGAGGATGAAGCGCTCGGCCTCGGCGCCACTGGGGAGGGTGCCGGTGACATCGAGATAAACGCGGCGGACAAAGACGGGATCGGAGCAGAGGCGGGCGGGCGGGATATCGAGCTGTTGGAGCCGGGCGAAGACCAGCTCATCAATTTTATTCTCGGGGGTGAGCTCGGCGGGACTTTCAAAGGGGGTGGCGGCGGAAGCCAGGACGGCGCCGGCGGCGAGAAGCAGCGCGCCCAGCCAGCGGCCCAAGCCGGCGGCGAACGTTCTGGCGCACCGTTTCATTGCTCCATCAGACGCAGCCGGCTGGTCAAAAGCTTCAAAAAAACCAACCCGTATTTTGTCATTTTTCGGCCAAAATATGATTAGGTTTGCAAAATCTCCAACGATTTTGGCAAAAGCCGGGCTTGTAACTATTGGGCCGGCCGGGACGTCGTATGGGGTGATGTCACTACTCGTTGCAACTTCCGGTCCGGCGCCCATGCAGCCGGAGGCCACGCGTGCAGCCAGACTGGTCTCCGTGACGGTGCAGCCGCGGCCGGAAGAGGGCCTGGCGGAACTGTGCGGCCGGCTGGCCGCGCAAGTGCGGGCCGCCGGCGCCACGCCGGTGCACCTGCAGGCGTTCGGCCGGTGCCGCGTAAGCGGGACGGTGCAGCAGAAATTGCGGAACGTTTTTGGGCGGCTGGACTGGCCGGTGACGTGGGTGGAAGGCGAGGCGTGCGGCAGCCCGGCGGTGGCGGGCTTGCAGATGCACGCCTTCACCGGCCAGGTGGAGCGAATCGAGCTGGACGGGCGGGTGGCGGCATCGGTGTTTACGGACGGGGGCGCGCGGCAATGCGTGGTGGGCGGGCTGATGCCGGAGCGGACGAGCCTTTCGCGGAGCGCACAGACGCGCCGCACGCTGGAACAACTGCAAGCCGCGCTGGCGAAAGCCGGATTCGACCTGGGCGACGTGGTGCGGACGTGGTTTTACCTGGAAGACATTTTGTCGTGGTACGACGATTTCAACCCGGTGCGGACGAAGCTGTATTCGGGGGTGAAGTTCCGGACGGGCTCGCTGCCGGCGAGCACGGGCGTGGGGGCCCGGAACCCGGCCGGCGCGGCCCTGGCGGTGGCGGCGTGGGCGTTTCAGCCGCTGGAGAAAAACGCGTACGCGGAGGAGGTGGCTTCGCCGCTGCAATGTCCGGCGCCGGCCTATGGCAGCTCGTTCAGCCGGGCGATGGAGATTTCGACGAACGGCGGACGGCGGCTGTCCATTTCCGGCACGGCGAGCATTGCGCCGGGCGGAAAGACGATGTGGGTGGGCGACGTGCGCCGGCAGGTGGCCCTGACGATGGACGTGGTGGAGGCGATTTTGCGGTCGCGCCGTTTTGGGTGGGGGGATCTTTCGCGCGGAACCGCTTATTTCCGGCGGCCGGCGGATGCGCCGGTGCTCGGGGAATGGCTGGCGGCGCACGGGCTGACGAACCTGCCGGTGGTGCCGGCCCACTGCGATGTCTGCCGGGACGATTTGCTGTTTGAACTGGAAGCCGAGGCGCGGGCGGGGATTTAGCGGGGCGGATTTTGGAAGGTGAGGGTGACGCGGGCCTCGGCATTGCGCCGGCGAACATCCAGCTCATCCAGTTTTTTGAGCGTGGTGGCGAGGCTGGCGCGGGCGGGCACGGGGACGCCGTGCTTGTTGGCGACGGAGGCCTGGCGGGCGCGGGGCACATCGCCGAGAAAATCGGCCAGCACCACGCGGTAGCCGTCGGCGAGGGGGCCAAAGGGGGGCGCGAGCCGCAGTTCCACGAGCGCGAGATCGCGCACCTTGGTGCGCACGATGGCGTCGCGCTGGTTGGCGTCCAGATTCCGCAAGGCGGATTGGAGGGAGATTTCCGCGTAATCGGGCAGGGCGTTGGTGGCGTAACGAAATTCCACCGGCACGCTCAACAATCCCTGAAGCCGGGCCAGGCTGACATCGGTGGTCCAGCGCGGGCCGATGGCGTGGCGGGCAAAATTGACAACGCGCAAGGCCCACCATTTTTCCACGTCGAGGGGCCGTTTGAAGTCGGCGCCAAAGGCGGCGAAGAAGGCCGTCTGCCAGTTATAACAGCCGGGGAGGCCGGCCAGGAAGGCGCGGAGATTTTCGTGGCCGTTTTTCAATCCGAGAAGCTCGGCCTGGAACAACTGGGCGCTCGCCAGATAGACGCCGCCATCGGCGCCTTCCATCTGCTGATCGGTGGGCCAGCTCAACTGGTCGAAGGTGAGGGCGGGGGTGTTTTGGAGCAGGTGGCGGGCGCCGGCAAGGGCATCAAAGCCCCGCTCGGCCTGGTTGAGGCGGCTGGCCGCGAATTCCTGGCCCTTGCTTTTGGGCGCGGAGAGCACCACCGCCTCGCCGTCGGCGGCGAGGATCTGCCGGGCCATCCCATCCACCAGCCAGGGGGGAATCTCGGCGACATGGCCGTCCGGGGGAATGTGGCGGTTGGCGAGTTCGAGAAGGAGCACCCCGGACAGGGCGCGGGCGTAGCGGGTTTTCTGGAGGGTGTCGGGGAGGTCGAGCTCGTAGTTCCAATGATCGAGGAAGCGGCTGGAGGTGATGGTGACGGTGTCGTCGAAAGCGCGGGCGGGATGGAGGCGAAGATAAATCCTGCCCGACCAAGGGGCGTCGGCGCGGAGGCCGAGCTCGCGCCAGAGGTCGGTTTTGAACCGCTCGACGGCGACGGCCAGCAGGGCGGTTTTCAACTGGACGACGTTGGTATTGGCGCCGGGGTTGAGGGCCGGGGCGGGCGGCCCGGCGTCGGCCGCACTGGAAACGCTGAACTGGCCGGAGACGCTGCTGACGGCATTTTGGTCGGAAAACGAGAACTGGCCCCGGGCCACAGCCAGGGAAAAAAACAGGCTGAGAAACCACGCGCAGACTTGGCGCGTTCGGCTCATTTGGCGCCAAGTTTGGCCGGCGGTTTGGCCCCGGGCTTGGCCGGCGATTTGGCGTCAGGCTTGGCGGGGGGGCGGGAGTCGCTGACGGCCTTTTGGGCGCCCTGCTTGTAATTATCGCTACGGTAGTCGGTGCTGTAGAAACCGCTGCCCTTGAACAGCAGGCCGCCGCCGGCGCTGATTTTCCGCCGCACGCGGCCGTGGCCCCATTTTTTTTGGGCGCATTGGTCGGCGGGACACTTTTTTAGAGGTTCGGCGGAAATGGGTTGATGGATTTCAAACTCATGTCCGCATTTATCACAAACGTATTCGTAAGTCGGCATAACTACAACTGCAAGAAAGCAATCCTCAATGCGCGGGACCGTTGGTCGGGCCGGCGGGCGGGATGACTTTGACGGAACCATCGGAGCCAATCTCCACATTGAGATCGTAATTGGTGGTGGCCAAGCGGTGCGGCGGCGGCACGTTGAGGGGCGCGGTGTGGTTCATGAGCAACTCGGCACCCTTCTTGTTGCCGTTGTCGTTCTTCATCAACTGCACGCGGCGGGCCACGAACATTTCATCCTTGATCTTGTGCACCTGGGCGCGGAGTTCGTCAAGGTCGTTGAACTTGTGCTCGAGTTCGGCCTTTTCGGCGAGTTGTTTCCGGAGCTGGGCCTGGAGGAAGCTGGCGTTGGTTTCCGAAACGGCCAACTGGTTCTTGGTGTCCTCGATCTGCGCGGTGAGATGGGTGAGGGTGTTGCTGAGCGAATCGGCCTGCAAATCGAGCGCCTTGTTTTGCGTCTCGAGGTCGGTGATGCGCGCATTCAGGTTGGTGACGAGCTGCTCGGCGCTGGCGAGGGAACTCTTGGCGTCGGCGAGCAGGGCATTGGCGGCGGCGAGGCTGTTGGATAGCTGCACCGTCTCCTCCGTGTTGACGGTCAACTGCTGCTGGCTGGATGCAAGGTCGTTGGAGAGCGTCAGGTTGACTTGGCCGAGTTCATCCAGATGCTTGCTGGCCAACACCACCTGGTTGGAGAAGTCGTTGATGGAAACGACGTCACCAGTGTGCTGGTCGTCCGCCTTTTTTTTGGTGGCAAACAGGGCGACTGCCAGACCAACGCACGCGACGGCCAGAATGACAATGACAACCTTGAGTTTCATAGGCGCCTAATGTGAACATCCGGCGCCCTTTTGGCAAGCCTGCTTAATACAAGTCCGCCAATTTTCAAGCCGGGTCAATTATTCGTGCCGGCCGGTTTTGCGGCGGCGGCGGCGGCGGCTTCAGCCGCCTGGGTGGCCTGCATCTGCTCATCGAGCGCCTTCAAGTTGGTGTCCGTGATTTCAACGTGCTGGCCGGCGCGGAGCTTCTTGACGTAATCCGGCGCCAGCTTGGAGATCTTCAAGCGTGCGAGGCCGTCCTTGATTTCAGGCTCGGCGGTCGCGAAATCAATCCGCTTGGCGGGGGTCTTGTCGAGAACCTTGATCAGGTGGAAGCCGAAAACGGTGGTCACGACTTCGCTGACCTGGTTGGAGGAGAGCGTGAAGGCGGCCGCTTCGAATTCCGGCACCATCTGGCCGCGGGAGAACTCGGGCAGTTCGCCGCCGTTTTCCTTGGAGCCGCGGTCTTCGGAATATTCCTTGGCGAGCGTGGCGAAATCCTCCCCGGCCAGGATGCGCTTGCGCAGGTCCTGGATCTGCTGGCGTTTGGAGGCCACGGTGTTGGTGCTGAGCGGCTGGCGCGTCTCGGGATCAATCGTCATGAGGAGAATGTGGCGGGCATGCACCAGTTCGGGCTGCTCGAAATCGGCGGGATGCTGGTTGTAATAAGCCTTGGCGTCCTCGTCGCTGGTGTTGATGTTCAGCTCGCGTTTGAGGGCGGCCTTGGCAACGGCCTCCTGGACGGCCTTGGCGCGGAGATCGGCAACGGTCATGCCGACGGCCTTGAGCTGGCGGTCAAACGCCTCGGGCGAGGGGAATTTCTTGACGAGATTGGTGAACAGGACATCGGCCTCCTGGGTGCCGGCCACCCGGTCGGCGGGCGTGGCGGTCTGGAGCAGGGACTGGATGGTGATCAACTGGTCCAGCACGGAGACCGTGAAATCCGACGGCAACTGCTGGCCGGCGGCGGCGGCATTGGCGCGGGCGCCGGTGACAACCTGGTCCAATTCGCTTCGCTTGATTTGAAAGCCGTCGGCCTTGACCACCACGGGATCGCCAAACAAGGCGGACATGGCCGTCTCGGGATTGGCATTGGTGGTGGCCGCCAGGTTCTGGGTGGCCGCCTGGGAGGACACGAGGCCGGCCATGAGCACGGCCGAAACGAACGACGTAATTTTCATTTAAAAGTCAATTTCACTGGCAATTTTCCAATAGCTGTTCAAAACAGAATTACAACTGTACCACTTTCACGTTGGTGATGTCATGGTCTTTTTTAATCTCGTCCAGGAGGGCCTGCGGCGGGACGCTGTCCAGGTGCAGCACCGTCAGGGCGAGGCCGCCGGCGGTGTCGCGGCTCAGGCTCATGCTGGCGATGTTCACGTGGTGGCGGCCCAGCAGGGAGCCCAAATTGCCGACGATGCCGGGCTTGTCGGCGTTGTTCAGCAGCAGGAGCGTGCCGCTGATGGGGATTTCCACCGGCTGGCTGTAGAGCCGGACGATGCGGGGATTGTTGGGCGAGCCGAAGAAGGTGCCGCCGGCCGAAATGAGCTTCTTGCCGTTGTTGAACACCTGCACATGCAGCCATTCGTTGAACGTCACGGGCTCGTCGGATTTTTTCTCCTCGACGGTGATGCCGATGCTCTGGGCGACGCTGCGGACGTTGACGTTGTTGACGTCCTTGAGATTGCTGGTGGAAAGGAAGCCGCGAAGGACGGCGCGGGTGATGGAGTCGGTGTTGGGGAGTTTGCGCGCGTTGCCGCCGTAAGTGATGTAGAGGCGGCTGGCGTTGGTGGGGGTGAGCTGCGCCAGCAGCTTGCCCAGGGCCTCGCCCAGCGGCAGGTAGGGCTTCACCTGCTCATAGGTCTTGGCGTCGAGATAAGGCAGATTGACGGCGTTGCGCACCTCGCCGGTGAGCAGATAGCCGGTGATGACCTCGGCGACTTCGATGCCGCATTTTTCCTGCGCTTCCTTGGTGCTGGCGCCCAGGTGGGGCGTGAGTATGACATTGGGCTGCTTGCGATACGGATGGTCCGCGGGGAGCGGCTCCACGGCATAGACGTCCAGCGCCGCGCCGGCGACTTTCTTGGATTCCAACGCCGCAATCAGGTCGGCCTCGTTGATGATTTCGCCGCGGGCGCAGTTCACGATCTTGACGCCGGGCTTCATCTTGGCGAAGGCGGCGGCGTTCAACATCTCCTTGGTTTCCTTGGTGACGGGCATGTGGACGGTGATGAAATCGGCCTGGCGGTACACGTGGTCCACTTCCGGCGCGAACTCGGCGCCGACGGCCTTGGCGCGATCCTCGGTGAGATAAGGATCGTAGGCGATGACGCGCATGCCGAAGGCGATGGCGCGCTTGGCCACTTCGGTGCCGATGCGGCCCATGCCGAGGATGCCGAGGGTCTTGCCGTGCAGTTCCACGCCCTGGAACAATTTGCGGTCCCACTTGCCGGCCACCATGGAGCCGTGCGCCTGGGGCACCTTGCGGGCGAGGGACAGCAGCATGGCAAAGCTCAATTCGGCGGTGGTGACGGTGTTGCCGCCGGGAGTGTTCATGACCACGGTGCCATGCTGGGTGGCGGCCTCGATATCAACGTTGTCCACGCCCACGCCGGCGCGGCCCACGACGCGCAGCACCTTGGCGGCCCCGATGATTTTTTTGGTGATCTTGGTTTCGGACCGCACGATCAGCGCCGTGGCGTCGGCCACCAGCGGCAGGAGTTCCGCCTCGGTGAGCCGGTTGGGCAGCACGACGACATTAAATTCAGGCCGCTCTTGGAGCAGCGCGATGCCTTTGGGGGAGATGGGGTCGCAAACGATGATTTTCATAATGGTTTGAAAATTGGCAACAAATTCTAGGAAACCGGGGGCCGTTGGTCAAACCACGAATCCACAAAACGGCGGGGCCGGCGTTTTTGGATTGAGGATTGACGGTCCGCGCAATTCCGACGCGCCCGGCAATGCCGTTCGCGTCTTGGACTGCGCCGGCAAAGCGTAGCGGCGACGGCGCTTTCGCACGCACGCGCGGGCCGCGAGCTTTTGAGCACCTTTGCCCGCACGAAAGCGGCGTGGCGTTCCACTTCCCGCCGCAGTCCATGACGCCCCGCGCAATGACCAGGTGCCGCCGCTGTTCCCCATGGCCGGGAGGGACGGGGGGCCAAAAGGGTTTCAGGGTTTACGAGGGTTGACGATGGTGGGTTTTGCTGGGGTTTTCGCAGATTTTTGCGAACGAAATCGGAGGTTTTTTGGGGGGGCAGAAGGAAAGGATGAAGGATAAAGGATGAAAAGAGGAACTGGCGCGATGTTTTGAAGCTGGCCAGCGCGTTGGACCTATCCCAAAGGGATTGCATCATCCAGCCCGGGGTTGCGAGGAACGAGCTACCCCGGGTGAACGATAAATAATCCCGACCAACCCCAACGGGGGAATGGCGCTTAGATAAGGCCTAAAACTTTCTTACTCAATTGTTTGCTGCGTTTGATTCCTGGCAAGGTGGTGAAAATCTCCTCGCGGGAGAGTTGCTGCATTCGCTTGATGATTTGCTTGGTTTTCTTCCAGGTTTCGATGGCTTTGGTCAGGGCGTCAAATTGCTCTTCTGAGAGCGCCACACTGACAGTCTTGCCTTTGACCTTTCGGGTCCACTGAAAGCAGGGGCCACCGGCCCCTCGGCCGCGGTTCTGAGCATAGCCTTCGCTGATCCAGCCCATGCCCGATAGCTGCTGGCGGAGGGCCTGATATTCCTGTTGCCGTTTTTCTGGTGTCATTTCAAAGAATGGTATTGCCTTTGTCAATAGGGCGGTATATATACCGCCCTTATGACCTGTGACTTCCCGCAATTGAGGCCGGTGCTGGCGCCCTTGGGAGCCCGTTCCGTTGAAGCAACGTTGCAGCCGCTCCGCCACGCGACCCTCTCCCAGATTGAGACGCGCCTGCGCCCCATCCTCCCGGCCGGCTGCCTGGATAACCATGCGGCCAAAGGCCACAGCCGCGACCGGCTCCTGCCTTTGGACCGCACCTTCTGGTGTTGGCTGTGGCAAATTCTGCAATGCAACACGTCCTGCCGGGAAGTCATGAAACAGGTCAATATGCTGTTCGCGCTCCACGGCCGATCCATGGCTGAAAACAGCTCGGCCTATTGCCAGTCTCGCCAGCTGATCCCGCCGGACCTGGTGCAGCGCATTTACCTGCATGTCGCTCAGGCGGCTTTCCGCCGGGCGCCCGCTGCCACCGGCTTGCAAGGCCGGCGACTCAAGGCGCTGGACGGCACCTCGGTCCGGCTGGCGGACACGCCCGCAAATCAGGCGGCTTGTCCCCAGCCCCAATCCCAAAACCCCGGCGCGGGTTTTCCGGTCATGAAAATCGTGGCCTTGTTCTGTGTGGCCAGCGGCGCCATCGTGGGCCATGCCACGGGCAATTTATGGACCAGTGAGATCAGCCTGGCAGCTCAATTGCTAAACTCTTTGGCCGCAGGGGACGTGCTCATCGCGGACCGGGGCTTTTGCAATTACACCCTGGCCGTGTTGCTGGGCACCCTCCGCGTCGACCTGATCGCCCGGGTGCCCACCACGATCCGGCACATTGACTTCCGCAAAAGTAAAAAAAGACTGGGGAGTAAAGACGCTTGGTTTGTTTGGAAAAAGGGCCCACACCCCTGCCGCTGGATGGCGTTGGACCAATGGCTCGGGTTGCCCGAAACGTTGACGGTCCGCATCCTGCAGGTGCGCATCAAGAGTGCCGGAAGTCGCGTCAAGACGGTCATGCTGATGACGACGCTGTTGGATCCCACGCTCTATCCGGCCAAGGAAATTGCCCAAGCCTATCGGCTCCGGTGGCGGGAGGAAATGTGCTTTGATGATGTGAAAACGACTTTGCACATGGCCCACCTCAAGTGTCTGAGCCCGCAAATGGTCCAAAAGGAAGCGGGCATGTTTTTGATTGCCCACAACCTGTTACGTTGGCTGATGGCGCAGGCCGCGGCGCAAGCTCAGCTCCACCTCGAACAGATCAGTTTTAAAGGGACGCTGGATGGCTTTCGGCAGTGCTCCATCGCCTTGGCGCAGGCCAAATCCAAGCCGGTGCGGATCGCCGTGTGGGAAGCGTTTATGGCCGGTCTGGCTGCGGATCGCCTGCCCGTCCGCCCCGATCGCATCGAACCCAGGGCGGTCAAACGAATCATAAAATACCCCAAGTTAACCACTTACCGAAGACTCTACAAAGATCGAATGAGCCGAAATAAAAGGCGTAGCCGCGCAATAAAAAGGAGGGCTGCCCTTAACTAAGCGCCATTCACCCCAACGGGGTTGTGGCAGGGCATAACGTCCTGCGGGCGGGCCCCGAGAGGGTGAACGCCGCGGCAAACTCGATTTTGAGCATAATGGCTCATAGTGGCGGGGGCGGTTTCCCAGCCAGGGCGATATTAGCAGGGCTGGAAAAATCGCAAAGTTAGCCGCTAACGGGAAATGCGTAAATGGTTGGGCGGGAAGTGAATTCAGTTCCCAAAAAAGAGTTGTAACACGAATTTCACGAGTTTTCGCTCACACGAAGGACACGAAGAAACATAAACCGCTGAGACGCGGAGACGCAGCGTGGCAAAGCCGCAACCAAAGATGGAAAATAGAGGATGGAGGATGGGTCCCTGCTGCCAGAGGCGCCGATTGATTTATGAATTGACTGGCAAGGCGTAACCCGCAAACGTACCCACTCATGAACACCACAGCGGCGACGCGACCTTGGCTAGCGCGAGTCGCACCAGATGTGTTTGCATTTATTCTGGGATTACTGATGGCGTACTGGATGGGCTGGAAAACCCGGGATTTGGTTTGGAGTTTGTGGCTGGGCAGCTTGACGCTGGGTTATCTCACAATCCTTTCCATCGTGGGAGCGGCCGCTTGGATGGGACTGCATTTTCTCCGGCAAAAAACCGGCACCAAAAAACAATGGACCATCGCCATTGTTATCGGCCTGGGCGCCGGTCTGTTTTTTCTGGGATTTTTCTCGTTCCACTTTTGCGCCTTTCACGCAGGCCATTCGGTGTTTCTGGCAATTTTCTTCCCGCTGGAGGGAATGCCCGAAGGCGGTTTTGGTTCGGCTTTCATGAACCCTCCGCGTTTATGGTATCTGGCCTGCGAACACCTCCTGAAGCCCTACGGGCTGTTTCTCATTCCGGCGATCATCGCAGAACGACGCCAGGTGTTCTTTCCCCTCTACCGGGCATGGCAGGCGCTGCGCACCGGAGACACCTCCGTGAACATTTTCACCGGAGAAAAATCGACCGAAGCGGATTCCGTCCGCGGTTCGCTCGGCACGGCGATGATGCGCCCCTATGTGAATGTGATCCGGATGCACCTGCTGATTTTTTTCTTCGCCGGCTGTTGGCTTCTCAAAATCGATAATTTTCTGATCTACGCGGTGGTTTTCTCGGTCTATTTTTTCCCTTGGAGCGAGTTGAAGAAACAGCGGCCCGGTAATGCGCCCGCAGCCAATCCCAAGGGCATTGTGCCTTAAAGGCCAACGTTGTGAGACCCGCCAATCCCCATAGGGTTCTAGAGTAGAGCCAACGCCGGCCACAGCCAAAAGACCTGCCGCCCGGTGGGTTTACGGGAAAACGGACCCGTTGAATCTTCAGACAGGCTCTGGGCGTTGAATCGGCAAATAGTCCAAATTATAGTTAACTTTTAAGCCGCTAACGGGAAATGCGTAAGATATTGAGGGATCGGAACCTTTAGCTTCGAAATTCGGACGGCACAGACCGAAATGGGGCCTTCCCCGACTTTGGCAACGAAGGGATTGGACGCGTACCTACCTGAACGAAAGCCACTTCGGCCAAAAAGCGTCCCAAACTATGGTCTGACCCCTTGCGGAAAAATCGCAAAGTTAGCGGCTAACGGGAAATGCGTAAATGGTTGGGCGGGAAGTAAATTTAGACGCGAATTTCGAGAATTGACGCGAATTATTGGGATGGCAAAGGTGGAAACGCAGGGTGCTTACGACAACTTTTGGCCGTGTGCATATTGACATATTGATCCTCGCGCATAGGCTGGCTGCATGGCACGCAAGGTCAGAATGGAATATCCCGGCGTGATTTATCCTCCGCCTTCGTTCGAGCCACCGCGGACAGGTGTGCTAAATCGGGGTGACCGCCATGTACCGATTTCCCACAACTCCGAGAACCGCCAGTTCAATATGGGCGGCTGGCTCGCTGGCGAAATTGTCTCGTCAGACGAAAGGAAACGCCTGAATACGTATTTATGCGGGACCACCCCCTTCACGCACGCGCTGGCGGCGCAACGTTTGGAGGGGGCGGATGCCTGAAATTTTCGTTATTGCCGGTCCGAATGGCGCGGGCAAAAGCACCACGGCGCGTGGAATGTTGCCGGATTTTGTCGGTTGCGTCGAATTCGTGAACGCAGACGAAATCGCACTTGGATTGTCCGCCTTCCGGCCTGAGTCGGTTGCGTTTGCCGCGGGCCGGACTATGCTGAACCGACTGAATGAACTCGCGCGGCAAAGGGTGGATTTTGCTTTTGAAACCACGCTGGCATCCCGTTCATTCGCCCCATGGCTGAAGGAGAAGCAGCAGGAAGGGTTCGGGGTAAACGTGATTTATTTGTGGCTGCCGGGAGTGGAACTGGCCATCGAGCGGGTCGCCCGCCGGGTGAAAGCGGGGGGACATCATGTTCCCGAGCCGGACATCCGCCGCCGATACGACCGAGGACGAAGGAATTTCATCAGGCTTTACGTGCCGTTGGCGGATACCTGGGCGGTCTATGACAATTCGGGATTCGAGCCCCAGATCATTGCGTTCGGCGGGCGCGACGAGCCGACGACGATCTTGGAAATGGATCCCTGGTGGCATATAAAAGAAGACGTTGAATGAATGCTGAAAAGAAAAAGGATCTCCGGCAAAAGATCACCGCCGGGGTGAAAACAGCGGTGGCTTCCGCGTTGGAAGAACATCGGCGAGCCGGCCGGCTGGTTGCCATCTGGCAGAACGGCGGCGTCAGGATCGTTCCGCCGGAGATTCCCTCGCCGGAAGCTGTCATGTCGTTGCAGGATAAACCAAAGACTTCATGAGTTGTTTCCTTAAAAAAATTCGAGACCCCGGTGAAATCAACCGAAGCCCCAAACCGACCGCGCAAGTGTCAGGGGGTGATCTGCCATCCACCTTCGCCGAGGCTGCGGTGGACGAGTGTGATGAACCGGGGGTCGCCGTCACCCCGATTTTCCGCGATGACGAGGACCGGCAGTTCAACGCAGATCGGCTGGCTCCCTGGCGAATTTGTTGAGTCAGACGAAAGGGGACGCCAAAATATGTGTTTATGCGGGGCCAACCCCTTCATGCCTAATATTATCGGACCGACCCTTTCACAGTTCGATGCAAGCAAACGGGAAAGCGGGCGGAGCTGACGCGAAAACCCAAAATCATTTTAGGAAAACGAACCAAACCCCATTTTTTGTTGCACAAATGAAGTCAAAAAGCAGAACCCCTATGACCGCAAAGCAAATTTTTAAAAAAACAGGTATCGCTCCTACGAACCCTGTAATGGACATGATAACAGAACTCACAAAACCCAATACGCCCCGCCTTCGTATTATCGTTGCGAGTAGTGCTATTGAAATACTTATAAACGCCCTTGTCGAGTATCATTGCAAGAATAAAGACAAGCTCAGAGACCGTCCCCAGGCAGGGAAACTGATACTTTTGAACGAAATGGGAATTCTCTCCGACTCGCGGTATAAGCTGTTAGAAAGCTTCCGAGACTTAAGAAATGTGGCTGCTCATGGGGACAAAGGAGTCAAGTTTCAGATTAACGATGAAATAATTGAACTATTTCCTGTTACTATTAATCATAAGTTTAACAACGACGTTAAATTCATGCATATTTGTCTCAATATGGTCACTGGCCTTTGGAATGAGCACGCCAAAGTGCTTGCAGCCCAATTCCCGCCGAAATTGATGGAGATAATAATACCAAAGCAATAGCCTTAGCCAATTGCCAGTAATTGCTGTTTCTTTTGACGGCGCATAAATGGGTGGGCCTTATTCGGCGTCTTTTCAGAGCCGAAGGGGAAACCAATAACCAAAAAGATCACGCCAAGAAAATGAGCGAAACTGAGGTCCTTTCTCGCCCGGAAAGGGACCGCGTTGTCGAAATGCGGCGCAAGGCAGGCTACACGAGCTGTTCCATCAGTTTCCAAATGAGGAAACCGATGACGCCAAAAACCAAAGTCACCAAATAAAACGCGCAGACAATTTCCCAGATCTTCCAAAATAAGCTTTTGCCCATTGAACCGCACGAAGGGCACCAAAACGCCCGTTTGCTGATTGCGCCACCGCAATCAGCACAGACCGTCATGCGCGATACTGGATCGATTTGCTGTTTCTGCAAGGACCTGGGAACCTTTGGAAGCAAAAGCCTTGTCTGTTTTCCGCACGAAGGGCACGGTGTAAACTCATTTGCGTTTTCGGCGTCAAATTCAATATGGACACCGCAGTGTTGGCAGGATGCTTTGGCAATCATAATTCGAAAACCCTTTCTGACGTTGCCACTGGGTAGCTGGCTTATGGTCGGGTGTCAACACACTTCCGGACTGCCCGCAGGCTGGCGGCGTAGGCGGGGGACCGCGGCGATAAGCGCAACCTGTTTTTTCAAAGCTAGTTGTCGTCCGGGCCGGCCATTCAGGCCTGAAGATTTCATTGGCGGGGGCGGGTTCCTGGGCCTTTAGCCCAGGCTATAATATTCCGGGCTTTCAGCCCTATGTGCGTGCGCCTTTTGCGTTCAGCCCATAATGCCTTCGCAATTGGGAAGACGAATTTCAAGGGAGGACATTGAGGCCGTTCAGACGTCCCTGCGGGACTTTGGCCGTGCGGAAATCCAACCCGGCGCTGAAGCGGCCGGGCTATTGTCATTGCGTCGCTTTGCGACGGCTCCTTCCGCCCGGAACGATGCAATTATGATCGGAGCGGAAAATCGGGGCGGGCGTGCTTGGCGGGGCGGAGCGCGCCATTGATGGCGCTTCAAGGCGGCCACCGAACAGTGCGCCAGAATGGTCCGCACATTTTCGTCACGCTCCACGGTGAAGCGACCTGAAGGTCCCGGTCCGGGCGCAGGGCAACCCGACCATCAGACAATCCCGCCACAACCGCGTTGCGGTAGATGATTTCGCTTGGACACGAACCCGGGGTAGGCTCGCGGACTCGCCAACCCCGGGCTGGAGGACTCAATCCCCTTGGGATTGCCGGAGCGGTAGCGCCCCTGAGTTCCAAGATACATGCAGGACGGTTTCATTTTTGCGACCAGCACCCGCCACCTTGTGCCGGGCTAATTTCCGATATCGCTCCGCGATAATTCCCCATTTACCCACTGCCAATATCGAATCTGGCTCAGCTATGGGATTTGTCTTTGCGGATCTCGCGCTCGGCCTGGCCCCAGTCCTCAACGGCCTGGCCGTCCTGGCGGCCCCGCTTTTCGTATAGTTCATAGGCCCGCTGGGCAATTTGCGGCGCCAAGTTGGACGGAGTCCCGGCCTTGGCTGGTCCGGCTTTGACGGGATCAAGTATCCGATACGCCAGCAGTTTCACGCGGTCGCTCACCAGGAACCAGACCAGCGCGTAAGCCCAGACGAATCCGGCCCAGCCCCAGCCCAAGGGCGGCATCAGGAAGCCATAGACGGCGATGAGCGTCGCAATGATTTGCGTGCCAACCACGGCGATCCACAAAATCTTCGCCGGACGGATGGACCAAAACGGGCCGCGGGTGCGGGTGAGAAAGATGGTCAGATGCCCGGCCACGGACAACATCAGATACATCATCGGCTGGAGATGCGGACGATCCAGGTGGAATACGCGCTCGCCCAGGCAGAACAGGCCGAACGAAGCAATGGGTCCGACGACGCCCAACACCGAGGCGATGCCCAGCACCAGCCGCATGTTCCAAGCTTCCGGCTCATCCCGGTAATGGACATTGTCATAGGCGATGGACAGGATGGCGCCATCGTTGAGCAGCGCCAGCATCACGATCATCACCGCCGTCAACGGATAAAAATTGAAAATCAAAATCGCCGCCGTCATGAACAACAGCACGCGCAGCGTCTCGGCAATGCGATAAATTGCGTAGCTATTCATCCGCTGGAAAATCCGCCGGCTCTCCTTGACCGCGTCAATGATCACCGACAGGCCGGGGGTGGTCAACACGATGGCCGCCGCCGCCCGCGCCGCGTCCGTCGCGCCGGAAACGGCGATGCCACAGTCGGCCTTCTTCAGCGCGGGGGCGTCATTGACCCCATCGCCCGTCATGCCGACAATGTGGCCGCGTTTTTGGAGCACATCCACAATGTGAAATTTGTGTTCCGGGAAGACCTGGGCGAAACCATCGGCCCGCTCAATGGACTCGACCATTTCCGGGGCTTCCTGCTTCTTGGCGTCGCCCAGGCCGCTGGCATCGAGAATGTTTGCGCCCATTCCCAGCTTCTTGGCGGTTTCCTGCGCGATGGCCAGGGCGTCGCCGGTCACCATCTTGATCCTCACGCCCATCTGGCGCGCGGTTTCAATCGTGGCTTTGGCATCTTCCCGCGGCGGATCGAACAGCGGCAACACGCCCATGAACCGCCATGGGCCATCGCCTTCAGCGCGGGCCACGCCCAACGAACGGAACCCGCGCGCGGCGAATTCGTTCACCGCTTTCTCCACGGCGGGCCTCGCCTGCCCGGCATCGGCCGACAATGCAAGAATGATCTGCGGCGCGCCCTTTGTCACCTTGAACGTCTTTCCGTCCTTGGTTTTGACGGTGGCCTCGGTGCGCTTATGCACCGGGTCGAACGGCTGAAAATGAACCACCTCGCAAGCCTTCAACGCCTCTTTGTCTTTCAGTCCGCCCAGCACGGCCAGATCAATGGTGTCGTTGTTTTCCGCGCGCGATGCCAGCGCGCCGTTGAGAATGACTTGCTCGGCGGGAACACCGTTGAGGCTGAACGGATCGCCCAGCGTGAGTTTGTTTTGGGTCAGGGTGCCGGTCTTGTCGGAGCAGAGCACATCCACGCCCGCCAGTTCTTCGATGGCCACCAGTTTGCTGACAATCGCCTTTTTCCGGGCGAGCAGGCGCGCGCCGACCGCCATGGTCACCGACAACACGGTGGGCATCGCCACCGGAATCGCCGCCACGGTGAGCACGAGCGCAAACTGCAAGGTCGTGAGAATCGCGTCCCCGCGAATAATCGCGACGGTAATGATCACCGCCACCATCGCCACCGCGAGGATGATCAGGTAATTGCCGATCTTCAAAACGGCCTTTTGAAAATGGCTGACGGTGTGCGCCTCCTGCACGAGTGACGCCGTCTTGCCGAAGTAGGTGTTCGCGCCCGTGGCATAGACCAGCGCGCCGATTTCCCCCTGGCGGATGATCGAACCGGAAAACACCGCTTCACCGGATTTGCGCTCGACGGGCAGCGATTCGCCCGTCAGCGCGGACTGGTCCACCTCCACCGGGTCGCCGTCCAACAGCCGCGCATCCGCCGGCACAATGTCGCCCAAGCGCAGGCGAATCACATCCCCCGGCACCAGCTCGCGCGCCGGCGGGTTGAGCCACTTGCCGTCGCGTTTCACCCGGGCCTTGATCGCCAGTTGGGCCTTGAGGGCCGCAATGGCGTTGCCCGCCGTGTGTTCCTCCCAGAATCCGACCACGCCGTTGGCCACCAGCAAAAGGAGAATGATGAAAAAGTCCGGCCAATGCCGAACCACGCCGGACAAAATCACCGCCACTTCAATCATCCACGGGATTGGCCCCCAAAAATACGAGAGGAATTTCAGGATCGGATTGGTCTTTTTTTCTTCCAGCTCATTCGGCCCGTATTGGGCCAGCCGCTTCTGCGCCTCGGCTTGGGTGAGGCCGTCCGGCGACGATCCCAATTTTTTCTCCACCTCCGGCAGGGGCAGGGTTTTCAAATCATCCTGCGGAGCGGGCTGGGCGGCGGGTTCCGATCCCGGCTTGAATGCGCGCGCGGCGGGCTTGGGTTCCGCGGGCGCGCCGGGTTTCGATGCGGGAGCCTGGGGTTGGCCGGTGTCGGGTTTCATGGCAAAATCTTTTGGTCTCTGTGAACTTCGATTTTCACAATTTTCAATCATAGAAATTGTACCTTTGGGACGCGGAGAAATACATGGGGTGAACACCCCACGAATTTGGAACTGGCGCAACGCCGAGGCACCCGGCAAATCCGTACGCGCCTTGGATTGCGCCGGCAAAGCGCCAGCGGCGACCCTCCTCCGCAGGGCTACGGAGGGCAGGCGGCGCTTTCGCACGCATGCTCGGGCCGCGAACTATTGAGGGCCGTCGCACGCACCGAGCGAGCAAGATTTGCCGGATTCACAGGATCAAATTCGTCTCCATGAACCCGGGAACATCCAAAATCCAACGTCTCAAGAAGCGATGTCAGTGTGAGGGAAGCTCGCCCTCACCCCGGCCCTCTCCCCCGTGGAGAGGGAGAAACGGTTTCCGCGTCTGTGCAATATCGGGTCGCCGGGTTGGTCGTGGTTCCGGGGAATTTTCATCCTGCCCATCGATCCTCCATCCTCCATCCTCATTTTCATCCGGCCGGTGGCGGCGCCTCCGGCGCGGCGGGCGGCTCGGGCTTGGGCTGCACGGGGAAGAGGAGGCGCATGGTGGTGCCGCGGCCGGGACGGGAGAGGATGCGGATCTGGCCGTGATGGGTTTCGATGATGCGGGCGACGATGGCCAGGCCCAGGCCGGTGCCCTTGGCCTTGGTGGTGGCCAGGAGGGTCTTGAACGCCCGCTGCTGTTGCTCGGGACTCATGCCCTCGCCGGTGTCCTTGATGGCCACAGACACATCGCCCGATTGCAGGACGCGGGTGCGGATGGTGAGGGTGCCGCCGGCCGGCATGGCCTCGGCGGCGTTCAGGATGAGATTGAGGAAGGCCTGTTCGAGCTGGGGGGCATCGCCCGGGACGGGCGGCAGGTGCGGGGCGAGGTCGCGCACCAGGCGGACGCCCTGGTTGGCGAGCTTGTGGCGCACCAGCAGGCACAATTCATCCACCAGGCTGTTCAAATTCACGGGCACAAACTGCGGCTCGGTGGTGCGGGCGAAGGCCAGGATCTGCTCGACGATTTTGTTGAGCTGCTCGATTTTGGCCTCGATGATCTGCGCATCCTTGGCCCGCGGATCCTTGGGGTCGAATTTCAGGTCGAGCGAATGGTAGAGGAGCTTCATGACCGTGAGCGGATTGCGGATTTCGTGCGCGACCTCCGCGGCCAGCAGGCCGAGGGCGGAGAGTTTTTCGTTTTGCCGCAACTGCTCCTCCACGTCCACCACGCGCTCGTAGAGGCGCGCCTTTTCGATGGCGATGGCGGACAACTCGGCCAGCGCGCCGAGGATTTTGACTTCCTCGTTGGAAAAATGATAGGGCCGCGCGGTGTACACGCTCAGGGTGCCGATGGCCTGCGCGGAAAAAATCAGCGGAACGCCCAGCAGGGACACGAGGCTTTCGCGGCGGGCGAGGTCCACATTTTGATAACGGGTGTCGGCCTGGACGTTGGCCACCTGCAACGGCTTCTTGCGGCGCACGACCACGCCGAGGAGGCTTTCCGCGACGGCCAGGCGCGGTTTTTTGATGTAGGCATCGCCGGCGCCGTAGCTGGCGCGGAGGTCGAGCCACTCCCCCGAATCGTCCAGCAGCATGAGGGAGCACATGCGGGCGCGCATCAGTTCGCAGGCCTGGCGGGTGATGGCGCGGAGCGCCTCGTCCAGGTTGAGCGTGGAATTGATGGTGCGGCTGACGCTGGCGAGCGACTCAAAGAGCATGACTTTGAGCCGCAGTTGCTCGTAGAGCCAGGTGTTGTGGATCACCTTGGCGGCCTGGAGGGCGAGCTCCTGGAGCAGTTCCAAGTCTTCCGCCGAAAAGGCGTCCGTGCGCTCGGAATCCACGTTGATGACGCCGCGCACTTCGCCCTGGACTTCGAGCGGCACGGCGAGTTCGGAGCGGACGTCCCGGCGCACGCTGACGTAGCGCGGGTCCTTGGTCACGTCGCCCACCAAGGCGGGTTGGCCGTGCCGGGCGACCCAGCCGGTGATGCCTTCGCCGACGCGCAGTTTCAGTTTGCGGGCGGCGGAGGAAAGATTTTGCGCGGCGTGAATTTCGAGGAATTGGGTGGTGGGATTGATGAGCACCAGCGACCCGGAGGAGCCGCGCATCATGGTGACGGCCTCGCTGACGATGAGCTGGAGGGCCTCCTGGGAATCGAGCGTGGAATGGATGACGTTGCTGACCTGGTACAACAGGCTCAGCCGTTCCGGCGGCAGTTTCAATATGGGCAGGTCTTCGCTCACAACCAACTTGCTGGCCAAATTCAATGACATTGGATTCACCGATTTCAACCCAAATTTCACCAAAGTCACCGCACGCGCAGGGTCAGGATGATGCCGGCGGCGGCGAACAGGACATTGGGCAGCCACGCCGCCAGCCAGCCGGGCAACTGGCCGTTCATGCCCAGGGCCAGACTGACGCGCTGCAGGACAAAATAGGAGAAACCGATGAAAATGCTGCCGGCCACGCCGAAAAACAGGTTCCGGCGGCCGGACTGCGCGCCGAAGGGAATGGCCACGAGCACAACCACGAAGCAGGTCCAGGGCATGGCGAGGCGGCCGTAGAATTTCGTCTGCATGGCATTGGCGTCTTCGGGGCGCAAATCGGGCTTGTTTTGCAGGAGTTCCCACAATTCGGCGAGCGGGATATCGGCATTGCCGGAGCCGTGGAGCGTCTGGGTGTCGGCGAACTTGAGCAGGAGGCGGATGCGCTCGGGCGTTTCATCGAATTCGGGCACGGCCAGGACGTTGGTGGAGGGCAGGCGCACGGCGGTCTCGACTTTGGCGCCGGCGAACTTCACCTGGGGCTGCACGCCGTAGAAGGTCCACACGCCGTTGGTGCGCAGGGCGCGGAGGGCTTGCAGCTCGTGCCAGGAACCGTCGGGCAGGGTCCAGGTGACGGTGGGATTGAGCATCTGCGTGGTGCGGACGTCATATTCGGTGAAGGTCCAGAGGCGGTTGGCGCGGGTGTTGGAGAAGCCCTTGACGCCCTGGGCGGCCTTGGGGCTGGCGGCCTTTTTGACGTGGCGATTCAAAAGCTCCTGGGCCCAGCGGTCGCAGGCGGGCACGGCGAATTCGTTGGTGACAAAATACAATCCCGTGGCGAAGAGGCCCACGGCAAAGTAGGGCGCGCACACGCGCCACAGGCCCACACCGGCGGCGCGCAGGGCGGTGATCTCGTTGTAGCGGGCGTGGTGGGAGAGCGCGTAAAGCAGCGCCAGCAGCAGCAGGATGGGCAGGATGACCACGAAGAATTCCGGCAGGCTGGCCGCGCAATAGCCGACGGATTCAAACAGGGTCAGTTTTTTTTCCTGAATGGTGTTGAGCTGGTCTTTGAAAAAGAAGGAGATCCCCAGAACGAGGAAGCCGCCAAGGCAAAAAAACAATGGCGTCATCAACTCGCGGAAAAGGTACCGGTCGTGCAACCGCATAGGGCAGGATAAGCGGGGTGGGTCGGTTCGCCAAACGAATTGCGTGCCGCATTGGGCGGGGGAACCCGCCGGGGGGCTAGAGATTTAATGGTGCCGACGGAGGGAATCGAACCCACACATCCTCACGGATACCAGATTTTGAGTCTGGCGCGTCTGCCAATTCCGCCACATCGGCAACCAATAAAATCAAGCCTTTCGTCAGGTCTGCACCCGCCCATTTTCCCATTGTACCCCGTAAAAATCAGTCCCCTGCAAACCGAACAGGAGAGACGGCCCAGTGAGCGGAAGCGGGAAGACCACCTTTCAAAGGACAAAAAGTGGCGCTCGTTTCCGAAAGTGCCGCACCTGTTGCAATACGTTATCAGCGGAAATTACTTTGGGAAAGTCAAAATTCACGGCGGGGTGGGCAGCCTGACTCAAAACAACGAAGGGGACATTTCCTTTGCGTACGATGAGGACTACCTGAATAGTCCTGCGGCAAGGCCGTTGTCACAATCCCTGCCTTTGGCCAGGAAGCGCTTCAAGCGAAGGGAGTGCCGGCCCTTCTTTGCGGGTGTTCTGCCGGAAGAATCCAAGCGTGAGATCATTGCCCGGAATCTGGGGATCAGCGTTCGTTCGTTCATTTGATGCGCTCAAACGTGTTGTTGGCAGCGGGAACTGGCGGTTGTTCGCTCATGAGATTTTAACTTGGCGCCAGACGGTGTTGGCAGCGAACACTGTGCTTCAAATCTCCCAATAGGGCGATATTTCTTATTTGCATTGTATTTTATTGTAATCGTCAGACTGGCGATTTATAAGAAATGTCATGCAAATTAAATCCTCCGCCAAATTGAGCGCATTCGAGGGACGGTTTTTGAGTTGGGTTCAGATGACGGGAACGGTCTGTGCGGACAATAAGCAGATCGGGAGTGCGCTCCGCCTTGCCCCGATTCAATCCAGCGACCTCTTGAGCCGGATGCACCGCCGGGGGCTTATTGTTCAGTTGCGACGGGGACTTTACCTGTTGCCACAGAAGCTGCCGCCGGGCGGGGTTTGGCAACCATCGGTGGATTTAGCCATCTGGTTCTTCCTCAAGGATAAAAAAGCGGCGTGGCAGGAAACCGGCCCGTCCGCTTTTAATTACCATGGTCTGAGCGAACAGGTGGCCAATCAACCGGTTGTTTATAATGACAAATTTTCGGGAAAGCGTCAGTTTGGCCGCTTGAGTGTCGTTTTTGTGAAAGTCCCGGCGGAACGATTGGGGGGCATTGTCGAGCATGATTTGCCCTCTGATCCGAAGGTTAAGCGCCGGATGGGGTCTCTGGCGCGGATTATTCTTGATGCGGTTTATGACTATAGCCGTTTTGGCACCTTGCCCAAGGCATACCGTTGGATTGAGCAAAGGAAGGAGGACAGTCGGTTTATAAAAGAACTCGTCAATTTAAGCCTGCGTTATGGCAATGTGGCCACCAACCGGCGTATCGGATGGCTGCTCGAACGGATCGGAGTTGCTCCGTCGCTTTACCAAGCGCTCCGAAAAAGCCTCAAGCCGTCAACGTCGTTCATTCCGGCAGATCCGACTGCGCCCAAAAGAGGGAAGACAAACATGCGCTGGAACATCGTCGAGAATTTAAACTCTTAACCCCATGGCTTTGAATCTCATTCACCAACGCCCGTCGGAATTCCAAGCGGCCTTGGAATTCACCTCTGCCAGAACCGGCTTTTCAGCGCGGCTCATTGAGAAGGATTACCGGAGCTCGCTCGTTTTGGACGCCCTGTTCGGCGTTCCCAGCCCCCTTGTGTTCAAAGGCGGAACGCTCCTGAGCAAGGCGTATGCGAATTTTGACCGGCTGAGTGAAGACCTGGATTTCACAATCCCAACCGCACCCAAGACGACCCGTGCTGAGAAAAGCCGGCGGGCGCATGAGTTGGAAGCGTTGCTCGATGACATTTGCCGGACGCTGGATCTGAAGTGGGGCGAATCCTGGCAGGGACACAACAGTTCAACCCAACATATCGGAAAACTGGCTTATCCCTCAATTCTGGGGGACGCCGGCACAATTCTGGTCGAAGTCGGTCAAAGGGAAATTCTTGAAAAGCCTGCTGCTGACGTTGAACTAAAGACGCTCGTGCTGGACCCCATGTTTTCGGAGCCCATCCTGCCGCCGATCAAGGTCAAGGGGCTTTCAAAAGAAGAAGCCTATGCGGAAAAGGTGCGTGCCGCCCTCACTCGCAAGGAACCTGCCATTCGTGATATTTATGATCTCTGGCAAGCTGCGGAGCGGAAAATCATTCCCTTGGATTCCCCGGACTGGATTTCCATGGCCAAAGGCTAATGCGCGGGATATGACCTTGCGGGGTGTTGTGCCGCAAAGCGAAGAGAGACTTTTAAAAAGGGGATCGAGACCGATCTGGTCCCGGTTCTGAGGACTGGCAAGGCGGAAGTGTTTGATTTCGATGCCGCATGGAACGTGTATTCACAGATTCACAGCAAAATTGTGTGAAAAGCTGGGATGACTACGAATAATGATCGGTTCGCGCAAACGACTGCGTGCGGAGACCCGAAGCGCTCCGCATTCCGGGATTGAAGCTTCGCTCGGAAACGGTTTTACTGGCGACCGATATGAAATGCCGTTTTGCCGCGTGGGCGGTGATTTTGTTTATGTCTGGCTTGGCCGGATGCGCCACTTCTCACCAAGTCAACCAGGCGCCGACTCCGGTGATTGTCAGCAAGGCCGCCTCGTTGGATTTTATTCTGGTCAACGCCACCAATACCCTGCCCGATTTGCCGACGGAAACCGCCGAACTGCAAGACACCATCGTCTCCGGCTTGCGGGAGACCGGTTTGTTTGCCAATCTCGACGTGGTCCCGCCGAAGGAAGTCCCCGGCGGTGGTGGCATCAAGATTCTGGCGACCATCGAACAGATCAACAAGGTGTCAAAAAAGGCGCGGGTCTGGTATGGCGGTTTGGCCGGCAAAGCGCGCGTGGTGGTGCGGGTGGATATATCCGACTTGGTGGCCGGCACGCCGATTGAGGAATTCACGGTGGAGGGCCATACGAGAGCAGCGGCCGGAGCCGGTCTGACCGATGAGGCAATTCAACTGGCGGCGGCGAAGGTGGTGGATGAAATTAAGAGGCTGAACGTTCAAAAGGCCCAGAGTGACCTTGAACACGGGCGTTTGTTTTAGAGCATTTCCATCAAAAACCAAGGATCCTTGCTATTGCAGCTCGGGCGGGGGGATGAGCTTCTCGGGGGCGGGCGGTTCGAGGATGGGCGGCATCGCATTCTGATCGAATGACAGCGCCTGCGTGAGGACGCGTTCTACCGCATCGTGCAGGTCCTTGTATGAAAACGGCTTCAAGAGCAATTGATCCACCCGGCCGGACGCCTCACCGAACACCTTGTATTCCTCCACAAAGGCGGTGGCCATGATGATGCGCTGATCCGGCCACCGCTCGCGGATCCGGAACACCAGTTCGTCGCCCTGCATTCCAGGCATGGAGAAATCGGTGATTACGACATCGAATTGGCGCTGTCCCAGGAGTGCCAACGCCGCTTCGCCGCTCTCGACCGTCTCGACAACATGGCCGCCGTGCTCCAAGAGGCGCTTGATGGCTTCGCGCACCATGGCTTCATCGTCCACAACTAGAATGGTAACTCCTTGCTGCACAGAATTCCTTTCCGACAAGCATCAGCCTAAGCGCAACGGTCCCATTTGCAATCTTAAGTTATTCACAAAGTCTAATAATTTTAAGTCTATTAGAACCAGTTTCTTGCGAACGGGCAATGCGAAAAACAACCTTCCTCGCTCACCAGTTTGCCACGAAACCAGCGGAGGCAATCCGCTTGCAGCGGCCGGCCAGAATTCGTTTCCGGCGGGCTGAACGGGCCCTTTGTAATGGAGAAAGTCAGTGGAATTCCCGACCGATCCACGCGGACAGCACGGCCCGCCAATGCCCGCGATCCCCGCGGCCGGGAAGGGTCCGGCGGAAAAGGAGAACCTCCAACACCCACGGTGTTGGAGGTTGGACCATTTACCCCATGCCTCCCGGCAAGCTCAACAAATCATGACGCCAACCGCTAAATGCGGCCGGGGAAATTCAGGCGGCGGCCGCCTGGTTTTGACTGAACATCAGGTCCAGTTCCAAGCCGGAGCTCTTGGCCATGTCGAACACGCGCTTGACTTCCTGGCCCAGATTTGAATTTCCAATATCCACGCGCAGGGTGAGCCGTTTGACCTTGGCTCCGGGATTCACACCCTTATCGGCAAAACGGGTTTTGATTTCGGGATTCGTCAGTGTGTTTCTCATAGGTTTTTAAATTTATGTGATTCATCGTAGGCGAGGGGGCGCCGCTAAAACAGTCAGGGAAGGGAGCAGACTTGTGTCAGGGAATCTCCCGACAGCCGCAAGACGGACTAACTGCGGGGCGGGAAGGGATGCGCCTCGTTCAACCAGCCCTGGCGGAGGGCGTATTGAACCATTTCGGTGCGGCTGCGGAGGCCAAGTTTCTCGCCGGTGCGGACCTTGTAGGTTTCGACGGTCTTGACGCTCAAGGTGAGCTGGGCGGCGATTTCCTTGTTGCTGTAGCCCCAGGCGAGGAGGACCAGCACTTCCTTTTCCCGGTCGCTCAAATCGGCGGTTTGGGCCTTGCCGCGGGTCTTGGTGGGCGGGGCACCCATCTGGCGGGCGAGCGCCTTGCTGGCGAGGGTGGCCTCAAAATAGACGCCGCCGGCGGCAACGGTGGTGATGGCTTTGACAAGCTCGTCGCCGGCGGACCGCTTGAGCACGTAGCCGGCGGCGCCAACCTTGGCCAACTGGCGCAGATAGCTTTCATCCTCATTGGCGGTGATGGCCACCACCTTGATCTCCGGCGCCTCCGAGCGCAGGCGCTCGGTGGCTTGCAAGCCATTGAGTTCCGGCATGGAAAGGTCCATCACGATGACATCGGGTTTTAATTCCCGGGCCTGGACGAGCACTTCCCGGCCGTTGGCCGCTTCGCCCACCACGTGCATGTCCGGCTGGCTGTCAATCAACAGGCGCAGGCCTTCGCGGACCATTTTATGGTCGTCGGCCAGGAGCACTTGGAGGGTTTTCATGGGCGGGGCGGGGCGGCGGCGGTCAGGTTTGCCAACGGCACGCGCACGAACACCGTGGTGCCGCGCTGGGGCGTGGATTCGATGTCCAGGGTGCCGCCAGCCAGGCGGATGCGTTCCTGCATGCCGAGCAAACCCAGCTTTTCCCGCACCCGCGAAGCCTGCAACACCGCTTCGGTTTCGAAGCCCACGCCGTCGTCTTCCACGATCAAGGAGACATGGTCCGCGCGCCGTTCCAGGAGCACGCTCACGCGCCGGGCCTGGGCGTGGCGCAGGACGTTGGTCAACGCCTCCTGCGTGACGCGATAAAGGGCGGTTTCAAATTCGAGCGACAGCCGGTGGTTGTCCAGGCCGTCGGAATGAAAATCCACGGCCACGCCGCCATGCTCGGACCATTCGGTGAGATAACGCCGCAAAGCGGCTTCGAGGCCGAGGTCATCCAGCACGGCCGGGTGTAGTTCCCACGCCAGCCGGTGAATTTCCCGCATCAATCCGTCCGTCAGGTGCTCCAGGCGCGTCATGCCGTCGCGCACGCCGCCGGCAAAGGGGCAGCGTTCCTTGAGCCATTGTAATCCAGGCTCGGGCGGGGCGGCGCGGGGCGGCGTTGCCGGTTCCGTTTTCGCCGCCGCCGGCGGGACGGGTTCGGCCACGAAGGGACACTGCTTTTGCAGCCAGCGCAAGCCGAGCTTCAGCGCGGTGAGATCCTGTCCCAGGCGGTCGTGAAGCTCGCGCGAGATGCGGCTGCGCTCGGTCTCCTCCGCTTCATTCAACTTCCGCAGCACCTGTTTCTCCGCCTCTTCGGCCTGCTGCCGGCGGGCCATTTCCGATTCCAGGGCGTGGTTGGCTTGCGACAGCTCGGTGGTGCGCTCCCAGACACGCGCCTCCAAATGACTATGGGACTCGCGCAAGGCGGCCTCGGCCTGTTCGGCCTGCCGGCGGGCGGCGTCGGCCTGCTCCGCCTGTTCCAGGGCCTCGCGCCGGGAAGCGCGGAGCTCGGTGTTGGCCACGGCCAGTTCAGTGGTGCGCGCCGCGACGCGCTGTTCCAGGGTTTCGTTGGCCAGGCGCAGAGCCGTGTTCAGCCGGCGGACTTCCTCGGCCGCCCGCTTGCGCTCCACGGCGTAATGCAGGGTCCGCACCAGCAGGTCGCCATCGAAGCGTCCCTTGACGAGATAATCCTGGGCCCCGGCGCGCACCACCTCCACGGCAAAGGCGCGGTCGTCCAGGCCGGTGAGCGCCACGATGGGCAGTTCGGCGCCGGCGGCCTGCACGCGCGTGAGCGTCTCCCTGCCCTGCGAATCCGGGAGGCCGAAATCAAGCATCACCAGATCGAATTTTTCCCGCCGCAGGCGTTCGACCGCCGCGTCCAGGCGCGCGGCGTGTTCGAGCTGGAACGTTCCCGCCGGCGCCTCCTTGAGAAATTCGCGGATCAGGCGCGCGTCGGTCGGATTGTCCTCGACCAGCAGGAGTTTCATAAGCTCAGGTTTTCGGCGCCGGGCCGGCGGCGGTTTTGGGCTGCGCTCCATGACTGTTCGGCGGCAAGGTCACCACCGCCAGCCAAAATCCCTCCAGCGCCCGGATCACTTCAAAAAACCGGGCCAAATCCACCGGCTTGGCCACATAGGCGTTCGCATGCAAATCGTAGGACCGCATGATGTCCTCCTCCGCCTTGGAGGTGGTGAGCACCACCACCGGGATGCGTTTTAGATCGTCGTCCTGCTTGATTTCCGCGAGCACTTCGCGGCCGTCCTTTTTGGGGAGGTTCAAGTCCAGAAGGATCAGGTGGGGGCGGGGACTGCCGGCGAATTCGCCCTGGCATCGGAGGAAGGCCAGGGCGGCCACGCCGTCCTTGACCACGTGCAGGGTGTTCACGACCCGGGCCTCGTGCAGCGCCTCGCGCGTCAGGCGCACATCGGCGGGGCTGTCTTCCACCAGCAGAATGTCAACGGGTTGAACTTGCCGCTCTGAGTTATTCATGGTTTTGCTTTCCATCCGGAATGGTGAACTGGAACGTGGAACCGCTGCCGGGCGTGGATTCCACCCAGAGGCGCCCGCCGTGCCGCTCGACAATCTTTTTGCAGATGGCCAAGCCAATGCCCGTTCCCGGGTATTCGTCGCGGTTATGCAGCCGCTGGAAAACTATAAAGATACGATCGAAGAACTGGGGGTCAATCCCAATGCCGTTGTCGCGGACGCTTACCCGCCAGCCGCCGTCCTGGCGGGCGGCGGAGAGGTGAATTTGCGGGGGCGCGGCGGGGCGCCGGAACTTGATGGCGTTGCTGAACAGGTTCTGGAGCAACTGCGTCAACTGCGTGCGGTCGCCAAACAGCACGGGCAGCGGATCGTGGGTGATGACGGCGCCGCTTTCCGTGATGGCCGCGTCCAGGTTTTCCCGGACGACCTGGAGGATTTCCGCGCAGTCAACGGGCCCGAAGGGTTTTCCGCGCGTTTCGATGCGGGAGAGCGCCAGCAGGTCGTTGATGAGCGCCTGCATTCGCGTGGCGCCGTCCACGATGAAATTGATGAATTCGTCCGCGTCGGCATCGAGCCGGCCCTGGTACCGCCGGGCGAGGAGTTGGGAAAAGCTGCCGACCGTCCGGAGCGGCTCCTGCAAATCGTGGGAGGCGACATAGGCGAAGCGCTCCATTTCGGCCAGCGCCTGGCGGAGGCTGGCGGTGCGGGCGGCGACGGTCTGCTCGAGTTCCCGGTTCTGCCGTTCGAGGTCGGCCTTGGCCTGGGCCAGCGCCTGTTCCACGGCCTTGCGGGCGGTGACGTCCTGCTTGATGGCGATGAAATTTGCGACGGCGCCGCCGGCGTTCCGGACCGGCGTGATGGTCATTTCCTCGGTGTAACAAGTGCCGTCCTTGCGTTTATTGACGATTTCGCTGTGCCAGACGCGGCCGGCAAGGACGGTCTGCCACAGATCCCGGTAGAATTCCGGCGGGTGGGCGCCGGACTTGAGCACGCGCGGATTCTGGCCCACGGCTTCATCCAGGCGGTATCCGGTCAACTGCGTGAACGCGGGGTTGACCCATTGGACCGCGCCGGTCTGGTCGGTAATGACAATGGCGTTGGCGGCGGCCTCGAGGGCCGCGCTCTGGAGCCGCATCTGGTCCTCGGCCCGGCGGCGCTCGATGGCATGGCGCAGCATGGAAATGCCGTGGGCCAGGTCGCCGGCCACCTCGCCGAGCAACTGCACTTCGTCGGGGGGAAAAGCCCCCGATTCGCGGGAGTAAATGGTGACGGCGCCGAAGCTTTTTCCGTTTTCCAGGAGCGGCAGCACGAGCGAGGCGGCATAGCCGCGCTGGAGCGCTTCCGCGCGCCACGGCGCGAAATTCTCGTCGGTGCGCATGTCGCGGCAGACGGCCGGCCGGCCGGTGCGAATCGCCATGCCCGTCGGGCCGCGGCCGCGCTCGGTGTCCGCCCAAGTGACGTTCAGGTTTTCCAGGTAGCTGGCTTCAAATCCGGCGTGGGCCACGGGGCGCACGCTTCTGGCCGCGTCGTTCTCCAGGAAGCCGATCCAGACCATGGCATACCCGCAGTCGCTGATGACCCGGCAGACTTCGTTCAGGTAGCTGGCTTCATCGGTGGCGTGCAGCATGGCCTGGCTGCTGCGGCCCAAGGCCCGCAGCGTGCGGTTCAGGCGCTGCAGGGTGTCTTCCGACCGCCGCCGTTCCGTGATGTCCCGGATGACTTTGATGCGGCGCGGGCTGTCCGGCGACAACTGCCGGCCGCGCACTTCGACAAAGAGACTCGTGCCGTCCTGGCGCAACATGGCATGCTCCGCAAAGGTGTCGCGCCCGGCTTGGACGTTTTCCCAGACCAGCGCCCGGTCCGCCTCCGGAACCAGGTCCGCCAAGGCCTTGCCTTTCAAGGCTTCCACGGTCCAGCCCACCATCTGCGCGAAGGGCTCGTTGCAATCCACGATCCGGCCCGCTTCGAGCTCGACAACGCCCTCGAAAGCGGCGGCGGCGAAGGCGACAAACCGGGCTTCGCTTTGCCGCAGGGCCTGGGTGGCCCGCTCGTGTTCGGCGGCAAACTTCGCCCGCTCCTCCGCTTCGGCGGCGCGCAAACGGGCCCGGTGCATCACCTGGGTGACCCAGGAAATCACCACGCCGTTCGCAAAAAAGAGGAGGAGCGACAAACGGTCGGCGGCGCGCCCCACCGACCACTGGCCGACAGGCTCGACCCAGAAGTAATCCACCGCCGCCATCGAGAGCACCGTCGCCAGCAGGCCCGCGCCCAACCCCCCGTAGAGAGCCGCGAACACGACGACCGGATAGAACGTGATATAAGGCGCGGCATCGCCCAGGACTCCCAGACAAATCCACCGGAAGCTTGCGCCGACGGCCACGGCCGCCACGGCCACGACATACCGGCTGAGGCCGCGGGAGGATTTCGGCGCGAGTTTCATGGGTTGGGGACGACGCGGCAGAGGATGCCAAAAGCGAGCGAGAGTAGCGCCCCGGCCGGGCAAAACCGGGCAGTCCGCGAAAGCCAAGCCGGATGACTCGCGAGGCAAGAAAGATGGCGATCCTTGGAAAGCCTGCTTCTCATTCCACAATCCAATTTAAGGATTCATAACCATCCACACTTAACCAAAATTGCCATTTCGACGCAGTTTCTTGCCAAGCGGGTCTGCGCGGAAAAACTTGGACAGGATGAGGACACCCCCGGCGAAACGAATCAGGCTCCTTGCCAGTTGCGGGCAAATGCGGGAATATCGGCAACCGAACGGTGCGTAATCAATGGGTGCCTTGAAAAAAACTTTCCTGGACGAGGGCCTGGCGCGGGAGCAGGCGCGTTTGGCCGGCCTGGTTCTGGCGCTGCTGACGCTGCTCATCTATCTGCCGGTCTGTTTTCACGATTTCATTCTGTTCGACGACCCTGACTATGTTACCGACAACCCGGCGGTGCAGGCGGGTCTGACCGGGGCGGGCCTGAAGTGGGCTTGGGTGGGCTGGCACGCCAGCAACTGGCACCCGCTCACCTGGCTGTCGCACATGCTGGACTGCCAGTTGGTGGGGCTCAATCCCGGCGCCCAGCATTTCATCAACGTCCTGTTTCACGCCGCGAACGTGGTGCTGGTGTTCCAGCTCTGGCGGCGGCTGACGGGCACCCTCTGGCCCGCGGCGCTGGTGGCGGCGCTGTTCGCGTGGCATCCGCTGCACGTGGAATCCGTGGCGTGGATTGCCGAGCGCAAGGACGTGCTGTCCACGCTGTTTGGATTGCTGGCCACGGTGAGCTATGTCCGTTATGCGCAGGCCCGGACCGGGAAGGACGGCAAACCCGGCGGCCGCGGCAGCTATGGCCTGGCGCTGCTGTGGTTTGTCCTGGCGCTGCTGTCCAAGCCGATGCTGGTGACGCTGCCGTTTGTCTTCCTGCTGCTGGATTTCTGGCCGCTGGGACGGTTTCGTGATTTCCCTGGCGGCTGGAAGCCGGCGGCCCGGTTGCTGTGGGAGAAGACTCCCTTCATTATCCTGGCCGCCGTTTTCTGCGTCATAACCGTGCTGGCGCAGCGCGGAGTGGCGATCATGTCCTGGCAGGATCGGTCCGCCGGTCTGCGGCTGGAAAACGCGGTGGTGGCTTATGGCAGCTATGTCTGCAAGATATTCTGGCCGACCGGCCTGGGCGTGGTTTATCCCCTGCCCCCGCAATATTCCACCGTCTCCCTTGCGCTCGCGGGGATCCTGCTGGCGGCCGTGTCCGCCGTGGCCGTGGCGCAGTGGCGGCGGCGTCCCTGGCTGCTTGCCGGCTGGCTTTGGTTTTTGGGCACGCTGGTCCCGGTGATCGGGCTCGTGCAAGTCGGCGGCCAGGCCATGGCGGATCGTTATACGTACTGGCCGTCCATCGGCTTGTTTGCCGCGCTGGTGTTCACCGGCGTGGACGTGGTGGGCCGGGACCGGACGCTGCTCCGCCCGGTGAACATTTTTGCCGGCCTGACCGTGGCCCTGTGCATCGCCGTGACCGAACGGCAGCTCAGCTTTTGGAGCGACAGCGAAAGTCTCTTCACCCACACGCTGGCGGTGACCAAGAACAATGCCCAGGCCGAGATGCTGCTGGGCACGGTGTCTGAGCGGGCCGGCGCCCTGCCCGAGGCGATCCATTATTACGACCAGGCGCTGGCATGGAACAAATCCCTCGTGGTCCGAATGCCTGATGGCGTCCAGCGCCGGCTCGCCGTCCAAACGGCGCTGTTGAAGGCGCAGACGGCCGAGCAGCAAGGCGATGCCACCGCTGCCATGGGCTTTTACCGCCAGGCGCTGGAGCTGGACCCGACGCTGGTGGAAGCGCACAACAACCTGGGAAATCTGCTGAACGAAGCCGGCGCGGAACCGGAAGCGCTGGCCCAATACCATGCGGCGATCAACCTCGCGCCGGCCGAACCGCGGGCGCACGAGAACCTGGGCACCCTGCTGTTGAAGCTGGGGCGCTTTGACGAGGCCATGCAGCAGTACCAGCAGGCCGAAAACCTCCAGCCCGGCGACCCGCACGTCTTCTTTTTGATCGGCAAGGCCCGGCTGCATCATGGCCAGAGCACGGAAGCCGCCGCCCAATTCCGCCGCGCGCTGGAGCTGGACGCCAATGACCCGCAATCCCTCACCTTCCTGGCCCGGATTCTGGCCACCGACGCGAATCCAACGAACCGCGACGGCGCGGCGGCGGTGGCGCTGGCGGAAAAAGCCAACACTCTCGCCGGCGGGGTGCAGCCTTACATCCTGGACATCCTGGCGATGACCTATGCCGAAGCGGGCCGGTTTTCCGACGCCCAGGCCACGGGCGCCAAGGCGCTGGAGCTGGCCCAAGCAGCCAGCTTGTCCAACATGGCCGCCAGCATCCAACTGCACCTGCAATCGTTCCAGGCGGGGCGCCCCTGCCGGGAAACCTTCACCAACACCTTCTCCGCAAAGTAATCCGGTGCAAGGAAACGGGGCGCAAGCCCGGCCGGCCCGGGGGGCAATTTCGGTTGATTTTGCATTCAAGTCCGTTCCCAAGATGGCCGATACCGAATTCATGAGCATTGAGACCCAAGCGGCAAGTCGGTTGAGCGGCAAGTATCTCACCTTCAATTTGCACGCCGAGTCCTACGGCATAGACGTCTTGAAGGTGCGCGAAATCATCCGCCTCACGACCATCACCGCGGTGCCGCAGATGCCCCCGCACATCCGCGGCGTGATCAATCTGCGCGGCAAGATCATTCCCGTGATGGATTTGCGCGTGCGGTTTGAATTCGCCAGCGCCGCGAACACGGAACAGACCTGCATCATCGTGGTGCAGGTGAAGCTGCCGGACGGCAAAGCCACCCAGATGGGCCTGGTGGTGGACGGCGTGGAGGAAGTCATCAATATCGCCGAAAATGACATTGAAGAAACACCCAGCTTCGGCGGACAGATTTGCACGGATTACATCATCGGCATTGCCAAGGTCAAAGGGCTGGTCAAAACCTTGCTGGACATTGACGGCGTGGTGGGGGCCGACACCCTGAAGAGCCTGCGGGCGATTGCCGGCGCGCCCGTGGCCGCCGCCAAATAACCAGTTAGCGATCCGCCCCAATCGTTTAATGGCATTCCCGCCGGCGCCGGGGACCGGTCCCCGGGCTTTGGCCGACGGGCCGGCCAGATCCGTAGCCGCGTACCCTGATGCGAGTCAGGGGCCGGTTGCCATTTATTCAGCAACAGGAACAAGAATCAATGTCTTTGGAACCCACAGCATGAATATCAAATTGCTTTCAATCTTTCTGGCGCTGGGCAGCGCGGGCCTGGTCCGGCCAATCCCGGCCGCGGAAGCCATTGATCCGGCGTTGCAAGCGCACGTGGATGCCGAGATCAAGGCGATCCAGGCGCTGGCCGGCGACCCGGTGATTGTGACCGCAGTCAAGGCGCAAAACGCCGCGCCGCCGCCGGAATACACGGCCATGACCCAGGACACGTGGAAGAACTTGAGCAAACTTGATCCTTTCGTCCGGGCGTTCGACAAGAACCCGGCGGGCATGTTCCTCAAGGGCAAAAAGAGCGACGTGCTCATCCGGGCCTTCCTGTCCGACGCGGCCGGGCGCAAGGTGGCCTTCACCACCAAGACGTTGAGCTGGTCACACAAAGGGGACCCCAAGCATGAGCTGCCGATGAGCGGCAAGATCTGGCAGGGCCCCTTGGAGCAGGACAAGGCGAGCGGCCTGGAACAGATCCAGGTGGCGGTCCCCGTTCTCGACGACCACAAACCCATCGGGTCGCTTGTCGTCGGCTTGAGCGTCTCGAAACTGCAATAACCCGGCGCGACCAAGCGGCCCATCCAACCATCACCCCCATGACTCCCCGCAAGATCGTCAGCATCCCGCGACAACTCATGTTGCTGGTCGGCATGGCATCGGCCGCCATGGTGGGCACGGCCGCGCTGTATTACTTTGCGTCCAACCGCACGTTCAAGGATTCGGCGGCCATGACGGCCACGACGGTGGCCCGGCTGAACGACAGCTACGATCTGTTGCAGCGGATCTCCGCCGACCTGAACGACCTGCAGGAACTGCTGCGCCTGGAGGATCCCGATGCGATTGAAAAAGCCGTGCATGACCTGGAGGCCAGCCGGCAGCAATCGCTCCAGTTGCTGGCCGGCAGCGGGGATGCCGGCACCGCCCTGCGGACCAAATTCGACGCCCTGGCGGTGGAGGAAAGGGGGGTCGTTGACCAGTTTCTGAAAGGCCGGAACGCCCTGGCAGACGAACAATTTTTGCACGGCGTAACGCCGCAGAGCGGCGCGGTGCTCGAAGCGGTGCGCCATTATCATCAGGCGATCCAGACAGCCGTCCAGCAGGGGCTGGCCGCCGAACAGAGCCGCAACGAATCCCGGCTGCGCTGGCAGGTGGGGGCCTTGGGCCTGGCGGTGGTGGGCTTGCTCTATGCGGGCTGGCGACTGAAAAGCCACATTGCGGCGGCGCTGCTGGCCATTGCTTCCGAATTGCACCAGGTGAGCGAGTCCTCGGCCGGCTCGGCGGAGCAGGTATCTGCCGCCAGCCGAAACCTGGCGGAAGGGGCCAATGCCCAGGCCGCCTCGCTGGAGCGGACCAGCGCGTCGTTGAAGGAACTGTTCTCCATCACCAAGCGCAATGCCGAGAACGCCCAGCAGGCCAATGACCTGGCCAAACAAGCCCGGGAAGCCGCCGACAAAGGCATGGCCCACATGGAGGGCATGAGCACCGCCATGCGCGCCATCAAAGGCTCGAGCGACGACGTGGCCAAAATCATCAAGACCATTGATGAGATCGCCTTTCAAACGAACATTCTGGCGCTGAACGCCGCCGTGGAGGCGGCCCGGGCCGGCGAAGCGGGCAAGGGTTTTGCCGTGGTGGCCGAAGAGGTCCGCCATCTGGCCCAACGCAGCGCCCAGGCCGCCAAGGAAACCGCCGTCAAAATCGAGAACGCCATCAGTAACACCACCCAGGGCGTCGCCATCACCAGCCAGGTGGCGCAGTCCCTGCGCGACATCGTGGTGCGGGCGCGGCAGGTGAATGAGCTGGCCTCGGGAGTGGCGGGCGCCTCACAGGAACAAACCCGGGGCATCACGCAGATCAATGCCGCCGTGGGTCAGGTGGACCGGGTGACGCAGAACAACGCGGCCAGCGCCGAGCAAACCGCCGCCGCCGCGGAAAAATTGAATGCGCAGACCGACGGGATGCGGCGGGCCGTGGACGACCTCATGCGGTTGGTGGGCGATCATGAGACTTCGCCGGCCGGCCCCGCCGCGCCGCCAACCGCTGTCCCCAGCGCCCCCGTGCGCTCCCCGGGCCAGTCCGGCCCAGCCAAACCTGCCGTGGCCGCCGAACCGCCCCCGGGCATCATCAGTTGGAATGACCAACGGATGTCCACCGGCGTCCAGACGATTGACCGGCAGCACCAGAAACCGTTTTAGTTCTGGTTCACGCCGATCTTTTTCAGGAACGGCTGCAGCGAGCGGGGGCGGCCCAGGAAGTCTTCAATGGACACATTGATGTCCCGCGAATCACCCACCGCATAAATCTCCCGGCGCATCCGCAAGCCCGCCTGCTTGTCGAAATAGCCGTCCGGCGAATTCTCAAACACCGTGGCCATGTCCGCGGCGATGGCGTCCGCCCAGGCGTAGCCATAGTAGCCGGCGCCGTAGCCGGTGATGTGGCCGAAATAGGCCACAAACGCCGAGTCCGGCGGCACGGGCAGCGACACCTCGCTCAGCACCCGGTTCGCGAGCGGCAACACGTCGTCCGCATTCGTGGCATGGATTTGCGTGTGGAGGGTGAGATCCATGAGTCCAAAGGAAAGCTGGCGGCGGTAGAACGTGCCCATGGTGGCCAGGCGCGAGGCCTTGAGCTGGTCCAGGATCTCCTTGGGAATCTTCTTGTGCGGGTCCCGGTAGTCGGCCGCAAAACTGTCCAGCACGGTCTTGTCCCAGGCCCAGTTTTCCAGCATTTGGGACGGCGCCTCCACGAAATCCTGCGGCACGCTGGTGCCGGAGAAGCGCGCGTATTTGGCCTGCGTCAGGATCGTGTGCATGGCGTGGCCGAATTCGTGGAAGATGGTCTCCACCTCGTCGTGCGAGAGCAGCGAGGGCTTATCCGGCTGCGGCGGGGGGAAGTTGCACACCAGGGCGCACACCGGGCGCTGGTACCGGCCGTCCGGCAGCAGCTTGCCTTCGGTGATGCCGAATTCGGCGAAGTGATTGTATTTGCCTTCGCGCGGGTACATGTCCAGGTAGAACAGGCCCAGCGGCTCGCCGGTCTTCCGGTCGGAAACCGTGTAGAGCTGCAAATCGCCGATCCACTTGTACGGCGCCTCCACGCGCTCGAACTTCACGCTGAAGATGCGCTGGTAAATCGCAAACATCCCGTCCAGCACGTGTTGATACGGGAAATAGACCCGCAACTGTTCGGCATCCACGTTGTATTTGGTTTTGCGGAGCTGGTTGGCGTAGTAGCGCCAGTCCCAAATGCAAATCTGGGCGTTCGCATCGCCGGTTTCCTTCACTTTCATCTGGCGAAACTCCGCCATCTCCGCAGCGAACTTCGGCTGCAAACCGGTCTTGAGGTTTTGCAGGAAGGTGATGGCGGTGGTGGCATTTTTGACCATGCGAACTTCGGTGGCGTAGTCCGCATAGCTGGCGTAGCCGAGGCGATGCGCGATTTCGTCGCGGTGGACGAGGATCTTTTGCAGCAGCGGGATGTTTTCCTCGCGGGCCAGGTTGTATTGCGCCTCGAGCATGCGCCGGCGCGTGTCCTCGCGGCGCGCGTTGTCCTCGATCATGATGTAGTGAAAGGTGATGTTGGCCTTGACCGTGTATTCGTCGGGGCCGGTCTTGACGCCCTGCTGCGCCAGGAAATCCTCCGGCACGCCGTCCAGCTCGGCTTTGGTGAACGTCAGGGACTTGGTCGCCTTGGTGACGTTGTTTTCAAAGTCGGTTTCCAGCGCGGTCAATTCCTTGCGCAGTTTTTCCACGGCGTCCCGCTGGTCCTTGGGCAAATCCAGGCCGGCGCGGCGGTAATCGCGCAGCGTTTCGTCAAATAATTTCTTATCCTCGCCTTCGAGGGCCGGCTGCGTGTTGGCGTAGGCCTTCACGGCGGCATAGACGTCTTCCCGGTAATCGGTGCCGACCGACCAGTTGGAAAGCTTCTTGATGCCGTCGGTGGCGGCGTCGCGCACTGCCGCATTGGTGCTGGTCTGCTCGATGAGGCCCAGGCGGTCGGAGGCGGATTGCCCCGCATAGGCGATGTCGTCCAGCTCGCGGATGGTGTTGTGGAAATTGACCTCGTTGGGGCGGAGCTGGCCGATGCCATCCAAGGCGGCGTTGCCCTCGGCGATGGTTTTATCCACGGTCGCTTGGACGGCGGCCGGGGTGGTTTCAAACGTGGGGA
The DNA here is from genome assembly GCA_964532525.1 of uncultured Bifidobacteriaceae bacterium. Lineage (GTDB taxonomy): Bacteria > Verrucomicrobiota > Verrucomicrobiia > Limisphaerales > UBA11358 > UBA11358. The sequence continues at coordinate 54,637 of CAZHIM010000028.1, forward strand.
GGGTGACCACGGCGTGATACTGGGTGGCGCGCTTTTGAAAAGCCGCCAGCGGATCCGCCGGGCGGCGGGTCCAGATTTGCTGCACCATGGTGCAACCGGTCAAGGCCATCAGGAGTGTGCCAAACATAAGAGATCTCCAAAGCATGTGGCGCAGGCTAAAGCGCTCGCCGGAACATTCAAGCGGAAACCCTGCGGCGCAGCCGGTGTAGTTCAAGACGCGAACGGTCTTGCCGGGCGCGTCGGAATTGCACAAGCCGTCATGGACTGCGGCGGGAAGCGCAGCGCCACGCCGCTTTCGCGCGGGCACCGGTCCGCAAAAACTCGCGGCCGTCGCGCGCGAAATATTCCATTTGGCCATCCTCCATCCTCTATTTTCCATCCTCTTTCGTTTGGGCTTTGCCGCGCGGCGCCTCTGCGGTTCAGCTCGCCGCTCCCCCTGCCCCGCCGCCCATTGCCCGAAGCGGGGACGGTGATGCTCCGAAAAATGACAGATCCGGCATTGCCAAATGGCGTTGGCAGACTACTTTGTTGTACGAACCGCTGCCCATTGCGCCCCAATGGGTCAAAACGGCCGGAAGTGGTGAATTCCCGGCCGAATGGCAGGATTTTTGCTGGCAAAGCTCTGGCAAATCTACGTGATGCGACCGATTGAGCCCGATTTCTGGACATTCAAGCAGTCCCGGCAGTAATGGTTGCACGCCTAGCGGGCAAACTATCTATGAACATGAATCCGGCCGGTGTGCCTGCAAAGAAGATCCTGGTGGTGGACGACAATGAGATCATCATCAAGACGATCACGTTGAAGCTCCAAGGCGCCGGGTACCAAGTCATTGCCGCCATGGACGGTTCGGAGGCGGTGGCGCTGGCCCGCAAGGAAAACCCGGATCTCATCCTGCTGGACATCAGTTTTCCGACGGACGTGGGCGGGGTGCCGTGGGACGGATTCCGCATCATGGAATGGTTTCACCGGTTGGATTCCGCCAAAAAGATTCCCGTGATTGTGATCACCGGGAGCGAAGAAACCAAGACCCGGGAACGCGCGACGGCCGCCGGGGCGGTGGCCTTTTTCCAGAAACCGCTCGAACACGATTACCTGCTCAAGGTGGTCCGCGCCACGCTGGGCGACGCCTCGCCCAAGGCGTAAATTCGGCGTAAATTCGGACTTGCCAGCGGCGCCGATTGGCGTATTATCACGGGACTTTCGGACGCGAGCGTAGCTCAGTTGGTAGAGCATCACCTTGCCAAGGTGAACGTCGGGAGTTCGAACCTCCTCGCTCGCTCCATTTTTTTGTTTCGTCGGTTTTCACAATGGGTCTGGTGCTCCAAGGCAAAATTCCGGTCAAGTATTCGCGATTTAAGCCGCGGAGGCATCTGCGGTTGTCTGTGGTTAATTTGGTCACCAAGAATGTCACATTCCTTACGTCCAGGAGCCTTTTACCGTCGCAACGCGACGTCATGACAATAGCCCGGCGCTTCAGCAGATTTCTTTGAGGGGCAGTTTATTGGACAGGTTTATTTGAAGCGGAAGTCGAG
>CAZHIM010000029.1:0-53783 GCA_964532525.1 uncultured Bifidobacteriaceae bacterium
TCTCCTGCCGTATCTCGCCAAGTGGCCGGTGTGTCCGGCGGGCGGCAGCTATGTGATCGGGGCCGTGAGCGAACTGCCGACGTGCAGCGTGGCCGGCCACAAATTGCCGTGAGGCGGGCGCGCGGGCGTCTCAGATATCAAAGGCTCGGCTCGGCCGGTTCCTTGACTAACCGACGATGCGGCTGCCTTCGCTGAGGAAGATGCCCTTGAAATTCATTTCCAGCGCCTGCGGGTTGCTGGCCTTGGCGAGGGCGTCCTTCTCGGTGACCTTGCCGGCTTTGACGAGGTTGAAGAGCGACTGGTTGAACGTACACATGCCGTCGTCCGCCCCGGTTTCGATGGCGAGGGTGAGTTTTAAGAATCAAGCCATTAGGCAGCGGCAAGCCGGTCGGCAAGGTCGCTAAAAAACTGGTTTGACCAAAGCTCCACCTCCCTGGAATCGTGCAAGAAGACCCGGACTTCATCCGCGGCTTCCCGAAAATTGAGCTCGGAAAAACGGGCCTTGAGCAGACGTTTCAGCACCTCCGGGGTTATGGGTTCTTTGTCCCAGTGCCCAGACTGTCGCATGCGGGCGTCGAGGTGCTGAAGATTGGGGGTTATCTTTCGCCCTGCATACCAGACAAAATCATAAAAGTCCCGGCCCTTGATCCGGCCTTTCCAACCGCGACAAAGCACCGCATGGAGTTTTCCAGCAAAGAGACTGCCAAGGTCGTAGAGCGTGACTTGATACGGCGTTGGCAGGAGCTGGGTCCGAACCTCGGTCGTGGCGTACGGCGGCGGTTGCAAATCCATTTCCAATTTAATCTTAATCTTTTGGCCGGCTGGCAGGCGGCTGGCGAGTTCGGGGGGACTGCCAATATGGAGCAGATTAACCTGAGTGTTGCCTTTCAGAAACGCCGACTCAATCCCGGTGCGACTCCCGGAGGAGCGCCGATCCACCTCAAACGTGAAGCCCCAGGCTGCCAACTCCCCGGCAATCGCTGGCAGGTAGTGATCGAGCCGGGTGCTCTCGCCCGGCGCCATGAGAGTGAAGTCAAGATCCTCAGAAAACCGGCGCAGCCCATGGAAAATTCGCAGAGCTGTTCCACCATAAAAGGCGGCATGGGAAAAAAATCCACCCCGCCACAGGCCAAGTAAAGCTATCTCCTGAACCACTTCGCGAACGGCGTTTTGATAGTCATTTGCATTCCTTGGCTGATAGGTTTCAAGCATGTCCTTTAACGCTTGGTTCATTGCACGCATCCTTTCTTGAGGGCAAATTGTTCGAGCAGACGGACGGCCGGACGGCCGTAATTTGCCGCACACATCTGCAATTCATTGCGATCGAGCTTGGTTTCGGAATCCACTCGCATGTCCTCCAGCCATTTGGCGACATCAACCATTGAACGAAACCCCGCCTCCCGGGCAATCCGGTCACACAGCGCCTTCGTTGGGCTGGCCAAAAGGAAGGGCAGATCCGAAGTGGTGACCAACCGGATTCCGACCGGGTAAACCGCTTTCGCCACTGGCAGGTATCGGAAGCATCCGAATTCGTTGGTGAAAACTCCGCCCCGCCGGGTGGTGGCTGAGAGGGTCTCGGTCACGCGTTCAGGAATCAGCCCGTGCCTGGCCAGCGCCGTCTCAAAACTGATATAGGAGGGGCCATAAAGGGGACCGGCCAGGCCGAGAACATCAATATTCCGCCGGCTCGCGTAAAGTCCGCGGCGGAGCGGTATTAGTTCACCCGACTTCAATAGTCTGGCGATCTTCCCGCGGCGATCCGATATATCGGGCAGCAAGTGCCGCATTCGGACCGTGTCCAAGAGCAGGTCGTCCTTGAAGGTTTCAGTCACTTGCATAATTATTGCCAGATAGTTGTATTTTATGCAACTTTCCTGCAAAAAAAACTCCTAAAACCCTGCGAAAGCTTACAAGACGGGACGACAGGCCCGGCTGGGCCGGGTCCTTGACTAACCGACGATGCGGCTGCCTTCGCTGAGGAAGATGCCCTTGAAATTCATTTCCAGCGCCTGCGGGTTGCTGGCCTTGGCGAGGGCGTCCTTCTCGGTGACCTTGCCGGCTTTGACGAGGTTGAAGAGCGACTGGTTGAAGGTGCACATGCCGTCGTCCGCGCCGGTTTCAATGGCGAGGGTGAGTTTGTCGAGGCGATTTTCCTCCAACATTTTGTGGATGAGGGGGGAATTGATCATGATTTCGAGGGCGGGGGTCAACTTGCCGTTGACCATGGGGACCATGCGCTGGCAGATGACGGCGCGGAGGGTGTCGGCGAGCTGGCGGCGGACCTGCTCGCGGTCTTCGGCCCGGAAGAAATCGAGGATGCGCGAGATGGATTGGGCGGCGTTGGTGGTGTGGAGGGTGGAGAGGACCAAGTGGCCGGTGTCGGCGGCGCTCATGGCGGCGCCGAAGCTGATGTCGTCGCGCATTTCACCGAGCATGATGATGTCGGGGTCCTGGCGGAGGACGTGTTTGAGGGCCTGGTGAAAGGATTGGGTATCCAGGCCCACTTCGCGCTGTTCGATGACGGATTGGTTGTCTTCAAAGACGAACTCGATGGGGTCTTCGAGGGTGATGATGTGGCGTTTGAAGCTGGCGTTGATGTGCTCGATCATCGCGGCGAGGGTGGTGGATTTGCCGGAGCCGGTGGAGCCGGCGATGAGGATGATGCCGCGGGGGGCCTCGGCGATGGTTTTGACCGAATTGAGCAGGCCGAGTTCTTCAAAGCTGGCGACGTGGGCGCGGACATAGCGCATGGCGAGAGCCCACTGGCCGCGCTGCTGGAAGAGGTTGGTGCGGAAACGGCCGACGTCGGGGACATAATAGGAGAAGTCCACCTCGCGGTCTTCTTCGAGGCGTTTCTTGAGGTGGGAGGGGCAGACGTGTTCGACGACATTGTTCATCCACTGTTCCGTGGGCAGCGGGCATTCGATGGAAATCAGTTCACGGTTGATGCGGAAGACGACCGGGGTGCCGATTTTGATGTGGACGTCGGAGGCGCCGCCATCAACGGCAGTTTTAAGAATTTTCTTAAATAGTTCCATCGGGCTAGATTAACATTTATATAGCCAAACGCCAGTCCGTTCCGGGGCCCATGGCGGACGAGTTTTTTGCGTGTCTTTCACGGGTTTCCTGCTAAGAGAAGCGCATGTCTAAACACAAGATTGGGGTGATTGGCGGCAGCGGATTGTACCACATCGAAGGCTTTGCGAACCAGAAGTGGGTGCGGGTGAAGACGCCGTTCGGGGCGCCCTCGGATGAATTTCTGACGGGGCGGCTGGCGGGGCGGGAGGTGGTGTTTCTGCCGCGGCACGGGCGGGGGCACCGGCTGCTGCCGAGCGAGCTGAACCACCGCGCGAACTTGTGGGCGATGAAGAAGCTGGGGGTGGCGTGGGTGATCAGCGTCAGCGCGGTGGGTTCGCTGCAAGGGAAATACCGGCCGTGCGACATCGTGTTGCCGGACCAATTTGTGGACCGGACGAAGCGGGATTTTGAGCACACGTTTTTCGGACGGGGGATTGTGGGGCACATCGCGTTTGCGGAGCCGATTTGCCCGGAGCTGCGGAAGATTGTTTTGGCGGCGGGGCGGGAGGAAGTGAAGGGGGCGAAGGTGCGGGTGCATGACGGGGGCACGTACGTGAACATGGAAGGGCCGGCGTTCAGCACGCGGGCGGAATCGCTCACGAACCACCGGCTGGGGTACGACGTGATTGGAATGACGAACCTGGGCGAGGCGCGTTGCGCGCGCGAGGCGGAAATCGCGTACGCGACGATGGCGATGATCACGGATTACGACTGCTGGAAGGTGGACGAGGCGCACGTGACGGTGGAAATGGTGGTGGCGAACCTGATGAAGAACGCGGCGACGGCGCAGGCGATCATTGCGCGGGCGATTCCGCGGATCCCGGCCGAGCCGAACTGGCCGTGCCATTCGGCGCTGCAGAACGCCATCATGACCGACCGGAAATTGTGGCCCAAGCAGACGGTGGCGGAGTTGCGGCCGATCCTGGCGAAATACTTGTAGCGCAGACTTCCAAGTCTGCTGTATCGCGGGTTTCCAAACCTGCAGCCGCCACGCCATTGCGACACCCTGCCGATTTTGAAATCGGCGGTGGGTGTGGGCCAAAGTTCATCTGGGCCGTCCAAAGCTGGAATTCGCTGCGCATATCCGATGTGGTCGGACCGCGGCTGTGTCGTAGACCAGCCGCAGCGAGGTGGCCAGCCAGCAGACCTGTCGAGTGGCTCGGGCCATGGAATTGCGAACGTGCTGCGGCTGGCTTTCAGCACAGCCGCGGTCCAGCTTCGGCGGTACGGCAGCATCGGCATGCTCGACAAATCCGCCGGCGCGAGCCATGCTCGCAGCATGGCATTTGAACTGGAATCATCATCACCGCTGGACAATCTGTGGCAGGAATATGCGACAGTTTTCGGCGGCTGGGATGATTTGACGCTGGCGCGGTGGCTGGCGCAGACGCTGGGGCAGCTCGAGGGGCGGGCGTGGCGGCTGTCGCATCCGCTGGTGGGGGCGTACCGGCTGGCGGCGAAGGTCGCGCACGACCGGCAGATTTGGTTCAAGCGGCTGGCGACGGCGCCGGCGGCGTATGCGGAGTCGCCCTGCTGCCGGGCGCCGCTGCTGCCGCTGCTCACGCGGGACGTGCGGGCGGAGGGGCTCATTTGCCAGCATTGCAACGAGATTTTGGTGCCGTTCGAAGAGCTGGCGCCGGGCTTGAAGGAAGCGGTGTCGGCGTGGGCGGAGCAATACGAACCGGTGCACGCGGTGGCGCACTGGGACGACCGGCAGCGGCGGCGGGCGGCGAATTACGACGACGCATTTGAGCACGCGGCCAAGCAGGCGGAGCAACTGCTCGGGACGGCCGGGCGGGAACTGGCGCCGAAGCTCCTGGAGACGTACCCGGCGGTGGTGTGGGAAGACCAGGATGAGTGCCTGGAGGTGCGGCCGGAAGACGTGGCGCTTTGAGATTGCGCTCCGCCAGGCCCGCCGGGCGGCCGGATATTTCATCGTTGATTTGAAGGACGAGGGCCACACCGGCGTAGCGCAGGTTTCCAAACCTGCTGTATCGCCGATTTCCAAATCGGCAGGGTGTCGCAATTGCGCGGCGTCTGCGGGTTTGGAAACCCGCGATACAGCAGACTTGGAAGTCTGCGGTACAAGTTTGACTGAGAAATGTCCGGGTTAGGGACTGCCGAATGTTGAAACGCTTATTAAAATGGGGATTGGGGCTGCTCCTGCTGGCGGTCGTGCTGGCGGTGATTCTGTGTCTGTCGTTCAACTCGATCTTGCGGGTGCTGATCGAGCACAACATTCGCAAGCAAACCGGGCTCAAGGCGGAGATCGGGCAATTTCACCTGGGGCTGCGGGAGCCGGTGGTGGAGATCAAGAACCTCCGGCTGTACAATCCGCCGGAATTCGGCCAGACGCCGTTTTTGAGCATTCCGGACATCTACGTGGAATATGACCGGCCGGCGCTGGCGAAAAACGAGATTCACATCACGCTGCTGCGGTTTGACCTGGGCGAACTGGACATCGTGAAGAGCGCGGCGGGGCACACGAACCTGCTGTCGCTGGGGCTCGAGCTGCCCACGCAGAAGCCGGCAGGCAAGGCCGCGGCCCCGCCGGCGCTGGCGGAGTTCAAGAAACAAACGGGCCTGGGGTTTCAAGGCATAGACCGGCTGAGTGTTTCGGTGGGCACGTTCAAATACGTGGACCTGCGCGCCCCGACGAACAACGCGGAGCAACAGATCGGCCTGACGAATTGCGTGGTCACGAACGTGACCTCCATGGCGGACTTGGTGGGCCTGGGGGTGGTGGTGGGATTGCGGAGCGGGGACGTTTTCCGTCCGCTGATAGATCCGAACCACCAAGGCGCGGGGCAATCGGCGCAGGATTTGTTGAAAATGCTGGGGCATTGAGGGACGGGAGAATCGAGGATTGATGATTGACGGGATGAGAATTTCGTCCGCGTTTCGGGTGGGCGGCGCATGCGGAAGGGGTGGGCCAGGCGAGCAGTTCCCCCTTTTGCGAATCCCAACGGGATTCCGGCTCGAAGCCCCGGGTTGGCGAGTCCGCGAGCCTACCCTGGGTCCGTGTCCAAACGAAATCATCAACCGCAACGCGGTTGTGACCCTTCCCCTGTCCCGGCCGCGGGCGACCTTGGCCGCAACCGCGTTGCGGTTGAAAAATGGATTATTTGCGTGGCTTACCCAGGGTAGCTCGTGCCTCGCAACCCTGGGCTTTGAGACGCAATCCCTTTGGGATTGATGAACATGGCGCGTTTCGGAAATTTGAATGCGATTAAAAATCGGGGATCTCTTTCCTTGCGCTGACGGGTTTGAATAATCTCAAAGCCAGCGGGCTTTGGGAATTTCCTGTACCAATTCCGCTGAAGAAGAATTTTCTTTATACATACACACCTTCCACGGTAGCAACTATCGGGCGTTCGGCAAGTTCGGCAACTATACGACCGACACTTGACCGCTGGCGGAGAAGTCAGGATAATCTCAAGGTATCAAAAAAAACGGAACCTCAACAAAAATGAAAACGTCATTGTGTTTGGCTGGGCTGATTTTGTTCATCCTTTCATTTTCGGGCTGTTCAACGACCACCCCAACAGGTTGTCGGTCTAACGAAACGTGGTATCGCCCAAACACAACGCCAGAGCAGACTCAACACGATTTGGCATTGTGTCAATACGATGCTCTGTCAAATAGAAGGGCTACGTCGGTTTCTGGCGATACTGTCGGTCAGACAATTCTTTTGAGAATGGTTGCCGACAGTTCCGAAGATTCTAAGAAAAGTCAATTGATTGCTGCCGAGATGACCGCCAAGGGATACACCTTGGTTAAGAAGAACGCACCACTTTCAAAGGCACTGGCAGAGGAAAGTCGCATTCAACAGACAAAAGTTTCGCCGCAAATGGAGGCTCAACTTGTTGGCAGATGGGAGAGTGTTTCCTTTAAGACAAAAATCGCCACGGCAGACCAGACCGATATTGCGAAGCAGGTCTTTGTCTTTTTTTCAAATCAACGAATGTTGGACGAAACGATTTTCAAAAACGAAAAAATAAATCCTGGCTTGTCACATTATTATATTGATGGTGACAAATTTGAAATGATAGACCCATTCGTCGCACCGCAATATAGACGCACGACCGCAGCGTTTTCATTGATTGAAAACCAACTGATTTTAACATCGGGTAACGCACAAATAGTAATGCAGAAGGTTACGGAAATAAATGCCGTTCCTGATATGGAAAACCTCTTGTTAGGCGAGTGGCATTCTGAATTTCAAACGAATGCCGTCAAGGTTGACATCAAATTCAAGGCGATGCCGCACAATCGGTATAATTACAAGTTGTCATTTACATCACCTGACAAAAGCAGCAACGAAAATGAAGACGGCGTTTTTTGTTACGATGCTCAAAATTCAGAAATGTATTGCTGGAGTGATAAGGAGTCCGAGCCTCAGCGGTTTGAATGCCACGTTGTAGAAGACGAGATGCGTCTTGTAATCGGCAAAGTGGCGTGGAGATTTTCGAGGGGAGCGAATTAACGGAGCAACACGAAATTCTATGAAAAAAGACAAATTCCCAATGTTCGGAACTGTCCCACAAGTCGGAAGCCAACACATAAAACTCAAGAACGGTCAAATCCATTTGTGGAGCAGTTTTGACCCGAAGACCCAAATGTTTGAATACGCATCGCTGGACGGTACAATTTGTGAGGTTCACAGGCGGGACGTGGAAATTCCCACTGGAAACGAAGTCGTAGAATTTTTACGTTCCCGACAAGCCAAGCCAGACGCTTGAATGGTTCGGAACTATGGGGAGGGAGAGTTGGACGGGATAATCGGGGATATTAGCGTAGAAGTGACGCCAGCAAATTTCCATCGCAGGGGTCAGTCCATAACACGGTTTGACCCGTTTGTGGGTCAATTGTCGTATCAGCAATACGACAATCTCCCGGTCAGAGAAGACCTCGGCAAACTGAATCATGCGGCGCAGATTTTTGTCGCCGAGTGGGCACGTGGCGACAGAGCCGGGCGCATCATTGTCCAGCCGGAGAATGGATTGAATTTCGTCGCGGGTCATGGCGTGGCGAGGTGTTTTTTCCAGAGGGGCCGTTGTTTCCAATCGGCCGGAAATCCCATATCGGGGATTAAGGCCGGAGCCAGGGTTTCAATGTGTTTCGCCAAGGCGGCGGGCCAGTGGCTTCCCGACTCAATGATGTCCATCAAATGGATGAGTAGGACCAATGAATTGTAGATTTTACTTTCCCGGCTCGGGGGCTTGACCGAGGCCAGATGAAAGTTTGGCCAAAGATATGCGGGCTTCTTGCGGGGCAGTTGAAAGGTAATCACGAACTTCCGGTCCCATGGCCGGTTATGGTGTGCTGCGATGTTCCGCAGCACGGACAGATGATGGAACAGGGAGCAAAACGTCTTCTCGTCCAGTTGATAAGTGTCCGCAATCGCTTGGCGAAAGGCCGGCGGTTGCACCTGCCCCAGCAAATTGGATACGGCTCCAAAGGAAGCGACCTCGACTATCACCCACACCGGAGGCCAGGGCATTTTCAACGTGTCACGATGATGTTTGATGAAGGTCTCCTTGCTGCGATCCATTTCGCTGTGGAGTCGGGCCAGGGTTTTGGCGTGGATCAGGGGATCGAAAAAATGGCGGTTTTCGAGATAGCCGAGCGGGCCGAGCCGATGCCCGATTTCATACGCCCAGCGGGACCGGGCGGAGATTTCCACGCGCTTGCAGGCATCGAGAACCAAACGCCGAAGGGTGCGGTCGAACTGGTACAGATCCCAGATTTGCTGGAAGGTGGAACCGGGCTGAAATTGATCGTGGTTGCCGGGAGCTGTAAAAGGAAAGCGATAGGCGGATAACCGATAATAATTGAGATGAGTAAGGCACTGTATCGCAAACGGTTCATCCGCAAAGGTCAACCCCCCGGGCCTTTAACAATGCCAGTTGATCGGGATATGTTTTAGGCGGTTTGCTCATATTCCATCGCCTCTGAAAACGAGGAACCCCCCTGGTGCGCCGTTCTGATGAGAGGCGTGGGAGGTATTGTTACCAGTATCGTCGGTCATTAAGGTGTGACCGTCAAGCCTAAATTCCAGCCTTTGGAAAGCCAGGTGACGAAGCTTGCGCTCTGATTCCGTGAAGAAGCGGTTACTCATCGCCTTGCCGAGTGCGCGCCGGAATCTCCGGGGCGTCAATTCGGGACCCATCCTCCATTTTCAATCCTCCATCCTCGGTTTTTACCCCCCGTCCGCCCTCCCTAAGAATTCGCGCCAATTCCCGAAATTCGCGTCAAACTTTTTTTTTCCGAATTAAATTCACTTCCCGCCCAACGACTTACGCATTTTGCGTTAGCGGCTAACTAACACCCCCGCCCCGATCCGTGTCATGCTCGCGGGGTGAGACTGCCACCACAACGCAGCCGGTCCCGGGCCTCCGCGCCCCGTAGCGGCAAACTGGCGTTTGCCGCCATCTCAACGTCCCCCACTTCCGCTCCCGTGCATCCTGTTAATCATGTTCACTTTCCCCCGGAAAAATCCAACTTCTCAACCCCTTGTCCTCCAACCCAATCAAACCTAATAAAACCGAAATTTCTCTCGCCCAGCCGGGCTCCAAAAACCCGCAATTTCGTTCGCCAAAATCTGCGGAAACCCCAGCAAAAACCCACATCGTCAACCCTCGTCAACGCCAATTTTTTTTGGCCTCTCCGCCCCTTTCCGGCCTGCCACCAAACCCTCCCGGCCATGGGGCACAGCGGCGGCGCGTCGTCATTGCACGCGGCGTCATGGGCGGCGGGAAAGGGGGCCAGGAAATAATTCCCCGTTTTACATTTCCCGGGCGCAGGCTTGCCAACCCTCTAAACGCGCATTCCTGCCAGCAGTTTTTGCGATTGCCTTATGACCACCTCAGATTACGATGCCAGTCAATCTGCATCGTATCTTGGGATATGAGTGAAGTGGGCTTGCCTCAAAAAAACGGACACAGAAATTAGAGGAATCATTAGTTAGTTGTTTTTGGTTTCGAAGTCAATGGGCGAGCGAAAACCGAGCGAGCTATGGAGGCGTTGGCGGTTGTAAAAGACTTCGATGAAATCGAAGATGGCCAGGCGGGCCTCGGCTCGCGTTTTGAATTGGCGGCGGTAGACGAGTTCGTGCTTGAGGGTGCTCCAGAAGCTTTCCATGGTGGCGTTATCGTAGCAGTTGGCTTTGCGGCTCATGGCGGCAATGGCTTGGGCGCTCTGGAGGGCATGCCGGTAGTCGTGACTGGCGTATTGGACGCCGCGGTCGGAATGGAACACCAGGCCTGCTGGCGGCTGCCGCTGAGTCAGCGCCATGTCCCAGGCGGCCAGGATGAGTGGGGTGTCGATGTGTTCACTCATGGCCCAGCCAACGAGCCGGCGGCTGAACTGGTCCAGGATGCCAGCCAGATAGAGCCAGCCTTCCTCGGTGGGCACGTAGGTGATGTCGCCCCGCCAGATTTGGTTGGGGGCGCTGGGCGCGGGCAGTTCGGGCAGCCGGTTGGGGGCGATGGGCTGATCGTGGTTGCTGTCGGTGGTGCAGACCCGGAAGCGGCCTTTGGCGCGCCCCCAGAGGCCTTGCAGGCGCATTAAACGGGCAATGCGATGGCGGCCATGAGCGCAACCGGCCTGGCTCAAGACCTTTTGAATGCGTGGGCTGCCATAGGTCTGGCGGCTGGCCTGATGGATCTGGACAATCTTTTGAACCAGCCGGGCATTTTCCTGGGCGCGCGGGCCGGGCTGGGCTTGGCGGTGGGACCAGTCGTAATAGCCGCTGGCCGAGACTTCCAAGGCCTCGCACATGGCCCGAATGGGGTGGTCGGTTTTCATCGCGTTGATTCGTTGAAACCGTTGCTCGTGGGTTCGGAGAGGATGCCCAAAGTTTTTTTTAAAATGTCCCGCTGCTGGCGCAGATAATCGTTCTCGCGCCGCAGGGTGGCATAATCGGCCTCCCATTGTTCGACGCTGCGCTGCGCGCCCCCGCCCCCATCCCCCCCAGGGGGCGGGGGCGCGAAGCGCTTCCTCCAGGCACTGAGCCGCTGGGCATGAATGCCCAACTCGGCGGCCACTTCCGTGGCCTGCTTGCCGCTGTGGACCCACAGCTCCACCGCCTGCTGCTTGAAGGCTTTGTTAAACTTCTTCCGCGTCTTCTTGGCTTCGATCACAGGTTCATTCATACAGGTATTATCTTGCGTTGTCTTTCTTTACCTGTGTCCGTCAAATCGGCCCAGCCCCAAAGCTCCTAAAACTGGCAGGGAATTGTTCATCGTTGATTATAGCGATGAATCGTGGAAAGGCCTGAAATATTTTCAGGACTGGACCGAGATCGCCGGCGTCTTTGACGCGGTGATTGAAAAGCACGACGGCTGGCCGTCGAGATAAATGGCGGCAGGCCATGAAACCTCCAAACCAGCGCAACGACACCAGCGGCAGGAGTGGGAGAAGCGACACCGGCGGCCAGTTGCGTGCCGCAGCGGAACCAACGGCAACCAAGGGTTTCATTCCCGCGCACGGCGGCTACGAGAATTTGTTCGCCTACCAGAAAGCCTTGGTGGTTTATGATGCCACCGTTTATTTCTGCGACCGGTTCATAGACAAGCGCTCGCGCACGCATGATCAAATGGTGCAAGCTGCTCGATCCGGCAAACAAAACATCCTCGAAGGCAGCGAGGCCAGCGGCATTTCCAAGGAAACCGAGATCAAATTGGTGGGGGTGGCGCGCGCCAGCCAGGAAGAATTATTGGAAGATTACCGGGATTTTTTACGCAGTCACCAGGCGGCGCTTTGGGATAAAAATTCCAAAGAAGCGCTCTTTGTCCGCAAGCTCGGGGCCAGACCCGATGCGTCGTATGAGTCTTATAGGACTTATATTGAAACCCGGCCACCTGCGGTGGTGGCCAACATCATCATTTGTGTGATTCACCAGACGTGTTATTTGCTTGACCAGCTTTTGCGCCGCTTGGAACAGGATTTCCTCAAGGAAGGTGGCCTGCGCGAACGTATGACCCGCGCCCGCCTGACCGAACGCAACCGCCAAAACCAAAGTCCCCGCTCCCGGCCCTGTAACTAAATTCCCTTCCCGCCCAACCATTTACGCATTTTGCGTTAGCCGCTAACTAACACCCCCAGCCCGATCCGTGTCATAGTCGCGGGGTGAGACTGCCGCCACAACGCAGCCGGACCTCCCGGGCCTCCGCGCCCCGTAGAGGCAAACTGGCGTTTGCCGCCATCTCAAAACCCCTCGTTTCCGCCCACAACTCGAGACAGGCGATCTGCACCCCCGCTCCCACGCCCGGTCATCTTGTCCATCCCGTTCAGCCTGTCCATTTTCCACCGTCAAAAACCGCCGAAAAATCCGAGTTTTCAACCCCTTGTCATCCAACCCAATCAAACCTAATAAAACCAAAATTTTTTCTCTCCAATTTGGCCCGTCCCGCGGCCACCGTCCCGGCCTGCGTGCCGCCACCCCCGCTCCCGCTGCCTCGCCAGGCCCCAAAAGCGCGCAAATTCGCTCGCCAAAATCTGCGAAAACCCCAGCAAAACCCCTCATCGTCAACCCTGGTCAACGCCAATTTTTTTCGCCGCCCGCCCGCCTTCCCGGGCCTCGCACCAAACCGACCCGGCCATGGGGAACAGCGGCGGCGCGTCGTCATTGCGGAGGGCGTCATGGACCGCGGCTGTGTCCCGCTCGGCGCGGGATCAGCCGCAGCGCGTTGGGTCCTCAAGGCGTGTTGAGTATTTGCGTGGCGGTCACTCCTGCGAAGCGGCTGCGGCTGGTCTGCGACACAGCCGCGGTCCGGGCGCTGGTCCAGCAATGGTGGGCGGCGGGAAGCGCGCCACGCCGCTTTCGCGCGGGCAACGGTCCTCAAAAGCTCGCGGATCGCGCGTACGGGCGAAAGCGCCGTCGTCGCTGCGCTTTGCCGGCGCAGTCCAAGACGCGAACGGAATTGCCGGGCGGCTCGTAATTGCGTTTCCACTTTCGCCTTTTTCAGCGGCCTCATTTTTTCTACCCTCCAACAGTGCATCGGGACTCACTTAAAGCGGTTTCACGCATTGTCGTGAAGCTCGGGACCGGGGTCCTGACGGATCACCGGAAGCTGCTGGACCCCGCCCAACTGGAGCAGATCGTGGCCCAGGTGGCGGGTTTGCGGCGGCTGGGGAAGGAAGTGATCCTGGTGACCAGCGGCGCGGTGGGGGCGGGCATGGGCGCGCTGGGCTACGAATCGCGGCCGACCGACCTGGCGGAGAAGCAGGCGTGCGCGGCCGTGGGACAGCCGCTGTTGATGGCGGCGTATGAAAAGCTGTTCGGCTTGCGCGGCGTGGTGGTGGCCCAGGTGCTGCTGACGCACGACGACCTGGAGCATCATGAGCGGCATCTCAACGCGCGGAACACCCTGGTGATGCTGCTGAGCCGCGGCGTGGTGCCGATCATCAACGAGAACGACGCAATTTCATCCACGGAGATCAAGTTTGGGGACAACGACAAGCTGTCGGCGCTGGTGGCGGCGCTGCTGCCGGCGGATTTGCTGGTGCTGCTGACGACGGTGGATGGCGTGATGGAAAATTTCGGGACGAAGGACGCGAAGACCATTTCGGAGGTGGAAAAGATTGACGCGGGCATCATGAGCCTGGCGCGCGGCACCACAAGCGAGACGGCGGTGGGCGGAATGAAGTCGAAGGTGGAGGCGGCGCAGATCGCGGTGCGGTCGGGGATCCCGCTGGTGATCGCCTCGGGCCGGGACAAGGAAGTGCTGGGCAAGATCGTGGCGGGGGAGGACCGGGGGACGCTGTTTGTACCCAAGCCGAACCGGTTGAAGGGGCGCAAGCGGTGGATCGCGTTTTTTCACCATCCCAAAGGGGCGCTGATTGTGGACAACGGGGCGAAGGTGGCGTTGCGGGAGAAGGGCAAGAGCCTGCTGTCGCCGGGGGTGACGCGGTGCGAAGGGGAATTTGCGGCGGACGAAGTGGTGCGGATTTGCGATTTGGACGGGCTGGAATTTGCGCGCGGGATCGCGCGGTACGATTCAACCGCCGTGCGGGAACACCGGCTGCCGAAGTCGGAGCTGGTGCACCGGGACGATTTGGTGATTCTGTGAACTTGAACCTTTCATGAAGAAGAAAAATTCGGCCATCAAAGAATTGCTGGACGTCATGGCCCGGCTGCGGTCGCCCACGGGGTGTCCGTGGGACCGGGAGCAGGACCACCAGACGCTGCGGCGGCACGCGATCGAGGAAGTGTATGAGCTGATTGACGCGATCGAGGCGCGGGACGACGTGGAGATGGCGGAGGAGCTGGGGGACCTGCTGTTGCAGGTGGTGTTCCACTGCCAACTGGCGCGGGAGCGCGGGGCGTTTGATTTCGAGCAGGTCACGCGGCTGCTGGTGGAGAAGCTGGTGCGGCGGCATCCGCACGTGTTTGGAACCATCAAGGTGAAGAACGTGGACGAGGTGTGGGCGAACTGGGACAAGATCAAGCAGGCGGAGAAGGACGGGACGGCGCATGCGCGGCCTTCGGCGCTGGACGGGGTGCCGCGGCATCTGCCGGCGCTGCTGCGGGCGGAGAAGCTGGTGAAGAAGGCGCGGAAGGCGAAGCTGGTGGCCGACGGCGCGGGGCCGGGCCGGAAATTTACGAAGGCGTCGCTGGCGGCGGAGCTGTTTGGGCTGGCGTCGCTGGCGCAGGCGCGGGGGTGGTGCGCGGAGGAGCTGCTGGCGGGGGAAATCAAGAAACGGGAGCGGCAGATGAGAAAAATGGAAATCAGGCGTTGACATGGCCGGATTTTCTGGTGTAATGGTCAACCCTTTGCGGGATTTTTATGTACGCCGTTCTAGAAACAGGTAGCAAACAGTATCGGGTCGCTGCTGGCGACACCTTGGAAATTGAACGCCTCGAAATCGAGGCGGGCAAGCCGGTGACGTTCGACCGCGTCCTGCTGGTGAACAACGAAGGCAAAGTGACGGTGGGCGCGCCCACCGTGACCGGCGCCACCGTTGCCGCCGACGTGGTGGCGCACAAGCGCGGCGAAAAGAAGCTGACGTACAAGCTGAAGCGCCGCAAAGGCTACCGGAAGACGATCGGCCATCGCCAGGAGCTGACGGTGGTGAAGATCACGGCGATCAACGCCTGAGGCGCCCCGCCAGAGAGATTTTAACACAATAATCATCAACCCAATTTTTTATGGCACATAAAAAAGGTCAAGGCAGCGTCAAGAACGGACGCGACAGCGCCAGCAAACGGCTGGGCGTGAAAGAGTTCGGCGGCGAAGTCGTGACGGCCGGCAGCATCATCATCCGCCAGCGCGGCAGCAAATTTGTGGCCGGGGTGAATGTGGGCACGGGCCGCGACTGGACTTTATTTGCGCTGAAGGACGGCGCGGTGAAGTTTGACCAGGAAGGCCGGCGCGTGAATATTGTGGCCAAGGACAGTGTGGCCAAGGCGAGCTGACCGGGGCAAAGGATTTCCAGGCGAGGCCAGACGCCTCGCCTTTTTTTTTGGGCGGATGGCGGGGACAGCCGGGAGCGGGGGATGGTTTTGCCCGGCGGATGGCGGCTAAAATTTGACTTCCATGTTTGTTGATGAAATAAAAATTTACGCGCGGGCGGGCCACGGCGGGCGAGGCTGCGTGGCTTTTCACCGCGAGGCCTTTATTACCAAGGGCGGACCGAGCGGCGGCAATGGGGGCCGCGGGGGCAGCGTCATTTTGCAGGCCGATCACGATTTGAACAACCTGATCCAGCAGTACTACATTCCGCGCCTGGTGGCGGAGGACGGCGAGGCGGGCATGGGCAAGGGCATGGACGGGGCGGCGGGCAAGGATATCATCGTCAAGGTGCCGTGCGGGACGCTGGTCTGGCGGTTGAAAGACACGACGCCGCCGAAGGAGACGAAAGCGTCGGCGGAAACGGACGAGGAAGACGAAGCGGAGGAGAAGCCGATGCTGGCGACGAGCGGGCGTCGTCGGCCGATCATTCGGAGTTCCCGGGGGGAGCAGGCGCAGGAAATTGATTTAAGCGCGGAAGCCGAGGCGGCGGGGCCGGCGGAAGCGGCGGGGCCGGGGGAGCTGGTGGCGGACCTGACGACGAACGGGCAGCAATTTGTGTTGTGCCAGGGCGGCCGGGGCGGTCTGGGAAATCGCAACTTTGCGACGCCGCGGCGGCAGACGCCGCGGTTTGCGCAGCCGGGCGAGCCGGGGACGGAGGGCGAGTATCGTTTTGAACTGCGCATCATGGCCGAAATCGGCCTGGTGGGTTATCCGAATGCGGGAAAGTCCACGCTGCTGACGGCCATTTCGAAGGCGCGGCCGAAGATTGCGCCGTACCCGTTCACGACGCTGCATCCGCAAATCGGGATCATGGAATATGCGGATTGGAAGCGGATGACGGTATGCGACGTGCCGGGGCTGATCGAGGGCGCGCACCAGAACGTGGGGCTGGGGCACGCGTTTTTGCGGCACATTCAGCGGTGCAAGATCCTGGTGCTGCTGGTGGACATGGCCGGGACGGACAACCGGAAGCCGTGGGATGATTACCAGCAACTGCTGAAGGAACTGGAACTGTACGACCCGGCGCTGGTGCAAAAGCCGCGCGTGGTGGTGGCCAACAAGATGGATGAAGCGGTGGCGGAGGCGAACCTGAAGCAATTCAAAAAGAAGATCAAACGGGTTTCCGTGCTGCCGATTTCCGCCGCGTTTGACCAGGGCATGGATAAATTCAGGCAGGTGATTCGCGAAGCGGTGGAAGCGGAGACGTAAACGACCAAGGTCTCCTTTTTGAAAGGACAGGTCTTCCGTATTTTATCCTTTTAAAAAGGAGAAATTAGAGTTGATTTCTCCCCTTTGGAAGGAGAAGTTCGAGTTGATTCAAATCTGAATTTCCAAGCCACCAGAATCAGGCCGCTTGGGGTTTTTCCAAAAAGCGCATCACGGTATCGCCGTGTTTGAGCATTTTCACTTCGATCCAAGGGGCGACAAATTCCAGCGTATCGCGCTTGGTGTGGCCGAGCACGAACCGGCCGCCGGGCGCGAGGAGCTTCGGGAGGTCCGGATGGTCAAGCAACTGCTGGGCGAAGGAGGTGGAGCGGCGATTGACGTTCTTCTCGCCGTAGGGCGGGTCGGCCAGGATCAAATCAAATTGCGCGGCGGCTTGCGCGAGCTGGGCCAGGGCGGGGAAGACATCCTGCGTGCGGACGTCCAGGCTTTGGGCGTAGCCGGCGGCGGCGGCATTATCGCGAATGAAGGCGGCATGGCGCTGGGATTTTTCGATGCACGTCACGGCGGCGGCGCCGCGGCTGAGGCATTCGAGGCTCAAGGCGCCGCTGCCGGCGAAGAGCTCGAGCACGCGGGCGCCGGCCACGCGGGCGCCGAGCGAGTTGAAAACCGCCTGTTTGACGAGGTCGGGCGTGGGGCGGACGGCGAGGCCTTTGGGGACCTTCAAAATCCGCCGCGCGGCATGGCCGCCGGTGATGCGCATGGGGAGAATTTAACCACGAAACCGGGACGCGCACGAGGCACAAAACGCGCCCGGGAGCACCTTCCGGAACGATTCATTTAAACCACAGATGAACCTAGCGCGGCTGGCGCCGCAACCGCAGAGGATGGAAGATGGAGGATGGAGGATAGAAAAAAAGGCGTTTTGCGTTCGCACAAAAATCTTTGCCGAGATTGCGTGAACTTTCACTATTGTAGTACAGATTCAAGACCGAAACTGGTTGGTCCAGAGCGGTGCGCCAACTGGTGAGTGGTCCTCATGCTCCCAAGAAAACCCCGCCAAGCCCGTTTTCATCTGTGTTTATCTGGTTAAGTCATTTTTCAACTGGATCGTTCCGCCTTGGGGAGCGCCATGTTCATTTGAAAATCTCGGCGAAGAAGAGTTTCATGTCCTGCCAGGAGCGGCGGTCGGCCCTTTCGTTGTAAGCGGCGCCCTTGGAATTGTCGTTGCCGGCCATGGGCTGGGTGAAGGCGTGCACGGCGCCGCCGTATTGGATGAGGCGCCAGTCCACGTTGGCGTTGCGCATTTCGCTTTCGAAGGCCGCGAGATCCGAGGGTTTTTCAAACGGGTCATCCGCGCCGTGGCAGACGAGGACGGGGCACTTGATGTTTTTGCCGTCGGCGGGGGCGGGCGAATCCAGGCCGCCATGGAAGCTGACGATGCCGTTGAGCCCGGCGCCGCTGCGGCCGAGTTCGAGGACGGTGGTGCCGCCGAAGCAATAGCCGATGGCGGCGACGCGCTTGGTATCCACGAGCGGGGATTTCTTCAATTGCTCGAGTCCGGCGTTGACGCGCTGGCGGAGCAAGGGGCGGTTGGACTTGAACTTCGTGGCCAGGGCGCCGGCGTCGCCGGTGTTGGCGGGGCGAATGCCCTTGCCATAAATATCCGCGCAGAAGGCGACATAACCCATTTGGGCGAGCATTTCGGCGCGGTGCTTTTCGTAATCGGTGATGCCGAGCCATTGATGGACGACGAGCACGCCGGGGCGCGGGCCGGAAACGGCGTCGTCCCACACAAGGACGCCTTCGAGGGTGGCGTCGCCCTGCTGGTATTCGACGGTTTTGGATTGGATGGCGGCGTGCAGGGAGGCGGCGCCCGCCAGCATGGCCGCGGAAAGCAGGATGGTTTTCATCATGATAATTAAAGTAGCCGACGACCGGGGGTTTGCCAACTGCGGGAAGTTTTTGGGAGCGAGGGATTTTGTCTGGGCGGTGTAACTTCGCGGTGTAGAATAAGCGGGGCAAGGCGGCTTGCCACCGTGTTAAAACATTTTACCGAATCCTGTGTCGGCACTTGAACCGATTGACATCCACCGGGTGAATGCGGCGGTGGGGTGGCTGGGGCTGGACAGCCCGGCGGACGCCCGCGCCGAGCTGGACGCCATCGCGCCGGAGCAGCAATCGCATCCGGCGGTGCTGGAGGCGCGCTGGCTGCTGTGCGCGCACGAGCAGAAGTGGCGGGAGGCGCTGTATGTGGCGGATTCCGAATTGGTGGTGATGCCGGAGGTGGCGTCGGGCTGGCTGCATCGGGCGTATGCGATGCGGCGGGTGGCGGGCGGCGGGCTGTCGCAGGCGTGGGATGCGCTGTGGCCGGCGGCGGAGAAATTTCCGGACGATCCGGTGATCGCGTTCAACCTTTCGTGCTATGCGTGCCAGTTGAACGAACTGGAGACGTCGCGGGTGTGGCTGCGGCGCGCGCTGGCCGGCGGCCGCAAGGAAACCATCAAGAAAATGGCGCTCGCGGATGACGATTTGAAGCCGCTGTGGCCGGAGATCGAGGGGCTGTAGGGAAAGGCTAAAGGCTAAAGGCTGAAGGCTAAAAAAGTGCGCCATTGCATCCCTTCAGCTTTAGTATTTAGTCTTTCAAGATCATGAGTGTGCAACCGTTAGATTTGAAACCGCGCACCAAGACGTTTGCCCTGCGCATTATCACGATGTATTCAAAGCTGCCAAAGCATGACGCTGTGGCGCAGGTGCTCGGCAAGCAAGTATTGCGCTCAGGCACTTCGGTCGGCGCAAACTACCGCGAAGCCTCCCGCGCACGAACCAAACTCGAGTTTATTTCCAAAACCGGCGATTGCTTGAAAGAAATCGAAGAAACCGAATACTGGCTGGAATTGCTCGTGGACAGCGGATGCGTGCCTGCAACCAAGATGAATGCACTGTTTGACGAGACCCGGCAGTTAATAGCCATCCTCACGACGATCAATAAAAATGCTAAAGGCTGAGCGCAAAAAAGCATGAAGACATCGCGCGCCATTTCCCCATTTTAGCCTTTAGCATTTTAATGAAGGGGCGTTTCTGGCTAAATATGCGTTCGGACATGAAAGGTTCATTGAAAGTATTATCAGTGGCGGGGCTGCGCATCGAGCGCGGCGGGACGGCGATTTTGCGCGACATCAACTGGAGTGTGAACAGCGGGGAGCACTGGGTGATCCTGGGGGCCAACGGGTCGGGCAAGACCTCGCTGTTGAGCGCGCTGACGGGTTATTTGATGCCGACGGCGGGGGAGCTTTCCGTGCTCGGGGCGACGTACGGGCGGTCGGACTGGCGGGAGCTGCGGAAGAAGATCGGGCTGGTCAGCTCGTCCATCCGGCAGATGATGTCGGGCGACGAATTGGCGCTGGAGACGGTGGCCAGCGGGAAATACGCGATGATAGACTTTTGGGGGCAGGTGACGCGCGCGGAGAAGGCGCGGGCGCTGCGGGAGCTGCGGGCGGTGGAGTGCGAGTACCTGGCGGAACGGCCGTGGCGGGTGCTGTCGCAGGGGGAGCGGCAGCGGGTGCTGATTGGGCGGGCGTTGATGGCGCGGCCGGAGGTGCTGATTTTGGACGAGCCGTGTTCGGGGCTGGACCCGGCGGCGCGCGAGCATTTTCTGCAATTCATCCAGCGGCTGGGCGACAACGGCTATACGCCGACGCTCATTTTGGTGACGCACCACGTGGAGGAGATCATGCCGATTTTTTCGCATGTGTTGTTGCTCAAAAGCGGCGGTGTGCTGACGAGCGGCGCCAAGGCGGAGATGCTGAATTCGCGCAATTTGTCGAAGGCGTTCAACGTGGGGATCCGATTGCAGAAGCAGGGCCGGCGCTACGCGCTGAGCATCCGGAAAGCCAGGAACTAAGTGGGCCCGGTGCGGTTCCGGGCGGGGAACCGTCAGGCGGGGACGGACTGTTTTTGGCCCCAGCCGAACAATTTTTTGGTTTTGATGGCCTCAAAAATCGGTGGCGGGATGATTTGGGCGAGGGACTCGTCGCCGGCCTGAATCTTGGCGAGCACATCGCCGGAATAGACCTTCAGGAAACCGGCATTGAAGTTGGGGATGCTCTCGATGAACTTATTTTCGACGAGGTGGGCGTAGAGGTGCCGGAGGTGGGGGGGGACGTCGAGGTTTTCCACGGTGGTGAGCTTGCCGGATTTTTTGTCGAGCGAGGGGTACACGTACATTTTGGCGCCGTTTTTGAAGAGCTCGCCGAGGGATTCCATGAGGCCGCCGGCCATGTCGGTGTAGAATTTCTCGTCCATGACGTCGCGGAGGCGGACGAGGCCGATGGGGAGGCCGACGGGTTTTTGGGTATGGCGGGAGAGGTAGGTGACGAGGCGGTGGTAGCGGAGGAAATTGGAGATGAGGACCGGTTTGCCGAGGGCGCCGAGGGTATCCACGCGGTCGAGGAAATCGCGATGGTCAATGGCATCGCCGACCTGCAACTGGCGGAGGGTCATCTCGAACATGACGACGGGCGGCTCGCCCTGGAGGGCGGGTTGGCGGACGAAGAGTTCGTGGGCGCGCTCGAGCATGTCGAGCATGGGGTTGGTGAGGGGGCGGAAGCTGCCGCGTTCGAGCAGAACGGGTTTTTTGTAAAGGAGCTCGCTGGGGATGACAGTTTCGCCGTCGGCGGTGAACATGGCGGCTTCGGTGATCCACTGCTGGACGAGCTGGAGGGTCATGAGGCGGTTGTCCACGCCGACAAAGAGAGGGCCGGAGAATTTGATCATGTCCACCTCGGCGCGCTGGCCGGAGAGGCAGTCCAGGAGCGAGCCGATGAGGTGTTCGGGTTCGAGGTGCTGATAGAAGGCGCCGTAGAGGAGATTGACGCCGAGGATGCCCACGGCTTCCTGCTGGCGGGAGGTTTCCCAATCCAGGAGGCGGGTATGGATGATGATGGTGGAGGGCTCGCTGCGGGGAAGGTTCTGGAACTTGACGCCGAGCCAGCCGTGTCCGCCCTCCTCGCCGGTTTTGGCGATATGCTTGGTGGTGACGGTGTTGGCAAAGGCGAAGAACGTGCGGCGGTCGCCGATGGTTTGGTTGAGACGCTGGAGGAGCAGGCCGAACTCGTGATCGAGCATGGACTGGAGCCGCATGCGGCTGACGTAGCGGTCACTGGCGCCGTAGATGGCGTCGCTGACGGCCATGTCGTAGGCGGAGATGGTTTTGGCGACGGTGCCGGAGGCTTTGCCGACGTGGAAGAACCAGCGGGCGACCTCCTGGCCGGCGCCGATTTCGGCGAAGGTGCCGTATTTCTTGGCATCGAGGTTGATCTGGAGCGCCTTTTGGCCGGTGTTCAATTTTTGATCTGGGATCATCGTATCCTTTCGGCGCACGATACACGGGAACGGCGGGGGCGTTCAACAACATACGATTGAGCTTTGCTCGGATCGTGGATTAATTACACTTAATTCATGTATCGTACGCAGGACCTACACGTCAAAGAGATCGTGCCCCTCCTCTCCCCGCAGGCATTGAAGGCGCTGTCGCCGACGCCGGAGGCGGTGAACGACGCCGTGGCGGAGACGCGGCGGCGGGTGACGCGGATACTGCACCAGGAAGATCCGCGGCTGCTGGTGGTGGTGGGGCCGTGCTCGATCCACGACGAAAAGAGCGCGCTGGAGTACGCGACGCGGCTGAGCGGGCTGCAACGGGAGCTGGCGGACAAGCTGGAGATAGTGATGCGGGTGTACTTCGAGAAACCGCGGACGACGATTGGCTGGAAGGGGCTGATCAACGATCCGCACCTGGACGGTTCGCAGGATATTGAGACGGGCTTGAAGATTGCGCGGAAGCTGCTGCTGGCGATTGCGGGGATGGGGCTGCCGGCGGCGACGGAATTCCTGGATCCGATCGTGCCGCAATACATCGGGGACCTGATCACATGGGCGGCGGTGGGGGCGCGGACGACGGAATCGCAAACGCACCGGGAGATGGCGAGCGGGCTTTCGATGCCGGTGGGGCTGAAGAACGCGACGGACGGGAGCCTGCAGGTGGCGATTGATGCGATCGCGGCGACGCGGCATGCGCACAGTTTTCTGGGGATGAACGAGGAGGGGATGACGAGCGTGGTGCGGACGACGGGGAATCCGAACGCGCACATCGTGCTGCGGGGGGGGCGGGCGCTGACGAATTATGACGCGGCGAGCATCCAGGCGGCGGAGGAGAAATTGCGGGCGGAGAACCTGCCGGCGGTGCTGATGGTGGATTGCAGCCACGCCAACTCGGAGAAGAAATTCGCGCGGCAGGAGACGGTGTGGCGGAGCGTGATCGAGCAGCGGGTGGGCGGCACGAAATCGCTGATCGGGCTGATGGTGGAGAGCCATTTGCACGAGGGGAACCAGCCGATTCCGAAGGTGCTGAACGAATTGCGCTACGGGGTGAGCATCACGGACTCCTGCATTGGGTGGGAGGCCACCGAGCGGATGCTGCGGTGGGGGCACGCGAAGCTAAAGATCTAGAATTCAGGACAATCGGCGTGAAAATTGCTGAATTCGGCGCACCGGATCGAACCGGATTAAAAAGTATGAACCGAGACAAACGTTGTCCCAAGATTGGAATTGCCGCCGCGATTTTGTCCACTCTCGGCGGGTCGGCGCTGGCTTCGGGCTTTGATTTGCCAGACGTGGATGCGTTTGCCATCGGCCGCGGGCTGGCGGTGACGGCCACGGCGGACAATCCGTCGGCCGTTTTCTACAATCCGGCGGGGCTGACGCAACTGACCGGCAATAATTTCCGGGCCGGCTTCTATGGCATTTCGCTGGAGCCGGAATACAAGAATCCGGAGACGGGGGCGACGTACGGGAACCGGGACCCATGGAACACGCTGCCGCAGTTTTTCTACAGCTACGGGAGCGCGGAGCACGGGTACAGCGTGGGGCTGGGTGTGTATTCGCCGTCCGGCATGAGTGCGAGCTGGCCGGACAACACGGGATTCCGCACAACGGGGACGCAGGGGTCGCTGGAGCAACTGGCGATCAATCCGGTGGTGGCGTACAAACTGTTGGATTCGCTGTCGGTGGGCGCGGGGTTGTCGGCGAATTACGCGAACCTGGATTTGCGACAGGGGATTCTCTGGCCGGGGCAGCCGTACGATCAGTTTCGTTTTCAGGGCGACGGGTGGGGCATGTCGGGCAACCTGGGCATACTCTGGCAGCCGATCAAACAATTGTCGTTTGGCGCGGCGCTGCAAACGGGGACGAAAATAAACCTGAGCGGTTACACGACCGCGTACAACACGGTGGCCACGCCACTGCCCACGGCGCCGTATTATTACCCGGCGTTCTCGACGCGGACGGACGCGCAGGCGGATTTTCAATTTCCGCTGAAGGCGGAGGGGGGCGTGTCCTACCGGCCGACGCCGAAATGGAACATTGAATTTGACGCGGATTACATTGACTGGGACAGCGAGGGGACGGTGAACATCCAGCAGGCGGAGGGGTTTGCGCCGCTGATCCCGAAGGATGTGCCGCTGGCGCTGGACTGGGAATCGAGCTGGTATTATGAGCTGGGCGTGACGCGATATTTTGACAGCGGCTGGCACGTGAGCGGCGGCTATATTTTCAATGAGAACTCGGTGCCGTCGTCGCATTACAATCCGCTGGTGGCGGACGAGGACCGGCACTTTTTCAGCGTGGGCGTGGGCTGGAAGGGCAAGCGGTTTGATTTCGACGTGGCGTATCAATTCGGCTGGGGGCCGGACCGGACGGTGACGGGCAGCGCGCCTTCGGCGGCGGGTCAGACGGCCGATGGGACGTACAGTTTTCAGAGCCAGGCCGTGGCGGTGTCGGTGGGCTACCATTTTTGAGCGCGGGGCGCCGGGGCGCCGCCGGCCGCAAGGGCAGGGGCCCGGCCCGGCGGGGGCGGGAAGGCAAATGAATTATCCTTTTGTGTTGCTGCGTAAAATGTCCTATTCATGCCCTTGTGATGCACAACCATAGTGCCAACAACCATTCGGCCAACGGGACCGCGCCGGCCGTTTCTTCGGGGATGGCGAAGCGGTTGAAAGCGGGGCAGGAGAGTCTGGTGGTATTCAAGGATCAGGACGGGGTGGAACTGCGCGGGGCGATCCTGAAGCTGGGCCAATCGCGCGTGATTTTCGAGGTGTATCCGGTGCGGCAGCCGCTCCAGGCGGCGGAGGTGTTTGGGAGCTTTCAGGTGTGGGTGGACGGCCGGGAGATTTTTTCGGGGCGGGCGGTGGTGCGGAATTTCCTGAATTTGGGCTCGCGGGTCGCCTGCGAAGCGGAGCTGCAGCAGCCGGAGGCGGCTCCCGGGGCGGAGGCCATCGGCGGGAAGGTGGAGGTGGGCGAAGCGTATGAGAGTTTTTTCCGCCACTGGCAGGGGCAGGCCAAGGTTTCAACGGAATTCAAGGCGGTGGTGTCGGATTTGCAGAGCTACTTGTCGGGGCTGAAATTGCTTTTGGAGCGGGTGGAAGCCTCGATCACGGCGGGGCTGCCGATGAACCGGGCGGACTTGGAAGTGCAGGTGGCCAAGACGCTGGCGGCGCCGGTGCTGGCCAGCCTGAACACCCTGCGGGAACGGCTGCTGGAGACCGCGAAGAACATCGTCCCGGAACGCCGCCCGGCGTACGAGGCGATCCTCCGCCGGCAATTGCATCCGCTGTTCCTGTGCGCGCCATTTGCGTTTCGGGCCTACCAGAAGCCGCTGGGGTATGCGGGGGATTACGAGATGATGAACATGATTCATCGGAACACGTTTGAGGGGGAGTCGTTGTACGCGCGGCTGGTGCATTACTGGCTGGTGAATCAATATCCGGCGATTTCGGTGCGCAACCGGGTGGCGCACATGAAGGGGAAGCTGTTGCAGGAAACGGTCCGGCGGGGCGGCCAGGGGGAGCCGGTGCGCATTTTGAACGTGGGTTGCGGGCCGGCGCGCGAAGTGGGGCAGTTTATAGCGGAAAGCCCGGCGGCCGACCGGGCGGAGTTTACGCTGATTGATTTCGACCGCGAGACGCTGAACCACGCGACCGCCACGTGCCAGGAGGCCAAGGCCCGGCACGGGCGCAGAACGGGCATCAATGCCATTCAAATGTCGGCCACGCAGCTATTGAAGGGCTCGGCGGGGCGGGCGTATCCGGCGTTTGCGAAGCCGTTCGATCTGATCTATTGCGGCGGCTTGTTCGATTATTTTTCGGACGAGATTTGCAAGCAGATGGTGGCGATGTTCTATGACCGGTTGCGGCCGGGCGGGCTGACGGTGGTGGCGAACATGGACGACCGGGTGCCCTACAAGGAGATGCAGGAATATCTGCTGGACTGGCACCTGATTTACCGGGACAACCGGCGGATGGAGGCGCTGGTTCCGGACGGAGTGGACCGCGCGGACTGGAAGCTGGTGGTGGAGTCGGTGGGGGTGAATCTTTTCCTGGAGGTGCGAAAACCCGACGGCAATTGAAGTGATGGACGCGAACCTCCAACAACTTCGAAAGGCGTTTCAACAACACGATCAGGAAGCCACCATCCTCATCAACATCAAGATCGGCTGTGTGCTGGGCATGCTGCTGGTGCCGTCCTTCGCCATTCTGGACAACAATGTGTATCCGCGGCTGGCGCGGGAATTCCTGCTGATCCGGCTGGCGTGTTCGGCGGCGATCGGGTTTTGCATGGTGCTGCTGGTGCGGGGGGTGGGCAAGAACCACTATTATTTCTGGGGCGTCGTGCTGCTGCTGATTCCAAGCTCGACCATCGCGTACATGATCTGGCGTTCGCCGGACGGGCCGGCTTCGCCGTATTACGCGGGGCTGAACCTGGTGCTGCTGGTGCTGGGATTTGTGCTGCGGTGGACGCTGTTCGAGAGCCTGATATCGGTGGTGATCGTGGCGCTGGAGTACGTGGCGGCGTGCTGGCTGCACGGGCATTTCCAGTTCCGCGGGGTGGTGATCAGCAACTTCTATTTCCTGATTTCGACGGGGATCATCGTGGTGACGGGGAACCACATCTTCAGCCAGGCGCGCTATCGTGAATTTGTGGCGCGGCATCAGCTGGACCAGAACAAGCGGGACCTGGAGGCGACGAACAACAAGCTGTCGTTGCAGAATTTGGCGCTGGAGAAGGCCAACCGCGAGATCAAGGCGGCGGAAATGCAGCTGGTGCAATCGGAGAAGATGTCGTCGCTGGGGCGGTTCAGCGCCGGCCTGATGCATGACATTCTCAATCCGCTGAACTATTCGCGGACGGGGCTGTTTGTGCTGCGGAAAAAGACACGGCAACTGCCGCCGGAGCTGCTGGCGGAGACCGACGCGGTGATC
Source organism: uncultured Bifidobacteriaceae bacterium (assembly GCA_964532525.1). GTDB lineage: Bacteria > Verrucomicrobiota > Verrucomicrobiia > Limisphaerales > UBA11358 > UBA11358. The sequence continues at coordinate 27,074 of CAZHIM010000029.1, forward strand.
AACGACATTGACGACGGGCTGCGGCGGGTGGACAACATCGTGTCCGACCTGCGGACGTTCACGCATCCGGGCGGGCAACCGTCGGAAGAGGTGGATTTGGCGGACGTGGTGAGCGTTTCGCAGCGGTTTGTGGCGAGCGAACTGAAGGAGAAACACATCGCCCTGAGATTGAACGTCGCGGCCGGGCAGAAAATGTGGGCCAGCCGCAACCATTTCATCCTGGTGCTGGTGAACCTGCTGGAGAACGCCATTGACGCGCTGGAGGAGAAGAAGTTTGGCGCGGGCGAAGAGCCGAGGATTGAGATTTCGGGGCGGCAGGAGGGCGAGCGCTCGCTGCTGGTGGTCCGGGACAACGGGCCGGGCATAGCGGCGCAAAACTTGCAGAAAATATTTGACCCGTTTTTCACAACCAAGGAGATTGGCAAGGGTACGGGGTTGGGATTGAGCATTTGTTTCGGGATCGTCCGGGGCTATGGCGGGACCATAACGGCCGCGAGCGAACCGGGACAGTATTGCGAATTCACCCTGGATCTGCCCGCAACCGCCGAAGCGGCGGCCAAAACCATTCCAGAAAATGCCGAACCATTTCGATTATAAAAAATTCGCCGTGCTCTACGTGGACGATGAGGAGAAATCCCTGGTGAACTTCACGCGGGCCTTCGGCGATGATTTCACGGTGCTGACCGTGAACAATGCGGCCGCCGCGTTCGAGCTGGTGCAGCAGCGGGCGGGGGAAATCGGGGTGCTGATGACCGACCAGCGGATGCCGGGCGAAAAAGGCGTCTGGCTGCTCGAACGGGTCCGGCAGTTGCGTCCGCAGATCATCCGCATTCTGGCGACGGCGTATGCGGACATGGACGCGGCGATTGCGGCGGTAAACAGCGGCGCGATTTACAAATACGTGACGAAGCCGTGGGACCCGGCCGAGCTGCAACTGACGCTGAAGCAATCGCTGGAGTTTTTCATGGTGCAGGACGAGCGGGACCGCCTGTTGCACGAAAAGATGTCCATGCTGCGCAACATGCTGATTGCCGACCGGATTGTGAGCCTGGGGCTGCTGGCGGCCGGGCTGAGCCATCACATCCGGAATTCGATGGTGGCGGTGAAAACGTTTTTGGAGCTGGCGCCGATGAAGCTGGCGGAAGAGAAAGGGAGCGATCAGAGCCTGCGCGACCCGGATTTCTGGCGCGAGTACCATCAAAATGTCCAGGGGCAGATTGAAAAGATCAACCACCTGCTGGGGGATTTGCGGGCGGCGTCCGAAAATCCGACGCACCGGCCGTTTGCGACGGAAATCGGGCCGCGGGCGGCCGTGATGCGCGCCGTGGAGCCGTTGCGGGCGGCGCTGGCGGCGCGGCGGATTGAGGTGGACAACCGGGTGGCGGAGACGCTGCCGCCGCTGCACGTGGACCAGCCGAAGTTTGACCGGCTGTTCGACCTGCTGTTGCGGGATGAGCTGGCGATGCTGCCGGCCGGGAGCCGGATCACCCTCACTGCGGAGTTGCAGGGCCAGGAAGTGGCGCTGTCCCTGACGGACAATGGCCCGGCGCTGCCGCAGGAGTCGCTGCGGGTGGTGCTGGATCCCTTCATGGTGATGCACGGCACGCCGTCGGAATACGGCATCAATTTGATGGCCTGCTTCTTCATTGTGCACCACCACGGGGGGCGCATCGAGGCGCAGAACCTGGCCGGCGGCGGCAACCGCATCATTCTGCACCTGCCGCTGCATCCCGAACAAGTGGTTGCCGCCACCGGGGATACGGATTTTCTAAAGCATGCGATGCTGAATGAGGAGCTTTGGAAACAGCTCCTGGCCACGGGTTGAAAAAGTCCAGGCGGGAGAGGTTTAAATTGACCTGTGGGAAAACTTGGGACAAGATGACCGTCGAGTGACAGCATCTCCGCGAAATGTTTTGTCCGTATGAAGACCATCCTTGTTCTGTCTTCGCATCCTGATTTTGCCGAAGCCATTCGCGTCAGTTTAAATCCGGAGCAATACCGCGTCGTTCACCGGCAGACGGTGGAGGAAGGGGAACCCCTGTTGGTGCACGGACTGTCCGCGGCCTGCGTGCTGGACGCCGACCTCATGGGTGTCGAGTGTGTTTGGATGATTGAACGCCTGCGGCGCCGCGACGCGCGGATCCCGATCATAGCCTACACGGAACAGGCGCAGGCGGAGTGGGAGGAGGAGGCGTTTCTGAAGGGGGTCACGCACGTGCTGACCAAGCCCGTCCGGGCGCGGCTGTTCAATTCCATCCTCGACCGTTTATGGAGCCAGGCGGGGGCGGCGCCGGTGCCGGCGGCGGTGCTGCCGGCCGGCAACACGGCGTTTTTTACCCGGCCGGCGGACCCCGGGGCGGCGGCGCGGCTGGTGAATGCGGCGCAAACGCTGAGCGTGCTGCGGGATTTTTCGTCCATCATGACGCACTCGCTGGACGCGGAGGCGATGCTCAAGCAATTTCTGCATTTTCTGCGCGAGATCCTGAGCGTGAACCGCGCGGCGATTTTTCTGAACCGGCCGTCCTCGCCGCTGACGGAGGTGATGCTGCCGGACGACGCGCGGCGGCTGCGGGCGGCGGCGGCGATCGGGCTGTCCTCGGGTCTGCTGCAACATTTTGAACTGTCGCTGGACTCGGGCATAGGGGCGCAGGTGAACCGGCTGGGGCGGATCTTGCGGCGGGACAGCGATGAGGCGCGGATGGACAGCGAGGTGCAGAAGGAGTTTGACCTGCTGGGGACGCAGGTGGCGGTGCCGATTCCGGGGCGGGAATCAGTGGTGGGGGTGGCGGTGTTTGACGGGCGGGTGACGGGCGAACCGCTGGTGAACGTGGAATTGGAAATGATTTTTCACCTGCTGGAGCAGGTGGGGCTGGCGCTGCGCAACATCTGGCTGCACGACCAACTGGCGGGCAACCACGAGTTGATGACGGAGGTGCTGCGCGAATTGAGCAGCGCGTGCATTGTTTTCGGGCGGGATCTGAAGGTGCTGCATGCGAACAAGGCGGCGCGGCGGCATTTTGGGCGGCGGAACGAACAGACGGGCGGGCTGGAATTCAGCGATTTGCCGCAGGTGCTGGGGGCGAAAGTGTACCAGGTGCTGAAGACCGGCGCGGCGCTGGAGCCGTTCCGCTACGAGCCGGAAAACGCGCCCGGGACGACTTACAACGTGAGCGTGGTGCCGTTCCAGCGCGGGAAGGTGGCGCTGCCCAGCTCGGTGCTGCTGACGGCGGACGATCTTTCGCAGAGCGAACAATTGCGCAAGCTGGAGGTGGAGACGGCCAATTTGCGGCTGGTGCGCACGATGGCCGACCGCCTGGCCCATGAAATCGGCAATGCCATGGTGCCGATCTCGACGCACCAGCAGTTGCTGGCGGAGAAATTCCAGGATCCCGAGTTTCGCGAGTCGCTGGAGCTGGCGATGGCCGGCGGCGTGAAACGCGTTTCACGGCTGCTCAACCAGATGCGGTTCCTGGCCCGCGAAGGGCAGCTCCACACGGAGGTGTTCGCCGTGGAAAAACTGGTTCAAGAGGCGTATCACGACGCGGCGCAGCAGCAGCCGGCGGAGAATGCGCAGTTGCAGCTGGAAAACAACGGCAAGCCGCTGGTGGTCACCGGCGACCGGGCGGCGCTCAAACACGCCCTGACCGAAATCATGCTGAACGCGCTGCAGGCCAATCCCAAGAGCCCGCGCGTGGACGTGAAACTACACGGCGCCGACACGGGCGAGAACGCGGTGACGATCGAGGTGCAGGACAACGGCGCGGGGTTCTCGGCCGAAGCGGCCCGCAAGATTCCGTCGCCCTTCTACACGACCCGCAATGTGGGCCTGGGCCTGGGCCTGGCGGTGAGCCAGAAGATCATTGAGACGCACCATGGCAAGCTGGAGATCATTCCTTCCCCCTCGGGTTTGGTGCGGGTTTCGCTGCCCGCGGAATCGTCGCTGCCGGTGAGCCTCTGAGAGCCGTCTGAACATTCAAAAAGGTCCGGTCAATTTTCAGACAGGCTCGGCGGCGTCCGGCGGCAAAAAAAACACCCGCCGGCGGGCGCCGGCGGGTGTTGGAAAAATCCAACGGACTACTGGCCGTTATCGCCGATGGCTTCCACCGGGCAGGCTTCCTTGGCTTCCTTGCAGCGGGCCTCTTCATCGGGGGAGGCGGGCTGCTTGTACACGAAGGAGTAGCCGCCGTCATCGTTGCGCTTGAAATTATCGGGTGCGGTCTCGCGGCACAGGTCACAGTCAATGCACTGGTTGTCCACGTAATATTTTCCGGGCGTGTTTTCGGCGTATTTATTTGCTGCGTCAGCCATAAAATTTCCTAGGTTATATGTTGTTAAAGTGAACCGGGAATATGTCCGGCGCGAGGGGTTTTGGCAAGCGCGATTTGCGAGCGATGGGCGAACGGATTCGGGCCCCGGGGGGCGGGCTGCCGTGAGCGCCGGTGGGGGGGAAAATGACACTCGTAGGGTCCGGCGAAGGCCGCGGCGGGACCGGGGGGATTTTTCGCGCGGAGCGGCACTAAAGACTTTTGTTCGCGGGGTTCATGGTTAAGATGGCGGCATGCAACGAGGCATGCTGCGCCGCACCAAAATCATCTCAACGCTTGGCCCCGCCACGGATTCCGCCGAAATGATCGCCCGGCTGGTGGAGGCCGGGGTGAATGTTTTCCGGCTGAACATGTCGCATTCGCCGCACGACTGGGTGCGGCGGGTGGTGGGGCACATTCGGGCGGCGGCGGCGGCGCGGGGGGAGTTTATCGGCATCATGATGGACACGCAGGGGCCGGCGATCCGGACGGGGGACATCGCCTCGCCGCTGAATCTGAGTCCGGGCCAGAAATTCACGCTGACGGTGCGGGGGGAAAAGGACGTGGAGGAGCATTCGGTGGACGTGAATTATGAGAATTTCATCAATGACATCAGCGTGGGGGACGTGGTGCTGATTGACAACGGCACGATTGAAATGAAGGTGTTGCTCAAGGCGGGGAACAAGGTGGAATGCGAGGTGCTGACGGCGGGGACGCTGGGCAGCCGGCGGCACATCAACCTGCCGGGGGTCAAGGTGAGCCTGCCGGCGCTGACGGCGAAGGACATCCGGGATGTGCAACTGGGGCTGGAGCTGGGGGTGGATTTCCTGGCGCTTTCGTTTGTGCGCGAGGCGCGGGATTTAATGCAGCTCAGGGAGCTGTTTGGGGAGGGGAAGCCGCATCCGTTTGTGGTTGCGAAGATCGAGGACCAGGAAGCGGTCAGGAACCTGGACGCGATTGTGCAGGAGGCGGACGGGATCATGGTGGCGCGGGGCGATTTGGGGATTGAAATTCCGTACGAAGAGCTGCCGATCGTCCAGCGGCGGATCGTGAAGACGTGTTTGCGCATCGGCCGGCCGGTGATCGTGGCCACGCACATGCTGGAGAGCATGATCAATGCGCCGATGCCCACGCGGGCGGAGGTGACGGATGTGTCCAACGCGGTGTTCGAGGAAGCGGACGCGATCATGCTGAGCGGGGAGACGACGGTGGGCAAGTATCCGCTGAAATGCATCGAGGTGTTTGACCGGATTGCGCGGCGGACCGAACGCAGCGGCGGGGCGCTGTTCCACGAGGCGGCGGAACTGACGAGCGCGCGGCAGAAGCTGGTGAAGAGCGCGGTGGTGATGGCGAATGAATTGAAGGCGGCGGCGATTCTGAGCTTCACGCGGCACGGCCACATGGCCAGCTACGCGTCATGGATGCGGCCGCGCTATTCGCCGGTCTTCGCGCTGTGCGACAATGACAAGGCGGCCAACGAGCTGACCTTGAGTTGGGGCGTGACGCCCTTTGTGATCGAATTCGACTTCATCCAGCCGCAGAACACGATTGAGAACGGGTTGAAACGGCTCACCGCCGAAGGCCAGTTGCACCCGGGCGACGTTGTGGTCATCATCGGCGCGATTTCCGTGGGCACCGAGATTGTGGATGCGGTGCAGATGCGGACGATTTAAGGGGCGGGCGAAACGGCGCGCGGATCGCGGCACGGGGGCTGGGGTGTTCCCCCCGCTTGACACCCCGGCCAAGGGGACGAAGCTATGGTTGTATGAAAATGACAACCATGACGTTAATGGTGGCGGGAGGATTGGCGTGGCAGGCAGTGCACGCTGTGGCGGCCGACCCGGAAAGCACTCCGTCCGCCGCCTACACCAGAGTGCCGCAAAAGACGGCGCAACCAGTTTACCAATTGTTGAAGCCGAAGCTGTTTTTCCAGGTCAACACGCCCGTGAATTACCACATAGATCGCGTGGGCGGCATCAGTTCGCGTCCCTGGACGCAGACGGTGGGCTGGCCGTCGGCTCCTTCGCCGTTTGTGGACGACCAGGTGTTCGAGCCGGACTTCAACCTGTTTTGGGCCGGCAACCCGCCGAACTGAAACCGGCTATTTCTGGCGGCGGAGAAACCAGAGGCCCAGTCCGCCCAGGGAGGCCAGGGCAATGGTCCCCGGTTCGGGAACCGGCGAGGCGATGGCAAAGAGGGGTTCGGCGATACCGGTATAGGCGAAAGAATAATTGGGACCGGAGCCTTCAAGCTCGTAGCCCAGTTTGTCCAACACCCAGCCGGCGCTGGTGGTGGTCACCAGCGAGCCGCCCTGACGGTTGGCGATGTCCACGTCGGTGGAGGTGGTGTTGTCAAAAACCAGCCAATAGGCGGTATTGGCGGCCAACGTGAGGCCGGAGGCTGTGAACGTGTTCGCGGCATTCTCCGTGATGTGGGCCGGTCCCGTGAGCGATCCATCGGCCACGAGTGATCCGGGCTGGCCGGAGTTGTTGCTGTAGAAGCGGACGGTCAATGGGTCGCCGCTGGCGGTGGACGAGTTCACCTCAAAGGAGACCGAGCCGATGCTTTCGCTCTGGCTGCCGGTGGTGAATTCCTCCGCGATGGAAAACGCATCCTCAGCGCCGATGACCCATTCATTGTCATTCGAGCTGGCCATGGTGGAGAGCAGGGATTGGGCCGGGGCGGAAGTGCAGACGCCCAAGGTGCCGAGCAGCAGGGAGACAGTCTTTAATTGAGAATTCATACAACCCTCATCATCGGCAAAATCCGGCGCGACTTTAGCGCAATTTCAAAGAATTAACGGCCCGGGGGCCAAGCTGCGTCAGTCCGGCGGCGGTCAGAGTTTCAGCGCGCCGGCGGCGGCGTTGGCCAGGGAGAGCAGCGTGTTGGGAAAGAGGCCGATCCAGAACATGCCGCCGATGCACACCCAAGCCGTGACCATGGCGGGGGCGGAGAGTTCGATGGGGGAGAGGTCCTTCACCTCCTTGCTCCAGTACATCACGCGGATGACGCCGAAATAGTAGTAGAGGGAGATGACGACGCCGGCGAGGGCGGTGAACACAAGGCAGTAGTAGCCGTGATTGCCGGTGGTCTGCGCGGCCTCGATGGCGGATTTCAGGAGCAAAAATTTCCCAAAGAAACCGGCCAGGGGCGGGATGCCCGCCAGCGAGACCATGGAAATGGTCATTGTGGCGGCCAGGAGCGGGGAACGCTGGTTGAGGCCGGCGAGCCCGGAGATGTCCGCGACGTCGAGGTGCCGGAGGGCGAGCGCGATGACCAGGAAGGCGGCGAGGACGGTGAACAAATAGCCGCCGAGATAATACATGACGGCCGCCTGGCCATTGGCGTTCAGGGCGGCGACGCCGAGCAGGAGATAGCCCGCGTGCGAAATGCTGGAATAGCCCAGCAGGCGTTTCAGGTTCCGCTGCGGCAGGGCGCAGAGGTTGCCGTAGAGAATGGTGATGCCGGAAATGATAATCAGGAAGTTCGCGCCATGCACGGTCACCGCCGGGACCGCCGTGAACAGGAACCGGAGCAGCAGGACGAAGCCGGCGGCCTTGGAGCCGATGGCGAGAAAAGCGGTGGTGGGCGTGGGCGCGCCCTGATAGACATCGGGCGCCCAAATCTGGAAGGGGAAGACGGCGATTTTGAAACCGATGCCCACAAGCACGAGGAGCACGCCGAGCAGGAAGACTTTGCTGTCGGCGAACTGCGGCGCCACGGCGGCCAGCGCGGTGAAGTTCAGCTTGCCCGTGGTGCCCCAGACCAGCGCGATGCCAAAGATGAGAAACGCGGACGAGAGCGCGCCGAGGATGAGATATTTGACGCCGGCTTCGAGGGAGGCCGGCTGGTTGCGCTGGAAACTGACGAGCACGTAAAAGGTGATGGTGATGAGCTCGAGGGAGACGAACAGCATCGCAAAGTCATTGGCGGACGCGGCGAAGAGCATGCCGGCGAGGGCGAAGAAAATCAGCGAAAAATATTCCGTCACGGCGGCCATGCGGTCGGCAAACTCGACGGCGATGAAGAGGACGAGGATGGTGGCGACCAGGAAAAGGCGCTTGAAGAACAGGGCGAGGCCGTCGTTGATATAGGCGCCGTTGAAGGCGGTGCCAGCGAGGCCATCGTTGCCGAGGCAGGTGAGGAAGAGGATGCCGAGCACGCCGATGGCGGCGTAACCGATGAAGCGGCGGCGCTCGGGGGCCACAAACACATCGGCGAGCATCAGCACGAGGCCGAAGCCAATCACACACATTTCAAGTTTGACCAGGGAAGAGTTCATTTATTTTCGAGGGCCAGTTGCCGGCTGCCGGCGGCGGCAAGCGGGGAGACATTTGCCGCGGGGGCGGCGCCGGCCTGCACGAGGGGCGGGAGGACGGTTGCGGCCGCGGGGGCGATTTTATCGGTCAGCAAGCGCGGCCAGAAGCCGAAGACGAGCAGGCTGGCGAGCAGGAGCGCGTAGGGCAGCTTGCGCCAGGTGCTCGAGGCATCGGGGAGCGCATGCCATTTTTCCGGCAGGGGGCCGTGCAACACCTGGCGGATGGCGCGCGTCATGTACACGCCGCCGATCACCAGGGCGCCCCACAGGGCGAAGACCGTGATGACCGGGAAGGCCTTCCACGCGCCGAAGAAGACGGTGACTTCGCCCACAAAATTGGCGAATCCCGGCAGGCCGCAGCCGGCCATGGCGGCCATGAGGAGCGCGGCGCCGATGAAGGGGAGCTTGCGGCAGAGGCCGCCAAGCTCGCTCATTTGGAGCGTGCCGGTTTGCTGGTAAATGTAGCCGCTCAAGGCGAAGGTGAGCGCGGCGAGGAAGCCGTGGGCCACCATGATGAACACGGCGCCGCTGACGCCGATGACGTTGAGGCTGGCGATGCCCAGGAAAATGAAGCCCATGTGGGCGACGCTGGAATTACCGATGAGCAGGTTCAAATCGCGCTGCCGCATGGCCACCCAGCCGATATACAGGAGGTTGCCCACGCAGAGGAGGGCGATCACGTTGGCCCACTGATGCGCGGCCACCGGCAACATCGGCAGGGCGATGCGGATGAGGCCGTAAAGCCCGAATTTTTTCAGCACGCCCGCATGGAGCATGGCGGTGGGCGAGGGAGCCACGCCGTAACCGAGGGGCGCCCAGGAATGGAACGGCCACAGCGACACGAGGATGCCGAAGCCGAAGAGGAGCAGCGGGAAGATGAAGTTTTGCGCCGCCTCCGGGAGCGGGGTGGCTTTGACGTGCTCGACCAGTTTCGGGATGTCGAAGGTGTTGGCGCCCGCCTGGAGGTACAGGGCGATGAGGCCGATCAGGGCAATCAGCGCGCCGACGGTGAGGTACAACGTCATCTGGAAGGCGGCATAATTCTTTTTATCGCCGCGGCCCCAGACGCCGATCATGATGAACGTGGGCACCAGCGCCAGTTCGTGCAGGAAGTAGAAGAAGAAGAGGTCCAGCGACGCGAACGCGCCGAGGATGCCGCCGCTCATCACGAGCACCAGGATGTAGAACTCCTTTTCGCGCGTCTGAATCTCGAAGGCGCACAGCGTGGCCGCGAAGGCGACGATGGCGCCCATCAGGATCAGCCCGACATTCAAGCCGTCCACGCCGACGTGGTAACTGATGCCGAGGGAATCCACCCAGGGGATCTGCTGGACGAACCGGTAGCCGTAGGCATCGGGCTGGGCGGCGCCGAAGTCGCAGAACATCTTCACCGCCAGGACGGCGGAAATGAGCGTGGCGAGGACCGCGAGGGCGCGGATCGGCACACGGTAATTGCGGGGCACGACGATCAGCGCGAGCGCGGCCAGGATCGGGATGCCCCAGATGTAGGTTAAAATGGAGGTCGTCATTTATTTCACCAAAACCAGATAAAGCATCACGGCCACGCCCAACACAAAGAGGAAGGCGTAGGTTTGCAGATTGCCCGTTTGGACGAGGCGCAGCATGCGGCCCGCGAGGTCGGTGCCGCCGCGAACCAGTCCGATGCAGGCCCCCTGGATGATCCAGCGGTCAATCCAATCCATCACCGCGGCGATGAAATCATGCGCGCGGATGAAAGTCGCTTCATAGAGTTCGTCGAAATAAAATTTATTGCGCATCGCCGTGGCCAGGCCGCCGAGCTTGGCCGGGAGCGGGTCGGTGGCGGTGTGGTGATAAAGGGTGTAGGCGGCAATCAGGCCGGCGGCGACGGCGCCGAGGCCGAGGAGCATGGGCAGGAGGTTGTGCAGCGGTTCAAACGCCTGTTGCGCGACGGAAAGGGTTTCGGGCGCGGCGGCGAATTGCGCGGCGTAGTGGTTGGTGATGCCGATAAAGCCGCCGATGACGGCGAAGACCGCCAGGACGACCAGCGGCAGGGTCATGACCCAGGGGGACTCGTGGGCGTGCTTGGCCTTCTCATTGCGCGGCTCGCCCAGGAACGCCACGAAGAACAGCCGGAACATGTAGAAGGTGGTCAGCGCGGCCACGAATACGCCGACGGCGAAAAGCAGGTAACTTTTTTGTTCGAGGGCGACGGCGAGGATCGAGTCCTTGGAGTAAAAGCCGCTGAACGGCGGCACGCCGCTCAAGGCGAGCGTGCCGATGATGAAGGTCCAGAACGTGACGGGCATGTGTTTTTTCAGGCCGCCCATCTTCCAGATGTCCTGTTCCTCATGGAGCCCGTGAATGACCGAGCCGGCGCCGAGGAACAGCAGCGCCTTGAAGAACGCGTGCGTCGTCAAATGGAACATCGCCGGGGTGGGCCCGCTCAGGCCCACGGCCATGATCATGTAGCCGAGCTGGGAGAGCGTCGAGTAGGCGAGGATGCGCTTGATGTCGTTTTGCTGGACGGCGATGAGGGCCGCAAGCAGGGCGGTAAAGCCGCCGATATAGGCGATGACCTGGAGGGCGGCGGGGTTATGTTCAAACAGGAAGACCGTGCGGCAAAGCATATAGACGCCGGCGGCGACCATCGTGGCGGCGTGGATCAGGGCGGAAACGGGCGTGGGGCCCTCCATGGCGTCGGGGAGCCAGACGTGCAGCGGGAACTGGGCGGACTTGCCCATGGCGCCGCAGAAGATCAGCAAGCCGGCGAGCGCGGCGCTGGTGCCGAGGGCGCCGGGGTTGTCGTGCAGCGTGGCTTGCAGGTTGGAGAAATTCAGCGAGCCCAGCAGGGTCCAGAGCAACAGGATGCCGGCCAGGAACCCGAAGTCGCCGAGGCGGTTGGTGATGAACGCCTTCTTTGCGGCGTCACTGGCGCTGGGGCGTTCGAACCAGAACCCGATGAGCAGGTAGCTGGAGACGCCCACCAGCTCCCAGGCAATGAACATGAAGAGGAAATTGTTCGCGAGCACGATGCCGAGCATCGAGAAGGTGAACAGGCTCATGCAGGCGAAGAACCGCGCCATGCTGCGGTCCGCGCGCATGTAGCCGTAGGAATAAATGTGAATCGCGCCGCCGACGCCGGTGACGATGAGCGTCATCATGAGGCTCAAGGTGTCGAGCTTGAGGCCGAGATCCACTTGCAGATTGCCGACGGCCAGCCAGGAGACGGCGGTTTCGGTGACAGCCGGTTGAAAACCGTTGGCGCCGATGAAGGCGAGGGTGAGGACAAAGCCGGCGACAATGGCGCCGATGGAAATGAGGCTGCTGACAACTTTGCTGCGCAGGGTAAACAGGGTGATCACCGCCGCTGAGAGCAGCGGCAGAAACAAGATCAGCCAGGGCAGAGATTCGTATTTCATTTCACTTCGACCCCGCGGCCAAGCCGGTTTAATTTGTGCGGATGGGAAGGCATGGGGGGAGGCGTTAAAGTTTCATGGTGGTGAGGTCCTCGACGTGCGCGGACTGCCGTTTGCGGTAGAGGGCGACGATGAGGGCCAGGCCGACGGCGACTTCCGCGGCGGCGACGGTAATGATGAAGAACACGAGGACCTGGCCGTCGAGCTGGCTGTTGAACCAGGAGAACGAGACCAGCGCGAGGTTGGCGGCATTGAGCATGAGCTCCAGCGACATGTAGATCACCAGCAAATTGCGGCGCAGAATGACGCCGAGCAACCCCAGGCAAAACAGGAGGATGCTGACGGTCAAATAATGATGGAGTCCGACGTGCATGATTATTCCAGTTTCTTTTTGCTCAACAGGATCACGCCGATCATCGCCACGAGCAGGAGCACTGAGACGATTTCAAACGGCAGGGTGTAATGCGTGAAGAGCAGTTTGCCGAGCGAGAGGGTGTCGCCTTCGAGTTTGGGCGCATCGGCGGAAGGCTGGACGTCGGCGAGCGACTTGACGAAGGCCGAGACGATGCCGCCGACGGCGACGAGGCCCCCCACGAGGCCGAAGAACTTGATTTTGCGCCGTTCCTCCTCCTTCAAGTCCAGCAACATGATGACAAAGAGGAAGAGGACCATGACGGCGCCGGCATAGACGAGGATCTGCACGGCGGCCAGGAAGAACGCGTGCAGCAGCAAAAACAGGCCGGCCATGGAGACGATCGTCAGGACCAGGAACATGGCGCTGGTCACCGGGCTCCGGCTGAACGGATTGGCGATGACCATCACACCGCAAAGCAGCGTGAGGGCCGCAAAGACGTAAAACAATATGTCGGGCAATTCCATTGTAAAAAACTCCGCAATTCAAACCGCCGCCTGCCGGCCAAACCGGCCGGGCGGGCTTCCGGGCGTTCGTCCCGGTCAGACTTTCACCGGGAAACTCTCCTGTTCCCTGGCCTCTTCCAGCTTGTGTTTCCATTTTTGGATGCCGGGGGCCGTGCCGCCGAGGGCGAGCAGTTTTTCTTTATTGTAAATCAAATCACTGCGGCTGCCGGCGGTGAGCGAGTAATCGTTTTGAAGGAAGATCGCCTCTTCGGGGCAGACCTCCTGGCAGAAGCCGCAGTAGATGCAGCGCAGCATGTTGATCTCAAATTCCAGGGGCATCTTCTCGGCGTTCGGGCGGTCGGGCTTGAGCCCGCTGTCGCCGGGGGGCGTGATGCGGATGGCCTTGGGCGGGCAGACGAACTCGCAGAGCTGGCACGAGACGCATTTGGTGTTGCCGTCCTGGTCCTTGACGAGATAGGGGGCGCCGCGGTAGCCGGCGGGGACGGCCCACTTGTGCTCGGGGTACTCCATGGTGACCTTTTTGCCCTGGAACAGGGTGCCCCAGGCATGCTTGGTGGTGACCTTGAGTCCGCCCACGATGGCGGGCAGATAAAGCTTTTCCCAAAACGAAAGTGATTTGCGGTTGACGGTGATGCTCATATCAACTCCTCAGCCACAGCCAGACGGCCGTGATTACGATGTTAATCAGCGCCAGGGGCACAAAGCGCCGCCAGCCCAAGTCCATCAATTGGTCGTACCGGAAGCGCGGGAACATCCAGCGCACCCAGATGAACACCACCATGAAGAAGCACATTTTGACCAGGAACACAAGGATGTGCGCCAAGCCCATGCCGAGCGTTTGTGCGGGTTCGTTCAGCCCCCAAAACGGCAGCGTCCAGCCGCCAAAGAACAGCGTCACCATCATGGCGGACGACGAGACCATGTTGGAGTATTCGGCCAGGAAGAAGAGCGCGAACTTCATCGAGCTGTACTCGGTGTGGTAGCCGCCGACCAATTCGGTCTCGGCCTCCGGGAGGTCAAAGGGCGTGCGGTTGGTTTCGGCAAAGGCGGCGCCCAGGAAAATGATGAACGACAGCGGGGCGTACATAACGGTCCAGCCGTGGGCGGCCTGCCAGCCGATGATCTGGCTCAAATTCAAATTGCCGATGATGAGGAGCACGGGGATGACCGACATGCCCATGGAAATCTCGTAGGAGATCATTTGCGCGCTCGACCGGATGCCGCCGAAGAACGGGTACTTGGAGTTCGCCGCGTAGCCGGCGAGGACGATGCCATAGACGCCCATCGAAACGATGCCGAAGGTGTAGAGGATGCCGACGTTGAGGTCGGCGATGACCATTTTCTGGTGGCCCAGGACCGAGCCGAACGGGATGACGGCGATGGTGAGCATGGCCGGGATGATCGAGATGGCGGGCGCCAGCCAGAAATAGATTTTCTTCACGCCGTTGGGGGTGAAGTCCTCCTTGAACAGGAATTTCAAACCGTCGGCCAGCGGCTGGAAGATGCCCCAGCGCGTGAGCAGCGGTCCGAGTATGGGAATGTATTTCGCGAACGGCGGGGCCGTGCGGTTCGGGCCCATGCGGTCCTGGATCCAGGCGGAAATTTTGCGCTCCGCCAGCACCGCGTAGGCCACGAGGGTCTCCAGCACGGCCACGACGACGGCGATCTTGACCAGGCTGAATATGATAAAATTCCAATCCATGTTAGATTTGCGCCGTTACGCCGGTATCGCCCAAGGCCGCCCATGTGAACCCGTTGAACGCGGGGACCTCCCGGGCCATTTCATTAAACAATCCTTCAATCGTCACGAATCCGTTCTGGCCGGCGACCTGATGCACGAGCTCGTGCAAGAACTCCCACTCGGGGCGCGCGTCGCCCGGCGGTTGGACGGCCTGCATGAACTTCTGCACGCGGCCCTTGGTGTTGGTAAACGTGCCGCGTTTCTCGGCGTGGGCGCAGCCGGGCAAAAGATAATGCGCCAGCCGGGTTGTCTCGTTCGGCAAAATGTCGCTGACGATGAGCGTGTCGAGCTTGGCGAGCAATTCCGGCGTGAGCGGGTGCTCCTCGACGACTTCGCTGGTGGTTTCGCGTTCGCGCAACTGCTCGTTGCTGACGCCGCGCTTGGCGATATTTTCGCCGAAGACAATCAGCGTCTTGATTTTACCCTGGGCGATGCCCGTGGCAATCGGCGCCAGGTTGATGCCCATTTCGGTAAAGCAGATGCCGGTGAGGCGCGCGCCGTTGGTGTTGGGATTCTTGTCGGTGCTTACGAGCAACGAGTCGCCCGGGCCGGTGCGCGGGATGGCATCGCTGAGGGCGCCGAGCCGGGCCTTCAATTTGGACAGGAGCCAGAGTTCCTCGTTGGTCTGGCGGGCGGAGGCGATGATGGCCACGGAACCGGCCGGGGCCTGCTTCAACTTGTCGGAAATCTCGTTGAGCGCGACGGTCCACGAGGATTTTTGGCCGCGGACCAGAACGTCCCGCAAGCGGTCGGCGCGCTGGATCCACTTGTAGTTCAGGCGGCCGGCGTCGCACATCCAGGGGCCGTTGACGGCGGGGTTTTCGCGCGGGGTGTAGCGGAAGATTTTTTCCTCGCGGGAACCGATGACGAGGTTGCAGCCGGTGGCGCAACTGGTGCAGAGGCTCTTGCTTTCCTTGAGGAACCAGACGCGCATCTGGAAGCGGAAATCCTTGGAGGTGAGCGCGCCCACCGGGCAGATATCCACGGTGTTCAGCGTGTAGTTATTGTCGAAGGGCAGGCCGGGATAGGCGGAAATGGTGTTGTAACTGCCGCGGTTGATGATGCCGAGGGCGTCATCGTGGGCGATCTCGCGGGTGAACCGGATGCAGCGCGTGCAGAGGATGCAGCGTTCGGCGTCCAGCATGATGCGCGGGCCGAGGTCCACGGCCTTGGGCTTGTGCACCTTGGGTTCGACGAAGCGGGAGGCGCTCTGGCCGTAGTCCACGGAATATTCCTGGAGCTTGCATTCGCCGGCCTGATCGCAAATGGGGCAGTCGAGCGGATGGTTGATGAGGAGCGACTCGAGGACGCCTTCGCGCATGTGCTTCACGCCGGGCGTTTGGGTGTAGATCTCCATGCCCGGGGAAATGGGGGTGGCGCAGGCGATGGCCGGGCGGGGCGACTTGGCGATCTTGGGCGTGCCGTCGGGATTCAGGACGGGCTTGCGGTCCGGGCCGAGGGCGGGGGTGCCGAATTCGACGAGGCACATGCGGCAGTTGCCGGCGACGGGGAGCTTGGGGTGCCAGCAATAATGGGGGACGTCCACCTTGGCGGCCTCGCACGCCTGGATCATGGTGGTGGGCGTGAGCTTGCCGGACCAGTCGGCGGTGAGGCGCGGGACTTCGATTTGGCGGCCGTCCACCTTCACCTTGATTTTTTCAATCGTGGCGGCGGCGGGCTTGGCTTCGGTTGTGGCGGCGGTGCTCATCCGTGCTAATTCTTAAATTTCTCCGCGATGCAAATCACTAATTGGGAAAATCATATCAAAATCGCCCCACATCAAATCGCCGAAATGCAGATGGAACTTTTTGAAATTCCGAAGCTGCCGGTATTTTGTGATGTCAGGATTCATTGCCTTCCGCAAAAACGGCTCGAAATCCATCACTCGGACCAGCCAGTCGCTGAACGACAAACGAATTTTATAGCCCGATAGGTAATCGGCCTGGACGATTTCCAGATAATTTATTGTCTTCGTCTTCATTTCATAAAGCTTGGGCATGTCATCTTCAATGATGCGCTCCTGCCAACTGCTTTTGTTCTGCCGGCACGGCAGTTTCCTTCGCCCGCCGTTCCTCGTCGGCCTTGCCTTTGGCGACGAATTCATCCTTGAACTTGGCGATAAAACTTTGGACCGGCCAGGAGCAGGCCTCGCCAAAGGCGCAAATCGTGCGGCCGCCGGGGATGTTGTCCGCGATTTTCAGCAGATACTCGGCGTCGGCCGCGCGGCCTTCGCCGTGGGTGAGGCGGTGGAGGGCCTTGCTCATCCAGAGGGAGCCCTCGCGGCAGGGGGTGCACTGGCCGCAGCTTTCGTGGGCGTAAAACTCGCTGATGTTGGCCAGCGCCTCGACGATGTCCACCGAGTCGTCGAGGACGATGATGGCGCTGGAACCGCTCATGGAACCGGCGGCGGCGAGGGAATCAAAATCATAGGGCAGATCCAGCACGTCGGTCTCGACGAGGATCTCCTTGCCGGCGGCGTCTTTTTTCTTGAGCTTGAATTTTTCGCCGGCCTTGAAAACTTTGGCGGAGGAGCCGCCGGGGATGATGGCCTTGAGCTTGCGTCCGTCGCGGAGGCCGCCGCCGAATTGGGGGGCGTTGATCAATTCGCCGAGGGTGGCCTTGCCGACTTCAATTTCGAAGTAGCCGGGGTGCTTGACGTTTCCGCTGAGGCTGACGATGCGGGTGCCGGTGTTGTTGGGGGTGCCCAGCTTGGCGAACTCGGCGCCGCCGAGCCGCACGATGTGCTTCACGTTGCACAGGGTCTCGACGTTGTTGACGATGGTGGGGCACATCCAGAGGCCGAGCACGGCGGGGAAATAGGGCGGCTTGATGCGGGGATAGGGGCGCTTGCCTTCCAGGGATTCGATCAGCCCGGTTTCCTCGCCGCAGATGTAGGCGCCGGCGCCGCGGTGGACGTAAATTTCGAGGTGGTAGCCGCTGCCGAGGATGTTTTGGCCCAGGAAATTTTTTGCGCGGGCCTCCTGGAGGGCGCGGTTGAGGATTTTTGCGCCCTCGGGCATTTCGCCGCGGATGTAGATGTAGGCGAGCTTCACGTCGTTGGCGAAGCAGGAGATGATCATGCCCTCGACGAGCTGGTGGGGATCCTTGTGGATGATCTGGCGGTCCTTGAAGGTGCCGGGCTCGGATTCATCGGCGTTGCAAATCAGGTAAATCGGCTTGCCGCTTTTGCGGTCCACGAAGCTCCACTTGAGGCCGCAGGAGAAGCCGGCGCCGCCGCGGCCGCGGAGGCCGGAGATCTTGACTTCCTCGCGGATTTGCTCCTGGGGGGACAGTTTTTTGCCGTCGGGCAGATCCCGGGGCGGCAGGGTGAGGGCCTTGCGCAGGTCCGCGTAGCCGCCGTGACGCAGATAGCAGTCGAGGTCCGGCGTGTAACCGGGCTCGTCGGCGTATTTCAAAACCAATTTGTATTCTTGCGCCATGGCAACTTGACTCTTAAGCAAAATCCACTAGCATAATGGCCCGGTTTTGCCCGATAGTGTAACGGTAGCACAACAGACTCTGAATCTGTTTGTCATGGTTCAAATCCATGTCGGGCAGCCATTTCATTTCCTTCATTTGCATCCCGCCACAATTTGATCCGCCTGGGCGTGCGAAACGCCTTCGTAAAATTTATCGCCGACCATCATGACGGGCGCGGTGCCGCAACTGGCGAGGCACTCGACGAATTCGACCGTGAACTTCCCGTCCGGCGTCGTCTGCGGGCCATGCTTGTGCGGGTCCAGGCCGAGCTTTTCGCAAAAATGCTCGTGCAGCTGGTACGATCCGCCCAGCGCGCAACTGAGCGTGCGGCAAATCTTGATCTGGTATTTTCCCTGCGGCTCCTGCCGGAGCATGGGGTAAAACGTCACGATCTCATAGACGTTGATCGGCTGCAGCTCCAGCTTTTTGGCGGTCCACTCGACGGCGCCCTGGGAAATCCAGCCAAACTTTTCCTGGATGGCGTGCAGCACCATCAACGAAGCCGCGCGTTTGACGGGATAATGCGTGATCAGCTCGTCAACTTCCGCCTCGATTTCTTTGGTAACGTCAAAACTCATGGCAAAATCACCTGGGCGCTTGGCCGTTCATCGGTCGCTTTCCCCCATCACAAAATCCAGCGAGCCGAGCACGACGGGGACGTCGCTGATCATGCAGCCGGGGAGCAGTTCGCCGAGGAGGCTCAAATTGATGAAACTGGGGCCGCGGATTTTCAGGCGGTAGGGCACGCCGCCGCCCCGGCTGTGGATGAAAAAGCCGAGTTCGCCCTTCGGATTTTCGTGGCCGAAATAGACCTCGCCGGGCGGACAATTCACGCCTTCGGTCACCAGCATGAACTGGTGGATGAGCTCCTCCATGCTGGAGAGCACTTTTGCTTTTGGCGGCAACGTGATTTTACCGTCGGCGACGCACACCGGCTCATGGGCGTCGTTGGCCCAGCCGCCGGGGATTTGGTCCAGGCATTGCCGCAAAATCCGGACGCTCTGGCGCATTTCCTCCATGCGCACCAAGTAGCGGTCGTAGCAGTCGCCCACGGAGCCCAGCGCCACGTCGAACTGGAGATCCGGGTAGCACAGGTACGGCTGGTTCTTGCGCAAATCCCAGTCCACGCCGCTGCCGCGGAGGTTGGGCCCGCTCAGCCCGTAATCAATCGCCATTTCCTTGGAGACGACGGCCAGGTCGCGCAGGCGGTCCACCCAGATGCGGTTGCGGGTGAGGAGGGTTTCGGATTCGGCGAGCGAGACTTCAAATTCATCGCAGAACCGCTTCACCTGGGCGCACCAAGTGGGCGGGATGTCCCGCGCCAAACCGCCGATGCGCGTGTAACTGGTGGTCAGGCGCGCGCCGCTGGCGGCTTCGGCGAGGTCATAAATTTTCTCGCGCTCGGTGAAGGTGAGCAGAAACACGGTCACGGCGCCGGTGTCCATGGCGAACGCGCCGAGGCCGAGCAAGTGCGAGGAGATGCGCGCGAGCTCGCAGCACATCACGCGGATGTATTGGCAGCGGGGCGGGAGGTTTTTCTCGATGCCCAGGAGCTTTTCCACGGCCAGCACGTAGGCGACGTTGTTCGCGAGGGGCGCCAGGTAGTCCAGCCGGTCGGTGTACGGGATGAACTGGGTGTAGGTCATGTTCTCGGCGATTTTTTCATCGCCGCGATGGAGGTAACCCACATCCGGGTCGGCTTTGGTGATGACCTCGCCATCCAGCTCGAGCACGATGCGCAGGACGCCATGGGTGGCGGGATGGGACGGACCCATGTTGAGCACCATCTTCTCGCCCTGGAGATCCTGAAATTCCGCGGCCGCCTGCGCACTGCGCGCGGCGGAGTCACCGACTTCGATGTTTTGGAGCGTGGCCATTAAGGTAGCTTCTTTTCAATGGGCCCGGGTCCGAAAGTTTGGCCGCGCATTTCCTGGTTGTCGCCGCGGGCCTCGCCGCGCGCATTCAACTCGACTTCCTCGTCCTCCGGGATGCGCACGCGGGGTTCGCGGGCGATGGAGTCGTTGCCGCCGGCCACAGTCACAAACGGTCCGCCAACCATGGGAGTGACGCGGGTGAAGGCGACGCCGGGCAAGTCAGTAGGTTTGCCGGCGAGCGGAAAATCCTTTCGCAGGGGATGATACGGATATCCCTCCCACATGAGAATACGGCGCAGATCCGGATGGTCGCGGAAACGAATTCCCATGAGATCGTAAATCTCGCGCTCGTGCCAATTGGCGGTCCGCCAGACGCCGACGACGCTCGGAAGCTCGGATTTTTCCTCGCTAACGTCGGTTTTTAGCCGAATTTCGGTTCCATTAACGATAGCGCGAAGCAAATAGACCACGCTCCAGCGGGGGTCCGCCCCGTAATTATCCACGCTGGAGATATCCACGAGATAATTAAAGCCGATGCTTTTGGCAAACTGGCAGATGTCGGCGATTTTTTCGGCGTCACTGATTTTCAGGGACACCTCGCCACGAAATTCTGTCGGTTCGGAGATAAGATCGCCGAATTTGGCCTTGATGGCAGTGGCGGCTTCGGGCGTGGTCATTTACTGTGAGACTCCCTCCCCCGCAGCCGATGCGGTGCCGTGGAAATGAAGCGCCTTGGCGATGACGGTGTCCTGCAAGACCGGTTGTTTGCCGATTTTTTCCTGAATTTTCATCAAGGCGTCCAGCACGGCTTCGGGCCGGGGGGGGCAGCCGCTGATATAGATATCCACCGGCACGATATTATCCACGCCTTGCAAGACGGCATAGCTGCGGTACATGCCGCCGGAGGAGGCGCAGGCGCCCATGGCAATGCACCATTTGGGCTCGGGCATTTGGTCCCAGATGCGCCGGAGGGCGGCGGCCATCTTGTAGGAGACCGTGCCGGCGACGATCATGCAATCGGCCTGGCGCGGGGAAAAGCGCATGACTTCGGAGCCAAAGCGGGAGATGTCGAAGCGGCTGGCGCCGGCGGCCATCAATTCGATCGCGCAGCACGCGAGTCCCATGGGCATGGGCCAGACGGAATTCTTGCGAAACCACGCCAAGGCCGCATCCACGGTGGTCAGGACGACATCGCCTTCAATTTTGGAATTGTAGCCGAATTCAGTTTGTTCGGTTTGAGCCTGCATCTTTCTTGTAACAACCACTTCCCTGCGCCCGGGAGCAGGCGCAGGTGTCAAGCTACCCGTGACCACGAAAACCTTCAAGTTCAAATTTGTGATTTTTTTCACAAGCAAACCTTTTCCAACGATTTTCCGGCATGAGGACGGCGAGGTTGTCCCCTGTCCACGGGCGTTTCCGTTTTGATGGACAAATGGCGGCGGATGGTGTGAACTCGGGGCGCACCGCTTTGAACTCTGCCGCCATCCCATCACTCCCCGAGCACCGGGCATCGTTGCGGATTGAATCCGCGTGCGAATTCTCGGCGGTGCGCGCGGCGGTGGGCCAGGCCAGCGCGTGGCTGGGCGAGCTGGGCTTGCCGGAAGGAGATCTGGGGGCGTGGGAATTGGCGCTGCGGGAGGCGGGCAACAATGCCGTGAAATACTGCCGGCCGGAGGCGCGGCAGGAGCCGCTGGTGTTCGAGTTATCCGCCGGCGCGCGGGAGTTGGAGGCGCGGGTGACCGACCACACGGCGGGGTTTGACTGGCCGGCGGAGATCGCGCTGCCCGAACCGGACGCGGAGCACGGGCGCGGGCTGTATCTCATGAAATCGCTCACGGAGGAGCTGTTTTACCTGCGCCACGCGAGCCAGAATGTGCTGGTGCTGCGCCGCGGGCGGCCGGCGGCGGGCCGGGTGTTGCCGGACCCGGCCGAGCTGCAACGGCGGCTGGCGGAGGCGGAATCCACCCTGGATGACATGACGGCCGAGCTGGCGGCGAATTACGAGAGCCTGGCGGCGGTGTTCCGCTACAGCTCGGAGCTGGGCGGGCACCTGGACTTGATGGAATTTGCCAAGCGGCTGCTGTTGGATTTGCTGCAGATCGCCGAGGCGGACGGGCTGGTGCTGCGCCTGCTTTCCGGCGACGGCAAAAAGCTGGAAACGGCGCTGGTGCTGCCCGAAAGCAAGGCGGCGCTGCCGGCGGCCATCGCGCTGGAGAAGGATTCGATCCGGTCGGTGGAGTTGCGGGCCGCGCGGTCGCGCCTGGATATTTGGTTCAGCCCGGAGGAGCCGCTGGACCGGCAGGATCCGCTGCGGCCGGTGCTGCCGCTGGGCAACGGCATTGGCCACGCGTTTTTCGTGGCGGACCAGTTGGTGGGCACGGCGGTGTTGGGGCGGCTGGCGGCGGGCAAGCCGTTCACGGCGGCGCAGGTGAACCTGCTGCACACGTTCGTGGATTTCCTGGCGATTCAAATCGTCAATGCGCGGCTGCTGAACGAGCGCACCGCGGCGCGGATCACGCGGCGGGAGCTGGAGATCGCGGCGGACATCCAGCGCTCACTGCTGCCGGCGCAACTGCCGGCGTGCCCGCCGTTCGAGCTGGCGGCGGCGTGCCAGAGCGCGCTGCAGATCGGCGGCGATTTTTACGACGTGATTCCGGCGGGGAGCGGCGCGGCGCTGCTGGTGATTGCGGATGTGATGGGCAAGGGGGTGCCGGCGGCGCTGTTCGCGGCGGTGCTGCGGAGCACGGTGCGTTCGCTGCACCACCTGTACGCGCAGCCGGGGGAGCTGCTGGCGGCGGTGAACCAGACGCTGTTTGCGGACCTGTCGCGCGTGAGCATGTTCATCACGGCGTCGGTGGTGTATTTGGATCCGCAGCGCGGCGGGATGATCTCGGCGAGCGCGGGGCATTGTCCGCCGCTCTTCTGCCGGCTGGGGCAGGCCCGGGAGACGCCGGCGCCGGCGGGGCTGCCGCTGGGGATTGACGCGGGCGCGACGTACCGGCAGACGGTGCACGACCTGCCGGCGGGCGCGGCGGCGCTGCTGTACACGGACGGCCTGAGCGAGGCGCGCAACGCGGCGGGGCGACAGCTCGGCGAGGCGCAGTTGGGGGCGTATTTGAGCGAAGCGGTGGCGCAGACGGGGGATGCGGAAAGCGCGAAGAATTTTCTGCTGCGGCGGCTCGGGGAATTTCGCGGTCCGACGCCGCTGACGGACGACCAGACGCTGATTTTAATCCGGCACCTGCCATGATGAATTCCGAAACCATTCCGAAAATCCTGATTGCCGACGACGAAGGGTACATGATCCGGCTGTTGGAAATGACGTTCAAGAAAGGCGGCTACACGGTGGTGAGCTGCCGCGACGGGCGGGAAGCGCTGGCGCGGGCCGCGGAGGAATCGCCGCAGCTCATCGTGCTGGACGTGATGATGCCGGGGCTGGACGGGCTGGAGGCGCTGCGGCAGTTGAAGGGCAATCCGGCGACGCGGGGGATTCCGGTGGTGGTGCTTTCGGCCAAGGGCCATTCGCTGACGAAGGTGGAGGCGGAACTGGCGGGGGCGGTATTATTTTTGGCGAAGCCGTTCAGTCCGAACCAGCTATTGGGCGAAGTCCGGCGGATCCTGACGCCGGGGGCCGGCGGGGCGGTCCCGGCGGCGTGAGTCGCTGTTAGCGCGCGGCGAAATGGCCGAAGTGGAGGGCGAGCACGGCGGCGGCGGCGGCGAGGCAGTAGTAGCCAAAGAATTTCCAGCGGCCGCCTTCGAGCCATTGCGAGAGCCACACCAGGGCGCCGAGGCCGGCGATGAAACTCAGCACCATGCCCAACAATCCGGGCAGGAAGAGATGCAGGACATTGCCCGGGCCGGTGAGGGCGTGGGTCTTGAGCAGCCGGTAGGCTTCCCGGCCGATGGCCAGCGGCGTGATGGCGACGGCGAGGGCGAAACTGAATTCCTCGAGCTTGGCCTTGGGCAGGCCGAGGATGAGACCGGTGGAAATGGTGGCGCCGGAGCGCGAAAAGCCGCGGAAGGGAATGCACAAGCCCTGGATGAGGCCGATCCAGAGGGAATGCTGCGGCTGGACTTCCGAGTGGCGCGGCTCCTTTTGCTCGCGCAGGCCGGCAAAGATGATCAGCACGCCCACGGCGGCGAGCGCCGCGGCCACCAGCGGCAGGTTGTCGAACAGGTCCTCGATTTCCGCGTGGGGATGGCCGCGCAGGATGACTTTTTCGATGAGCAGCTTCAGTCCCAGGCCGACGATGCAGGTGCAGGCGGTGGCGAAGAGCACCTGGATGATGAACCACTGGGCCTGGCCGGAGGCGGCGAAATAATCGCGCTGCCAGCGGCGCCAGAAATAGACGATGACGGCGAACATGGTGCCGGTGTGGAGCATGACGAGGAGCATGGTCATCTCCGGGCTGGAGGGGTCGAGGCCCATGAGTTTTTCCGCGACGATGACGTGGGCGGAGCTGGAGACCGGCAGGAGTTCGCACGCGCCCTGCACCACCGCCAGGATGAGGATTTGGAAAAAGTGCAACATGACCGGCGGAGTCTGCCCGATTGGGGGGCAAACCACAATCCCGTCCGTTGAGGCGGGCGGCTGGATCGGGGCGGGCAGGGCTTTCCACGGGCTTGCGGGCACCGGCTTGACGGCGCCGCTGAGCCGGGGGAGGCGGCAAAACCGGGAGCTGTTTGTGGGTTGACGACAGTTGACCAGGGTTGACCCGTTTCACTGGCAAGTGATCCATTTCACAACGTTCCTTTTCCAATTGCAGGCGCTGGCCGGAGAGATCGCCGTGGCGGAGGTGGACGACGTCCCGACAGAGGGCGCGGAGGGTGCGGAATTGGCGGCGGCAGGACTCGTCGGGGGCGCCGTGCCATTGGAGGAGGGCGGCGGCGTAGCGGGCGGCGAGGAGGCGGACGAGTTGGCCGGTGTAGTCGGCGCCGGTGAGGGCGCGGGCGCGGGCGGAGGAGAGTTTGCGGGCTTGGGGGAGGAATTCGTGGGAGGCCTGCCAGCGGGCGAAGCCATGGGCGCGCCATTTGGAGAGATTTTGCTTGGAGATGGGGCGGCCGTGAAATTCGCGGGCGAGAAGGGCCCGGACGGCGGGGAGCGCGTTGAGCCAGGCGAGGAGCGAGGCGCCGGATTCGGCGTCGGCGAGGCGGCGGTTGAGGGCTTCGCGGAGGGCGCGGGGCAGGCGGGCGATTTTAGCGGGCGTCATAGGAGGTTGAGTTCCTTTTCGATTTTGGCCATGGTTTCGGGAGAGATGCCCCGCTCGGCTTTGGGGAAGAGTTCTTCCTGGATGTCGGGGCGCTTGAGCCAGCGGCGGAATTCCTTTTCATCGCGGGCCTCGGATTTGTGTTGGTGGATGGCGAGTTCGGCGCGGGCGATGGCGACGTAGTCGGCGGCGCGGTCGCAACGGCGGAGGCGGTTCCAATCGAGGACGCAGGCGCGGAGGAGGTCCCAGCGGCGCGGGGCGGTGGCGGTGGCGAGCTCGGCATGGGCGGCGGCGAAGTATTCGGCGGCGAGCCAGCCGGCGACGGCGTCGGTGACGGAACCGCCGGCGGCTTTCTGGATTTGTTTGTCTTCGGCGGCGACGTGGCGGAGGAGTTGGTGCGAGCCGGGTATGGGTGAGAGACGTTTGGATTTCATGGTTTTTTATTTTAGGATAACCGGGATTTGGAGATCGCAAAGTTAGCGGCTAACGGGAAACGCGATTTTTTTACGATTTTTCGTTAGCCGCTAACGGTCGGGCGGGTTTTGGGGAGGGGCGAAGCCAAGAAAAAGGGGAAGCGGAGGGGGTTGGGGACAACTTTTGGCCGCAGAAAGCCAGAGGAATCCGCCCATGTTTTGCGGCAAAAACGATGGAATGCGCAGGCGTGACGGCCCCTGTGCTCTACCATCGGGAGGCAGAGCGGGCAGCCGGAGTTGCCGAGCAGTTGGTCTCTGGTTCCCGTGAAAGAAAGCTCGATGAAATGTCAAAGTGCAAAAATCAGAACGCGGGAAACCAAAAAATCATGCCAAGAAAACGAACCGAACTATGGGTGACCCCTTCCCCCAACCCTTCCAGTGGCGCTTCACGCGCCGTAATCTCAACGATTGGCTGGAAAAACTGGCGCTACAAGACCGCGAACAATCAGCCTTGGCGGCGTGACAGAAAAAAATACGTTGGTGAACTTATGAAGCGGCCCACTAAGTGCCTTGGAGATAACCAACGCTTTGCCATCAGGCGGAGCGTTTTTCCGGAGGCAATGGCCATGAAATATGACAGTGCAAGAAGTGGAAGCCGGGCCCAATTGTGATTCCTGTTGCCGCGCCGCTCGCCGGCTCATCGAGCTTGATTTAAGGCGAAATGACGTTAAATTGACTTCAATGAAAACGTTGCCGAAAATGGAGATCAGTGACGAGCTGGACGCGCAGATCAATGAAGGCGTGAAAACCTCCGATTTGTGCAAGTCGGATGTGATTCGACAGGCGCTGCGCATCGGTCTGCCGCAGTTTGCAGCTCGCTTCCGACCTCCTCCGATGTGGCTGGAGGAACAGATCCGCGAGGCGTTGATCGAGCCAGCGGAAGCCACCAGCGGCAGCCAGTTTGGCGAGACCATGGCAGCCATCGCCAATGGGCGCTAATAAACTTCGGGTTCATCCGGCGTTTTACCGGCGCCTCCGCCACTACCGTGACCGCATTGGCATCCAAGATGGGCGCCCTCAAGTGGCGGTGAAATTT
>CAZHIM010000030.1:0-53350 GCA_964532525.1 uncultured Bifidobacteriaceae bacterium
CGTAGCGCAGGTTTCCAAACCTGCTGTATCGCCGATTTCCAAATCGGCAGGGTGCCGCAATTGCGTGGCGTCTGCGGGTTTGGAAACCCGCGATACAGCAGACTTGGAAGTCTGCGCTACAGGTTTGACTATGAAATATCCGGGTAAGGGACAGTTGCGGGAGAAAAGCGTTGACACCAGAACTCGAAGATGTGAATGCATGGACAAATGAAACGTTTCGTGGAATCAAAGCGATTAAGGGGCCGCGGGTTTCTGCTGGCGTTGTCCGTCCTCTTAGGGTTGGCCCTTCGAGCTCCAGTCATCGCAGCTCCCGTTCCAAACTCTCCCTCCTTGCCGCCCCGGCTGGAAGTTCCTGACAGGTTCCCTCGCCTGGAAAGTATAATTGCGTCGAATTCCATCTATTGGGCCGCCGCCCAGCGGACGCACCATTTCATTGTGGGCAACTTGCTAACCCCCTACCACAGTTATGGTTTCACTCCGGGGACCAATACGGCTTACGAATGGTATTGCATCAGTCAGATCTATGGCGATGCGGCCATGATACTTGGCGGCGATTCCGGCTACGCGGCTTACATGAATGACTCCTATGTCTGGATGAGTCATCTTTGGGACAATGAAAACCCCGTCGGCGGTTACTTTGCAGCCGGGAACATCAACGGCACCGGCCAGGGGGGCGGAAAGTACGTTGACGACAATGCGCTGGCTGGCAATGTGTACTTGGATTGTTATGCCGTCAGCACCGGATTGACCAAGACCAATTACCTCAATTCCGCCATGGCAATCGCGAATTGGCTGATGTTCAGCGGCCAATGGGACAACACCTATGGAGGCGGCTTCTGGTGGAGCGACAGCAAGACCGTCAAACCCACGCAGTCCAACGGCCTGGCGGAGCAGCTTTTTCTGCGCCTGTATCAAATCACCAGAAAGCCTTATTATGCCAGTTGGGCGACCACCATTGACACCTGGCTGGACCGCCAAATGTTTAATCGTACAAATGGGTTATATGTTTGGGAAATTGCCACGAACGGGACCGGCCCGGGCGCGAAGAGTTATGTGGAGTTCACCTATGACAATGCCATTATGATCGAAGCTGACCTGCTTTATTGGCAAGCCATGGGTTCCAACTCTTACTTGGCCAAGGCCCAAACTCTGGCCGGGAATTTGAATGCCGGCCTGTGGGATGAGCGTCACCATGCCTATCATTTCAGCACTGCCGACGGACGAGTAAATCCCTGCTGGTGCGGCTGGGCGTCCCAATCCCTGGTCAAACTTTATCAAGCGGATGGCGACGCGACGTGGCTGAATTATGCGCAGCACAACGTGGATTATATGAACGCGCACCTGCGGAACAACGCCACCGGCGGCTATTATCAGTTTTGCGACATGGACGGGTCTAATCTGCAAACCCAGCAGGTTCAAGCAGTGGACCAAGCTTGGATGGAGCGCATCCAAGGCCTGCTGTCACGCTATCGCTAAAACCGCTTTTAGGAGCGGGGCTATTGGTGGTGCTGTTTGCGAAGGTGGCGGAGCCGGCGGAAGCTGACCAATTGTTTTTGGGGCTCGTTCCACAAGCGGAAGGTGAAGGATTTGAAACTGGAAAAGAGCGTGATGGGCTTCACCTGTTGAAACAGGGGATCGGCGCGGTGACATTTCTCCAGATTGTAATTGGGGATGCGCGGGCTTAAATAATTGTGAAAAATGATGAATATACGGACCAATTTGCGTATTTATTTATCGAAGGAAGGGAAGCAATTATCGGGAGATCACGTCGTAACCCAGGGCTTGCTGGGTTTGATTGAGGTGCTGGAGGTATTCGGGGACCCGGTCGGGGGCGACGGAATCGGCGAGGGCCTGATATTCGTATTCCATGACGAGTTTGTTGCCGGCACAGCGGGAGGCTTTTTGGAAGAGGAAGGCGGAGTCGGAAACGGTTTTCTTGTCCGCCTCGGCGGGCCAGACATCGGGGAGGGTGACTTCGGTGCGCACAATTTGGTGTTCCGGGAAGGACACGCCCAAGGGGAGCTGGCGGGTGGTATCCACGGGTTTCTTGAGCTCGGCGGCGATGGCCAAGGGGTAGAAATCGCAGCGGAATTTGTGTCCCTTGTCCGGCTTGGTCCAGGCGTCGTCAATGGCGTAGGACTCGACGATTTGGAAGCGGTTTTGCTGCTCGTCGTCCTGGACGACGATGGGGGTGGACAGGCGGATGCCGGGGTAGGAGTCGGCATAGAAATGGGTGTGATTCTTCTCGATGTCGCTGCGCTTGGTTTCGGCAAAGAGCTGGCGGAGATCCTCGGCGGCGCGGCCATCGGCAACGGTGACGACTTTGAGGTCGGAGGGCTGGGATTTGCCGCGGAGCTGGAAGTATTCGGTGGTGGTGGTGCGGGGCAGGCCGGTGGTTTGGGGGATGAGGGACAGACCGGTGGTGGCGGGGGTCACCATGAGGCCGCAGCCGTAGGCGGGGAGATAATGGGCGGCGAGGGGCCCGCGCTGATAATTCATGGTGGGGTCGAGAAAATAGGTCTGGCCGTTGCATTGGACGACGGCGATGCAGTGGTCGAAGATGCCGGCGGAGGGGTGCCAATCGGCGATGCCGCGTCCCCAGGCGGTGTTGACGAGGACGGGATAGGCGGGGATGCCGAGGGCGCGGAGGATGGTGACGAAGAGGAGGGACTTGTCCTTGCAGTCGCCGAAGCGGCGGGAGAGGACCGTGGAGGGGTCCGTGGGTTTTTCCGAACTGGAGCCGATTTCGATGCCGAAATAGCGGACGTCGTCCTGGACGAAGCGGAGGGCGGCGAGGACGCGCTGTTCGGAGTCGGAGATTTGGCGCCAGTCCGCGATTTTGGCGGCGAGAGCGGGGGAGACGGGGGTGGAGAGTTGGAACAGGGCGAGGGCCCATTGGTTGACTTCGGCCCAGGTTTTGAACTCGCTCAACTGGACCCACGGCTGGGGATCGTACCAGGCGGGGAGGAGATCCTCGACGGAGAGGCCGGGCACCTGCTGGAAGTCCCAGGTGTATTCGACGGCTTCCTTGCCGGCGACGGCGGTGGGTGAAACGGAGCAGCCGTGGGGTTTGGCAAAGAGATGGCGCTGGGTGGGCCAGAGAACGCGGGTGAACAGGCGGCCGGCGGGCTGCTCCATTTGGACGGGGATGGTGGAGGAGAAATGGCCGGCAAAGACGGGGTTGGTGCCCTTGAGGGAATAGGAATAGTCAATGATGTCGCCGACGGTGACATCGTCCAGCACGAGGATGGCGGTTTTTTTGCCGTCGAGGATGAATTGATCCGCATCGCGTTCGGCTTGGATGACCTTGACCTTGCTGGCATCGAGGCGGTCGAGGTGCTGGGCGCCGCGCCAGATGCGGGCCCAGTGGAGCGTGAGGGACTGGTAGGTGGGGTCGAAATCCAGGGAGAGGTTGGCTTCCTTTTGAACGCCGGCGAGGGTGAGAACCTGCCGGACGGTGTGGTGGAAGGTTTCGTTTTGCAGGGCGTTGACCTGGTGTTCCAAGAGGAGGAGGCGGTCGTCTTCGGTGGATTCGACCTGCGGAGCGGGGACTTGGCCGTAGAATTGGGGCTTCACCCAACTTCCCGGGGGAGCGACGGTGAAGCCGGGATCATCGGCGGCGGCGTGGATGGCGGCGGCGAGGACGGCCGCGCAACAGACTAGGCGCAACCGGAGCGCGATGGTGGTGGCGGAAAACCCGGGAGGAATTGGCCGCAGCATGCGATTGACGATAACAGAGCGCTGGCGGCGGGCAACCTACTTTTGCGCGGGCGGGGGCGCGGGCAATTCGACACTATTTTTGGCGGGAAAGCCGCGGAGGAGCTTGTTGGATTGGCGAGTCGCTCAGGGGGATGAAGGCGTGAAGCGGTTCGGGAAACGAAACCTGATTCAAGACGACTGTTTAATAAGCGCGCCTTGACACGGCGGGGGCAGTGATTTAAAACGGCTTCCATGTTCAGAAAGGCCCTTGAAGTTATTTCGTTGTTTTGTCTGGGAATGGTGCTGCAATTGACCGTCGGCAGAACGTTTGCCCAATCGAACATGGTGCTGCTGGTGAGCCAGCCAGGGGACCTCGTCGGCGGAGGGAGCACGTACATGACGGCGAACGCGAATGAGTTTACGGTGGCGGTGACGGACATGGGGTTGGAGGTTACGGTTCCGGACCTAGGGTTTTCCATTTGGGCCGACGGACCGAACGGCGCACCGCTGGCGGTGGGCAACTATCCGAACGCGGCGCGTGATCCGTTCAACGGTGACTCCCCCGGTCTGGACATTGATAGGAAGGGGTTCGGCTGTAACACGGTGTGCGGCAGTTTCCAAATCAGCGAGTGGGAAACCGACACGAACGGGAATTTGCTTCAGTTGGCGATGACGTTCACACAATACTGTGAATGCTTTCCGGCGCCCTTGACGGGGGAAATACGGTATCAGTCGCGACTGGCGCCAGCGGGGCCGCCACGGGTGCTGCGGGTCCCGGGGGATTATCCGACGATCCAAGGGGCAATTGAGGCGGCCAACTATGTGAGCGGGGACACAGTGCTGGTGAGCGATGGAACGTACTTTGAGAACTTGGATTTTCTCGGCAAGGGAGTGACGGTAACGAGCGTGAACGGCCCGCAGGTGACGGTGATTGACGGCGGTCAGAGCACGGTGGTGAATTTCAGCAGCGGGGAGAGCTCGAATTCGATCCTGAACGGTTTCACGCTGACGAACGCCATGGCGGGGGCGGGGGCGAACGTTTACAACTCGTCGCCGCTGATTTGTTCGAACACGATTGTCGATTGCGCGATGGCGGTGTATTCGGAACTGGGTTCGCCCTGGGTTTTGGGCAATTACATCAGCGGTAGCGCCGATCTGGCCGTTCAGTTTGGCGGGGGCGGTGGGCCCGTTTTGCAAGGGAACACACTGGTGACGAACGAAGAGGGGGGAGTGTACATCGGGGACGGCGTTTCGGCCATCATCGCGGATAATCTGATTCAAGGCAACGGAGGCGACGGGATCACGATAGCCAGGGGCGCGAGCCCGGCGATTGTGCAAAACATTATCCTGGAGAACTACGGCAACGGGATTTCGGCCGACGATTCATGGGTAAATCCGGGACTGTATGTCATTAACAACACAATTGCGGGCAATGGCGGGTCGGGGATCACAGTGGACACTCTCGAGTGCAACGGTTTGGTGGCGAATAACATCATCTCCGGAACGCCGGCGCTGGTGATTGGAAATTATTGCTGGTATTACGGGAGCCCGCCGCCGCCGATTGAGGCAAATGACATTTATTCGCCGGGCGGTGACGTGTTCGCGGGCGGAGCGATTACTAATCTCATCCAGATTCCGGGCAACATTTCGACCGATCCGTGGTTTGCTTGTGAACCGGAGGGCGATTTCCATTTGGCGGCCGGTTCGTCGTGCATTGACGCGGGCGCGAATAGTGCGGGGGATTTGCCGGCGACGGATTTCGACGGCAACCCGCGCATGCTTGCCGGCATTTCCAATGATGTGCCTACCGTGGACATGGGCGCCTATGAATTCAATCCCCTGAATCCGCCGATCCCGTGCATGTTCCTCGACTGTCTGACGGACATGGTGGTTTATGCGGCGCCGGGTCAGAACTCGTCGCTGGTGAGTTTCCCGACGCCCACTGCAACACCATCCGCCAAGGTGGTCTTCGTGCCGGCCTCGGGCTCGACGTTTTATGGCGGAACCAATGTCGTGACCTGCACGGCCACTTACGGCACCAACAGCGAAAGTTGTGTGTTCAATGTCATTGTTCTGGTGGCCCCGGTCATCACGCAGCAACCGCGAAGTCTCCAGATTTCAGCCGGGGAGAGTTTTACACTGTCGGTGGAAGTGGCGGTCACGTCGTTAATTGCGTACCAATGGAGCTTTGAAGGCAACCCGATTGCCGGGGCAACCGGCGCGAATTTGACGGTGAGCGATGCGCAGGCGGCGGCAGAAGGGGTGTATAGCGTGGCCATTGCAAACGGGGCAGGGTCCACAAACAGCAGCCTGGCGCGGGTGCGGGTGTTGCCGGCGCCCCCGGCGATTGCGCTGAACCCGGTGTCGGTGACGGTGCCGGCGGGCACGAACGTGACGTTCAGCGTGACGACGACCGGGTCGGAACCGCTCTCGTACCAGTGGTATTTCAACACGCGCGCCATGGCGCGGGCGACGACGGCGCAGTGTGATTTGGCCAACGTGCAACTCAACGATGCGGGCAGTTATTATGTGGTGGTGAAGAACCGCCTGGGCAAGGTTACCAGCAAAACGGGGCAACTGGCGGTGCGGGCGTCGCGCCCGATTTTTGTGGAGCAGCCGCTGGCGACGTGGGCGGCGGCGGGTTGGAGCGCGGTTTTTTCCGCAATGGCGGAGGGCTCAGCGCCGATCCATTATCAATGGTATTTCAACGGCCAGCCGATGCGGAACCAAACGAACGCCTCACTGATACTGCCAGTGGTGAAAGGGGACATGGCGGGGAACTATTATTTGGTGGCGGGGAACAGCTACGGGACGGCCAGGAGCACGATAGCGGAGTTGACGGTCGTGTCTTTGCCATGGGGAAGGTGAGTGAAAAGGACATTATCGTGCTGGCAACCGAGTGGAAGAGAATGGTGGCAGCGGGGATTTGCCGCCGGCATTGGTTGACCATTTGCCTTGCGGGCGAATCCGGCCTTCTGCTAAACCACACTCCATGAACCGGGATGCATCACTGGCCAGGAAATGGCGGAACCTTTCGCTGGTTTTCTTCCTGGCGTGCGGTTTGACGGGTTGTATTGCGCCGGTAGTGAAAGCGCCTTCCGGGGCACAGTTGGATATTTACCGGAAAGTTTACGTGGTGGAACCAAAAGAGGATCCGCGCGGAGTCGGGCCGCGGGTCAGCGCACGCCTCAAGCGAATCGGATTTCAAGTGGTGGAGCTCCAACAGGGTTCCACGCCGACGGAGATGCAGGGGACCGGATTTGTCATTACGCCGGCAGGCCATGTATTGACGTGTGCGCATTTGGTGGGCAGCCTGACGAACGCGACGACTTGGATCGGGGGACAACGATATCCCTGCACGGTTTTATCAGCGGATACGAATCTGGATCTGGCCGTGCTGCTGGTGACCGGAACCCACCCGCCGTTTGTTCCCCTGATGATTGATTCCACTAACCACTACAGCCTGGGACAGGATGCCTTCAGCATGGGCTTCCCCCTGGCCGAACTATTGGGCAAATCACCCCGGCTGAACAAAGGAATGATCAGCGCCACGGTGGGACTGGACGACGACCCCAAGTACGTCCAATTTTCGGCGCCCGTGCAGCCGGGCAACAGCGGTGGTCCGCTGCTGAATGAAAAGTGTGAAGTCATTGGGGTGATTGCTTCGACTTTGAATCCGATGCGGGTGCTGGCGCAATCCGGCGGCGCGCTGCCGCAGAACGTGAATTTTGCCATCAAAACGGATTCCATCCACGACTTTCTGGCGGCGGCAAACATCGCGTTGCCGGCCAACGGCGACGAAGCCACCGTCAAAAGTTTTGACGACGCGCAAAAGTCACTGGGCCTGGTACGCTCCGGCAATGTCACCGAGGAGGACCTCAAGCAGCGCGGCGTGGTATGCGCTTACACGTACATCAGCCTGCGGGGCCTGCGGTTTCGGTTCCGGGCTGTGGAAGTGAGGTTTTATGACCTGAAAAAGGGTCAATTAATTCTCAAAGTCGGGCAATACGAGGATGATCCATTTTCGACAGAAGACGGGGAACTTGACCGCATCTGTGGCGAAATCTCAGACAAGTTCTTTCCGCAAAACCCGAATCCGTTCAAGCATAACCAATAGGGGGTTCTCACTGCGGCCAACGCGGCAATGCAAAATTCCAACGCATAAAAGCGTGCTCGTATTGCGGACGCAAAAATGCGGATGAATCCGTGAATTGCCGGGAATGCGGCACGGAATTTCCGGCTGCGCCTGCGAGCGAGCCGCGGGACACTGAAATCACGGCCAAGAGAGAACCCGCTGGCGTTGCCGAACCGCTTACCAGCCTAACCGGGCTGGATATGGGGTTTGAATTGAGCGAGGGCTTTTCCCGGCCGAACTGGAGGGCGATTTGGGATTTTGTCAAAGCTCATGTTCCCGCCGATGATCAGTCGGCTGCCGTCGACTACATCACGGCCCGATGGTTGCAGGAGTTAGCCCAGAACCTCGGCGGCGGCGCGCAGGTCCATCGTTCGGGCAATTTTTATTGCCTCTCCGACTTGGAAGCGAAGACGACGGACTCGCTGCTCAAGTACGCTGAATCTGCCCTGGATACGGTCCGTGGCTACTTGGGCAAGGCGGCCTGGAGTGGATATCGGGGCAGGCATGTCCTGCTGTTTTTTTCCGACCCGGACGATTATTACGCCTACGTTTCATATTATTACCGCGACGGGACGCACATTTTGAGCGGTGGCATTTTTCTCCGGGGCGGATATGCCCACATCGCCTTGCCATATCACAACACGCTTACAGCCCAACATACCCTGCCACATGAGCTGACTCACAATCTGCTTTGTCATTTGCCGATCCCCCTGTGGCTGAACGAAGGATTGGCGGTGGTGCTTGAAGGAATGGTGACCCGGCGCGCCTTCTTGATGGACCGGGAACTGGCCGATCGCCATCGGAACCATTGGAATGAGACGAATATTCAGGCGTTTTGGGCCGGGAAGACCTTCGATAATCCCGGGGATGACAGCCAACTGAGCTACAACCTCGGCTCCATTTTGGTGGGCTTGCTATCGGAGCAAGGCGCGGATTTTGCGGAATTCATCCGGGCCGCCGACTGGCGGGACGCGGGGCAGGATGCTGCCGTCAATTTTTTGGGCCACGGGTTGGAGGAGACCGTGGCCGGATTTTTGGGGCCCGGGAATTGGCGCCCGCAACGACGCGCCATCAAGGAAATCTTGAACGTTGGGCAAACACGCTGACCGATTTTTCTTAGTCCTTCAGGACGTAATGCCTAATAGGGCAGGCGGGCAGTAATCCGATATTTACGGGGAGCTTAACCGGTAGAACCGCCCGGCTGCATTCGTCCATTGAGGATCGCTGAAATACGCAGTCTTGTTGGCCAGCGTCAGGGTCTGGAGCGGCTGCCAATTGGGATGGGACAGGTCGGCGCATCCTTGCACCACCACCGTAAGGTTGGTGGACGCCGTGATCGTGAATCCAAACTGATTTGTCCGCACGCCGAAGGTGGCGCTCTGGGTTTGCATTTTTGGATCCCAGACGTGCGCGAAAGGCAAAGACGTCCAGCCGGTCGTTCCTGGCAGGTAATAACAAGGGGCGTTACACCCCAACAGATATCCCTCCCAGGAGCTCAAAAAAGGGACCGACGGGGCATTGCCCTTGAAATAAATGTCCCCCAAGCCCCAACAGTCACCAAAGTCACTTGATCCGATGCTGACGAGATTGGCGGGCAGCGTAATGTTCGTCAGGGCGCATTCGCTAAACACGTAGTCTCCGATATTGGTGATGCCGTTGCCGAGCGTGATATGAGATAATTGACCGCAACCTTGGAAGGCGTTATCGCCGATGTTGTTGACGGAATCTGGTACGACGATGTCTGTTAAATTCCCACAGTCGGAAAAGGCATTTGCCCCGATTCGGGAGAGGCTGGCGCCCAATTCGCAATTGGTCAGCCCCCAACACTCGCCGAAGACAAATCCACCCAGATTCGTCACCGCATCCGGAATGACGATGCTGGTGAGGACTGCACAATCAACGAAGGCAAAATTTCCAATGTTCAGCAGGTTAGAATCCATGATGATGTTCGTCAGGCCTTGGCAATCGCCGAAGGCATAGTCGCCGATACTCGTGACGCCGTCCGGCACGGCGTAGCCTCCAGAGATGCCGCCCGGGAACTCCATGAGCAGGTTTTGATTGCGGTTAAATAAAACCCCGCCAAGGGCCGTGTAGGCCGGATTGGCAGGGTCCACCATTATGGCTGTCAGATTTTCGCAACCATCAAATGGGGCGAAGCCTATATTAGTAACACTCGCAGGAATCGTGGCGTTGGCCAAAGGGGACCATTGAAAAGCCAGGTCTCCGATGCTTGTAACATTTTTGCCATACACCACATTGGTCAGCAGACAGCAATTATAGAAAGCCAGATCTCCGACTGCGATAACACGGTCCGGAATAGTGTAACTCCCGGACTCTCCCTCCGGGCAGAGCAATAGCACGGTTCCGTCTTGATTGAACAAAATGCCGGCATCACTCGAATAAACCGGATTGTTGGCAAGGACCGTTATCGCCGTCAAATTTTCGCAAAGGTTGAAGGCACTTCGGTCCAGATTGGTAAGGCTTGCCGGAATGGTGATATTAGTCATGGCGCAACCCATCATCGCGTTGGACGCAATGTTGACCACGCCGTCCGCGATCGAAACATCCGTCAGGTTTGTACAGAAATTGAACGCCCCGCTTCCCACGCTTACGACGCTGCCCGGGATTGTGACGTTGGCCAGATTTTGACAGAAAGCAAAAGCAGCGATTCCAATTGTGGTGACGCTGCTGGGAATGCTGATGTTGGTCAGGCAGCATTTTTCAAACGCGTAGTTGTCAATGCTGATCGGGCCATTTGAAATGGTGACGCTCGTCACATTGGTTAGACCAGCAAATGCCGCAAAACCGATGTCCATGACCGGCGAACCGTTAATCGTGCTCGGAATATTGACGGCACCTCCTGAACCGGTGTAGCGGGTAATAGTGACGCCGTTGATGCCGTTAGTAGTGATGGTGAACTGCGCCTCTGCTGCCGTGGTCAGCAGCAGCAAAAGCAGCAAGATTGGGATTTTGATGGTTTTCATTTCCAGGCTGGTTTTAGGGGTCTGATTTTCTGAATTGATGTGAGCATAAACGGGAATCAGGGCGTCAGCAATCTTTAAGAATTTCGCGTTGGTGAATGGTTCTTTCGCGAAGACGCCAAACGGCAAAGAACCGGAAGCGAACGAAGACAGGATTTCCAGGATAAAAAGGAGAGCGCCCGCCTGCTTATTGGTGATTGGCAGATGGAGGGAATCGGGGACAAAGTTTGTGGTGAGCTTGCCTGCTAAGGCGCAAAATCAATTTGATTGGTGCCGGGCGTCAGTGGGTGATCCTGGCCGGCCCAGACAAAAACGCCGGTGATGCCGGCGGGCAATTCAACCTGGCCGCGGCAGTGCTGATCGGCAAACGTGAGATCCAACGTGATGAATCCGTCCGGATGCGGAACGCGGCTGGCAATCTTCGGCAGCTTGCCGGGTTCGGGGGCGATGCGGACGGTGCGGAATCCCGGCGATGCCGGCCGCACGCCGGCGATGCTGGCCTGCAAGTGAAACAGCGGGTGGCTGCCCCAGGCGTGACAATCGGAGCGGGTGTTGCCGGGCTGTTCCACGGGGGTCTTCAGCCCTTGCTTGACCAGGTCCTTCCAGAAGTTCATGCGCTCCACGATCAGGTCGCCGCGACCGAATTTCTGCCACGTTTCCATGAGGTAAAAGCTGAAGTAGATGGTCGTCCGTTTAAGATCCGGCGCGGAGAGCAAGCCGTCGAAGCAGCGTTTCGCCTGGTCGCCGGTGAGCGTATCGGTGAGCAGCGCCAGGCACTGGGCATGTTCGCTGTATTGATCGTGCGCCAGATTGTCCGCCATGAGGCCGCGCGGTTCGTCCCAGAACTTGGCGCGGACGGCGGCGGCCGTGCGGTCGGCCTTGGCGCGGAGACGTTGCGCCAACAGTGGTTCATTCAGTGAATCCTCGATTTCGGCGGATTTCTGGAGGGCGTAAACGTACAGGAGGTTGTTGATGGAAGAAATGCCATGCGCGCCGTCGGGGGCGTCGCCCGCCTTCCAGCCGGGCACCCAATCCACGAAGGGCCAGCCGGGGAGGTTTTCCAACAGGCCGTCTTGGTTCACGTAGGGTCCGAAATTCTCCAGCATGGAGCGCAGACCGATGGCGCGGTTTTTCACAAACTCGGGATCGTTGCGCCAGTACGCGTAATCGCGCAGCATGAGCGCCCAAATCAGGGAGAAGGTGGGCGAATTCTGCGGCAGATAGGCGGGGAAACGCTCATTGACGAAGCCCCAGTTGCGGCGCGAGAAGTCGAAGAGTTCGAGGGCGCGTTTCACCAGGCGATCGTCCCGCGTCATCGCCATGGTGGTCAATAATTCCAGGCGCGAGTCGCCGTCGTACATGAGCTGTTCGTAAAAGGGACAATCCATGTACGTCTCGTGCGAGCACATCTGGATGCCGCGGACGGCCAGGCCAACGACGCCGGCCAGTTCCGGGTCGCCGTCGTCGAAGCGGGATTCATTCTCATAGGGATAGCGGCTTTCGTTGAGGGCCAGCCGGTGAATGGTCAACGCCTGGTCGGCGGTTTTGATGGACAGCAGGCACCAACGGCCGGCGCGCCACCAGAGCGTGGAGAATTTTTGATGCTCGCCGCCGGCGGGCAAAAACGTATCCGTCATGCCACGAAAGTTTTTGCCGATGAACTCGTCGCGTTGGCCTTTGGCATCGGAATCCGGCAGATAAAGCGATTCAGCCCAACTCCAGGCCAGCTTGGCGCCGGCGCCGCCGCTGACTTCGCACAGCGGGTAGGCGGTATAATAATTGCCCAGATCCCACAGCAAGAATTCTTCCTTGTGCGCCGGTATCACGATTTCGTCCTGACCGGCGATCAGCGCCTGCCAGCGGGGCAGTTCGGGACTTTGCGCCTGCGCGGCGCTTACGACGTCTGTGGCGCCGAGCGAACCGCTGCCCAAGGCCACCGCCTGGCCCGCGTTGATTTCGCGGTCAATTTGGTCCGGCAGGCGGGTGGGAAACAATTTCCAGCCGGCGGCGCTTTCACCGGTCATCTGCGGATGGATGGCGGACCGAACCACTTTGGCCGGCACGTATTTGCCCTGCTTCCATTGCGGTCCGCAACCGTGGGCGATCAGTTGCGCGCCCACAAACGTGCGGGGCGCCTTAAACTCGATGCCGTCCAGCTTGGCCACCTCCCAAGCCGCCTTGCCGGTGGTAAGGGCGGCGTCGTAGCCGCCTTCGGCTTTGAGAATGAAGCCGCCGCGCCAGGTGAGTTGGGCCACGGGCGCATAGGGTCCGATGCTCCAGGCCACCGCTTCGAATTGGTGGAGCCCGGGAGCTGGTTGCAAATCGTAGGTGGCATAGCACCAGTGTTCCACATCGGAACGATCGGGACCGCGCGCGATGCGTTGGCCATCGCAGAACAACTCGAAACGTTCATCGGCGCTGACGTGGATGCGCAGCGGCTGGTCCGTGGCCGTGAATTCCTTGCGGAAGCGCAGCAGCACCGGCTCGCGCCAGCCCGACGAAAAGTATTCGACGTGGCTCGGTCCGGGCGGATTCGCGTAATCCGGATGCCAGATCCAGGCGGCGTCATCAATCGGTTGGACGGGACTGATCCCGGTGTCGCCGATTTGCAATCGTTGCGGCAGGAAGACCTTTTGGACGGCGACCGGCGGATTGGTGGTTGCCGCCGGCGCGACCGGCAGCCACAGCAGCGACAGGGTCAAACCGAGGCCCAAGGATAGCAGTTTTGACATAGACACAGCGTTCCCAAATTGCACCAAGTGCGCTTTCACGGCTTCTACTGGAGAGTGGCGTGCGCAATTCTTCAATTCGATTGTGATTGGCCGTGAATCCATTTTCCACCGAAACAGGGTTAGCAAGCAAGCTCGCTGTCCCCCAGACGCGATGGCCGCCGCCGGCGCCGGCCCGGACACGAGAAAAGATCCGCGCCGCTCATTTCCAGATGGAAAGAACGGTAATGCCGCCAATCCCGAGCATGACCCCGGTCCAGCCGGAGAAACGAACCTGCTCCCGAAACAAAACAATGGACAGGATGATACCCAGAATGATCGGGCCAGAAAGAGAAATGGGAAAAACGATCTGGGGCTTTAAGGTTTCAAGCGCCTTGAGGGTGCAAAACACACCCAGATAACTCGCCAGGGCGGCTCCCGTTCCCCAGGCCAGAGCGGCGGTTCCAACGGCCTTGCCAATTAAAAGGAGGGGGGTTTTTCTCAGGAGTTCAAAAATGAAAACCGCCGCCCCAAAGGCATAGGAAAGGAATAAATATAGATACAAGTTCACCCCGTAAACACTCGTTAGCGTCTGCCCCACCCGCGGCGCTCCGCTCAGGGCAAACGACAAAATGATTAAAACAAACCATCGGAATTCGACCCGGCTGCCCTTTTTAAATGAATTCGCGGACCAGGACATGAGGAAAATGGCGGATAAAATCAGACCAATGCCCAACACCGTCGTCCATTTCAGGGAGGCGTTCAAAAACAGCACCGAGTAAACCACCGGAATGAGAAATGAAGACCGGTAAATGGCGTTCGAAAACCCGAAATGTCCCTCGCGAACAGCGAAGTTGAACCCCAGCACGGCAAAAGCGCCGCCAATGCCGGCCACCGCCGACACCACCAGAGCGCAGGGCGCCAATTTTGCAGGCAAATGCCACCACAGTACGACAGCTCCGAAAATGGCCGCCACGATGAAAAGCGATGCGGACAAGCCAAAGGCGTCAACCCCTTGCCGGGATGCAATCTTTGCGATCAGCGCGACGGCCGTAATCGCCAGAACGACCAGAAAAATATATAAAAAGCCCACGATACAGCGGCATTGATTTTCGCAACAGACCGCCGCGAGAGCAAGCCGCGTCAGGCCGTTGGGCAACCCGCCGAATGGAAGAGGCGCGAGAAATCGGGTTGCCGGGGGGCGGGAGTGGATTATGCTGCCACCATGGAATCGGAATTTTTCAAGGCCAGCCGCTGGACCCGGGGAAATCATTTGTTTCCCACCGTGATCGAGGTGAACGACCGGGCGATTGTGCGCCACAAGCGGTCGTGGTTCAGCAAGGATGAGATGAGCATCAGCATCTCGAAGGTGGCGTCGGTCCACATTCGGACAGGGCTGGTGTGGTCGGAAATCCTGATTGAATCGAGCGGCGGGACGGATCCGTTCAAGAGCCACGGGCATCGGAAGGCGGATGCGCAACGCATCCGGGCGCTGGTGGAGCAGGCGCAGGGGAACTTGAGCCGGGCGGACAAGCTGACGAGCTGACACGCCGGGGCCAATCGAACGGCCCAAGAAGGCGGGGTTGTTGAGGGCAAGCTCGCCCTGCCCATGAAGCCAGAAACATTCAACCTTCGACAGGCACTTCGATATTGGGCGTTGAATGTCGAGTGTTGAATGTTTCTTTTGAGGTTCACGGGGTCAAGGCCGCACCGGGCTTTTCACCATGGGCGGGAGCGGGTAGCATGGCGGCTTCATGGCTTTGCCCATTTACGAAATTGAGAACGAAATCATCGCCCGGCTGGAGACCGATGGGCGGCTGATCTTGTCCGCGCCGACGGGGTCGGGCAAATCCACGCAGGTGCCGCAGATGTTGTGGAAACATGGGCTGCTGGGGGCGGGGCAGGTGGTGATTTTGCAGCCGCGGCGGCTGGCGGCCCGGTTGCTGGCGGCCCGCGTGGCGCAGGAGCTGGGGGTGAAATTGGGCGAGGAGGTGGGCTATCAAATCCGGTTCGAGAATTGCACGTCGGCGAAGACGAAGATTCGCTTTGTGACGGAGGGGGTGTTGCTGCGGCAGTTGATTGCTGATCCGGAACTGCGGGGGGTGTCGGTAATCCTGTTTGACGAATTCCACGAGCGGCATCTTTATGGGGATATCACGCTGGCGCGGGCGCTGGATTTGCAGGAACAATTGCGGCCGGACCTGAAGCTGGCGGTGATGTCGGCGACGCTGAACGTGGGGGAACTGGAGCAGTACCTGGGCACGAACGAGGCGCGGCCGGGCGGCAGCCGGTGCGCGGTGGTGGCGTCGGAAGGGCGGACGTATCCGGTGGAAGTGGAATATCTGGCGCGGCGGGTGGGGCTGAACGGGCCGCCGGCGTGGGAGCTGGCGGCGGAGGAGTTCAGGCGGTTCGTGCGGGAGGGCGGCGCGGGCGACGTGCTGGTATTCATGCCGGGCGGATTTGAAATTGCGCAGACGATCGAGGCGATCCGGTACACGAGCGAGGCGAAGGGATACGTGATTTTGCCGCTGCACGGGGAATTGCCGCCGCGGGACCAGGACGCGGCGGTGGCGCGGTATGAGCAGCCGAAGGTGGTGGTGGCCACGAACGTGGCGGAGACGAGCATCACGATTGACGGGGTGCGGCTGGTGCTGGATTCGGGGTTGGCGCGGGTGGCGCGGTACGACGCGAACCGGGGGATCAACACGCTGCTGATTGAGAAAATCTCGCAGGCGAACGCGGACCAGCGGACGGGCCGGGCGGGGCGCACGGCGCCGGGCCGGTGCGTGCGGTTGTGGTCGCGCACGGAACAGGACGAGCGGCCGCCGCACGAACTGCCGGAGATCCGGCGGCTGGACTTGGCGGAGGTGGTGCTGACGCTGAAGGCGGCGGGCGTGGCGGATTTGCGGAAGTTCCGGTGGCTGGAGAAGCCGGACGAGATTGCGCTGACGCACGCGGAGGAATTGCTGGAGGACCTGGGGGCGCTGAAGGCGGCGGCCGCGGGCGGGCCGCTGGAGATCACGCCGGTGGGACGGAAGATGCTGGCGTTTCCGCTGCATCCCCGGTATGCGCGGATGTTGCTGGCGGCGCAGGAATACCATTGCGTGCACCAAGCGTGCCTGGTGGCGGCGCTGACGCAGGGGCGCGACCTGCTGCTCCGCAATCCGGGGCGGGAGGCGGCAGCGGCGCGGGAGGATTTGCTGGGCGAGCAGGCGACCTCGGATTTCTGGGTGGTGATGCGGGCGTGGAGTTTTGCGGTGAACCAGCAGTTCCGGCTGGAAGCGTGCCGGCGGCTGGGCATTCACGCGGTGACGGCGAAGCAGGTGGGGCCGCTGTTCGAGCAATTTCTGCGGATCGCCAAAGACGAGGGGCTGGACACGCGGCCGAACGAAGTGAAAGACGAGGCGTTGCAGAAGTGCATCCTGATCGGGTTCAGCGACCGGGTGGCGCGGCGGCTGGACGAGGGGACGCTGCGGTGCGAGCTGGTGCGCGGCCGGCGGGGGGTGCTGGCGCGGGAGAGCCGGGTGCAGCACAGTCCGCTGCTGGTGGCGGCGGAAATCCGGGAGGTGGAAGGGCGGGACCGGGAGGTGAACACGATTTTGTCGCTGGCGACGGCGATTGAGGTGGAGTGGCTGCGGGAGCTGTTTCCGGAGGACGTGCGGAGCGACGTGCACGTGGAATTTGACGCGCAGCAGCGGCGGGTGCTGGCGGCGGAGCTGTTGCGGTTCCGGGGCCTGGCGCTGGCAGCCAAGCGGATTGACCCGCCCCCGGCGGAGGCCGCGGCGCGGCTGCTGGCGGCGGAGGTGCTGGCGGGGCGGTTGCTGCTGCCAAAGTGGGACCATGGCGTGGAGCAGTGGCTGGCGCGGCTGAATTTATTGTGCCGGGAATGCGCGGATTTGCAGTTGCCGGCGATCACGGAGGCGGACAAACAGAACATCATCGAGCAGCTCTGCCTGGACGCGGTTAGCTACAAGGACATCAAGGAGCGCGAGGTGAAGCCGGTGGTGATGTCGTGGCTGT
The DNA here is from genome assembly GCA_964532525.1 of uncultured Bifidobacteriaceae bacterium. Lineage (GTDB taxonomy): Bacteria > Verrucomicrobiota > Verrucomicrobiia > Limisphaerales > UBA11358 > UBA11358. The sequence continues at coordinate 17,544 of CAZHIM010000030.1, forward strand.
CGGAGGCGCAGCGAGCGCTGCTGGACCAGCACGCGCCGGAGCGGCTGACGCTGGCGAACGGGCGGACGCCGAAGGTGAATTACGAGGACGGCAAGGCGCCGTTCATCTCGCTGCGAATCCAAGACCTCTACGACGTGAACCAGACGCCGAAGGTCGCGCTGGGACGGGTGCCGGTGACGGTGCACATCCTGACGCCGGGCATGAAGCCAATCCAGGTGACGCAGGATCTGGCGAATTTCTGGCGGGAACATTATCCGCGCATCAAATCGGAACTGGCGCGGAAGTATCCGAAACATTTATGGCGATGAAGACGAGCGGCGTGGAGCAACTGTGCGTGCATTGCGGTTTGTGCTGCGACAGCGTGCTGTTTGCGGACGTGGAGCTGCGCCGGGGGGACGATGCGGGGCGGCTGACGGAATTGGGGCTGACCGTGGAGCAGAAAACGAAGACGAAGCTGGCGTTTGCGCAGCCGTGCGCGTGTTTTGACGGGAAGTTCTGCAAGATTTACGCGGACCGGCCGACGCAATGCCGGAAGTTTGCGTGCGGTTTGCTGAAGCGGGTGGAGGGCGGGGAGATGACGGCGGAAGCGGCGCTCAAGCGAATCGTCCGGGCGAAGGCGCAGGCGGAACGGGTGCGGGGGCTCTTGCGCGCGTGCGGACAGCGGGATGAACAGATGGCGCTGACGCATCGGTACGGGGAGGCGATGCGGGCGGCGGTGGATTTATCGGTGGCCGGCGCGGCCGAGCAGCGGGGCGAATTGATGCTGGCGGTGAACGATCTGATGCAGACGCTGGAGGGGGAGTTTCTGCGGTGAAAGGAAGGGGGAATTCGTGGACGGGCGAGCATCGCGAGACAATGGTTGGATCTGGCCAAAGGTGACCGGCTGTTTCAGGGACGCTGGCAGGGAACGCTGGAAGCGTTCTGGATATTAGCCGGGGGCAACGCCCCCGGAAAAGGCCCCATTAATTTATTGCAGCCCGGAGGGCTGCTGGACAATATTTTTCCATGGCCTCCACCCATTTGAGCCTGCACGTCCACGTCATTTTTGGGACAAAGCATCAACGCCCGTTAATCCAGCTCCCTTGGCGTCCACGCCTGCATGCCTACTTTGGCGGCGCCGCAAAAACGATCAACGTGGTCCCAGAAGCCATCGGCGGCGTCGCGGACCACGTTCATTTGTTGTTGGGAATCCGCGCCACACATCGGTTGGCGGATGTCATGTGCGATTTGAACCGGACATCGTCTGCGTGGATTCATGAATGAAATCGGCGATCGGGACTTTGAATGGCAAGATGGTTACGGGGCATTTACCGTCAGCGTTTCATTGATAGGGACGGTGACAGATTACATTGCGGGGCAGGAAAAACATCACGCGAAGAAAACTTTTCAGGAAGAATATCTGGCGTTCTTGAAGTTGAGCGGCGTGAAGTTCGATGAACGGTATTTGTGGTGATTTCCTCCGCCCCTGCCGGGGCGGATTAATTCTTTTCCTCGCGTACCGGGGGTGGCGCTCCCGGTGGTCGCTTTACCCCCGGCTAATTTCCGGCAATCCCTCCGGGTTGCCGCCCTAGCCCGTCACGCCGCCGACATGCCAATGTCTTTGGCCACTTTTTCGGCGGAGGCGGGGTCCACCCATTTCATGAGGGCGATGAAATTGACCAGGGCCGGACTGTCGTTCTTGACCTTGTACATGTTTTTGAGCGCATGGACGACGCGGTTGTAGGTGGCGGCGTATTTCTCATGCGTGAGGCGGTTGGCGTAGGATTCGAGGACCGCCCGGGCCATGGGGTCGGTCTGGCCATCCGGGAGGTAGGGCAGGAGGCAGAAGACGCGGACGAGGGCCATGGGCTCGGATTCGGCGAGGACGAGCCAGCTTTGCTTGACTTCGTCGGCGTCGTACTTGGCGTGAAGCTGCTTGCGGATGGCGCTGGTGATCTCGCTCGGGGAGGCGTGGTGGGCGATGAGCTCCTTGATGATGTCCCAGGCGCTGATCTGGGTTTTGCTGGCGCTTTCGGACCGGGAGAGGGGCAATTCGGGGAGGCCCAGCTCCTGGATCAGCTCGCGGGCAAGGGGTTCGGCATCCTCGCGGCGGAGTCGTTCGGAATTGAGGATGGCGCGGACGATCACCTTTTGGGCCTCGGGGTTGAGGAGGTGGAGAATGGCGGCGATGGGGCCGGCGGCGGGAGTTTTTTGCAGGGTGAGGAGATGTCTCACGAAATCCAGGGTGGTGGGGTCGTGTTCGGTAAACAGGCCGGAGCGAAAAGTGAGGACGAAGCGCAGGGAACGGGAGGCGCCGCCGGATTTGCCAAAGTTGTTGATGACGGCCTGGCGGTAGTCGGCGTTGATGATGAAGGCGAGCAGTTCCTCGGCCTGCTTGATGAGGTTTTCGTCCAGCGTGTCGTGCTCGCTGGTGAGGACGAGCTGCTCGACCAGCGGGGGCAGCCGCTGGGCAAAGATCACGTCGGGCGATTCGGTGCTCTGGTTGTTGTAATAGTGCAGCAGCTCGAGGATGAACGAGAGCTTGAGAAAGGCGATTTTTTGGGCGCGGGAGTCGCGGCTTTGGCGGATGCGTTTTTGGAGGGCGACGAGTTCGGCGCGGCGGGCGGCGACGGCGTCCGGGTGCTGCTGCAAGAGCTGATCGAAATCGCCTTTGAAGCCGAGGAGGATTTCATCGGCCTTGGGGCGGGGGTTGTGTTTGGGATCGGTGGTGAGATCCTTGAAAAAGACGAGCGCCTCATCGCCGAATTCCTTGATGATTTGTTCGCGGGCGACCTGGCCTTTGACGAAGGCGCGGCTGGCGCGGATGTTGGCGGGGGTGAAGAAGGACGCGGGCTTTTCCGGGAGGGCCCGGAGCATGGCGGGGTCGAGGGGCGTTTCGAGGCGGATCAGTTCATCCACGAGGGGCTTGATGGCGGCGGCGAGGTCCCGCTTGGTCTGGTCCATGACGCGGAGAATGGCGGGCTGGAGAAGATTTTCCTCATTTTTGCCCTGAATGAGGGCGGCGCTGACCTCGTTGACGGCGGCGCTGTGTTCGACGAGGCGGGAGACGATGACGCCGACGTCGTTGATGGGGAGCTTGGTGACGAGGGTGGTGATGAGGTTGACGAGTTCGCCGTGGGATTTTTTGCGGTGTTCGACGACACGTGCGACGAGGGCTCGGAGGGCTTTGTTTTCCTGTTCCAAGGCGCGGCATTCGGACTCCGACTGCTGCACGCGCAACGTGAGGTCATGCCAGCCCTTCTGGATTTCCTCCAGGGACGGGACCGGCACGGCACCATTCTGGGTCTCTGACATGATTTTATATTCCACAATGCGGGGCGATTTTTCCATCTAATTTTGGCCCGGCGGGGGACGCCGGTCCCGGGCGGGGCGGCCTCAGGCGCGCGGCTGGCTCCAGAAATGGAACAGGCGGTGTCGCAGGTGAATTTTTCAATCCACGACCAAGTAGAAGCCGAGGATGAGGAAAACGCCCGTGAGGACGCCGCCGGCCACGAAACCGAGCAAGCGGTTGGGGCCGAGCTGGGGTCCGCGTCCGCCGTTGAGCAGAGAGAAGAGGCAGCCGAAAAGCACGAAGAGGAGGACGACGCCCGCGCTGTGGGTGATCCAATGATGGCCGGTGAGCCGCTGCATGGCGGCGGCGACAGCGGGGCTTTTTTCCTTGGCGACGACGAGCAGGGCGTTGAGGACGCTGCACAAAGCCAGGGAGAGGCCGAAGGAGACGGTGTATTTTCCGAGGTTGCGGTTCATAGGGTTTGGGTTCAATGCGGTTGGGCGAGCAACGCCAGCTTGACGCCCGCGGCGATGATGGCGCCGTGGCCTTCCACCAACAAGGCCAGCCCGGCCATGGCGGCGGTGAGGCACAGGACCAGGCGGCGGGCCTCGCGGCTGGCGGCGAGGTCGTTGGCGGCGGCGATGGGGAGATAGCTGGCCAGCAGCAGGAGCAGGATGACGAGATGCTCCTTGGTTTCCATGAAGAAGGTGTGGGCAAAGGGCCACGGGCCTTTGAGGATGACGGCCTTGTCCGCGGGATATTTGGTGACGTACCAGTAGCCGGCGATGAGAAAGGCGATCCACATGCAGCCGGCCGCGGCCCAGCTCAGCCGGCGAATGCGGGCGAGGTTCGCCTCGCTGGCGTGGAGGACGTCCACCAACAGCCAGACGGCCACCAGCAGGCAGGCGACCCCGAACAAGACATGGGCCATCAGGATGATTTCATTCATGATGATTTGCTTTTGGCATCGGTGACCACTCCGCAGTAAAGAGAAGCTCAACAGGATTTCCCGCTCCACCTTGTGCCTATGACGATTACCGACGCCGAAAACCGATAACACAGGCGGGACAGGCGGTCAAGGTGGCCTCAGGGCGGAGGAAAAAAAGCGCCGCTTCTCGATACCCCGAGCCAGCGGAAGTTACCGGTTCCGGCGAGTCCCGCCACCTATACATTTGATATTCTATTGGTCTGGCGGGGAAGCGGGCGGTGAAGCCACTCCGCCGTTGGAAAAATAGATGTCATCCAACTCGATGCTCGAGATCGGCCCCGCAGTGCTCAAAATCTCAAAGAACTCGCTGACCGCGGTCAGGTCCACTTCCGGGCCAAACGCGGACATCGGGATGGAAACCACGTGCCAGTTACCGTCCCGAACCAATCCGTAGGGATCGCTGCCCGGTCCCCCGAAGTTGATCCACTTTTGCCCCACCCCGCTAAGATCGCCGCTCTGCATGCCCACCATGAATGGCGTGGTGGACGCGGTCTTCATGGCGAACACCAAATTGCAATTCGTATATTGGAACGCCGACAGGTTGTATTTTACGTTCGGGGTAAAGGCCATCCCCGACCACGTCATCCCGGGCGCAGCGACCAGACTGATATCGTTGGTGTCACCATTATAGGGGTGTTGGGTGGCGGTCACCATCGTGTTCCCCCAGACGAAGAAGTTGCCTTGCACACCCACCGTAAATGCTCCCGCATTCATATTAGTCGCCGTCTCCGTATAGACACCGAAATTGCCATTCTGCGGGGTCACCCGGGCCACGCTGGGCTGCCACCAGACATTGTCAATGGAGAGGGTCAGCGGCGCGGCGGGGTTGGCCGTGCTGGCAATCTCGAAAAATTGATTCACGGTGTGGAAATCGGTGTTGGCGAATCGGTTCAAGGGGATCGTCAGGGAATGCCATTGGCCGTCACGCGGGAACCAGAACTCCGAGCTCGAGTCGCTGCCGAGGGGCAGGAAGAATGGCCCGCTGTCGCCCGCCACGGAACTGGCGATGCCCACTTCCATGGGCGTGGTGTCTCCGGCGGTGGCTTGAATGTCAAAGTGCAGATAGCCGTCCGAGTAATTCATCATGTTCCGGAAATTGGGAACAAACGCCCCCATGCCAAACCAATTGCCCGCGGCGATATTGAACGACCAGCAGGCGGAACCTTCGGAGGGCGCCGGCGGGTTGGCGTTCGTAGTCAGGTTATTCCAGAGATAAAGCGCGGCCAGATTGCTGTAGTTAAAATTCGTCTCCAAGCCCGTCCCGTAGGTCAGGGAATCGTTGACCGGTGTACTTCCGGCATACACCCCGAAATTGCCGGTTTCCGCGGAATTATTGCCGAAATACACATGCGTGTATTGATTGGCCGTGAGCTTGATATAATTGACCTCCAGCGTGGCCGGGAATGGGGCCGTCACCGCGGCGGGACTGTACACCCCGGTATAGGAAGGGTCATAGCCGCCGATGGCCAGGTTCAGGATTAAAAACATCGGCTGCTGAAACATGGGTATGCCCGCGGTATCCCACGAGCCGAAGGGAACGTTGTCGAGCGAAAACGTCAGGTTCGTCGGCGTCCATGACATCTGGTAGAGATGGTAATTTTGGCTGAGATCTTCCGGGGCGGTGAGCCACGCCGCGCCATTCACCGCGTTGCCATTGGTATCCGCATAGTGGATCGCGCAGTCAATCAGTTCCTGCTGGATATTCGAGACAATCCCGGCGGCCGCGCCCATCTCGGCAATGTCTATTTCCCCGCACTCGGGCCAGACAATGGCCCCGGAGTTATTGCCCATCATCCAAAAGGCGGGCCACAGCCCATTGGCCGTATCGGGAAACTTGATCCGGGCTTCGAGATTGCCGTACAGAAATTCGAACCGTCCCTGGGTGAGCATCCGCGCGGACGTGAACGAGTTTCCCATGTAACTGGCCGCGTCCGCCTCAATCACCAGATTCCCGTTCGTGATGTAAGAATTCTGGTGCTGGGCGGTGTCATATTCGAATTGGCCGTTGCCCCAGCCACTGCCGCCCACGTCATAGGTCCACGTATTGGGATCAATCACGCTATTGGTAAATTCCTCCAACCATACCACCCCACTGGTGTTGGTGGAAACGGTGGCCTGGATGGTGTCCGCCTGGCTCTGCCCGTTCGGAGAGATGGCGATGAGCGACACCCAATAAGTGTCGCCGGCCGTCAAGCCGGAGATGACCGTACTGGTCACCAGCCCGAGGTTGATGGAATTTGTCGTGGTTGTGCTGGTGTTGCTATAGGTCAGGAAGTAGTCAGTCACCCCGGGCGAGACGCTGGCGTTCCAAGTAAGGTCGAGGGTATTGGTGGTTCCCGACGGAATGGCTTGCAGATTCGACGGGGGCAAGACGACTACGGCCGGAATATAAAGCCGGACAAACAGCGGATTATTGGTCATCAGCACCATGAATGAATCTATATTGCCATCGCCGGTGACCAGGGGAAGGTTGGTTGCCCAATTGCCGGCGACATTGGTGGTCCATTCGGGTTGATATTGGATGCCCAGGGTCGTGGACCAGCTCACATCGGCCACGGGTTGGATGGCCACCGCCAGGACATTGGTGACGCCCGGTGTGCCGGGGCTGCCACCGGCCGACCCGAGCGCGACATCGTCAATATCTATCGTGGCCGACTGGCTGGAACTGGCCGCGCCGGCGTTGTAGAACGAGACGGTCGCCGAGGTGGCTCCGGCCGGGGCGGTCACCGAGTTGCTGATCCAAGCGTAGGTGTTGATTCCCGGCGTGTAGGTGTGGTAACCGGTGCTGCCGCCGGTGCTCCACTGGATTTGCCACTGGGCGTTATACCCCGCGCTGCCGGCCAAGGCATCGGCGTAAAAGGTGAAGGGGTAGGTGGTCCCTCCGGTCACGGGCACGCTGGCCTGGGAAAAAGCCAATACCGGACCGGCCCCGATGCTGGCCAGATAGACTTCAAAATTCTCCGAGCCGCTGTGCGGGTTGTCATTCGTCCTCACTCCGTACACGGGACCGCCCGCCGCCGTGGTGACGGTCCAGTTGCTGGCGCTGCTGCCGCTGCCGGATTCAAATCCGCCATTCACAATGGCCGCCGGAGTCGGCGGTGTGCCGGGGACCATTTGCAGGACCCGATAACTGCGCGCGCCACTCGGCATCGGATCGTAAAGCGTGTTGGTGGTGCCGCCGCCGGGCAGGACACTGCCGAGCGCGTTCCAGGTCGCGCCGGAATCGGGCGACCATTGGGGTTGGTACGTATCGTTGGTGCTGGTGGGCCAGCTCAAAACCACGCCGGTTTGCAGGCTGAGGCGCACCGGCGCCTGGGCATGGCCCGCAACGGTGCCAATGACCACCAAGAATGCGGCGGCGGCCGGACGAAACCTGAGGATTCGATTAAACGGCTTTTCTGGGTTCATACGCTTTCTGTTTGGCTTGATTTTATTCCACCTCGGGTCAGTTGACACGAGCGGGCGCCTCTGGCCTCGCACCAGTTAATGGCTTCTTTGCTGACATTCTGAGCGTGCCTTCAATTGGCGCCTGAACGAGCCTGCCATTGAGTCAGGCCAGTTCACAAGGCTAAATCAGGCCGCTGATGCAAAAATCTCCGGCTCACTGCCTGACCCGAAAATGTTCGGTGGCCTGCAATTGTGATTTGGGGATCGTGTATTGCCCGCGTGGATAGGTGGGCACATCGGTAAAGCCCTGGCTTAAATTGGTGGAACTCTGCAGCGTGCCCGCGAAGGTCAGCGTCACGTCCCCGTTCGGTTGTACCTTGATCCCCACCCCGAGCAGGGCCGCACTGATACCCGGCCCGGGCGCCGCTTCGAGCGTTACGAAGGGGCCGGGATCATTGGTCGCCGTTGTGTCATAGCTGAAGCCCAGGCTGCTGCCGGATTCGGGTGTGTAGGCCAGCGTTCCCGATTCCACATTCAACGAGGGCACCGTCCCCGTCAACGTCATGGACATAAAGGAGAAAACGTTCGTGAACGGAGTGGAATAAAGATTATTGTAACCAAAAAAGTTGTGCTGTGGGGACAGGACCGCCGACAGCGGGCCAAGGTCGGGCGCGGTTCCGCTTAATCCCGCAAAGCTCACCGTCGTCGCACCGTCACTGCTGGAACCGCTCTCAAAGGCATCCCACTGTAAGTCCCCGACCAAGGCGGCCGCCTGGCCGGGCGGCACCTGCACGACGAATTGCATGCCCGGCGGGGCCGCGATCGTCAATTCAAACTGGTTGTTGGTGTCAAAGTTCACTTGCACCGACGGCAAAACCGCGCCACCGCCGCTGGTCTGGCTCTGGTCCACCAGAAAATCATACACTGTCGCTGGAATGGGAGGAGGTATCCCGGGCAGGTTCCAGGAAGAAAATTCATGCCCGATGGCTGGGGCGACCACCGTTCCCAGATTGACCATCGCATTGGCATTGGTCGCCGGACTGCCGGCGGACGGCGGGGGAAGTTGCGGTAAATTATTCCCTGATACGGTCAGGTTATCCATCACAAACTGGGTCATTGGCTCCGGGATGAACGACACGCGCGTAACGCCCAAAAAATTAAATGTAACCAAGGTCGGCGCGGTTTCACTCAAGGCGTAGCTTTGGTCATACGCCAAATAGTTGCTGACATATCCCACCACTTCCACGCTCATCGTCGTCACCCCGGCCGTCAGGTAGGCGGACACCAAGTTGAACGGAGTGCCGGCGCTGATCCCGGCATTGCAGCCGCCAGGGTTGAAAGCCACATTCGCAGGCGAGACCAGGCCATTCTCGTAGCCGGCGCCAAACCACGGATCCAACTCGCTAAGCACGTCAAAACCCGACCAATTCAGGCCCGCATAACCCGGCGGCACCGCAGACATGTCGGGCAAATCATCAAAGCCCAGGACATTCGTCACCGCCGCCACCGCATTCGTCGGCAACACAGGCGGCACGGGCGGTGTGGTGTTGGTGAAGGCGGTCGAAGCGACGGTCAGATTATCCATCACAAACGGTTCGCCGTCCGTGCCCAGAAACTTGACTTTCGTTACTCCGGTGTAATTGAATGTAACCAACGTGGCACTCGTGTAATTCAAGTCATACGTTTGGTCATAAAGCACGTTGGTCCCGGCGCTGCCGAGCACTTCCAGGCTCATCGTCGGGACGGCTTCCGACGTGAGATAGGCTGACACCAAGTTGAATGGTGCGTGTTTGCTAATGGTTGCGTCATACCCGTAGGGATTGAAGGCGCAGTTCGGGGGCGAGATCACACCGACCGAATAACCATCGCCAATGGCGGTGATGGTTTCCAGTCCCGACCAATCCAATTGCCCATAACCGTCCGGAATGCCGGTCAGGTCTGGCAGATCATCGAACGTGATAAGGTTGGTAACCGTGTTGGCGGGTTGGGCGCCAGCGGGGATGGCAAGCAAAACAGCGGCTAAAAGCCATCCGGACCCAGTCAAACTAACAATACGCGTGTTCATATTTGGCCTCCTCCGAGGCCATGAACGGCATTCCCAATATTTTTACGGACTGTTCATGGCGTTAATCACATCTTACCGCAAATTTGATGGTTGGCAATCCTGCGTTTGACCTCACACCCAAACGGGTTGTCAGCCAAAATTCTTTGCCGCCATCCGCCTCGACCCGCGACACATCCGCCCGGCCCTGGAAGGGCACCGGAAGTTAGCCAGACACGCCAGTGTCTGGTAACGCAACAAATGGGAATTCGTCCTGAAGGGACGACGGAGCTGAGAGGGCGGCCATAGTTTGGACACATCATTCAAGGATTCCCGGGCGTCCGCCAACGCTAGAGCTTGGCGTTCAGGCGCTTCCAAATGCCGGCATGGGGCCGTGCCGCAATCCGCAGCCATTGATGTCCTTCGGCATCCCGCAAAGCCCCGCTTCCGCTGCCGCTCATTCCACCCCTTGCACTCCGTATCCTGTTGATCCTGTTCATATTGACTTCACTTCGCCCATCCCGGGGGGGAGCCCAAAGGAATTCAGGCTTGACGAGGGTTGACGATGTGGGTTTTTGCTGGGGTTTTCGCAGATTTTTGCGAACGAAATTGAGGGCTTTTTTGGGGAAGCCGCAGGAAATGCTAAAGGCTGAAGGCTGAAGGCTAAAAAGGGGAAATGGCACGATGCCTTGGTGGCAGAGACAAAGAATTCTTGCGGGCGGACGCCGAGGGGGCGAACCGTCCGGAGCCGGACTCGATTGTGAGCGTGCGGGCTCATCGTGGCGGAGCGGTTTCCCAGCCAGGGCGATTATAGCCGGGTTGGCGGAAACTCAAAGTTAGCGGCTAACGCGAAATGCGTAAACGGTTGAGCGGGAAGTGAATTCAGTTTCAAGAAATTATCCCGGTCAATCCAAAACGACCAAATCTATGGGCTGACCGCGTCTATGTTGTGGGGGTATGCAAATGAGTAGCTTGGAGTTCGCCGCGTGCGAGGGTACCGGCAATTACGGTGGTCAGCGCCGCACATGCGGACACGAGAAGATCTGCAGTGAAAGGTGATGGCTCAACTGCGTCTTGGCCATGTGCGTGCCGGTCGCCGTGCTGGTGCGCAGCTTGATAAAGACTTTGAGTCAAACCACGCAGAGAGCCAAAAATCCTTCGGGTGTCTTCGCCGCCGACCCGCGCGAGGGCTTCGATGTTCGTCTGCTGACAAATGGTCTGGAGATAATCCGGCAGCGTTTTTCCGGCGGGTAATGGGAGATTAAAACGTTCCAAAACAATCCGACAGGCAGACTCGGCAGCAGCCGTGCAAGCGGTGATCGCACCAGGCCGGTCAGTTGTCAATCGCCGAAGCCCCTTTGCGATGAGTTCTGTGGCCTCTGTGAGTTGCGCAGCTTGAGCCTGCTGTGAGGCCGTTTCGAGCGCGGTGGTCGCCGTCGTGGCTTGTTGAACCTGGGCGATCGTTAAACCACTGAACGACAATCCCTGCTCCAGCTCAGGGAGTACCTCAAGAAATTGAGAACCCTTTCCCCGCACCAACAATAGACCGATCATTCGAATCACAATTCCGTCGGCCTCGGGCTTATCAAAATCCTGATAGATGGTATCGAACCCCTGATTGAGCAGTTCAGCCATTGAGAGATAAGCAGAAGACCTGGTCTGGTTGGTCACAGTTAGATTTAAGACGCGGTCGGCATTAGCGCCTGCTTCCAACAACAGTTCCTTAAGACCGTCACGCGAAGTAAAGCGTGAGACAAAACGCCGGATGGAGCCAATAGATTGAGCCTTTAAAACAATGACACTCATGCCAGCTCTCCTTCTTTCACTTTGACGGGAACGCGATCTTTGATACCGCGTTTGTGATCGTAGTTCATTTTCTCAGTTATGTTTCATGTAAACCGACCACATATTCCTTTTGCCTCTGTAATCTCCACAGCTTCATTCTGTTGGTTATCCAATTCAAAATCTGATAGATTAATTTTGTCTCGGGATCATCTAGGGGTCAAACTATATTTTGTACGCACTATCTGCTGGTTCCTGGGTTTTCCGCCGACGGTAAAGCTTGGCGTTCAGGCGCTTCCAGGTGCCGACATGGAGCCGCCCCGCTGCTGAGAAACGGATAAAAACGAGGATGGAAGATTGAGGACGGAGAATGGGCCTTCGCGTCAATTCGAGTAATTAGCGTCTTCCCGTTCCCGCCGTCAGTCGTCCGTTGCGACGTGCACAATTCTGCCGGCGGCTTGCGCTTGAAATTGCCATTCGGCAGACGCACTCTGGACAGGTTGCATTCAGGGACATCTCGTTGAGCCTTGGTCAATGAGCTTTCGTATCGTTGGAGGGCTTCGTCTATGGGCAAGACCAGTTGCAACGCCAAAATCGAACATGGGTGAAACGAGCGTCTTTGACTTAAAGGCCAACACCACGCTTTTGAAGACGTTGAAGAACGATGTCATCATGGTAGCCTTGAATTTCTCAAGATCGGAGGAAAACTTCGAATCCTTGGGGGATTTTCACGATCCCTGTCCCTGGGCGAATGATTTCAAGATTCGCTACGCATTTGAAGACACACCATTTTAAGCTCACACACTATCGGGATCGTTTAGTTCACTACTTCACATCGGAACCTCTTGGGAAAATTAGCTTTCCTTGGCCTCAATTCTGCTGCCATCAGGCAAGGCGGATGCAAATTCGATTATTGTGGTCAGGAAAAAGATAGATGTCCAATAGTGAGCTTCTGCCTGCACGGTTATGGGGCAGACCACCAGAGGGATTGGGCTCTGTTTGGTTGGCAGGAACTGGTGTTCAATCCCTGTAGGCCTTCAGGCTTGCCAGGACGGGATAGGACATCGTGGGCTTTCGGCGAATTAAACGCATCAACTTTGGAATCAGGACATTGTCGGCCAATCAGGATTGCTTTCGGCGGGATTTTACGCGGAATGGCGTGAAACGGCAGACAGAAAATGAAAGAGCACCTAAATACCTTGGCTTCTGAATGCAGTGGTGGGCACACGGGATCGGCCGAAGCCCGCCAGATTATCTTGTCCTGGCGGGCTCAGAACGCGGGCGCCACCACTCTAATCGGCACGGTGATTTACGGAAGCCGTTTGGCTAAATTGGTTTGTTTTGCCGCTTTCATTTCATTTTCACTGTGTATCCCGCTTAAAGCGGTTGAGCACGTCGCGTGGGGCGGGGTATCATTTAAGGGCGAGTACAAAGATCGTTCGAGTCTATTCCCGTATACGAGCCGACAATCCGTTTTGGATGCCTTGCAAGAAACGTTAACCCGGTGCCTACAGACGGTAACGAACGCTTCCTGTGCCCTTTTGATAGGAAAGCAATTCAACTTCAGCCGGGGTGACCGATTGGTCGCCAGTTGTGTATTAGAGTCCGAAGACATCACTTTGGCGCAACACGAGAATAAAAGGTTTGGTCAGGTGACGATTGCGGCTTCCTTGATCGTGTTTGATTTCCAAGACCGAATTATTGTTTCCAGTTCGCCCCTGGGTGCGATATACGAAATTTCCGCCATGCCCGGGTCTGAACCATTGCCGGATTCCCAGATCGAAAGCTTGGTGAGAAAAACACTGGTAGGCAGTGAGGAACTGGCGTCAAGCCTGGCAAGTCAGGCGGCCATAAAATATGCAAATTTGCCGGTGCGATTAAAGGGCAATTTCCGAAATCTCCAGGTGGTGCCCGCGGCTTTCGATGACCAGACCGCATTGGCGCTGAATATCCACGACGATTTGGCCAGAAGCCTGTGGCGGAATTACTTTGCGAACCGAATCGGAGACAGTCTCAGCGAAAAATTTGGAATCAACATTGTTCCGACCACCGACGGCGAGGGGGCCATTTCCACAATGACCATACCGTTTGCGGATAAAAGCCGGTTGCCGGATAGCATCAGTGGGGAGCAAACCCTGACCGTAAATCCACCTTCGGTAATCGCGGAGGCAAAATTTTCACAAGCCGGGAATTATGTGATCAAAAGCGCCTCCAATTCGAGTCAGGTGGCCAAAACGTTTGGATGTGTGGCCTCAGTGAATTTCACCGAAAATGGAAAAATTAAATTTAACACCAAGTGGGGTTACGGCATCAATCGCGTCTTTAAACCGGAACATGCGGACGACCAGACTCCCGAACAATTGAGCTTGTACTATCGGGCCGCGATCGAAAACGGTTTCGCAAAAAATTTTATGGCCCTCAACGCAAATAATCTGACGTGGTTGTCTCTCGCGGAAACCCTGAAAAAATAACCGGCCCTGTGGCAGCACCAACAAACACCCCTTCCATGGTAAAATTCCTGCTTTTTGGCCTTCTGTTGTTCGCAATCGGCCAACCGGGTCTCGCCCAGGAGAGTCAGTCCACATGCGTACAAGTGAACTATTCCTTCCCCTGCAAGCGGAGCAAACCATCCGATGTTGAAATGACCAACGCACTGGCGCTGGCGAAGTCCCAGATTCTGAATGCCTATGTCGAGAAAACTGAAGGACCCAGACAGCAACTTTTGGAGGGAATACGCGACAAGATCAATGCTGCAACCGACGCACTTGTATCTGGTGTTAGTCTGGTTGCCCAAGACTACGACAAGCCCAATAAAACGTTGACGCTCTCCGTGATCGGCACCGTCAATGTGAGTGCCATTGATCTGCTGCTGCCTCACACCACCACGTCTAAAAATTACATTTCATTGATTTTTGTTGCGCGGCGGCAAATAACCGTCAAAAGCATAGGCCCGGAAGCAGTCATCGGCACGTCGAAAGTAGATTCCACCACTCAAGTAGCAAGCCAGAATTCCGGCGAATCTGCCGTCGGCAACGCCATCACACTGAAAACCGATTCCGCTGTGATCAGTCGCTCGGCCACCACCCAAACCAGTGACCGCATTTCGTACGATGTTTCCACCGGCGATTCACTTGACACCGCCATGGAATCCGTTTTGACGGATAGGAATTTCAAGGTCGTCCCCAGCGCAACCGTACGGCACAGGAGTAACGGGGCATTTGCCGTGGAAAAATTCATCGAATCATTTAAGGCCGGCAACGATGTCGATCCGGAATTGATTCAAAATGCGGCTGATGCCTGTTCGAAAATGAGCCCAAAGTTACCATTTTACGGGTATGGCACCTTGACCATTTCCCCGCCCCAAACAGATCCGGTCAGCGGCCGAACCCGCGTTAATGTACAAGTTTATGCCAAAGTAATTGATTGCAGGGGGGATTTTGCCACCACCGCAGCCTCGATTGAAGCCATTCAATATTCTGGCCTGGGTGAGTCGTCTACCGAGGCCGAGACCGTGGCCGAAACCAGGGCCGCAAAAGAGGCGGCCCGACTAATTGCAGACAAGCTTAATGCCAAGGGGATATACTGAAATTATTTACCGTTAACACTAACCTATAAACAACATGAAACACCGAATCACAGGATTGCTGATAGTCGCCACGTGTCTATGTACCACCGTCTCCTCGCATGCACAATTCGGAGGGCTGACCAAAAGTGTGCCCGGCGTCGGAGCGGCCGGGGCGGCCGGCCCCGATGTGGGCGCGATGTCCAAAGACCTATTTGGGAATTTTACCCCGGCAGCGAAAGACTTGGCCGAAGCGGCCGATCTGTACGCCAAAGCCTTGGACATAAAGATCAAGGACAACAAGGCGGGCGCCGAGAGCAAAAACGAAAGTGCGGTGGACTTGGCTGACATGGAAAAGGTAAACCAAGTGGCCAAGGAAGTCGCCGAACAGGCAAAAGATCCAGACAAGCTCAATATGTCTCCCGAACAAAAGGAAACCCTCAAGCAGGCGCACCAGAAATTGCTTTCAGGAGGCGGCAAATTTGTGGCGGTTTCGGCCCCGACGGCCTTGGCGATCAAACACGTGACCGATAAAGACCCCAAGGCATTGGCCCTTCATCCGGACTTGGTGCGATTAGCCGCAAGTTGCGCCAAGGACGGGAACACCATTCTCGGACTGCTGTCCGATTCCCGAAAACTCTGCAAGGCCAAGGCAATTGACGTACCTGAAGACACAGAATTCAAACCCCAATAAGCCGATCTTGCGAAGGTGGGAGGCCCCGCGCCTCCTGCCCGCTCTAAAATATGATAATCCTAAGGCAGTCCTGCGTGGCCCCATGGTTGTTCATTTGGATGTTAGCCAGCGTTCTCTGTTGCTTTTCCACCACCGGTTTTTGCGCCGACGTGCAAACCAAGACTGTGACCGCCACGGGCTCAGGAAACTCCCGCAAAGATGCCATCCAAGATGCGCTCATTGAAGCCGTTTCCAAAGCCAATGGAATCGCCATGGATGTGGAAACCGCAAACCGATTGGCTTCCGTGACCAAGAGCACCGACACCGCATCATCCTCAAGTGAGCAACAGAATTTCAATTCCCGAATCGGTGAAATTTCCAAGGGGGCCATCACTGGGTGGGACATAATCCGAGAAACCGAAGGCGTACCGTATACGGTGAAACTAAGCGTAACGGTCGCCAAAATCACCGACGCAGGGGAACATGCGACACGCAAGACCATGGCCGTTATGAGCTTTCACGCGAACGCCGACGGAAATATTGACGGACAATCGGTTTCTCAGGAGACGTTGAGTGAAGGCTTTCGACAAAGCCTGCTCACCTATCTTACCTCCAGCCGGAAATTTGCCATTGTTGACGAGACATTTAAGAAAGAAGAGGACCAAATTGATTCGGGCAAAGGCCAACTCAATGATACGCTTCAATCGGCTCTGGCAAAGGCGAACCAGTTGGGAGCAGATTTTCTTGCGGTGGGAATCTGTGATGGATTCCAAATTGGGATCAAGACGATGGCCGTTGGCACCATGACTGCCAACATCCGCACTTGCAGCGGGCTGATCCGACTGCGGGTTATCCAAGTTGATACGCGTCAAACCGTCCTTGCCGCCGACTTCCCATTAAACTGTTTTCACAACATAAATCTAAACGGAAAGGATCCGCAGGGGGTGGTCTTTGATTCGGCTGGAAAAATGATGGCCAATCGAATCCTCGACACAATTTATCCCATTCGCATTTCTGGAATTGGCAATGGTAATACCGTGATCCTGGATCGCGGCGGCGAAGCAATTCAGCCTGGCGATGTCTATGACGTATTTCAGATAGGAGACCGAATGACCGATCACTCCACCGGTGAATCATTGGGCTACCAAGAAATGTTAGTGGGTCGCGTCCAGATTCAACGGGTTCTGCCAAAAGTATCCTATGCCAGCGTCTTGGAACACAAATCCGACATTTTAGCGGACAACATTTGCCGCAAAGCAAATGCGGAATCCCAGCCAAAAATCACCAAAGCACCTAGTTTATCCAGTCCAGTTGATGCCCTATTCAAATAAACACCTATGAAGAAAATTCACCTCACCCAAATTATCGCCGTCGCTGCCGGTCTCGTGGCGGCCGTTTCTCTGCTGCCTCAGGCGTATGCCGAGCCCAGTGCTCAACCGGACACGCCGCAAGTTCAAGTTAATGTGAAAGGTGATGGCGGTGTGGAAGCGATCCAAAAGGCCCAAGCCGCCCCCGACGGGGAGCATTACAAGGCCGGAATGACCGCCCAGGCGTTAGTTGAATCCTGGCTGAAGGAGGATGGTTATTCGCTGGGCGAAATGGATTCAAAAGGGCGACTTTTTGCGATGGGGGTCGGTGAATTCAATACGGAAGAGCCGTCAATTGACCCTCAGAAGTTTTGTCTGGATCGTGAAGTTGCCTTGGAGCGCGCACTTCTGGATGCCCGGGCACAGATCATTGAGTACGCAAACAGCAAGATGGATGTTTTGATGCAAGCCGAGACGCCAGGCACCGATCTCAACGCTGAATTCGGGGACAAGCAAAAGACACTGATGCTGCGGCTCGAAGCTCAACAGAAAACGGTGGCTGACTTGCTGGCTGAAGTGGACAAGAGTCAGTCAGAAGAACTGGCGGGCGTGACCGCCGGTGACCGGGCTAATGCGCTAATGGACGCTGCCATCAAAAAGTTGGACTCGACCTACAGCGTGCAAAAAATAGATGACGAAAAACGGCAAAAGCTCGAGACGGCAAAGAAGCGCTATGAGGATTCGACAGCAGAACTGGCAAAAATTAACGATGAGATTAAAAAAACTGCGAACAGCGTCACACGTTCATTTCATACCAAGATCAGCAAGCTGGCCAAAATGCCCCTGTTTGGTTCCACCTGCATTTATCAGACGGAATCATGGGATGCGAAGAACGAAAAGTATACCGTGGCCGTGGCCGTGGTCTGGAGTGTGGGGCTTGAAAAAGCGACCCGGGGAATAATTCAAGGGCAGGATGTCGTTTTGGACGCTCCCAAGAAAGGAACAACGCTCAATCAATGGTTGGAAGGGCAAGACTTGGGAGCAATGATTGGGCCCAGAACGTTCATGGATGAAAAAGGGCAGCGCCATTTTCTTGGAATTTCCGCGGTGCCGATTGCAAGCCGTGGCTCGCAAATGGAGAAGAACCGCGAGGTGGCACGCATGCAAGCGGACAGTGTTGCCGTCCTGAGTCTCCGGTCTGACGTCGAAGTGGCCAAGACCGCTGAAGAAATGTCTCAAACGATCACCACGGATGACCAGAAGGAAGAAGAAAAATCCATGGCATCACTGACACAGACAATCAGGGCGGAATTAAGGGGCCAAAACATCAATGGATTGGGCAGAGTCTATGAGACTGAGGTCAATCATGCATTGACCGGCATCAAAATGCTGGTCACCATCAGCGGCATTGATCCGGAAGCAGTCAAGGCGGCTAGGACGGCTGAGGAAGTCAACTATGCCGCAGCCATCGCCGGAAACAAGGAAAACAGCCGTTTACAGGGCCGCAAAGATCAGCTCGAAGAATCTAAAGCCGCTTCCGTGAATGACCAGGCATCCTACAGCCAGGGCCGTAAAGACGCCGCCAACTCCCTCAAGAAACAGGCCGATGACCGTCAGGCGGCTCAGAAAGAAAAAGCTCAACAATCCCAACAGGCTCAAGCGCAAACGAACAATGAACCACAGCAAGACCAGACGTTGGATGGAGCGGTGGGAAGCAAACCAAAGAATACGGATGATGGCTTTTGAACCGCGCAAGGCATTCACCAGCGTTGAATAATGCTAAGAATACGAAACATTTTCGTGTTTGTGAGTGTATTGGCCCTGGCAGGTTGTGATCCGGCAGAGTTGTCGGCCAGACCACAACTTGTTTATGGTGTTTACCCGATGGCTTCTGCGAGTCCATCCCACGCGGAAATGGCAGAACTTGGGGCCGAGGCCAATGCCGAAAGATTGCTGGCGCTGGTTGGCGGTGTTGACGTGTCTTATTCCGTTCGCACTGATGGAACCACTTCAGTGACCATTGACGACCAGTTGCGAACGGCCGGCAGCTACTGCAAACGATTGGCTCTGAGAGCGGACTATTTTATTGTGAGCTCTGAGAACATACCGACAAAATCCCTGCCGGCCATTTTCGCTGGCGTTGAACCAGTCCAGACCGAAGCTTCGGGAAAAGCAGACAAAATCATATCCATAATCCTGACAAAAGTAGCCGACACCCTAAAGTCCCATCAACACCGCAAGGCCATGTTCGTATGTGTTCGGCAGATTCACTTCGATTTAACCAGCACCCCCCCGAAATTTGATGCGACTGTTGCCGTATGGGTGGAAAATTAAAATATCGCACCATAGGGCTATCCCCTTGGCTACTACACCACCAGATGGAGTGTCTTCCCAATGGGCGATCCACAATCGCAGGTGTTAGAAAACGGCGCAGAAGCCGATCGTAGTAGCCAAAGGGATAGCCCCATTGCACCATTAATCCCGTTCCCCTAACGACGCATGAGCCGAGCTGCCACCGACTCGTGGCGTGAACCGCGTCAGCGGAACGGCAATGCCCGGCAACAGGTTGAAGACCTGCACGAGTTCCGCGGGTTGTCCGGCTTTTGGTTTGTGAAGGGGTCCCGCATAAGCACATATGTCACTGTGGGTCAGACTATCAGTCTGGGCGCATTATCCGAGGATTCCCGGTTTTTCGCCAACGCTAGCGCTTGGCGTTCAGGCGCTTCCAGGTGCTGGCATGAAGCCGCGCCCCGCAGGGACACGGATAAAACCGAGGATGGAAGATTGAGAATAGAAAATTGGTTTGGCCCCTCCCCTTCGCGTCAATTCGCGTAATTAGCGTCTTCCCGTTCCCGCCGTCAGTCGTCCGTTGCGACGTGCACAATTCTGCCGGCGGCTTGCTCTTGAAATTGCCATTCGGCAGACGCACTCTGGGCAGGTTGCATTCACCGGCAGACATGGCGGGGCGTCACGCGGCGATCCGCCGCGCGGTTACCCCGCTGCCGGGCAGCCAGCCGCGCGATCACTTCAAGCCGCTCAATATTCCCGGCGGTTGCGACGGGTTGACCTTGCTGGCGGCCCTGGGACGCATGGTGGCGAATGTCTCGGCGGCCGAGTGGCAGGCGGAATTGGCGCGGGGCCGCGTGGTAAGCTGGAGCCAGGAACCGATGCGGGCCGCCCAAATCGTCCGGGCCGGACAACGCTACCAGCACCTTTTCCCGAATGTGACCGAACCGGAGGTCAATGGCGCCATCGAAATTTTGCACGAAGACGAGGCCCTGATCGTCGTGAACAAATCCGCCCCGCTGCCGATGCACGCCGGCGGCAGATATTATCGCAACACCCTTCAGTATATTCTGAACGCCGCCTATTATCCGGAGCAACCCCGCCCGGCGCATCGGCTGGACGCCAATACGTCCGGCCTGGTGCTGGCGGGCCGCACGCGGCTCATGGCCGGCAAGCTGCAACAGCAATTCGCGCACGGGCGGGTGGAGAAAACCTATCTGGCGCGCGTGCCGGGCCAATTGCCGGAGGACCATTTTCAATGTGCTGCCCCCATCAGCACCGGCGCCGGCGACCAGTGTTCGCGCACCGTGGATGTGCACCACGGACAAGTCGCGCGCACCGAGTTTCGCGTGCTTCGGCGCTTCGCCGATGGCACCACCCTGCTCGAAGCGCGTCCCCTGACCGGGCGCACGAACCAAATTCGCGTGCATCTCTGGCATCTGGGGTTTCCGGTGTCTGGCGATCAGACTTATCTTCCCGGCCGGCAACTCGGCCACACTCAAACCCTGGCCATTGGGGATCCCCCGCTCTGGCTCCAGGCCGCGCGGGTGCGATTTCTCCATCCGTTAGATTTGGAACCCGTCGAGTTCAACGCCCCACTGCCCCCCTGGGCACAATGATTACCCACGACTGAGGTTTGCACTTAAAATTGGCCAAGGTCCCGGCAAAGTCGCCGGATTAACGGCTCATGCCCATCAGCGCGGCAATTTTTCCTTGGCGTTGGTCAAAAGTCAAAAATGTGCCGGCGGACAATGACCACGCTGCCGCCAAGTGCCAGAGGTCAAACGTGGTGTGCCTTTCCTGCCAACCGTGCGTTTCCCCCAACGAGCGGGCCATGGCCACGGATTCTTTCATATCCACCTCTTTGCGGAGCAGGATTTTCCCGGTCACGGCGCGGTCAAACCGGTTGATGACGCGGCGAGCCACCTGTTCAGGCACGGGATCCTGACCGCGATGCGTGGCCGCCCGGATCGCGGCCGGCAATTCCAGCAAGTGAACCTCGCAGACCACGAAATCGTGCCCCGCCAACTTCCCGGCCGCCGCACGGGCGAGGGCATGATTCTCGTCGTCTTCGTTCAAATAACTCAACAGCCAACTGGTGTCGCAATAGACGATCATTCCCGATCCTCCAGCAGCAGGCGGGCCAGGTTCGTCTTGACGCGCTTCCCTTCCGGCGGGATTTCCCGGAAAATTTGGTCCATCTGTTCATTGAAATTCGCCGGGCCGGCATCAATGCGGGTCAACTCGAACCGTTTGCCGCCACGTTTTTCAATCACCAACGATTGCCCCGGGGAAAGGTTTTCCTCGGGCGCGCCATGTCTTAATTGCCTTCCGGAAATGCGTTTGCTTGGCATAGTGCTAACACCCTATGTTAAACAAGTATTTATGTCAAGCAAGACACAGCCATGCACTTGGGGTTGCCCTTGGCACATACCCGCCGTGCGCGTCTTCCCGTTCCCGCCGTTAGCCGCTTACGAAAAATCGTCAAAAAAACGCATTTCGCGTTAGCGGCTAACTAACGCGCCCGCGAAAACTGTGCCATGCTCGTCGGGTGAAGGCTGCAAACCAGCAGCAGCAGGAATTGGCGGTCATGCTCGTCCGGGCGCGGCTCATGTTCCCGCGCGCCTCCGAATCGCCGCGAAAATCGGGTCAAACCATCTTGCGAGCTGCTTTTCCCCCTGCTTTTATGTGTGTCCATCTGTGTCCATCTGTGGTTAAAAGAAATCTTTCCAGCTCAAATGGTTCCAGCTTCCGAAGCCCGCGTTCCAGTCAACCCTGGTCAACCTTGGTCAACCCTGAAACGGTGGAAAAATCTTCCCGCCCGGCGAATTACAAACCTGTAATGCTCCAGACATTTTCCCGTCATGCTCCGCCAGCTCTAAGCTGTGAACCAAAGATTCAAACACAGACCAAACTTATGAAACAAATCGCAACACCCTTTCGCGGCCGGCTCGCCCTTTCGGTCCTGGCCGCCACGCTCCTCGCCGGCGGCGCCGGGCTGGCCTGGTCGGATGAACCGGCCAAGGACGGCTCCCGCACCACCCTCACTCTGCCCTTGGACGAAAACGCCATTGCGCGCGACACCTTGCCGCAGGGCAGTTTCGCCCCCGTGGTGAAAAAAGTCGCCCCCGCCGTCGTCAAAATCGAAACCACCACCACCGTCAAAGCTGCCCCCGAAGCGGAACTCCCCAACGATCCGTTCTGGCAGCAGTTCTTCGGACGCCAGTTCCGCCACATGGTTCCACCGGGCGGCTATCATGAACATGGCATCGGCTCCGGCGTCATCGTCACCAAGGACGGCTACATCCTCACCAACAACCACGTCGTGGATGGCGCCGCCGAGGTGAAAGTCACCCTCACCGACGGCCGTGAGTTCACCGCCAAAGTCATCGGCCGCGATCCCAAGAGCGATATCGCCGTCGTCAAAATCCCCGCCGACAACCTTCCCGTCGTCGCCGTGGCCGATAGCGACAAGGTCGAGGTCGGCGATGTCGTGCTGGCCATCGGCAATCCCTTCGGCGTGGGCCAGACCGTCACCAAGGGCATCGTCAGCGCCACCGAACGCGGCGGCATGGGCATCGAGGACTATGAAGACTTCATCCAGACCGACGCCGCCATCAATCCCGGCAACTCCGGCGGCGCGCTCGTGGACATCAACGGCCGCCTGATTGGCGTCAACACCGCCATCCTCAGCCGCTCCGGCGGCAGCCAGGGCGTCGGCTTCGCCGTTCCCTCCGACCTCGCCCGCAACGTCATGCAGAGCCTCGTCGCCTACGGCCACGTCAACCGCGGCTTCCTCGGCGTCGAAATCCAAAACGTCACCCCCGCCCTCGCCGGTGAATTCAAACTCAAGGAAGCCACCGGCGCCCTCGTCAGCGAAGTCGTCCCGGATGGCCCCGCCGCCAAGGCCGGCCTCAAGGACGGCGACGTGATCCTCAACTTCAACGGCAAGAAGATCGCCGACAGCCGCCATCTGCAGCTCACCGTCGCTGACACCACGCCGGGTTCCACCGTGCCCGTCGAAATCCTCCGCAATGGCGCCGCCCAGACCGTGAAAGTCACCCTCAAGCCATTGTCCGGCACGGACAATGTGGCCGAGAAGGGCTCCGATAACAGTCAGGACACCGGCACGCTCAACGGTGTCGGCGTGGGCGATCTGGACCAGGACGCCCGCAGCCAGTTCAACATCCCCAAGACGGTCACCGGCGCCATCATCACCCAGGTGGATCCCGCCTCCCCCGCCGCCGAGGCCGGCCTCAAGCCCGGCGACGTCATCGAGGAAATCAATCACCAGCCCGTCAAAAACGCCGACGACGCCGTGAAACTCACCACCCATCCCGACAGCAAGCGGACCCTCCTCCGCATCTGGGCCAATGGCGGCAGTCATTACGTGGTGGTGGACGAAAGCAAGGCTGGCTGAGCCTCCGCCGTCCACCGTCTCCCGCCCGCCTCCCGGGCGGGAGACTCTTTTGGGGCCGCCGCGCCGCGCTCCCCGCGCGCGGCTTCCCCTCGACTTGCACCGGATTTTGGGCCAATCATTATGGACGCCATGCGCATACTGGTCGTGGAAGATGACGAGAAGATCGCCTCCTTCGTCGTGAAAGGGCTGCAACAAAACAGCTACGCCGTGGACCATCGCGCCGACGGCCAGCAGGGTCTCGCCCTCGCCCAATCCGTCGCCTACGACGCCGCCATCGTGGATCTCATGCTCCCCAAGCTCGATGGCCTGAGCCTCATCCAACAGCTTCGCACCCGCAAAGTCCACATCCCCGTCCTCATCCTCAGCGCCAAGGCCACCGTGGATGACCGCGTGCGCGGCTTGCAGGCCGGCGGCGACGATTACCTCACCAAGCCCTTCGCCTTCTCCGAGCTGCTCGCCCGCATCCAGGCGCTCATCCGCCGCGCCACCCAGCCCGTCGAGCCCACCCGCCTCTCCGCCGGCGACCTCACCCTCGATTTGCTCACCCGCGAAGTCCGCCGCGGCGCCGAAAAAATCGAGCTCCAGCCCCGCGAGTTCGCCCTCCTCGAATACCTCATGCGCTCCGCCAATCGCGCCGTCACCAAAACCATGATCCTCGAACACATCTTTGACTACAGCTTCGATCCCCAGACCAACGTTGTGGACGTGCTTGTGCATCGTCTCCGCAACAAGGTGGACCCCGCCAAAACCATGATCCACACCATGCGAGGAGTCGGCTATGTCCTTCGGGCCGGTTGACCAAATCCGCCGGAACATCGGCGTGCGCCTGGGTCTCTGGTACGCCTCCATCTTCACCGTCGGCTGCATCGGCCTGCTCGCCCTCGCGTATTGCCTCCTCGCCGTCGCCCTCGGCAACAAGGACCGCGAAGTCCTCCAAGCCCGCCTGCGCGAATTCGCCGCCGTTTATTCCAACGGCGGCCTCGGCGGCCTCCGCGGCGCCATCCGCCAGGAGGAGGGCGAACAGCGGGTCCTCTTCGTCCGCGTCGTCAGCCCCTGGAACGACGTCGCCTTCGAGAGCGTCCCGGATGATTGGATCACCTTCCACGACCTCCCGCGCGGCTTGGCCGGTTACCGCCAGGAAGTCGGCGTCATCCGCATCCCCAAAAACGACGAGCGCGATTTCGTCCTCGCCTCCGCCGTTCTCCCGGACAACTCGCTCCTCCAAGTCGGCCGCAGCAGCAACAGCCGCGAATCCGTCCTCGAACCCGTCCGCCGCAACTTCATCCTCGCCGGGGGCGTCACGATCCTCTTCGGCTTCATCGCCGGCGTCCTCTTCGCCCACCGCACGCTCCGCCCCGTCCGCGAAATCGTCGCCACCGCCCGCGAAATCCTCCGCACCGGCAAGCTGGACGCCCGCGTCCCCGCCCGCCATTCGCGCGACGAGCTGGACGAACTCGTCCGCCTCTTCAACACCCTGCTCGAACGCAACGAGGCCCTCATCCGTGCCATGCGCGAGTCCCTGGACAACGTCGCCCACGACCTCCGCACCCCGCTCACCCGCCTGCGCGGCACCGCCGAACTCGCCATGCAGCCCGGCGCCGACCCCGCCGCCGCCCGCGAGGCCCTGGCCGATTGCATCGAGGAATCCGAGCAGGTCCTCAACATGCTCAACACGCTCATGGATATCAGCGCCGCCGAGGCCGGCACCATGAAGCTCCAGACCGCCCCCGCCGATCTCTGCCAGTTGGTCCGGGAAATCGTGGAGCTCTACGAATACGTCGCCGAGGAAAAACCCGTCCGCGTGGAAGTGGCCCTGCCGCCCGCCTGCGAATGGCGAGTGGATCGCATCCGCATGCGCCAGGTCTTCGCCAACCTCCTCGACAACGCCATCAAATACACGCCGCCCAACGGCCAGGTGACCATCTCGATTCGTGAGGAACCCGACCGCGCGCTCGTAGTTTTTCGCGACACCGGCATCGGCATCGCCCCCGAGGAGCAGAAGAAAATCTGGACCCGCCTCTATCGCGGTGACAAGAGCCGCTCCGAGCACGGCCTCGGCCTGGGCCTCAGCCTCGTCAAAGCCGTCGTGGAAGCCCACCACGGCACCGTCTCCGTCGCCAGCCAGGAAGCCGCCGGCTCCGAATTCACCGTCACCCTGCCCCGCTAGCCCGGACATTTTATAGACATTGGCGGACGAGGGCGACACCGGCGTAGCGCAGGTTTGACTATGAAATATCCTAGCTGGAGCATGGGGAAAAATATGGCGATAAGCCGCGGTCTTCTTCGTTCAACCCATCGTCACATATTTCATGGCAATGCTCTTATACCAATAAAATAAGATGGACATAGGTTGAAATCGTTCCTCGACGTTTTTAACGGGTAAAGCCAAGGCAGTGGGTTCTCAAAAGAGCAGATCGCGGCTTGGCCGTTGGAGCCCCCCTTCCCCCTCATCCTGGCCTTCTCCCTCGGGGAGAAGGAACACGGGTTGTGGCCGGCGTGGAAATCGAAAGCGGCTCTCACCAATCCCGCCGCAGGTTTTCTTGCCAAGCGGGGATCGTGCCTCCCTCTCCCCGAGGGAGAGGGCCGGGGTGAGGGGGAACGGCGCATGGCTGATCAACAGACTATCCGGGCCTGCTGCCGCCCCGTGAAAGGTTCGAGTGGAAATCTCCCCACCCACTATAAACGTCGAAGAACCTTTTTTCATTAAGAGGTCAGTTACTGAGATTATCATATTGTTACACAGCAGAACTTTCAGCAGTCCTGGGACGATCCGGTTCACGGCGGGAAGCGTCGCCCTCCCGATGACGGCCGGCAAGCGGCCAAAGAAAAGACGCGGCTTTATCGGACGTCCAGAAGCCGCGCGCCTTGCTCGATCCAGCCGAGGATTTGCGGCAATTGCGGCATAAACCGTCGCTGCAAGGCGTGATTGGATGCACTGGGCATCCACCAGGACTGCACCTTACACGCGTTTGCCTCGAAAAAATCAATCAAGGTCCGATTGGCACAGTTCCTACGAATCCCAAAGGGATTCCGGCGCAAAGCCCAGGGTTGCGAGGCACGAGCTACCCTGGGTAAGCCACGCAAGTGATTTGTTTTTCAACCGCAACGCGGTTGCGGCCAACGCCGTTCGTGGCTGGGGGGGGGCAAGGCCGCAACCGCTTTGCGGTTGATGATTTCGTTTGGACACAGACCCGGGGTAGGCTCGCGGACTCGCCAACCCCGGGCTGGAGGACTCAATCCCTTTGGGATTGCCAAAACGGTCGCCCATCTGGGTTGCAAGATACGTATAAGTTGCATCTACCAGGAAGCGCACGCGGCCGCCTTATGATCCGGGTAACACGAGCACTGGGTGATCGAGTTGCGCCGCCGCGTATTCAATGCTGGCTTGGATGTCCTCCACCTCAAGGTCGGGATAATCGGCCAGAATTTCGGCTTCGGGAACCCTCGCGGCCAGCAGGTCGAGCACGTCCTTGACGCGGATGCGCATGCCCCGGATGCAGGGGCGTCCGCCGCATTGCTTGGGGTTGAACGTGATTCGCTCCGCGTATTTCATACATGACAGCTTACTTGCTGGCCGGACATTTCTCAAGCCCGGGTTCGGCCTGTGGCAATTTGGCCGGGTGTGTCAACCGGTGAAGCTAATGCCCCTCTCCGTGAGCCCCGGCCGCCTCCGCCGTCACTTCGCCCGGCGGCTTTTTCCCCAACAACCCCATCGCCGCCTTCAAAATGGCCGCTTCCGCCGCCGCGCTGCGCTGGCGGGCGCGACGCTTTGGAGCGGGCGATGCCGGCTGTTCCATGCGTCATCTATGCTTAAACTTTGATTCTATGAAAACGATCATGGTTCCGCTCACGCTTGGGTGCCCTCGATTTCGGCAATCTCCGACTGCATGAGCTGGATGTCAACGGCGCCCACCATCTCCTCAATCTGCCGCGCCGACCGGGCGCCCACAATCGCGCCGGTCACGGCCGGATTCCGCAGTGCCCAGGCAATCGCCATCTGCCCCGGCACCCGGCCGTGCCGCGCACCCACCACCCGCAACCGTTCCACCAGTTGCAAATTCTTCGACAGCTTCGGCTCGCGGAACTGCTCGTTCTTCCCGCGCCAGTCCCCCGCCGGCAGCGCCGCAATGCGCGCGCGCGTCATCGCGCCCGTCAGCAGCCCCGACGCCATCGGCGAATAGACAATCACCCCCACCTTCGCCGCCGGACACCACTTCAGTTGCTCCGCTTCAATCTCCCGCCGGAGCAACGAATACGGCGGCTGCAAGGACGTGATCGGCGCAATCCCCGCCAGCTTCTCCAGCTCCGCCACGCTCGCATTGGACACCCCGATCCAGCGCACCTTGCCCTCCTTTTGCAGCTTCGCCAGCTCCATCCACCCCTCCACCGTCTCGTTCAAATCGTCCGCCGGCCAATGGATCTGGTACAAATCAATCACGTTCGTCTTCAACCGGCGCAGGCTCGCCTCGCATTCCTGGCGCACCGAATCGGCCCGCAGCGAATAGCTCACTTCCCGCTTGTCATCCCAAACCATTCCGCACTTGGTGAACACATACGGCCGCGGCCCGTGCCATTCCTTCAGCGCCCGCGCCACCACATCCTCCGAATGTCCCAGCCCGTACACCGCCGCCGTGTCAATCCAGTTCACCCCCAGTTCCAGGGCGCGGTGGATCGCCTGGACTGATTTCACATCATCCTGCCCGCCCCACCCAAACTGCCAGTCGCCCCCAATCGCCCACGCCCCAAAACCGATCCGCGTGATGAACAAATCCGAATTGCCGAGTTGTATGGTTTTCATGAAAATTAGAATTATTTATCGTTTGAATTCTTGTGCTTGTCCTTACCCGACAGTCTCCGCACTGTACCGTGCCAAAATCCCCGTCCGCACCGCGTGTCGAAAAACCCTTTGGAACAGCCAGCAC
Source organism: uncultured Bifidobacteriaceae bacterium (assembly GCA_964532525.1). Classification (GTDB taxonomy): domain Bacteria; phylum Verrucomicrobiota; class Verrucomicrobiia; order Limisphaerales; family UBA11358; genus UBA11358. Next base: position 46,183 of record CAZHIM010000030.1, read on the forward strand.
GCCAGCACCAGGTAAACCAGCGCCAGCCCTCCGCTCAGCGCCAGCGCCGTCCACGGCACCGCGCCCCCCGCCACAATCGTCCGCAGCCCCTCAAACACATACGACGGCGGCAGCAGTTCGCCGATCCATTGCAGCCACACCGGCAGATTCGAAATCGGATAAAACACCCCCGCCACCGGCGACACCACCGCCGGCACCGGCCAGATGAACCATTCCGCCGACGGCCCCAGCCGCAGCACAATCGCCGACGCCGCAATCCCCAGCGCCACGCCAAACACGAACAAAATCAGCAGAAACGGCGCGATCATCAGTCCGTAGCTGAAAAACGGCAGCCCAAACAGCGCCGTCGCCAGCGCGATCATCACCGCCAGCCCCATCACGCTCGTCACCAGACCCGACACCACCAGCCCGATGAGATACTGCGATACCGTCAGCGGCGACGCGAACAGATTCAGAAAACTCCGCGACCAGACATCCTCCAGGAACACGCCCGTGACACCGAAAATCACCCGCGTGAAAAAATCAAAAAACAGCACCGCCCCCAGCAGCGTCGGCACGAAGCTCCCGCCCGAGTGCACCAGCGTGTTCAGATACTTCGTGATGTAGCCCCACAACACCATGTCAATCGCCACCCACGCAAAAATCGGCATCCACCGCGCCGGCGTGCCCCGCAGCAGGTAAAAATACCGCAGCACAATCGCCAGGACCGGTCTGGGCGGCAGCAGGGTCATTCCGGTTCCACCTCCGGCGCCTCGCGCGACACCGCTATGAACAGTTCTTCCAGCGTCTGTTTCCCGTGCGCCCGCGGCAGCGCCTTCGGATCCCCTTCCAGCAGGATTTTCCCCTGCGACAAAAACAGCACCCGGTCGCAAACTTCCTGCACTTCCAGCATGTTGTGCGACGTCCATAGCACGCCCCCGTGGTCCGCCGACGCAAACTTCCGGATCTGGTCCCGGATCTCATGCGCCGCCACCGGGTCCAGCGACGCCGTCGGCTCGTCCAGCAGCAACAGGTGCGGCCGGTTCAGCATCGCCTTCGCCAGCGCCACCCGCGTTTGCTCGCCCGACGACAGCACGCCGCATTTCACCCGCCGGAACCGTTCCAAGCCCATCTCCCGGACCACTTCCTCGATCCGCTCCGTCAATTTTTCCACCCCGTACAGCAGCCCAAACACCCGCAGATTTTGCAGCACCGTCAAATTGCCCGTCAGCGGCGCATACACCGCCGCAAAATTCGTCCGCCGCACCGCCGGCGCGTTCCGCGGAATCATCTCCGCCCCTTCCAACTGAATCGAGCCCGCGTCCGGCTCCAGCACCCCCAGGATCATGCTGATCGTCGTCGTCTTCCCCGCCCCATTCGAGCCCAGCAAACCCACAATCTCCCCGCGCCGCACCTCGAACGAAATCCCGGCCACCGCCGCCTTCTCGCCATACGTTTTGCGGAGGTTCCTGATCGTTAAAATATTTTGCGTTGCAGCGCGCCGGTCCCGGTCCATTCACCCCAGCATCGGCAATTCCCGCACCCGGCGCAATCTGTTTGCGAAATTCCCCGGGCGCTCGCGCATGGAACCCCTGAACCGCAGACGAAACATTCAACGTTCAACGCCCAATATCGAAGGGGCTCGCGCTGCTGCCTTCGTTCAGGGTTGGAAGTTGATTGTCGAAGGTTGAATGTTTTCCAGGTTCAGGGGGAGGTGTTGCGTGCGGCCATCTTTTCGTCACCGTCAATTCCCTCCGTCGTGGAAGTTCCCCGCCCCAAGCCAAACATTTTTGGCGCAGCCACCCAATGTGGTGTAGCTTCAGCGATACGAGCCGCCCGGCCGCAACTCGCGTCCCGGCTTTTAAGAAAGGAATATTATGATCGTCATGGACCAACAACCGGAACTCGCGACCCGTTCCGTACCCACAGCCGAACTGGTCGTCGAACCAGCGGACATCACCTTTGAAGATTTGACCCCGCAATTCGTGCGCGTTCACGTCCGCGTCCGCAACGCCGGCGATCGTCGTTCAGCCCGCACGCTCCTGCGGCTCCAGTCCGCGCCGCTCGGGGCATTTGTTCCCTGGCGCCCCCTGGCCGTACTCCCGGTGCCACCGCTGGACCCCGGCGAATCGCGCGTCCTCGCCACCGATGTCTCCCGCTCCCGCCCCGCCCCTCTCGGCGGTTTCGACCGCCTTCCGCCAACCACCATCTTGACCGCCCTCAACGCCTCCCCGGACGAATCAGTCCCCCGCCCCCCGGCCCTGGCCGCTACGGCGCTCGATTTGCTGGCGCCATCCTCCCGGCCGGAAAACCGGAGCCCGGCCGACGGAAAGCCCTCGCTGCCGCCCGATTTGTGGGATCTCGTCGGCCGCGATCAGCCTCACTGGGCCGGCAACATCAATGTTTTCGGCGGCGTGAAAGCCGTCGAGCGGCATCTGTCGCGCGCGTTGCGCATCCACCCCGGACGCCCCAACCTCGCCATGTTCGTCGTGGGCGCACCGAATAAACCCGACGCCTACGCCTTCAGCACTCGCGGACTCACGCCCGCCTGGCAGGCGGCGTTATACGATGTCACCCACGCCCAATCGCTCGCCGTCGGTCCCGCGGACACGCCCATCGCGGAAACCCAATGGATCGAAGAGTCCGGCCCCCTGATGATCATGCTGGCCGTCCGTCCTCCGCTGGGTTGCCAGGAAGGCAATCTCGAAATCCAAGTCACCCGCCGGTCCTCCCAAACGACCGCCGTCGTCGAGTTCAATCTCAACCCCGTCTCCCAAGGCCCCGGCTGCTACACCCTATAATCCAGCCCGTCACTGGCGCGTCCGCGCATTGACCGCCGCGCTTATGTCCACTTTAACCGGCTGGTCAGTATATCCTGCCGGGCGCACAAAAAAAACTGCGACGCATAGCGTCGCAGTAGTGTCTCAAAACCATCCACTGTCTCAGCCAATCAAGGCAAATAGTGGCCGGGAGTCACCGAGTTGCCCAAGCTGCATTGCGGGCTGCTGCCGACGGTGGCGTCGGAGTAGTTGCCACCGGCAGGGCATGGCGGGAGGAGGCTGGTCGCGTTGAGCTTGATATAGGGCGTCAAGTCGTTCGGAAAGTTGATGGCGTTGCCCGTGGTCAGGTGGGCTTCCAAGGCAAACTCGTTGGCCGCGGAGTCAATCTGACGCAGGTTGTTGATGCAGGCATTCGCCTGTGAGGTGGCACGGGCCTTCACGAAGTTGGGGATGGCGATGGCCGCCAAAAGGCCGATAATGGCCACGACGATCATGATTTCCACCAAGGTGAAGCCCGCAGTACGCGTGCTTTTAGTCTGTTTCATTCTTTTTTCTTTCTTTATTTATTACGGCGTGGACTGTGCGACCGGCGGGTTTTTAAATGATGACATTTGCCGCCCACGTTGATTGCCGGTCACTACCGCAGGATTGGAGTAAGCAGCCCCTTTGCCAAAAATCATGGCGGCCGAGAATTTAACCATGCGGCCAAGCCTTGATCTTTTGTAGGGCCAAACCCTACATCCGTCACCGGCCCCCCTCATTCTTCGCCGTGCCGCTCAGCCCATTGCATGGCTGAGCGCAATAATTCGGTGGCGTTGGCCAATTGCAGCTTCTCCTTGATCCGCGCGCAATACGCCTGCACGGTCTTGAAGCCCATGTGAAGATGATCGGCTATCTGCCGCGTGCTTTGCCCTTGCCCCAGTAATTGAAAAACCTCCAGCTCCCGGTCACTCAGCAACTCCACGGTGGGGCCTCCCGCCGGACGCCCGGTGACAAATCGCTCCGCCATCTGCGCGGCAATCCTTTCGCTCACAAAGAGCTGACCCGCCAAAACCGTGCGGATGCCTTGGATGACCTTTTGGGCGGCTTCCCGTTTCATAAGGTAGCCGCGCGCCCCGGCCCGCAACGCCCGTTCCGCATAGAGTGATTCATCGTGCATGGACAATACGAGCATTGCCACGGACGGATACAGGGCTTTGATGCTTTTGATCAGATCCAGGCCCGAGCCATTTTCCAGCGAAAGGTCCACCACCGCCAAGTCCGGCCGCCCGCCGGCCAGCAACTGCAAAGCCTGCGCTTCACCGCCCGCTTCGCCCCACACCTCCAAGTCCGGGTGCTGTCGAATGAGGTTCGCCAGGCCCTCGCGCACCAAGGGATGGTCGTCCACCAGCAGGATTTTAGTCTTGGTCGGCATGCTTCGTCTCGTTGCCGGGCACTGTACAGGTCAGTCGTGTACCATTCGTGGCCACCCGTTCCCAGCGCAATCGGGCGCCAATCAGTTCGGCGCGATATGCCATCGCGCGCCGGCGGGCTTCCGCGTCGCCCCGCACGGTTTCTGGGGATTCCCCGCCATCATCCATCACCGTCAATACGGTTTCTGCCGCCACCGAAGCCAGGCCGAGGTTGATGTGGGTCACTCCGACCCGGTTCACCGCATTGGCCACCGCGTCCTGCGCAATGCGATACAAATGCGCGGCCGTGGCCGTGTCTTCCAGCGGCTCTCGCAAGCTGGACGCAAAGTGGCATGCCACCTTGAACCGCCGGCCGGTATCGGCCGCCAAGTCCGCAAAATGATCCGTCAGGTTGCCGCCCACCACCGCCACCGGGTCCAGACGGTACGACAGTTGCCGCGTCAGCTCGATGCCCTCTTCGAGCAACTTCACCAGGCGCTCGGCCTCGCCCGCTTCGGCCGCGTGGGCCGCCAGCTTCAATTGCAGCAAATGCCCCGCCAACGCCGTGCCCGTCAGGTGCTGGCACAGCCCGTCGTGCAGGTCGCGCCCGATCCGCCGCTGTTCCCGCTCGCTGTTTTCCAAGAGCTCCTTCTGTAACTGCTTCCGCTCCTGCATCTCCCGCGTCAGCGCCGCCGTCCGCAGCCGCACCCGTTCCTCGAGTCTCTCATTCACCCGCTTCAGCCGCGTCAGCAGAAACACGATGATCAAATAAATCGCAAACATGATCCCCGCGTTCCATACCGGTATGAAATAACTCGAATAGTGCGCCCCCGCTTCGATGTTCGCGGAGATCCACGCCGTCACGCTCAGCGCCGACATCAGCGCCCCGAAGATCGGGCTCACCCGCCACGTGCCGAGGAAAACCGCCAGGAGGTAAAACGTGAAGAAGAAGGTCTCGTAACCCGTCAGGTAGTCCACCAGGCCCACCAGCATCACGAACAGGATGCACGCCAGCACCACAACTTCCTTTGGCCAGGCGCCAAACCGTTGCAGCCACGTCATCATTGATTTGCCTGAGACTATCATGGCCGCCCACCGGTGACGAGCGGCAAGTGGGCCGGGCCTTCCGCCCCGTGCGCCGGCCCATCAGAATAATGAATTTTCGATTAAACCATCACCGCCGGCCGCCGATAGACATCCATGATTCGCGTCAAATCAGAAGCCCTCCAGCCCGGCATGGTCGTGGCCCGCGATATTAAAAACATAGACGGGATGCTGCTGGCGCCTCTGGGATGCCAGCTCAGCGAGCGCCAGATCAACATTCTCCAGGCTTGGGGCGTGGTGGAGGTGGAAGTGGAAGCCGGCGAGGAAATGGCCCAGGCCCATGATCCGCTGGCCCAGTTGCCTCCGGAAACCCTCGCCAAAATCACCGCCGATCTGCGCGCCCGATATTGGAAGCCGGACGAGTTCGGGCCCGTCCCGGCTGAGATCTTCAAACTCATGTTGTTGCGCCAGGCCCGGCGCGCCCTCCAGCCCCCAGCATGACCCCTTCCCCTTCCATCAAAGCCATGGTCCAGGCCGTGCCGCGCAGCCTCGGCTCTTACGGGCCCGTGCTGCAGGAGATCGAGCAGGCCCTCCAATCCACCCGCTGCAACCTGAGCACCATCGGCGATGCCATCCAAAAGGATCCCGACCTCACCGCGCGCCTGCTGCGCCTGGCCAACAGTCCCTTCTTTGGCTTCGCCAGCCGGCTGACCACCGTGGCCGAAGCGGTCAGCCTGCTCGGAATTCAGCAAATCCAAGACATGATCGTGGCTTCGAGCGTGCTCGAACAGTTCAAGGGCGTGCCGGAACGCTTCGTCAACCGCCACTCCTTCTGGCGCCATAGTCTGGCGGTGGGCATCGCCGCGCGGCTGCTGGCCATGGAACGACGGCTGCCCAAGCCGGACAAGTTCTTCGTGGCCGGACTGCTGCACGACGTGGGGCGCCTGGTGCTCCTCTTGCAGGCATCCGAGTGCGCCCAGGCGGTTTTTGAATTGTACCAGCGCGAACGCCTGCTCCTGCGCGACGCGGAAAAGAAAATCCTGGGCTACGACCATCAGCAGATCGCTGCCGAACTGCTGCAAAGCTGGAGCTATCCCCCGGTGCTGGTGCAGGCGGTGGCCTTCCACCACGCGCCGGCCCAGAGCGTCGCCAAGCTCGAGGCCGCCGTCGTGCACATCGCCGACCATCTCGTCAATGCCATGGGCATCGGCTCCTCCGGTGAACAATTCATTCCCCCGCTGGACGAGCGGGCTTGGAACACCCTGGGCTTGGAACCCGGGGTGCTGGCGAAAATCATCGAGGCCACGGATGAACAGATCCTCGCGGTCGAAGAGGCCTTCCTGGCCAACGAACCCGCCCGCTGAACTGCCCCCCAGCCATGACCGAAACCTTCGATTCCGTCTATCCCGATTTTCTGCAGAGCGGTCTGGAAAAATTGAGCGAACTCGGTGCCCAGCGCGAATTGCCCGCGCTCTTTGCCGCCCTGGAACATTTCCGCCATGACCTGCACGAGCAGGACAGCGTCAAAGGCGTCCTGCGCGTCAGCCAGGGCTACCTCGGCGGCCTGAACCTGTTTGCCAAAACCGGTTTCTGGACGGTGAACACCCAGGACTTCGGTTTCGAGCTGGCGCTGGCCGGCAACGAAGCCGACGGCGTGATTCTGCAAACGATGGTGGACGGCCAGATCAAGGCCGGGCGTTTCGCCTACGCCTTGCGCCAGGGCACGCCCGTGTTCTTCCTGCTGGGCAACCAGTCCGATCCCGAACGCGGCGTGCTGCATTCGCTGGCCATTTCCAGCCAGGTGGTGGGCATGTTCTGCGGCCTGCTGCGCCGCGAGGTCGCCCCCGCGCAGGAGGTGGCCTTCAGCCTGCTTTCCCTGCTCCTCGGCGCCAGCGCCGACGCCCTCGCCAGCCTGCGCCGCGCCCGCCAGCTCACCGGCCAGATCGAAACCCTGCAAAGCCTGCTGCCCGTCTG
>CAZHIM010000031.1:0-52649 GCA_964532525.1 uncultured Bifidobacteriaceae bacterium
TTTGGCATAACGATACCCGCTCTCGGGTAACAGTCACTTTTGGCAGACGGCGCCCTCACGCCCTTTGGCAATGCGGACAAAAAAACGTGCTCCGCGCCGCCTGCACGATCCGCTGCACCGGCGTCTCGCACTTCACACACGGCTGCCCGGCGCGATCGTAAACCCGCAGTCGCTCCGTGCCGAAATCCCCTTGCCCAACGGCGCTCCCGTAATAAAACAGCCCGTCGCCGTCGTGCGCCTGGAAGTTCAGCGGCACCGTGCTCCCCCAGCCGATGGCCGCCCGCAGCACTGCGCGGATGGCCCGCCAGAGCTTTGCCACTTCCGCCCGCGTCAGCCGGTCCGCCGCCCGCCGCGGCGAGATGCCCGCGCGAAACAGCGATTCGCTCGCGTAGATGTTCCCCACGCCCGCCACCAGCGACTGGTCCAGCAGCTTCACCTTCACCGCCTGCCGCGAACGCTTCAATGCGCGCCCAAACCCCTCCGCCGTGAACCCCGCCGCCAGCGGCTCCGGCCCCAACCGCTCCACCGGGGACAAATCGAGCGTGAACCGCCCAAAATAGCGCACGTCGTCGTAAATAAAATTCCGCCGCCCCAGGTCCAGGATCACCGCCGCGTGCTTGGTGGGCGGCTCGCCCTTCTCCGCGAGAAACATCCGCCCGGTCATGCCCAGGTGGCCGAGCAAGGTGAAGTCAGGCCCGCCGCCCCGCGCGCGCAAGGCAAACAGCAGATATTTCCCGCGCCGGGTGAGCCCGAGAAATTTGGCCCCCGCCAGGCGCCTTTTTAATTGCGCCGCCGGTGTGGGCGCCAGCACCTCGGGCCGGCGGATTTCAATGTCCCGAATCGTCCGGCCCACGAGCAGGGGACGGAGATGGCGCGCAAGAATTTCAACTTCCGGCAGTTCTGGCATGGTCAACGGACGGCCTCACGCCGCCGGCCGGTAATCTGTGTGCTGCCGGTGCAGCAGGGCAAGCACTTCCTCGTCGGTCGTGGGCAAAAATCGTTTGTAATATTGTCCCACAGCGTTCAGGTCCGGGTCAGTGAGACAGGTGATCACCCGGTCGGCCACGCGCGCCACCCGCTGCCAGGCGCCCACGGATGATACCGGCGCGGCCACGATGACCTGCCGCACCTGTTTTTTGCGCGCGGAGCAGACGGCAGCCTCGGCGGTGGCCCCGGTGGCCAGGCCGTCATCCACCAGCAGCAGACGGCTGCCGGCAAAAACCGCTTTCCGCTCGGGCTGAAATTTCCGGCAATATTCCTGCAACCGTTCTTTTTCCTCCGCAATCACCGCTTCCAGTTCCGCCCGCGCCAGCGGCACGGACGCGATCACTTCCCGGTCCAGGATTACCACCTCGTCTTCGGCCAGCGCGCCCACCGCGAATTCCCGGTGCCAGGGATGCCCGATTTTGCGGACCACAATCACGTCCAGCGGACAGCGCAGCATCTCCGCCACCGCCGCGGCCACCACTACGCCGCCGCGCGGCAACCCGGCCACCAAATCCACGTTCACCGCCAATTCAATCAGCCGAAAGCCCAGTTGACGGCCGGCATCCAGACGCGATGCAAAAGTCATTCCCCCATCTCTCGCCCCGTTGGCGATGAAAATCAACCGCCCTTTAACCCGTCACCAGCGTCCCCACCGCTTCGCCCAGCACCACCCGCCGCAAATTGTGCGGACGGAAGAAATCAAACACGATGATCGGCATCTTGTTGTCCATGCACAGCGAAAACGCCGTGGAATCCATCACCTCCAGCCGCCGCTGCAGCGCGTCCAGATAGGAGATTTGCGAGAAGCGCTTGGCCTTGGGATTCTTCTTGGGATCGCAGTCGTAAATGCCGTCCACCTTGGTGGCCTTCAGGATCACTTCGGCCCCGATTTCATTGGCCCGCAAGGCCGCCGCGGTGTCCGTGGAAAAATACGGATTGCCCGTGCCGCCGCCGAAAATGACGATGCGCTCTTTCTCCAGGTGCCGCACGGCGCGGCGCCGGATGAACGGTTCGGCCACCTGGGACATGGCGATGGCGCTTTGCACCCGGGTGGGCGCGCCCAGCTTCTCCAAGGCATCCTGCAAGGCGAGCGAATTGATGATGGTGGCCAGCATGCCCATGTAATCGCCGGTGGCCCGTTCCACGCCGCGTTTGCTGCCGCACAGTCCCCGGAAGATGTTGCCCCCGCCCACCACCACCACCACCTGCACGCCCAGCTCGCGGACTTCGCAAATCTGCTCGGCCATGTCTTGCACGGCCGCGGGATCAATCCCGTTGCCGCCCACTCCACCCAGAGCTTCGCCGCTCAGTTTGAGCAGAATGCGGGAAAATTTCGGACGCGGGGATTTGGTCATAAAAGTGGCGGCGTATCAAAAATACGCGCATCTTTTAGCAGCAAAGATTTGGCGGGTCAAACCAAACCGAATTTTCCGCGCCTTTCCCTCCTTCATAAAGTCCGAAGCCTACCGACCCTTGCGGACCTGTAGGCCTCGTTTTTTGCCAGCCTACTGGCGTAGCGGATTAAAATCTTCAAAATAAAATTTGACGCAAGCTGGCGACCAAGACAAGTGTTAATATTCCAAATGACGTGCTCTAAATTGGCTCAAATTCGTGGCGCAGACTTCCAAGCCTGCTGTATCGCGGGTTTCCAAACCGCAGGCGGTCTGCCAATTCGACGCGCTCGAACCGGCCACGCGCCGCCGGTTGGGAAACCGGCGGTACAGATGTGGCATTCCTTAAAACTGTCGGGTGCCCCAAACCGGACGTTGGCTTGCCGCCTGCTCTTTGAACCCGGTCAAACTCTGCCATCATGAAAACACTCAACGCCTGCTTCCTGTGTCTGCTTGGTTTGTCATCCCATTGGGGAACACCTGCCTCCGGCCAGACCTATGATTTTGGCACGCGGGCAGGCCTCCCCAGCCAGGGCAGTGCGGACGGCCCGGCCGCCACCGCGCAATTTTTCGCCCCGCAAGGCGTGGCCGTGGATCCCCAAGGCAACGTCTATGTCGCGGATTCGGACAATTCCACCATTCGCGAGATCAGCGCCTCCGGCCAGGTCACCACCATCGCCGGCCAAGCCGGCACGCCGGGCTATCTGGACGGCACCGGCACCAACGCCCTGTTCTATTTGCCCAAGAGCGTGGTGCTGGGCCCCGGCGGCAATCTCTATGTGGTGGACACGTTCAATGAAGTGGTGCGGCAGTTGACCTTCACCGGCGGCAACTGGGTGGTGAGCACGCTGGCCGGTCAGCCCGGCGTCCCGGGCAATGCCGACGGCACGGGCACCAACGCGGCCTTCTCCACGCCCGCCGACGCCGCCGTGGATGCCGCCGGCAATCTCTACGTCACCGACCGGGGCAATGATACCATTCGCCAAATCACCCCGCTTGGCGCCGTTTCCACCATCGCCGGCCAACCCGGAACCGACCAGGACCTCGACGGCACCAACCGCGCCGCCCTTTTCGCCGGCCCCACTGGGATCACGCTCGATGCCAACACCAACCTGTTCGTGACCGACGCGGCCAACACCCTCCGCCGCCTGGCGCCCGTGGGCACCAATTGGGTGGTCACGACGCTCGCCGGCCAGCCCGGCCGCTCTGGCACCACCGATGGCGCGGGCACCAACGCCCTGTTCTCCGGCCCGGCCGGAGTGGCGGTGGATCTGAATGAAAATCTCTACGTCGCGGACGAATTCAATGAGACCCTCCGCCGGCTCGCCTTCAACGGCACCAACTGGATCTCCAGCACCCTCGCCGGCTCGCCGGGCATCGCGGGCTCGACGGACGGCACCAACCGCGCCGCGCGCTTCGGCGCACCCGTGGGTCTTGCCGCCGATGCCTCCAGCCATGTATTCGTGGCCGACGTCAATAACAACAACCTCCGCCAAATCACCCTCGCCGGCACCAACGCCGTCGTGACCACGCTGGCGGGCGTCGGCCCGGGCAGCACGGACGGCACCGGCCCCGGTGCGCGCTTCTGGAATTGCACCGGCATTGCCGTGGGCGCCTCCGGCATTGCCTATGTGGCGGACTCGGGCAATGACACCATCCGCCAGATCGCAACGAATGGCGTCGTCACCACCATCGCCGGGCTGGCCGGCAGCAGCGGCAGCAGCGACGGCACCAACTCCAACGCGCGGTTCAACGGCCCATTCGCCGTCGCCCTCGATCCCCAGGGCAATCTCTACGTCGCCGACAGCTACAATAATACAATTCGCACCCTCGCTCCCAGCGGCACCAATTGGGTCGTGACTACCATCGCCGGCAACCCGGCCCTCCCACCGGCCGAGGCGGACGGCACGAATGCCGGCGCCCGGTTCTACACCCCAACCGCCATTGCCGTGGACGCCAACACCAACCTCTACGTCACGGACAGCGCCGGCCAGACCATCCGCAAAATCTCACGCGCCGGCACCAACTGGATGGTCACCACTATCGCCGGCTCGGTGCTGACCTTCGGCTATACCAACGGCACGGGCACCAACGCCTTGTTCTTCTACCCCCACGGCATCGTCGTGGATGCCGCAACCAATGTTTACCTGGCCGATACGGAGAACGATGTCATCCGCAAAATCTCGCCCATTGGCACCAACTGGATCGTAACTACCATCGCCGGACAAGCCCAAGTGAGCGGCAGCGCCGACGGCGTCGGCACCAATGCCTTGTTCTATTTTCCCGAAGGCCTGGCGCTGGACCCGGCCGGCAACCTCTACGTGGCGGACACCTTCAATGACACCCTGCGCCGGCTCATGCCGGCGGGCACCAATTGGTGCTCGGCCACCCTCGCCGGACAGGTCCAACTCTCCGGCAGCGCCAACGGCATCGGCACCCATGCGCTGTTCTATTGGCCCCAAGGCATCGCGCTGGACAAAACCGGCAACCTTTACGTGGCGGACACGGCCAACAACGCCATCCGGCTCGGACAGGTCGTCGCCGGCCCGGCGTTGCAAATCAATCTCGTGGGCGGCTTGGCCGTGTTGTCATGGCCCAACACCGGCACGTACACCTTGCAGACCAATGATAACCTCTCCGCGCCGGGCTGGGGCGGTTACGGGGGCCCGGTGACCATCGCCAACGCCACCAACAGCGTGGCCATTGCGCCCGCGGGCGCCTTGTTCTTCCGCCTCTCCGGTCCGTGATCCGGTTCCTCGCTGGTTTCAGTGGCATAGAGGCTCCCAAGGATAATGTGCGGCGACTTGGCGCGGGATCGAGCGAAGTGAACCGCCAACTTTTGCGAACCGTTGCCCGCACGAAAGCGGCGTGGCGCTGCGCTTCCCGCCGCAGTCCATGACGCCCCGCGCAATCACGATGCGCCTGGCAAATCCGTTCGCGTCTTGGACTGCGCCGGCAGAGCGCCAGCGGCGACGGCGCTTTCGCACGCACGGGCGAGCCGCGGGCTTTTGAGCCCCCGTCGCCCGAGCGAAAGCGGCGAAGAACCCCGTGATCCGCGCGCGTTGAAAATTTTTCAGTTCAATTTTCCCCAAAACGTCCCATCCTGTCTGCGCCATGCCTCTCGCCGGCAATTATCGCGGACGCCTCGCGCCGTCGCCCACGGGTTATTTGCACCTGGGCCACGCGCGCACCTTTTGGACCGCCCAGGAGCGCGCCCGCGCCCGCGGCGGCACGCTGATTCTGCGCAACGAAAATATTGACGCCACCCGCTTCAAGCTGGAGTTCGTTGAGGCCATGCTCGAAGACCTGCGCTGGTTCGGCTTCACTTGGAGCGAGGGGCCGGACCTTGGCGGGCCGTTTGCCCCTTACAACCAGAGCGAGCGGATGGACTGGTACCGCGCCGCGCTGGCCCGTTTGCGCGCCGGAAATTTCATTTATCCCTGCACCTGCTCGCACAAGGATATCCAGACCGCCGCCGCCGCCCCGCACGCGGGCGACGATGAGGTGATCTATCCCGGCACGTGCCGGCCGGAAAAAAATGGCGGGTGGCAAGTGGCGGGCGACCGGAACCCCGCCCCTGCCGCCGCGTCACCCGCCCCGCGTCACCCGTCACGTCCCGCGGCGTGGCGTTTTCGCGTGCCGGACGGCGAGCCCATCGTCTTCACCGATGGGAACTTCGGGGCGCAAAAATTCGTGGCCGGGAAGGATTTCGGCGATTTCGTGGTTTGGCGGGGCGACGACGTGCCGGCCTATCAACTGGCCTGCGTGGTGGATGACGCGGCGATGAAGATCACGGAAGTGGTGCGCGGCGCCGATTTGCTGGCCAGCACGGCGCGGCAGCTTTTGCTGTATCGCGCGCTGGGCCTCACGCCACCGGCATTTTACCACTGCGAACTGATGTGCGACGAACACGGCGTACGCCTCGCGAAACGGCACGATTCGTTGAGCCTGCGGCAATTGTGTGCGCAAGGTTGTTCCCCCGAAGAACTTCGATCGGGCTGGCAGGTGTCGAAGAAGCCGGGTCGGTGAATCGGAAACACTGGACATGGAGGCAATCTCATGCAAAAATCCGAACGTTTAAGTTTTTGAACGTTAAGAGCTTGAAGCTTGTTGTGTGGTTCTTGGCACTAATCAATCTGCTGTGAGTAATCAATAAAGCGGGTGCTAAAACTGCTTGGGATCGGTAGTTCCGGTGATACATGCGAAACTATAAATTAAGAAAAATAGCAAAAAAGCTTGTGAATTTTTTCACACTCCGCCAATTTCTTCTGTCTCTGGCATCGGCAGATTCTCCGTGAAACAATTTGTCGGGAGAGGTCGTTTGTTTGTGAATCGATTTGGAAAAATATTTTTAGTTTTGGCTGTTTTTGCCGCCGGTCTGGCTGTTGCCGCCCCGGTGGAGAACGCCGCCGATTCGCCCAGTGGAAGGACAGCGACTGCGGCGGCGGCAGAGACAAAGGCGGGGGCGGTCGTCGAGGCGGACAAGCCGCTGGTGTCATCCTATGCCCCGACGCTGCTTTTTCTTGGCCCGGTACCGGCGGATGCTCCGGCGGAGGAACAGCACGCGCCGACGGTTTTTGCAAAGCAATGGCCGGCCAGTTTCCCGTCCATCCCGATCACCAATTCGATTCTTTACACTTGGGTGGTGGCGATAGTCATCATCATCATGGTGCGCCTGGGCACGCGCAGGATGAAGGAGGTGCCGTCCGGCGCGCAGAATTTTTTGGAGGCGCTGGTGGGCGGGTTGCGCGACATGTGCGAAGGCATGCTGGAGCCGAAGGTGGCGCGCTGGATTTTTCCGCTGGCGGCGACCTATTTTATTTTCATCGCGGTATCCAACCTCATGGGGCTGCTGCCCGGCGTCGGGAGCATTGGCTGGGGCGAGCCGGTGAAGAGCGTGATGCCCTTTGCCATCAAGCACGCGGAAGCGCCGCTGTTCCGGCCGCCCACGGCGGATGCCAACATGACCGTGGCGATGGCGGCGATCTTCTTCATCATGAGCCTCTGGTGGGGCGTGAAATTCAACGGCCCATTCGGGTTTGTGAAGCACATTTTCGGCGTCAAGGGCGGGTTCACGGGCTTGGTGGTGATTCCCCTGTCGCTGATCTTTCTGTTTGTCGGCTGCGTGGAGATCATTTCCATCTGCGTGCGGCCGGTGGCGCTGGCCATGCGTCTTTACGGCAATATTTATGGCGGCGAAAGCGTGCTGACCATCATGCTCACCAACTCGCCGCTGGGCATCGCCGCCCTGCCGTTTTATTTCCTCGAACTCCTGGTGGCGCTGGTGCAGGCGCTGGTATTCACGCTGTTGAGCGTCGCCTTCGTTGGCATGTTCTGCTCGCACACCGATGAAAAAGGCGCCGAACCCGGACACTGAATTTTGACTTTGCCGCCGGGAGACCTTGAGGCGAACGGCGGCGGAAAACTGAAACCATAACACAAAATCATATGATGCTAGCAGATACAGTTGTTCAAGCTGCCCAAACCGCCTTTTTGCACGGCAATGCGGGCGTCGGCCTCGTCGGCGGCGGCGCCGCCATCGGCATTGGTCTGGCCGGCTTTGGCGCGGCCCTGGCCACCGGCCGCAACCCCGGCGCCTTCGGCAAAATCTTCATCGTCTCGCTCCTGGCAATGGCACTGGCCGAAGGACTCGCGATGCTGACGTTCTTCCTCCCGATGCTCAACAAGTAATCCCTTCTGACCTATGGGCGAACTATTCCAGACACTGGGCATCCAGTGGACGAAGCTGATTCCGCAGTTGTTCAACTTCGGCATTGTGCTGCTGGTCCTGTGGAAATTTGCCTACAAGCCGGTTTTCGCCATGCTCGACGCCCGCCAGAAAAAAATCGCCGAGAGCGTTGCCAACGCCGACAAGATCCAGGCGGAACTGGCCCGGACCGAGGCGGCGCGCCTGAAGATTCTGACGGACGCCGGCGATCTGGCGAACAAGATCATCGCCGAGGCAAGGGCCGC
The DNA here is from genome assembly GCA_964532525.1 of uncultured Bifidobacteriaceae bacterium. Taxonomy (GTDB): domain Bacteria; phylum Verrucomicrobiota; class Verrucomicrobiia; order Limisphaerales; family UBA11358; genus UBA11358. The sequence continues at coordinate 8,352 of CAZHIM010000031.1, forward strand.
GGCGGCGCGCCTGTCCGAGGTGGAAACGCAGAAAGCGGTCACGGCGGCGGAGCAGATACTGATCCGGGCGCGCGAAGCGGGCGCCCAGGAACGCGCCGCCACCCTCGCGGCGCTCAAGCGCGAGGTCGGCCGCCTGGTGGTGCAGACCTCCATGACCGTCACCGGCAAGATCCTCACGCCCGTGGACCAAAACCGCCTCGCCGAGGAAACCCAGAAGCAAATCGTTTGATGCCGTAACCCGGAATGAAAATCTCCAAGCAAGCGCAGCGTGAGGCCCGGGAAGTGTTCCGCAGTTGCCTGGTCAAGGGCCTGCTGGATGAAGACCGCGCCCGCCAAGCGGTGAACCTGCTGGTGGAGAGGAAGCCGCGCGGTTACGTCCAAATCCTGTCCCGGCTGCATCGCTTGGTCCAACTGGACGTCGCCCAGCGCACCGTCCACATCGCAAGCGCCGTGGACCTCGCCCCGGCCCAAAAGACCGCCATTCAGGCCCGCCTCGCCGCCCGCTACGGCACCGCCCTGGAAGTCTTCTACGCCACCCAGCCCGCCCTCATCGGCGGCCTGCGCATCCAGGTGGGCAGCGACCTCTATGACGGCACCGTCAAAGCCCGTCTCGATAATTTGCAGCAAAGTTTTTAACCGGATTCTATGAGTAATTTGTTACAGGATATTGAAGCCAAAATCGCCGGCGCCAAGGCCGCGACGGCAAAACAAAACGTCGGGGTCGTCCGCGAAATCGGCGACGGCGTCGCCAAGATTGACGGCCTCACCGACACGATGCTCAACGAAATGCTCGATTTCGGCAACGGCTTGGTGGGCCTGGCCCTCAATTTGGAGGAAACCGAAGTGGGCGCCATCATCCTCGGCGACTACACGCAGGTAAAGGAAGGCACCGAAGTCCGCACCACCGGCAAGCTCCTCCAGGTGCCCGTCGGCAAGGGCCTCCTCGGCCGCGTCGTCAATGTCCTCGGCCAGCCCCTCGACGGCAAGGGCCCCATCAAGGAAACCGCCTTTTATCCCGTCGAGAAAATCGCGCCCGGCATCGTCAAGCGCCGCCCCGTCAACCAGCCCGTCCAGACCGGCATCATGGCCATTGACGCCATGATCCCCATCGGCCGCGGCCAGCGCGAGCTCATCATCGGCGACCGCTCCACCGGCAAAACCACGATTTGCGTGGACACGATGATCAACCAGTCGCGCATCAACAAGGCGGCGGAAACGTCGGGCGACAAGGAAACCCGCCCGATCTACAACATCTACGTGGCCATCGGCCAGAAACAGTCCAACATCGCCCGCGTCGTCGGCGTTTTGGAGGAGGCCGGCGCCCTCCCCTACACCATCATCGTCGTCGCCGCCGCCTCCGATTCCGCCTCAAACCAATATCTCGCCCCCTTTGCCGGCGCGGCCATCGGCGAATGGTTCATGGACAACGGCATGGACGCGCTGATCATTTTCGACGATCTCTCGAAACACGCCGTCGCCTATCGCCAGGTCTCGCTGATTCTCAAGCGCCCGTCCGGCCGCGAAGCCTATCCCGGCGACGTGTTTTATCTCCACAGCCGCCTGCTCGAACGCAGTGCGCGGGTGGGTGAAAAATACGGCAACGGCTCCCTCACCGCCCTGCCCATCATCGAAACCCAGGCCGGTGACGTCTCCGCCTACATCCCCACCAACGTCATTTCCATCACCGACGGCCAGATTTATCTGGAAACCGATTTGTTCTACCAGGGCATCCGGCCGGCCGTGTCGGTCGGTCTGTCCGTCTCCCGCGTCGGCTCGGCCGCCCAAATCAAGGCCATGAAACAGGTCGCCGGCCGCATCAAGGGCGACCTGGCGCAATTCCGCGAACTGGCGGCCTTCGCGCAGTTCGGTTCCGACCTCGATGCCAAGACGCAGACCCTGCTCGAACGCGGCAAGCGTATCATTGAAATCTTCAAGCAGCAGCAGTACGACCCCATTTCCGTCGAGGCCCAGGTCGTCGTCCTTTGGACCGTCCAAAACAATTATTTTGACGACGTCCCGGTGGACAAGGTCAAGGACTTCCAGTTCAAGCTTTCGCAATATTTCCACACGCGCAAGCCCGAGCTGCTCGCCCGCATTTTGAAGGAAAAAGTCATCAGCGACGCCACCGCCGCCGACCTCAAGGCCGCCGTGGGCGAGTTCAAACAAACCTACCGCTGAACCGCCCGGAATACACGAGCTATGCCCCAAAAAACCGCCTCCAAAACCGTCGAGATCGCGTCATTGGTTCTGACCATTCGCGGTATGCCCGTCGTGCTGGAGCCGGATCTGGCGCGGATCTTTGGAATCCCCACCCCGCAATTGCACCGGCAGTTCACGCGTCACTTGGAAAAGTCCTCCCCCGACTTCGCGTTCCGCCTGACCCCTCGGGAAGTCGCGGAACTGCGGTCGCAAGCCGCCCCGCACCGCCGCTTCGGGCGCGCGCCCCGGGTCTTTACCGAGCACGGCGCCCTGCTCTTGGCCGGCCTGCTCCACCGCCCCGCCGCCCTCGCGGCCGCCAGCCACCTCGCCCGCGCCTTCGTCCAACTGCGCGAACCGCTGGCCCGGCTCACCGCCCGCGTGAACGAACACGACGAGGCCATCTCCAATTTGTGTGAAGCCATCCGCCAGCTCGTCGAACCGGCCCCGTCGGCAGACGCCCCGTTGGACGGCCTGTTGCGGGACGACGCGAATCCGTATCGAATCCGCAGGTATTCCAGGAATTAATTCATGCCCAGCACGCGCGACATACGCCGGCGAATCAAGTCGGTCAAAAACACGGCCCAGATCACCAAGGCCATGCAGATGGTGGCCGCGGCCAAGATGCGCAAGGCGCAGCAGGCCGCCCTCGTCGGCCGCCCCTATGCGCAGTTGTTGAATGAGATCATGGCCGAGGCCGCCACCCGCACCGTGGGCTTCGACCACCCCCTCCTGCAGACCCGCCCCATCGCCAAACGCGCCCTCATCCTCGTGGGCACCGACCGCGGCCTCTGCGGCGCCCTCAACAGCAACCTGTTCCGCGAGTCCATGAAGTTCGACCGGAACACCACCGTCTTTGTCGCCGCCGGCAAAAAGCCGGCCCAATTCATCGCCCGCACCAAAGGCCACCTCGCCGCCGAGTTCCATTTCAAGGACGCCCCCGAGTTCGGCGAGGCCCGCGCCATCTCCAAATTCGCCCAGCAAATGTTCCTGAAGGGCGAGGTGGACGCGGTGGACATCCTCTTCCCGCGCTTCATCAACACCCTCACGCAGCAGCCGCAAACCGTCCCCTTCCTGCCCATCGGCAAGCTTTCCGCCGCCACCGCCGGCATCAACGCTCCCGCCAAGGAACTCCCCGCCGGCAGCGCCACCGACGTTTTTGATTTTGAGCCGGACGAAGAAACCGTCCTCGGCGAACTGCTCCCCCACAGCCTCAATTTCCAAATGCACCAGATCCTCCTGGAAACCAAGGCCAGCGAGCAAAGCGCCCGCATGGTGGCCATGAAAAACGCCACCGACAACGCCAGCCAGATCATCAAAGACCTCACGCTCGAATACAACAAGCTCCGCCAGGCCAACATCACCAAAGAACTCCTGGAAATCACCACCGCCCAAATGGCGGTCGGCGGTTGAACCCGGCCACGCCACCGACTATTTTCAATCTCTGATATCATAAAATGAACACAGGCAAAATCGTTCAAATCATCGGCCCCGTCGTGGATGTCGAGTTCCCCGGGCAGCCGCCCGCGATTTACAACGCGTTGACGGTGGACTATGACCTTCCCGGCCACGGCAATACCCGGCTGATCTTGGAAGTGCAGCAGCACCTCGGCGATAACTGGGTCCGTGCCGTCGCCATGAGCACCACCGAAGGCCTCAAGCGCGGTTATGCAGCCGTGGATACCGGCAGCCCCATCTCCATGCCCGTCGGCGAAGCCGTCATGGGCCGCGTCTTCAATGTCACCGGCCAGGCCGTGGACGAGCAGGGCCCCGTCAAGGCCGACAAGTACTGCTCCATTCACCGCCCCGCCCCCGCCCTGATAGACCAGTCCACCTCGCCCCAGATTTTGACCACCGGCATCAAGGTCATTGACCTCATCTGCCCCTTCCTCAAGGGCGGCAAGGTCGGCGCCTTCGGCGGCGCCGGCGTCGGCAAAACCGTCGTCATCATGGAGCTCATCAACAACATCGCCAAACTCCACGGCGGCATCTCCATGTTCGCCGGCGTCGGCGAGCGCACCCGCGAAGGCAACGACCTCTACAACGAAATGATCGAGGCCGGCGTCATCAAGGTCGAAAAAGACGAAAAAGGCCATCCCAAGAAAAACGAATTCGGCCTGCCCATCATCGCCCCCGGTTCCAAAATCGGCCTCGTGTACGGCCAGATGAACGAACCCCCCGGCGCCCGCCTCCGCGTCGCCCTCTCCGCCCTCGCCGTCACCGAGTATTTCCGCGATGAAAAAAACCAGGACGTGCTCCTCTTCGTGGACAACATCTTCCGCTTCTCCCAAGCCGGCTCCGAAGTCTCCGCGCTGCTCGGCCGCACGCCCAGCGCCGTCGGCTACCAGCCCACCCTCGCCGCCGAAATGGGCGACCTCCAGGAACGCATCACTTCCACCAAAAAAGGCTCCATCACTTCCTTCCAGGCCGTGTACGTCCCCGCCGACGACTTGACCGACCCCGCCCCCGCCACCACCTTCGCCCACCTGGACGCCACCATCGTGCTGGAGCGCTCCATCGCCGAACTTGGCATTTATCCCGCCGTGGACCCCCTCGCCTCGAACTCCCGCGCCCTCGCGCCGGAAATCGTCGGCAAAGAGCATTACGAGGTCGCGCGCGGCGTCCAAAAGGTGCTCCAGCGCTACAAGGATTTGCAGGATATCATCGCCATTCTCGGCATGGATGAACTCTCCCCCGAGGACAAACTCACGGTCTATCGCGCCCGCAAAATCCAGCGCTTCCTCAGCCAGCCCTTCTCCGTGGCCGAAGTCTTCACCGGCCGCCCCGGCAAACAGGTGCCCGTCGCCGAAACCGTCCGCGGCTTCAAGGAAATCCTCGAAGGCAAGCACGACGAAGTCGGCGAGCAGAATTTCTACATGAAGGGCAGCATTGACGAAATCAAGGAATAATGGCCGCCACCCTCAAACTCGAAATTGTCACGCCCGAGGCCAAGGCCTTTGTCGCCGACGTGGAAATGGTCACCTTCACCGGCATTGATGGCGAGATGGGCATCTATCCCGATCACATGCCCGTCATGACCCAACTCGTCGCCGGCGAAATCATCGCCCGCAAAAACGGCCAGGATATCTTTCTGGCCGTCGGCGACGGGTTCGTCCAAATCACCGGCCGGCGCGTGGCCGTGCTCACCGACATGGCCATCCAGGCCGACGACATTGACGAAGCCAAGGCCGAGGAAGCCCGCAGAAAGGCTGAACTCCGGCTCGCCCAGAAGCTCAGCGATGAGGAATCCGCCACCGTCCGCGCCTCGCTCCTGCACGCCTCCACGCAGCTCAAGGTCAAGCGCCAGCACAAGAAGTAAGCTTCGCTCCCCGCCTGGGCGCATTTCGGCATTGTTACTGTCCCGTCAACAAAAACGGGGTGCAATTCAGCCGACACGCTGGGAGCATTTCCCCCTCCGCGTTTTGCGGAGTCTGCGGAGCAAAATGGGGGGAGAATTCCCCGAAAGCGTTCGCGCATTGAACCCCTGAACCGCAAAAGAAACATTCAACATTTCACATTCAACGCCCAATATCGAAGGGGCTCGCGCTGCCGCCTTCGTTCAGGGTTGGAAGTTGATTGTCGAAGGTTGAATGTTTTCCAGGTTCAGGGGGAGGTGTTTCGTCTTCTCTTTTGGCGTCAGCCAACATGCTCCTCCCCACCCAAAATCCCCGTTTGCACTTCAACCCCCGCTCTCGTCAGGCCCCGAACGACTGGGTCTCCTGCTTGAGCTGGCTTTCGGCCAGCAGCCAATTGGCCACATCCCGCCCCTGCGGACGCCCCTGTTTCTCCCAAATGTGATAGGCCCGCGCCGCAATGAGCTCGTTCGTGATCTCCTGCGGCGGGGTGGCTTGTGGCCTTCCCCCCGGGGCCGTCGGCACCATCATCGTCGTTGCCCGCACGTTGCGCTCCGCGGACGGGGCAGGGGTTTTTGCGGTCGTCCGGGAAGTTCTTGCCTTGCTTGTTTTGTCAGTTTTCATTGGTTTTCTGGCATGTTCAATGTTCAACCGGCGTCTTGCCGGTGCCGCCTTTTTCAGTTCCAAGCGGCGAAAATCTGGAGTCGTCTCCTGCTGGTGAAACTACTGGATCCACCCCGCCCTGTCCAGTTCCAATCAAATTCCCAAATCCATACTGTTAGTGCATGTTAGCGCACTCGAAGAAAAACTGTCAGGGCGTGTTCGCCGGGGCGCCGGGGCGGGGAAGTCGTCCCCGCGAATCGAGCCGCTCCGGCCTCCTGGTGGCAAACTGGTGTTTGCCGCCATCTGAACTGGCTGTGAGAGAATTCCCCGAAACCGTTCGCGCATTGAACCCCTGAACCGCAGACGAAACATTCAACGTTCAACACCCTTTATCGAAGGGGCTCGCGCTGCTGCCTTCGTTCAGGGTTGGACGTTGATTGTCGAAGGTTGAATGTTTTCCAGGTTCAGGGGGAGGGTAGGCGTTAAACTATTTAGCCCGCGGTGTTTCCAGTCCTTCAGGCTTTAAATTCGGAACGGGGGTTCATGGAGAGGGTCGCATTCAGCAAGTGCCGGCCGGCCCATCTGACCTACACCCTGCCCCTCACCCCGCAATGACCCCGATTTCCACCGGTTCCACCTTCACGCCGTTTTTCTCCAGCCACGTTATGGCCCGCCCCACCTCCGCGCGCGCCCCGGCCAGCTCCAGGCACGCGATCCCGATCTCATCCGTCACCGTCGCCTGGCGGATGTTCGTGGTGATCTTGAACTTGTGCCCCACCTCCCAGATGAAGGGCTTTTTGATGAGCTTGGGCGGGTACATCAGCCACAGGCGCTGCTGCACCGGGCCGTTGGCCGCGGACGCGGACGTTTTTTTCTTTGGCATAAATTCTAGCCGCCGGCAATGGCGGGAATGATGCTGATTTCGTCGCCGTCCTTCAACGGCGTCTCGCGGTTCTGGAGGAAGCGGATGTCCTCTTCGTTCACGTACACGTTCACGAAGCGGCGCAACTCGCCCTGGTCATTCACGATGCGCTCGCGGATGCCCGGGAACCGTGATTGCAGTTCCGTCAGGGCGTCCTCGATCGTCGCCGCGGTGATTTCCACCAACTCCTCGTTGTTCGTCAGCTTGCGGAGCGGTGTCGGGATTCGGACTTTCTTTGGCATAAATTCGTTCTTTCAGTTTTCCCGCGCCGGCCATTGTTCGCCCGCCGCTGGGAAATTTCAATCGTTAATTAATTGGTAAAATTAGCTGTCTTCATTGGCATGGAACCGCGGCCAATCTCGCAATTCGATATTGCCCAGACGCGGAAACCATTTTCCCCTGTCCTTGGGAACAGATTTTCCCGATCGCCTTCATCCATTGAATCCTTGAACCGGGGTAGAACCAGTGCGAGCATAGTGCCAATTCGCGGAAACCGGTTCTCCCTCTCCCCGAGGGAGAGGGCCGGGGTGAGGGTAAGCGTTAAACTATCTAGCCCAAGGTGTTTCCAGTTGTTCAAAGCTTTAAATTCGGAACAGGGGTTCCTGGGGAGGGCGAGCTTCCCCATACTGACATCCCCTTCTTGGGACGTCGGATGTTCGATGGTTTCCAGGTTCATGGTTTCACGCCGCCACCTTTTGCTCCTGCTGCAGCAGCGCCTCAAACTCCCGCAGGCTCGGCTTGATCTCCCGCGCCCGGCCGCAGTGCCCCTGCACCGCGTCCAGCGTCTTCAGCCCGTTGCCCGTCACGCAGATCACCGCGGACGCATCGTGCGGAATCTTTCCCGATGCAATCAGCTTCTTCGCCACGCCCACCGTCACGCCCCCCGCCGTCTCGGCAAAAATGCCTTCCGTCTCTGCCAGCAGCTTGATCGCGTCCCGGATCTCGTCGTCCGTCACGTCCTCCGCCGCCCCGCCCGTGTCCCGCATCACCTGGAGCGCGTAAAAACCGTCCGCCGGCGTCCCGATCGCCAGCGACTTTGCAATCGTGTCCGGTTTCACCGGCTTGAAAAAATCCAGTCCCGCCTTTTGCGCCGTCGAGATCGGCGAGCACCCCGTCGCCTGCGCCCCGTAGATCTTCGGCACCGCGTCCGCAATCAGTCCCACCTTCGCCAGCTCCCGGTAGCCCTTGTAAACCTTCGTCAGCAGCGAGCCCGACGCCATCGGGATGATGGTGTGTTGCGGTATCCGCCAGCCGAGCTGCTCCACGATCTCGTACGCCATGCTCTTGGAACCCTCGGCGTAATACGGCCTCATGTTCACGTTCACAAACGCCCAGCCGAACTTCCCCGCAATCTCCGCGCACAGCCGGTTCACCTCGTCGTAATGGCCCTTGATGGAAATCACATTCGCCCCGTACACCAGCGAATTCAACACCTTCCCCTGCTCCAGGTCCCAGGGAATGAACACATACGCCTTCAACCCCGCGCTCGCCGCCTGCGCCGCCACCGCGTTGGCCAGATTCCCCGTCGAGGCGCACGCCACCGTCTCAAAACCCAGCTCCTTCGACCGGCTCAGCGCCACGCTCACCACCCGGTCCTTGAACGACAGCGTCGGATAATTCACCGCGTCGTTCTTGATCCACAGCTCGCGGATGCCCAGCCGCTTGGCCAGCCGCTCGGCCTTCACCAGCGGCGTGTAGCCGGCCTGCGTCCCCACCGTCGGCTCGTGCGCCACCGGCAGCAGCTCCCGGTAGCGCCACATCGTCTTCGGCCGCGACTCGATGATCTCGCGCGTCAGGGACTTCTTGATGCGCTCATAGTCATACGCCACTTCCAGCGGCCCAAAATCGAATTCGCAAACGTGCGTCGCCGTCAGCGGATATTCCCGCCCGCATTCGCGACACTTCAACGCCTTCATGTAACCGTGTTTTTCACTCATGTTTTTTCCTCTGGCTGCGGTTGCGGCACCCGCGGCCCGATCTCCCGATCGCAGCCCGCGGCTCCCGGTTCAGCGCGGCGGCGCCCTTGCAGACGCCGTCGCGGCTCCCTGTCGGGGCAAAAAAAATGCCCCAACTCATGATGAGAAGGGGCCACAAAAGGTCCGTGCTGCTTCTCATTTTCCCCGGGCTAATGCTGCCTGGGCTGGAATTGGCACCTGTCATTGGAACCTGAATCCAATCGGTTGCCGTGGTGTCATCGGGCCAGTCCCTCGACCACTCGTCATGAGTCCGTTGTATCAACGGATGCGGATACAATGATATCAAAATTCAAATGTGTCAACAGTTTTTTTACTGGAGTGCTTAAATCGGGTTCACAACGCCCTTCACTTTTCATTTGATCTCCGCCGCCCAAAGTCCCAAATTATTGCCACAGCTATTCCGGACTCGTCCCGTCGCCGCCTCGTCGCCGCCGGGCTGGAATCGGTAGGAACCATAATGCGTACTGTCGTTTTTAAATGTCCCACTTGGGTCTTTGGCTCGCTTCTCGCCGTCGCCATGGCCCCCTTGGCCATGCTCCCCTTGGCCACGGCGTTCGACTGGCCCGCTTTCGTCAAATACCTCATCGTCTCCGCGGGCTTCCTCACCATGCTCTACGCCTGCTCCCTGGTCCCCACCCGGCTCGTGGTGTCCGAGGACGGCCTGCTCCAAAAAGAGTTCTTCTCCGACCTGCAACTCCGTTGGACCGAAATCGCCGAATGGCGCTGCGTGAGCGTGGCCCAATACCAGGATTTCTGGATTCGCGACCGCGCCGGCAAGACCCATCACCTCGGGCACTGGCTCATTTTCGGCCGCGACCGCTCCCGCCAGATCGTTGAACTCATGCGCCGCAAAGGCATCTCCGGCCGCGAACAGCGCGTCGCCTGACCCGCCCTTCCCCGTAGTCACCGTGGCTGAGGACTGGTGTCCGCAGCCATCTGAAAGTCAGGCCGGGAATTTCCCGAAAGCGTCCGCGCATTGACGCCGCGCGCCATTCGCTCGGTTCATGGTGAGGGCCGGCTTCCTTCTCGTGGCCGCAAACGTGAGTTTGCGGCAAACTGAAGGCCAGCGCCAAGCTGAGGTGCTCGTCCATCCCTCGAGCTATTCGGCCGCCGCTCCGATACGGCCTCGTAGCGGCAAATTGGTATTTGCCGCCATCTAAAAAGATCGCATGGCACCGAACCACGGTTACAAATTCGCGCCGCGTTTTCGCCCGCCTCCGCTCCTGCCTGTCCTCCGTCATTCGCCCATTCCTGCCTCCCGCCGTTAGCCGCTTACGAAAAATCGTCAAAAAAGTGCGTTTTGCGTTAGCCGCTAACTAACACCCCCCTGAATTCTGTGTCATGCTGGTCCCGTGAAGGCTGCCCACCCGCAGCTACGCCAAGCCATGGCCGCGCCCATCCGGATGCAGCCCGCCTCCCCGTGCGCCCGCACCTCGTCCCATTCGTCCCATTTTGCCGCTGGATTTCCCCGCTCCGCGCCCCGGATTTCACCCTTCAACCGCACCGTTTTCCGCACGCAAAATCTGCGAAAAACCCAGCAAAAACCCACATCGTCAACCCTCGTAAACCCTAAAAATTTTTTCCACGCCAGCCCCACCCTCCGGGTGCCAACTGTCCAAATTTCGCACACCCAACTCCGCGCTTGCCACGCCCCCGCCATTCCCCCACAATTCGTCCTGCCAGGGCCTGTGGAGTGTGGACTTACGAACCCCGCCAGGGCCGGAAGGCAGCAACGGCAGTATGCTTTGCAATTGCCGCAGTCACCCTGGCACTTTCCATTTGCGCTTGCCCGCCGCGCCTCTACCATTTGCCTTCGCGGTTGCATTCCGCGCCCAAATCGTAAATCGTATAGCGTAATTCAAATGTCCTATCAGGTCATCGCCAGAAAATACCGCCCGCAGCGGTTCGCGGATGTCGTCGGCCAGGAGCACGTCACCCAGACCCTCGCCAACGCCATCGCCCAGAAGCGCATCGCCCATGCCTACCTCTTCTGCGGCCCCCGCGGCACCGGCAAAACCACCATCGCCCGCATCTTCGCCAAATGCCTCAACTGCACCGGCGGACCCAAGGTGGACTTTGACGAGGCGGACCCCCGCGTCCAGGAAATCACCGAGGGCCGCTCCCTCGACGTCCTCGAAATTGACGGCGCCAGCAACAACGGCGTCGAACAAGTCCGCGAACTCCGCGAAACCTGCAAATACGCCCCCGCCAATTCCTCGTTCAAGATCTACATCATTGACGAAGTCCACATGCTCTCCACCGCCGCCTTCAACGCCCTGCTCAAGACGCTGGAGGAACCGCCCGCCCACGTGAAGTTCATGTTCGCCACCACCGACCCCGAAAAGGTCCTCCCCACCATTCTCTCCCGCTGCCAGCGCTTCGACCTCCGCCGCATCCCCTCCGCCCTCATCATCAAGCACCTCGCCGATATCGCCGGCCGCGAGAAGGTCACCATTGACGCCCCCGCCCTCTACGCCATCGCCCGCGGCGCCGACGGCGGCATGCGCGATGCCGAATCCACCCTCGACCAGCTCATCAGCTTTTGCGGCGATAAAATCGAGGAGCCGGACGTCCTCTCCATGTTCGGCCTCGCCGCCCAAAATCAAATCCTCAAGCTCAGCCACGCCATCCTCGCCGCGGACATCCCGGCCACCCTCACCCTGCTGGATGAACTCGCCCGCGGCGGCAAGGACCTCGGCCGCCTGCTCGGCGACCTCCTGAACCATTTCCGCAACCTGCTCATCTACCAGGTTTCCCGGGGCGACCTGAACCTCCTCGAAACCTCCGAGGCCGAAGCCGCCGTCCTCAAGGAACAGGCCGCGCTGTCCAACCCCGACGCCCTCACGCGCATCCTCGAAGTGCTGGCCGATGCCGAGCTCCGCCTCCGCGACACCGCCTCCAAAAAAATCCTCCTCGAAATCTCCCTCCTCCGCGCCATCGAGGCCCGCAACACGCTGCCCCTGGACGCCGTCCTCAAGCAATTGAACCAGTTGCGCAGCCAGGCCGGACCCGCCGCCGCGCCCCAGGTTTCCAGTTCGCCCCAGCCGCGGGGCGGGGACAGCTTGTCCCCGGTTTTTTCCAGTTCGCCCCGGCCCGCTCCAGCCGCCAAAACCCCCCGTCGCGCTGCGGCCGCGCCCGCCAGCCATCCGTCCGCGCCCGCCCCCGCCCCCGCGCCCGCTGCGCCAGTCGGCAGCCTCGGTGAACTTTGGACCGCCCTCATGGAAGCCGTCGGCCGCGTGAGCCCCTTCGCCCACGGTTACCTGCTGAACGCCCATCCCGTGTCGTTCGAAAAAAATGTCCTCGTCATCGGCTACGATCCCGAATTCCAGGATCAGCTCGGCCTCGTGGATCACTCGCGTAACCACACCCTGCTCTCCACCAAGCTCGCCGAACTTGGCCATCCCAACGCCATGATTAAATTCATCGTGGCCGAACCGCCCGCCGGTTGGGACCGTAAAACCGCCCCCGCGCCGACCGCCGCGCCCGCCCCGGCGCCCGCTGCCAGACCCGTGGCCGCCCCACCCGCCGCCGCCGCAAACCCGGACCCGGCGGCCCCCGCCCCCGCCGCCGAACCGGTGAAAAAGACCGTCTCCGTGCCCTTCAACAAGGACGATTTTAAAAACGACCCCCTCATCCAAAAGGCCCTCGAAATCTTCAAGGGCACCATCATCGAGGTGCGCGCCTGACCCGGACTTTCGCCATCCAAACCAATACACTCCTATGTCCAGCATCGGTAAATTGATGAAACAGGCTGCCAAAATGCAGCAGCAAATGGAACAGATCCAGGCCGACCTCGCCGCCCGCACCGTCGAAGGCACCAGCGGCGGCGGCGCCGTCAAAGTCGTCGCCAAGTGCGACGGCACTCTCGCCTCCATAAAAATTGATCCCCAGGCCCTCAATCCGGCCGATGCCCAGATGGTGGAGGACATGATCCTCAGCGCCGCCAACCAGGCCCTGGGCCAGGCCAAGGAAATCTCCAACGCTGAAATGGGCAAGGCCACCGCCGGCTTCAATCTGCCAGGCATCATGTGATTTAAAGCCTCCCCGTCCCGTTCCCCCTCCGCCGCCAGTCTCCGGCGCCGGAACGGCCGCCCGGAGCCCGACCATCCATGCCGCTGCCCGAACCCATCGTTGCCCTGTCCGCCGCCCTGGCCAAGCTCCCGGGCATCGGCCCCCGTTCCGCCGAACGCATCGCCCTCCATCTCGTCCAGGCCGAGTCCGCCCACGTGCGCCAACTCGCCGACGCCATGCTCACGGCCCGCGAACGCATCCGCTTTTGCCACATTTGCGGCGCGCTCACCGAAAAATCCCCCTGCGCCATTTGCGATGATCCCCGCCGCGACGCCTCCCTCGTCTGCGTCGTGGAAAAAGCCGTGGACATTCTCAGCCTGGAAAAATCCGGCACCTTTCGCGGCAAATTCCACGTCCTCGGCGGTAAAATCTCCCCGCTCGACGGCGTCGAGCCCGACGACCTCCGCATTCCCGACCTCGAAAAACGCCTCGCCACCGAGCCGGTGCGCGAACTCATCATCGCCCTGGGCACCGACGTCGAAGGCGACGCCACCAGCCACTACCTGGCCAAGCGCCTCGCGCGGGCCGGCCTCAAGATCTCCCGCATCGGCTTCGGCCTGCCCGCCGGCAGCGGCTTGGAATTCGCCGATGAACTCACCCTCGACCGCGCCTTGGAAGGCCGCCGCGAAATGACCGCCCGCTGATTCCCTCATGCCCCCCGCCTTCATCTTCGACCTCGGCAAAGTTTTGGTGGACTTCGATTACAGCGTGGCCGCGCGCAAAATCGCCGCCCGCAGCAGCCAGCCGCCCGCGTCCCTGCACTCCTTTCTCAGCACTTCCCCCTTTCTCGTGGATTATGAACGCGGCCGCCTCGATCGCCGCCAGTTCTTCACCGCCGTCCGCGACGCCATCGGCTTTCATGGCGACCTGGCGGAATTCGGCGGCTATTTTGCCGACATTTTTATGGAGCTGCCGGAAACCATCGCCCTGCACGCCGAACTGCGCCGCAATGGCTTCAAAACCTATATTTTCTCCAACACTAACGACCTGGCCATTGAACACGTCCGCCGCAACTTCGCCTTCTTTAAGAATTTCGACGGTTACATCTTCTCCTACGAAGTCGGCGGCCTCAAACCGCAGCCCGAAATCTACGCCGCCATGGAGAACCTTGCCGGGCGCCGTGGCGCCGACTTGGTGTATCTGGATGATCGCCCGGAAAACATCGCCGCCGGCCAGGCCCGCGGTTGGCACGCCATCCTGCACGAGTCCGCCGCCAAAACCCGCCAAGCCCTCACCTCCCTGGGCTGGCTGCAGAACCACTGAGCCGGAACCATCCAGTTTACAAGACCACTTGGAGCAGGCCGATGCGCACGGAACTGTCATGGAGCGCCGCCTCGCCCCTTCTCCCCAAGGGAGAAGGTGCCCGGAGGGCGGATGAGGGGGAAGGGAGCATGGCAAACCCAGGTCTGCCGAATCGCCTCCATCCTCCATCCTCAGCTTTTATCTGTGTTCATCTGTGGTTGAACTGCATCTTCGGCTTACCGCTTCGGCGGAATCACCCACCGGCCCTCGATCATGCTCACCGCCACCCGGCCTGTGTGCTGGATCACCGCCTCGCGCAGCGTGGCGAATTTCCCCGTAAACGGCACCGCGATGATGTCCGCGTACGCCCCGGGCGTCAGTTCGCCGGCCTTCCCCGCCAACCCCAGCGCCCGGGCGCCGCGGATCGTGGCCATTTCCAGTATTTCCCCGGGCGTAATCGCCTTGTCGTGGTTGGCCAGCAGGCGCATGTCGGCAAACAAATCCAGCTCCGGCCGGTTCCGCCCCGCCTTGCGCACCGTCGCCAGGCTGTCGGTGCCCAGGCAGATGTTCACGCCCGCGCCCGCCAGCCGGGCGCGCTGGAACGGCGGATGTTTGAAGTATTCATGGCTCCGGGGACAATGCACCACCGTGGTCTGGTTCTTGGCCAGCAGCGTGGCATCGCCGCGCGCCAGGCAGTTCGCGTGGATCGCCAGCACGTTCTCCCCGAGCAGCCGCTGCCGCGCCAGGTGCACCACCGGCGAACCCCTGCCGCAATCCGCCATGTCCCGCCCGTTGCGCACCATCCACTCATGCATCGGCCCCTGCGCCTCCTGAAACATCGCAAACTCCTCCTGCGACTCGGCCACATGGATGCTCACGCGCCAGCTTCGCCGCTGCGCCAGCCGCGCCGTGCGCTGCAACAGCTCCGGCAGCGTGGAGTACGGCGCGTGCGGCGAGAGCCACGCCCGGTTCCGCGCATGATGCAGCGCCTCGATCATCCCCACCGTCTCCCGCAAAACATCCTTCGGCGCCCGCCGCGCCTTGATCCCCGTCATCTCAAAAAATGAATACACCCGCAGCGGCGTCGCCTCCCAGACCTCCGGCAGCAGGTCCGGCATGGATTCAATGTCTCCCACCGTGGTCACGCCCGATTTGAGCAGTTGATGCGCCCCGCGCAGCCAGGAACGGGCATAGTCCGAATAGCCCCACGCCGCCCGCGCCGCCATGATCGCCGCAATCCAGTCCACAAACGACTTCGGCGGCGGAATCTCCCCCGCCATGTCCGTGAAATCCAAGTGGCAATGCGCGTTCACCAGCCCCGGCATCAGGATCACCTCCCCGAGATCCATGGCCTTCTCACGCAAGTGCGGACGGAGGTTCTTCCAGGGCGTCACCGCCCGGATCTTCTGCCCGGCAATGAAAATCGCGCCGTCCTCTACCGGCGGCGCGGTGATGGGCAACACGACTTTCGCCCGAAGTATCATTCGCTGGGCTCGGCCGTCGTCCGATCCTGGCGCGTCCGCTTCGTGCGCGCCCCCGTCTTGTGCTTGCGCGCCTTGCGCCGGCTGTGCCGGGTGCGGATCTGCTGCTCGATCTTCTTGGTTACCATGTCAATCGCCGAATACAGGTCGCTCTGCACGGCCCGTGCGAACAGGTCCGGCCCCCGGACCCCCAGACGTATGGAACATATAAACTGCTTCTCCGGCACCCGCAGATGATCATGCTCCAGCGTCACTCGCGCATCCACCAGCCGCTGGTCCAAATGATCCAGCTTGTCCAGCCGGGCCAAGATGTGCTCCTCAATGGCTTTGGTGAGGGTGACATTATGCGTGGATAAAATCAGCTTCATGAAAAAATAATGCGCCTTATCCCAGTGAAAATCCAGTCTTTCCTCCGGGAAAAGCGTAAAAACGAAAAATATAGCGAGATTCGTGCCAATTTTCCTTGAGCTTTGGGTGGAATCGGTTATGCTGCGCGCTGATGGGCCCTGGCTTACAGCTATCGCAACGGTTGACACAATCTCTGGTGCTTGCTCCGCAGCTCCAGCAGTCGCTCGCCCTGCTCCAAGCCCCCACCCTTGAACTCAAAGCCCTGGTCGAAGCCGAACTCCAGCAAAACCCGGTGCTCGAAGAGGTCGGGGAGCCCGAAGCCGACCAAAAAACCAGCGAAAATGACGAGGGCGATTCGCCCGAAGTCACCGATTTTGCCGAACCCCCCGAGGACGTGAAGTTCGATTCCACCACGGAAAGAAACTCCGCCGAACCGGTGGACGATTTCCAGGCGGAATTCGAAAAGCTCGTCCAGATGGACCAGGACTGGCGCGACCATTTTTCCCAGGCCAATACGCCCATCCGCTCCTCCGCCGAGGACGAGGAAAAGCGCCAGTTCATGTTCGATTCGATCACCACCGAGACCTCCCTCGCACAGTACCTGATCGAACAGGTCCGTGACACGGATCTGAACGAGGAACAGCGCGGCATTGCCGAATTGCTGATCGGCAACATTGACGATTACGGCTACCTCAACGCGACCATCGAGGAACTGGCCGCCTCCACCCACCTGGCGCCGGAGAAAATCACCGAAGTCCTTAAGGTCGTTCAGACTTTTGAGCCCGTCGGCGTCGGCGCCCGCGACCTCCGCGAGTGCCTCCTGCTCCAGTTGGAACGATCCAACCAGCAGGAATCCCTCGAGTACCGCATCGTGCGCGACTTCATGGACGCCCTCGGCAAGCGCCGCATCCCCGAAATCGCCCGCGGCACCGGCCAGACCGTCGAGGACGTTCAGCAATGCCTCGCCCGCATCAGCCGTTTGGAGCCCCGCCCCGGCCGCGCCTTCCTGCCCGCCGCCGAACAATACGTCGCCCCCGAAGTCTTTGTGCAGAAAAACGGCGACGATTTCACCGTCACCACCAACGACGAACAAATTCCCCACCTCCGCATCAGCAACGTCTATAAGGATTTGATGTCCGGCGGCGCCAACAACGCCGAGGTCAAAAATTACATCCGCGAAAAAATCCGCGCCGGCAAGTTCCTCATCAAAAGCCTCCACCAGCGCCAAACCACCATCGCCAACATCGGCCGCGAAATCGTCAAGCGGCAGCGCGAATTCATGGAAAAAGGCGTCGCCTTCCTCAAACCCATGACCATGGCGCAGGTCGCCGAAGTCGTCGGTGTCCATGAAACAACCGTTAGCCGTGCAGTTTCTGGCAAATATATGGACACCCCCCAGGGCGTGTTCGAAATGAAATATTTCTTTACCGCCGGCCTCCAAAACTCCCATGGCGAGGATGTTTCCAACACCAGCGTCAAAGACATGATCGCCGAAATCTTCAAGGGCGAGAATCCCAGCAATCCGTTGTCCGACCAGGAAGTCGTGAAAATGCTCACCGCCAAGGGCATCACCATCGCCCGCCGCACCGTCGCCAAATACCGGGACGAACTGGGCATCCTCCCGTCGAATCTGCGCAAGGTGTATTGATTTTCCCCGCGCCTTCCGGCAAATACTTGCAGTTAAACGGTTTGCTTTCACATTCCACATTGGGTCCGTAATGAATCAGGAATGTGCAAACACTCCGGGATGCGGAACGGCTCGTCCCCATGTTTTCACTATTCAATTTGCGGGGACGAGCCGTCCCCGCCCCGGTGCCGTGAAGCCTGACCATGCCCGTGAATTGCACTTTGCACCGGAAACCTCTCGGGAAGCAGCCATCTGTGCCGCTTAGGTTAAAACTCGCCATGGCCGACGGAATTTGTTTGAACTCGTTGTGCGGGGGCGTAAAGTTGTCGCTATGGGGCAGCTTGATCACATTGGAGAGCCTAATTACATTCCGATGATGTTGCTCGCCATGCAAACCATGGCCATCGTCATCGGGCTGCTCATTCTTGGCTGGATGATGGCCGTGCACCGGCGGTCCCGCTTGGAACAGAAGTCGTTTGCCGAATCGTTCAGTTTCCTGCCCCTCCGGTCCGATGCCCCCCCGCGCCCCGCTTGCTGGCTCGCCGTCCGCTCCGTCTCCACCGAGGCGGTCAAAACCGCCTTGGGGCTCAACCGCGCCGCCCCCTGCTCCTGGCTCGAAGGTCTGGCCGGCAGCCATGAATTCTTCATCAGCCCCCGCGTCCATGGCGGTTGGGTCATCGTCACCGGCTTGGGCCTCCCCAATCCCAGCGACGACGTGGATGCCACCTTCCTGTTCCTCACCGAATTGAGCCGCAAGCTCGGCCACGTGCAGTTCTTCTACGCCGAAAAATTCTCCCGCCATCACGCTTGGGCCCGGCTGGATGACGGCTGCGTCACGCGCGGTTACGCGTGGACCGGCGAAACCGTCTGGAACCAGGGCGCCAAAACGTTGCCTGAAACCGAGGTCGGCCTGAAAACTTTCAACTACGCCGATCCGGGCGCCACCATCCTGGACGCGGAGACGAATTTTGATCGCGTCCCCCAACTGGCCGCCCGCTGGAGCCTCGACCCGGCCGACGTGAAGCTCGATTCCACGCGCCAATCCATCGGCTTGGCGGGCGAATCGGCGTTCATTTGAAGATTTTTATTGCAGTCAACCCGTCCGTCGCCCAAAGTGCGCCAACGAAAGGAACGCCATGTCATTCAGCATTGAGCTCGAGCTGCAAAGATATCCCAAGCCCCTGGCCCTCAAGGATGGCAAAAAGGCCGTCCTGCGCCCCCTCAAGGCCGACGACGAAAAGGACTTTCACCTCCTGTTTCAAGGCATTCCCGAGCCCGAGCGCATGTTCATCAAACACCGCGTCCAAGACACCAAGGTCATCCGCGAATGGTGCAAAAACATTGATTACGGCCGCAACCTTCCCTTGCTGGGCCTGATTGACAAGCGCATCGTCGGCGCCGCCACCCTGCATCAACAGCTCGGCGGCTGGAAACGCCACATCGGCCGCGTCAGCGTGCTCGTCCACCCGGAATTCCGCGGCCACGGCCTCGCCCGCGCCATGATCGCCGAGATCCTCGAAATCGCCCGCCATGGCGGACTCGAACGGGTCGAAGCCGAATTCATCGGCGAGCAGACTGGCGCCATGAAAATGTTTGCCATGCTCGGCTTCAACCAACTCCTCCGCCTCGAGGATTATGTCAAAGACATGCAGGCCATCACCCATGATTACATTCTCATGGGCCTCGACCTGCGGACCGATGAGGAATATGCCGGCGTCGGCGGCTGAGACTGCCCCGCCCGGAATGAGCGGCCCTCCCGCCGTCGTTCCCCCCTCCCTTTCAACCATGCCTCCCGCAACCTGTCCCAATTGTGGCGCAGACGTGCCGCGCCACGCCAAAGCCTGTCCCGCCTGCGGCGCCGACGAAACCACCGGCTGGTCCGACTCCGCCTACGCCGGCCGCCTTGGCATCCCCGAGGAAAAATTCGACTACGAGCGTTTCGTGCACGAGGAATTCGCCCCCCGCCGCGTCAAACCGCGCGGCATCCATTGGCTGTGGTGGGTCACCGCCCTCCTGCTCATCGGGCTGTTTCTCCTCTTCTACTTCCGCTGAGCCTAATCCAAAACCCGGCCGATCAGCTCCGCCGGCACCTTGCACCCGAATTTCACACGCCCCAGCTTCTCCGCCAGCACAAATTTCACTTCCCCCCCGCTGGCCTTCTTGTCGAGCTGCATCGCCGTCAAAAGTTTCCGCCGTCGCGCCGCGTTCAATCTGAGCGCCACCGGCAGCCCCGCCTGCCTGAACAGCTCCTCGATCCGCTTCACGTCGTTCGAGGGCAACCCCAGCACCTTCTGCGACAGCCGCGCCGCCGCCACCTGGCCAATCGCAATCGCCTCCCCATGCAAAAATTTCCCGTAGCCCGCGCTGGTTTCGAGGGCATGCCCGATCGTGTGGCCGAAATTCAAAATCGCCCGCAACCCGCTCTCCGTCTCGTCCTCGCCCACCACCGCCGCCTTGATCTCGCAGCACCGCGCCACCACCGCCGTCAGCGCCGCCGTGTCGCGCTCAAGCAGCTTCGGCAGATTGCGCTCGAGTTGCGCAAACAGCACCGCGTCATAAATGATCCCGTACTTGATGACCTCCGCCAGGCCCGAAATGTATTCCCGCTTCGGCAGCGTCGCGAACGTCTCCAGGTCGCACAGCACCAGCCGCGGCTGGTAAAACGCCCCCACCAGGTTCTTGCCCGCCCGCAAATTCACCCCCGTCTTGCCGCCCACCGAGCTGTCCACCTGCGCCAGCAACGTCGTCGGCGCCTGCACAAACGGGATGCCCCGCAAATACGTCGCCGCCACAAACCCCGCAATGTCCCCCACCACGCCCCCGCCCAGCGCCACGATGAAGGATTGCCGTTCCAGCCGGTGCGCCGCCAGTTGGTCCTGACATTCCTCCACCACGGCCAGCCGCTTGGATTTTTCCCCCGCCCGGATCGTCACCACCAGCGGCGCAAACCCCGATTTCGCCAGCGACTTCACCGCCGCCTTCGCGTATCGCCGCCCCACGTTGGCGTCCGTGATCACCGCGCAGCGATGCCCCAGCTTCAGCGCGGCGCACTCCGCGCCCAGCCGCGCCAGCAACTCCGTTCCGACCTTGATGACATAACTGCGACTGCCGAGTGGAACTTGAACCAGATGCATGGCAGGGAGAATAAACGGCCCGCGGCCGGTGTCAAAAAGTTTGGCTTACAACAGGAACCCCGCCAGGCACGCCGTCATGTAGGCTGCCAGCAGCCCGCCCACCATCGCCCGCAAACCCACCTTCGCCATCTCGCTCCGGCGTTCCGGCGCCAGCGAGCCGATGCCGCCCACCTGGATCGCAATGCTGGAAAAATTCGCGAAGCCGCACAGCGCATACGTCGCAATCGTGAAACTCCGCGGGTCCGCCAGGGCCTTCGCGTGGCTCGTCAGGTCCAGGTAGCCCACGAATTCGTTCAGCACGATCCGCTCCCCCAGAATCTGCCCGATGGCCCCGCAATCCTGCCACGGCACGCCCATCAGCCACGCAAACGGCGCGTTCACCCAGCCGAACAGGTTTTGCAGCGTCGCCGGATGCGCCAGACCGGCGTGCACCTGCGCAAAGCCAAAGACGTAGTTCGCCAGCGCGATGATCGAAATGAATGCAATCAACATCGCGCAAATGTTCAGCGACAAATAAAAGCCGTCGCCCGCCCCCCGGCAGATGGCGTCAATCGAATTGGCCGTCGTCCGCGGCACCATCGCCGGCGAGGTCCCCGCTGTTTCGCTCTGCTCCGTCTCCGGCAGCATGATCTTTGCAATCAGCAGCGCCGCCGGACAGTTCAGCACCGAGGCCGTGAGCAGGTGCCCCGCGGTATTCGGATACCCCGCCGCCATGCCCATCGCCGCGTACACCGCCGCCACGCCGCCCGCAATGTGCGCCATCCCGCACACCATGATCGTCATGATCTCGCTCCGCGTCATCCGCGGCACGTACGGCCGGATCACCAGCGGCGCCTCCGTCTGCCCCATGAAAATGTTCGCCGCCGCCGACAGTGTCTCGCTCCCGCTCGTCCGCATCGCCTTCTGCATCACCCACGCCGCCGCCCGCACCACCCGCTGCAAGATCCCCCAGTGATAAAACAGCGACGACAACGCCGACACGATCACCACCGTGCCGCACACGAGGATGGCAAAAACCACTTTGTGCTCCACGCCGAAGACCTGCGCCGTGGCCGATTGATCGGCCATCGCCCCAAACACAAATTTCGTCCCCTCGTTCGAAAACTGGATGAGCTTTTGCACCGCCTTGCCGGCGATAATGAAGACTTCCTTGCCCGCCTCCGTGTCCAGAATCACCAGCGCCAGCACGAATTGCAGCCCCAGCCCCCACAACACCGTGCGCCACGGAAATCTTTTGCGATCGTAGGAAATGCCCCACGCCAGCAGCAGCATCGCCGCCCACCCGAGCAGGTTCGCAAAATGGAGGTGCATTATTTTTTCACCGGGGGCTGAATGGCGCTGGCGTAAATGCGCGGATGCAGAACGCCGACGAACGGCAGGTTCCGGTATCGCTCCGCAAAGTCAAGGCCGTAGCCGATCACAAAGTAGTCCGGAATCTCGAAGCCCACGTAGTCCGCCTGGATCTGGTGCGTCCGCCGCGCCGGCTTGTCCAGCAATACGCACGTCTGGATCTGCCGCGGCTTGAGCACCTGCAGCTTCGCAATCACCCGCGTCAGCGTGTTGCCCGTGTCCAAAATGTCATCCACCAGCAGCACGTCCCGCCCCCGCACGTTGATCCGCAGCTCCTTCGTAAACGTCAGCTCGCCCGGCTGCGTGCCCAGCCCGTAGCTCGAGACTCCGATGAAATCCAGCCGCAATGGCAGGTTCAAATGCCGGATCAAGTCCGCCAGGAACATCACCGTGCCGTTCAGCAGCGCCACCACCACCAACTCGCGCCCGCGAAAACCGCCCTCGATCTCCCGCGCCAGCGACTTCACCCGCCGCGCCAGTTGTTCTTCGCTGATCAGAACTCGTTCCACGTCCGCGCGCCAACGCGGCGGCACCGGGGCTTTGCTGTGGGTAATCAGACGCGCGCTCACAAATTCGCGTGAGCCTAGCGGATTTATCAAATTTGCCGAGAAGTTTTTCCATCCATGATGGCAGGATGAGAATTCCCCGCAGCGTTCGCGCATTGAACCCCTGAACCGCAGACGAAACGTTCAACGTTCAATATCGAAGGGGCTTGCACTGCTGCCTTCGTTCAGGGTTGGAAGTTGATTGTCGAAGGTTGAATGTTTTCCAGGTTCATGGAGAGGGCCGGGGTGAGGTGCTCGTCCCTCCGGGCCCCCCCCCCTATACCAGAAAAGACGGGAATAGGAGAAAATAGGCAGGAATGACGGGGGGGAGGACGGGGGTTTTGCGTGTGACTCGGGGCGGCGAGGAGGAGGCGCGGTGCGGAGTGAACGGGAAGGTTTTGCAGGACGGCCGCGGCGGCGGTGCAGCCTGAAAATGGTCACCGCGGGCGCGGGGGCTGGCCAGAAGCGCCAAAGGATGAAAAACGGGCGGCGGCGGTCTCGACGGGCTGGTTTTCGGCGTGGAGGCGGAGGGGTTATGGAGACAAGCGTTTCAACTCGTCCGCTGCCGTGGGGCTGCCAGCAACTGTGGCCTTTTGAAGGTAGTCCTTGGCCTTCGCCAGATCCTTCTCGACTCCGTCGCCATCGCGATAGCGCTCGCCCATCCTGAGCAGACCGTAGGAATCGCCTTTCGCCGCCAGATCTTCATTCATTTGAAGCGCTTTGTCGGCAGCGGCGGCGGCCTTGACGCGATCGAGTGCCTTTTTGGCAAGCGCGGCTCGCGTGGCTGCCGCGATTTCTTCCGGGGTGGGCACGTAAATCTCGCCATAATCCAACATTCGTAGCGTGCGAGAACCGCCCACAACCGTATGGTAGGCATGCGTGCCGGAGACCATAGCCATGAAAAATGTTCCATCTGACAAGTGATCGCCAATGATCTCATTTTCAGCCATTGGATACGGAAAATTGGTGACAAAAAATTCGACAGCTCCATCGCGGGGGTTGCACCCGCTATAGAATCCGAGCATGCGGAGACCATTGTTATTCTGGACTTCCACGATTTTGCCACAAAACGCCACCAATCCATGTTCCGGATCGGCCTGGTGCAGCGTGAAGCGCACTCCATTAAACACGCGATCGGGATCCTTGGCGGTATAGACCGGTGGAGGAGCGGAAACTCGTGTGTCAATCAGAAGGCTGCCAGACGACACGTTGGCATGTATTTCAGCATAGAGATTGCAAGCAACAGCGACTTGAGAGACAAGGATTAACGAGAGAAGGTTTTGAGTTTTCATCCTGATTATCCATTTTGGTGTTTTGGGTTTTTATGGAAGTGGACGCTTGAAGATTAATATAATCTTGCCGGTCCGGACGGCGGCAATTACTTCATCATGGCTGATGGGATGGGTTGTCTCGATCTGTGGGATTGCCGAAACCAGCTCCCAACCCTCGCTCCCCAGGGAATTAAAATCGACACCGTATTTCCCTGATAGCGAAAAAAGGAAGCTCCCGTCACTTCTTAACGATGCCGCCGTGTGTTCCAGTCCTACTTCGGCATTTGTCTCAATCTCATAGTAAAAAACACTCTCTCTGAAATGTTCGTAATTCTCCATCTCGACGGTTTTGTATTCCCAGCGAACGGGAGCGAGAGCAGTGGTCGGCTTGCCGCAGCCGGCTAGCAGCGCGGCGGCAGCGAGGGTGTAAAGGTGGATTTTCATGATCTGATGTTTGTTTTTGCTTGAGTCACAAAGATTAATGCAGATAATGGGCGAAAATCAGTTTGCGCGGGCCGCCCAACCGAAACGACCAATTCCAGTACAGGCATGGCCCAGTCGCGCCAATCGGCGCGGCGTGGTGTCTGCCTGGTGGGCGCTTGGTCGTGCCCGGTTGGACAACATCACGTCCGCGCCCTTTAGCGATATGTTTGATATCAAAACATTCGTGGCCGAAGTGCAATCAATGAAACCCGCTGAACGGGATGTCTTCCTGGACAAATTACTGTCGGCCGTGGCTCTCATTTATGATGCTGGTCCGAAGACTTTACCGCATCCATCAACATCTTCTCCGCTCTCTCCCTCGCTCCCTTCTCCTCCGCCGTCTCCGGAACATCATCCTTGGCCGTTTGGCCGGTTTCTGAATTAGATTCATCCTTCACCAAGCCAAAAGCCGACGCTGGAAGCTTCCGCCGTCGCCGGCTGGGGGAATAGTCTGCGGGCATCTCAACGCGAATGTGACAGTCCTGCAGTTTTGCCACACAGGCGGCAATCAGAAAATCGGTCCGATTCTTTGGGCGGTTCTTCTCCAGCCACACCTCGATGCCGGCCGCCAATCCAATTGGCACCCAGCCAGCGACATAGATTTTGTCTGAAGAACGCTGATTCATGACTATGTTTAACACCTAAAAAGACTCAGGCGCAACAAGTTTTATTAAAAAAACGGTTGACAGGTGTGTGACACCTTGTTAAAACTTGTTCAAGATATTAAAACACCTTCGCGAATGAGCCGAAAATCAACCAAGCGCAATTTAAGCCGGGCAGGGATTCTTCTGGGTGGGTACGTGCCAAAGCCTCTGGCAGGTGCGATTGAGGAATGGGTCAGCGCCAGACCGGAACGCGACAAATCAACTTTTTTGCGCGAGGCGGCCAGGGAGAAGCTCCGCAACGAGGGTATTGTTTTCAACGAACGCGAGGAGGTGGTGCCATGAAATCGCCCGCGGTCAAAACTTGCGACCACTGCCCGATGGGGCAGAAGGATGAGTGGCGGAAGAAGGGGGCGCTGCTGCGGATGGACCTGCTCCGCCACGACCTGGATCTGCGCGAGTTCAAGATTGCTAATTTGATCCTGGATAAGACGTACGGCTGGCAGCGCGAGAGCGTGGTGTTTCCGCAGCTCAGATTCTTCCGGGACTTCACCGGGATCGCGGAGAGCGACGTGGTGAAGGTGCTTCAAAGTCTCCACGCGCGGCGGGTGATCCGGATCGTCACTGTCAAAGGCCAGCCTAATTATTCCCTCAATCCAGATTCCGAAGCATGGAAGGCTCTGCCGCGGGCCTCCACGGAGACGATGCAGACGGCCAACAATGTCATGCGGGAAATCAATGGGCTGGAGCCGCTGGCGATCGAACAGGAGGCCGAATTAAATTTTAAGGTCGGACATGCCGCCAAAAAATTAAGCACAGGGATAGGCAGCAAGCCTATGTGCAAGCCTATTTGCCAACAAACGGGCGAGTTCCCCAATTTGCTCTAAAAATCATGAACTCAGAATTTCCAATTTCGGCGGTCCCCGCCATCAACGGGGACGGGGCTCAATTTGAACCGGGTGACCTGGTGATCGTGTACGCGGGCGTGCATTACGGGCGTCTGCACCGGGTGGAAAGGGTTGGCGGCGGGCGCGTGCTGGCGTGGCATCCGGACTCCGAGGATTATGTGACGGCGCATATGAGTGAGTGCGAGAAGGTGGTGGTGATTGATGCGGAAACGGGTACGAACGGAGGTGGACGATGAGATTCCATAAATTGCGCTACTACTATCTCGGCCGGAAGAACCATCCCGAGATTATGAACGCTTTCCCAAACAAGCAAGCCGCACTGGATACGCTGCACGGCCTGTGGGCCACGCGGAATATTTCCGAATCCGCTGGCGTGTTTTTCAGCTACACATGGCCGCCCATTCAGTCGGCAGACGGGACTTCAATGGTCTTGAACGGAGGTGGACGATGAACCTCGTGAACCGATTCATGGCGCGGATGTTGGTCTGGTTCTGCGTGCTCGTGTGCGTCGTCATGGTCCTCCACGTGGCGGCTTGGCTGCTGCATTGCCTCCTCACGATGTTTGGGAGTGGACTGTTGCTGCCGTTTCTCATCACCTGGTCGGCCGCGCTGACTGTGCTTTTTTGGGAGGAAAATGTATGAGCGCCACCGAACACGGACTGCATTGGGCGGAAGGGACGGCAGGGACCAAAGTGATTTGCCTGACGGATGATCCGGAGGTGGTGGAACTGAAACGCGAGTTTCGCCGGCTGGATGAAGAAGAACAGAACCTGAAGCTGGCGCTGCGCTGCCAGATGCCGGCAGTAAACGCCATGTTGCTGCACACGCTGCGCGGGCGGAAGTCGGAGATTGCGTCGAAAATTTTCCAGGTCGAAAACAAAAACCAACTTTCATGAACATCATTTCTCCATTGCGGGACCAGATCGCACGCGTGGGAGGGCATGACATCGGGGAGCCGGCGCCGGCGTGGTTTCTCAAGCCGACTTGCAGCCAGCGCGGGGCTGCGGTCTCGGTGGCGAATGTGGTGGAGAAGCCGGGCATTCCAATAGTGTCGGTGGCGCTGATCTGCGAGACGGGCGTGTTTATTCTTTACGGTTTCGGAGGGAACTAAATGAAAACCGTTTACGATCTCAATTGCTCGATGGCGTATCGCAATGCCGTACGCCGTAACGGTGGTCAGCCGCGCTCTCACGAGGCGCGGCCACAAGAGGGGTTTGAGCCGCTGGCGCGTTTTTGGGACCGCGGCCAGGCGAGGCGGGATGGGACGCGGGTGTTTTGCTGGGGCGTGGCGGTGGGTGCGATCTCAACGGTGGCGGCGGCGGTGGTGTGGATTTTGATTTGCCGTGGACTCACGTTTGCGGCTGCGCCGGCGGCGGGGCTGTGGGGACAAGCTGTCCCCACCCCGGAATGTTTTCTGCGGGGTTTAGGGTTGGTTCAACGGACGGGCTGGGCTGGTGCGTCCCCGCAGATTCCCAAAGTTGCGCATCAGTCCCTTCTGACGGTGGTGGAGACCGCCGATACGTCCGTATCTCCTGCGCGCCGGGTGTACCGGCGCGCAACTTTTGATTTTGCCGGCTGGCAAGGACGGAGGAGTGCGAACTGCGATTTTTATGAATAGCCTAAAATTGGAATATCGGGACCCGGCAGAGTTGCGCGGGCATTATCATCCGGCGCTGAAACTGATTCCGGAACTGCCGGATGAGTCGCCGGAATATCTGGGGATGGCGGCGGCGATGGGGCGGCTGGGGTTGTGCGTGCCGCTGCGCGTGGATGAGCAGGGGCGCATCCTGGATGACCATTCGCGGACGCTGCTGCGGCTGGCGCTGCGATGGCAACTCAAGCAGGTGCCGGTGACGATGATCCCGGATGTCAATGCGCCGCTGTTTGTCATCAGCGCGATCGCGAACCACCGGCATTTGAGCAAGTCGGCCATCGCTTACCTGGCGGCACCGCTGATGAACGAGGCTTTTGAGCTGGCGAAGGCAAAACAGCGCGAAAAGCTCAATGATTCACGTAGTGCACTGAGTGCACTACGAGGACCAGATGGCGCCCAGACGGTCGAGGATCTGGCGGAGGAAATAAGCATTTCCAGGCATCTGCTGTTTGACGCCCGCAAGGTACATGAGCTGTTCAAGGACAAGAAGACGTACCCCTTCAATGTGCGGGGCGGCGAGGAGGATGGCGCGGTGCGGGAGTGCACGCTGAAGGAATGGTTTGAGCCGCGGATTTTGCGGGCGTTCGCGGGTGGCGAGCACGAGGACAGCCGGCCGGTGGGGCTGGGGGCGGTGATCGCCGGCGCGGCGTCGGTGAAGGAGGCCAACCGGGGAAAGTTCGATCCGAAGTCGGCGAGCCAGTTGGAGCTGTTCGATTCAGGCATGGCGGCGTTCACGGGGCGGGCCCTGAAGCTGCCGGTGGACAAGATGCGGGCGAGCGTGAGCGCGTGGTTTGCGGCGCACGCGGAGAAGTTTGAACCCGAGCAGATCGAGCAGCTCGAAGAGCTGGGGGAAACGATCAAGGCGCAGGCGCGGAAGCTGAAGGCGACAAAGGCCTGACGCGAATTTCACGAATTTACGCGAATGGACTATTTCCTTAAACCAACCCCCGTGACACAAGATGGTCATGATCTCGCGAGCATGGCCACCGGGCTCAGCCAGGCGCAGCGGGGCTATGTGAATTACCTGATCACGCGGCTGTTTGAGTTCCGGGACGCGGGGCAGAAGTTTGGGCAAAATTTCAAGGGGCAGTTCACGCTGAATGTGACGCGGAAGATCATTTACGGTCAGTTGCGCGTGGCGGGGTTGCCGCTGGATTCCGAGCACTTTGACGGGGTCTGCCGGTTCGTCCAGGGGAAGATTGAGAACACGATTCTGGGCCGCAATAACACGGCGAAGGGACGGCGGTGCTACCACAGCTTTGAGGAGCATGGCCGCCCGAAGGCGGCTGGGCGGAAAGAGGATGGAGGATCGAGGATGGAGGATGGCGCCCACACGGACGCGGGCAGTCCACAGACTTTAGTCAGCCATGCTCTCACGAGCATGGCCACGGAGAATCTTGACGGCGAGAGGCAAACTGGCAGATCCGAGCCAGGGGAATCGCGGGCCGTCGAGGCCCTAGCCACCGCGGTTCCCATCTTTCCCGACGGCGCCGAACCACGGCAATCGGGTCTTTCGGCTCCCTGCGCGGCACCAAACGCGCAGGGACAATTTGCGGAGCGGGAGGCTACGGGGCGTGGGGACAAGCTGTCCCCACCCCGTGAGGCGTTGACGGAGTACCAGGAGGCGGAGGCGGCGAAGCGGCGGCTGCTGCTGATCGCGGCGAAGAAGGCGTTTTTGCTTAAGGGCGAGGACAACCAGCCGCTGGGATTGAGCTGCGTGAAGGTGTCGCGGTTGTGCGGTGTGCCGAACAACACACTGTGGTCGCTGTTGCAGTTGGCGGAGCGGCCGGCGGATTGGCCGGTGGATGCGCCGTTTACAAACGCGGACCGGTGCGAGCAGCTCATCTCGGGCCCGACGGCGCTCCTGGCGCCCGGAAAGCCGCCGGGGCAGTGCAGCGGTTTTGCGGTGCTGCTGCAGGTGCCGGCGATCACGCAGGAAATGATCCGGCTTTATGCGGCAACGATGGGCGCAAGTTGCGACCAGGCGACGAAGGACCGGCGCACGGGGAGCATCGCCACGGCGCTGAAGCGGCTGGGGGATTTTGCGTTGGTGCCCTCGCCGGCGGCGGCGCGGCTGCGCGGGGGATCGAAACCGAAATGTTTGGTGGATTTTTTGAAGCGCGCCTGGACGCCGGAGGTTGAGGCGAAGTTTCGCGGGCAGAAGCATTACACGACATCCACGATCTGCGGCCGTCGCGAGTTGAAGGAAGAGCTGGCGGACGGTTCGTGCGTGCCGCTGCAACCGGGGCGGGTGTGGGTGTTTGATGACATGTCGAGCAACATCCCCTTTTGGTATCAGATTGACGAGATCACGGACGCGGCCCTGGCGGACAAGGACATCTCGCCGCTGATCAAGCGGCATGGCTGCGGGCTGGGGCGGCAGGGGTTGTACGCGTGGGACTGGGCGTCTGGCGCGTGGCTGGGGCTGGAGTTGGTGGGGCGGCTGCGGGATGCGTACCAGGCGAGCGACATTTTGCGGTTCATCCGGCGGCTGATGCTGAATTACGGCAAGCCGGAGCGGATCGTGATGGAAAAGTCCGTGTGGGCGGCGCGGTGCATTGCCGGCTGGGCGGTGCGGGAGATCGAGGACATGGGGATCGTGGTGGAGATCGAGGACGGCTGGCGCGTGCCGGAGATGGAGGTGGACGAATCGGCGCGGATCAATGACGGCATCAAGGCGCTGGGCGTGGACCTGGTACAGACGCATTCGCCTCGGGGCAAGCCGATCGAAGGCGCGTTCAACTACCATCAGCGCCTGGTCCCGACGTTTTTGAATCCGGGCGAGGGCATCAACATCGGGCGGCACGCGGGGGAATTTGAGTGGAGCGCCAAGAAGATGCGGCAGGCGGGCGCGGGCGTGGGGCATCCGCGGGATCTGGGGTTTGTGCATATTGACCGGCTGGCGGACGTGGCGTGGCAGGCGATGGTGTGGGAGGGGCAACATGTGAAGGAGTCGCGCAACGGGAAGCCGATGGAGATTTTGGCGACATGGCTGAAGACTTCACCTCTGCCGGCGCTGACGGAGCGGGATCTGGCGGTGTTTTTGCCGGAGAAGAGGAGGCAGAAATTGACGGGCGGCGTGCTCAGTCCGGAGGTTAATGGCGTGATGCATCAGTTTCTGAATCCAGAGGTCTTCGCGGCGATCGGTGATGGCGTGTACCTGGATTATGCGTTCGACCCGGCGGAACCGTCGCTCGGGGCGGCGGTGTACAGCGAGTCGGGTTTTCTTTGCTGGGCGAATTATCTGCCGGCGGGCCCGGTGATCAGCGCGCGGGACCGGAGCCAGGATCCGGCGGTGCAGATGTTGAAGCGGTACAAGCTGGCGCATCGCACGGCGGCGCGGATGTTGGATTTCCGGGCACTGCGGGGCGGGGAATTCAAGACGCTGCGGACGGCGGAGCGGCGGGATGGCGCGGGGTGCGTGGCGACGGTGGCAACCGGAGACCAACGGCTTGACGCGAATTGCGCGAATTCCCGCGAAGTAAATCCAGGGACGCGGGGACAAGCTGTCCCCACCCCGACAGACAGGGTGGCGGCGCCGGTGCGGGAGCTGGAGCGGGCGGTGGGCGAGCGGGAGCGGCTGGAGCGTTTTGCCAAAGAGGCACTGGCGGATTTTTCGGATTAACAAAAACAACAATCGGAGAAAATGATGAATCAAGAGTTTAAATTGGATGAGTCAATCCGGGCCGGCCTGGAGAAGTTCATTAAAGATAATGGGTGGACGCATGCCAAGATGGCTGCGCGGCTGAATTTTTCGGCCACGCGCATTACGAAGTATTTGAACTTGGACGCCGATCCGAGCAAGGCGGAGACGGATGCGGTCAAGGTGCAGGCGGCGGCCAAACAGTTTCTGCGGCACGTGCACCGGCTGGCCCAGGTGAATGAAAGCCTGTTCGAAAACTCAGTAGCCAAGGACATGGCGAGCGCATTGACGCTGATCCGCCGTTCAGGTGACGTGGGCTTGCTGCACAGCAACGGCGGCCGCGGCAAGACTTCAGGGGCGCTGCTTTATTGCCGGGACAATCCGAACACGATCTTCATCACCATCAAACAGTGGGCGAGTGGCAGTCATGCGTGCGCGCGGAACTTGTTTGAAGAGTACTGCGCGTCAACTTCGGAGGAATATCCGAATAACATGAGCCGCGGGGACTGGCTGGAGAAGCAGCTCCGGGGCGCCGAGCGGCTGATCATTGTTGACGATGCGGAGCTGCTGGACATCACGGGTCTGCGGTATTGGTTCAGCCTCCAGGACGCCACCGGCGTACCGATCGCGCTGATCGGCAACACGGCAGTGATCGACAAGATTGTCCGGAACGATCCAGAGGGGAAGCTGATCTCGCGGATTGGCGTGGCCCAGGAGATCACGATGGGCGATGACACGGAAGATACCGCCCGGAAATTGATCCTGCAGTACGCGCCGGACAGCGGCGAGGAGCTGGTGACGGCGGCCACGGATGTGGTGGTGACGGGCGGTTATTGCCGGCGACTGAGAAAGCAGTTGACGTTGGCGAATGTGATAGTCGAGAAGAAGAAATCCAAAGGACAGCCATGGACCTGGTCGGATGCGTTTGCGGCGGCGGCGGGGATGCTGCTTAAGCCGCGGCTGCAGGGGAACACGAACCGGCGGAGGCAGGCATGAGCTTCGAGGAACTGCTGAAATTCGTGGACATGCTCCCTGTCCAATATCGCGCGAAAGTATATCGGATGGCGCTGGAGAACCTCCATGGCGAGGCGATGAGTGAGCTGGCGATTTACGCAACTGACATCGAGAACTTCACGCGGATCGCCTACAACGAGTTCCATGCGGAGGCGGAAAGGGATTTGGAACAACATATGACTAAATTGTTGCGGGCGCTCCATTCAGTCAAGGGAGGGCAATCATGACTCTGCTGGAGGCGATCTCACCGACGGCGCGGGCGCTGCTCACGGACATGGAATTCTTCGTGGTCAACTATACCTGGACCGATGCGACGCTGGGCGAGCTGAGCGGATCCACGGTGGTGCCGGCGTGCGACGGGCGGGCGGCGTGCGAACATCTGCAGAGCCGGCATCCACATTTGACGCGGGTGTGGCTGGCGGCCGGCGAGACCAATCACGGAGACACGGAGACACGGAGATGATCAAACACTCCATCGGCATATATAGGACGTCCGGTACGGAGGACGCGGGGACAAGCTGTCCCCGCCCCGGCACGGTGAAGACGCCTTGGTTGTTGATCGGGTTTATCGCGCTCGCCCTGGTCGTGGTGATCATGCTGATCACGCTGCTGGCCAGTTTGGATTTTTAACCAAAGAAAAATATGGACATGAACAAAGAAATCCGGGCTGAGATCCGGGTCTTGAACCGGGCGGAAAAGAAAATCCGCCGAGATCTGCGCGTCCTTGTCGGGGCCAAAAATCGCGAGGTGTTGCGGCTCTGGGCACTCGTGAAGCGGGCAGATAAGCAGACCAATCACCAGGTAATCCTCGTAATAAATCAGCTCTGGGCACTCGTGAAGCGGGCAGATAAGCAGACCGGCCGTGAGTTGAACCGCATCCAGAAACGCCGCAGCATCCTGGAAGGGAGGCTGGCATGAGCGTGCGCGCAGACGTGGACCGCGGGCTGGAGATTGTCCGGAAGATCGCCGAGCTGGAGAAGGAGCTGAAAGACATCGAGCAGCGGCTGCAGAAGGCCGGCTTGGAAGCCGGCCAGCGCGGTGAGCACCAGGATCTGAAGGATGAGGAGCGCGGCGGCAAGCGCTGGCTGGCCAGGGGCTCGGGCGCGGCGGTGCCGCTGATCTTCACGGATGACAAGCTGGTGTCCAGCTTCACGGCCAATGGCGCGAAGCACCAGACGATCCGCGTGGCCGCGAACGGGCATCTGCTGGATTTCTACCGGCCGGTGAACAAGTTCGAATCGAAGTTCGAGGACGGGAAAAAGTTCCGGGCCGCGGCGGCGGAGATCCTGGCGGAGCGGGCGCCGGCGTTCATCACCGCGTGCCTGGCGACGGACAAGGCGGGGATTCCCAAGAGCGATATCAAGATTCTGTGGGGCGATATCGAAGACATCAAACCGTCATGAGCGATGCCACGGCGACCCACAGATTACAGCCGCCAGGGTGTGAAACACCGGACGGCGACTCGCGAATGGGCGCAGAAGGTTTATGCGGCGCGGAAGGCGTCAGGGCTGACGATTCGAGGGACGGTGCCGAAATATGCCAAGCATCCGGAGCTGCGCGGGCTGCCATTGAAAATGCAGCGGCGGCTGCGCTACGAGCAGTATCGCGATGCCTGGAGGGCACAGGGTTTGACTGCCCAGGGCAAGCCGCGCAGCGCGCGATACCGGCATTACCCGGAGCTAAAGGGGTTGCCGCCGGCCGAGCGGACGCGGAGGCGAAATCAGATCTGGCATCAGGGGCGCGTGATGAGGCGCGCGCGGATGGCCGTGGCGAGCCTACTGGCGGGCGGCAGCAACGCCGCACTGGTGGTGCAGTTGAAAGGAACGCGATGAGTGGGATAAATGACAGTCGCGAACTTACGTTCGCGGCCACGATTCCGAAGACAGCCGGCGACGGGTGCGCCGCGGCGATCCGTTGCGGCCGGCGCGGGATGCCAAAGGAGTGGGTGGCTCGGATGTATGCCGATTATCTGCGGCTTGGTTCGCTGTCGAAGGTGGGGCGGTTGAACGGGCGCACTCGGCAGAGCGTTTACTGCGTGTTTAAAGCCCACTTGCTGAAGCTCAACTCCCGGAATTTCAAACGGCAGATCACTTACGGTGGCCGCCAATACACGCTGGACAAGGACGATTATTGGCGGGACACGATTTTTCGGAGCAAGAGTTTTAGCGGAGAAGTGTTTTTGCACCGGCGGATGTGGACGGATAAGCGCGGGCCGATTCCGGCGGGCAACACGATTTGTTTCAAGGACGGGGACCGGTCGAACTGCGTCATCGGGAACCTGGTGATGTTGACGCACGCGGAGCAGCAACAGGTCCGCGGTACCGGGCGCAACCAGTTCAGCACCACGGCGAAGGCGCGGCTGGATTTGCTGGTGGGGAATTTTCAATCGGGGCGGCGCACGCTGAGCGCTCGACTGAAGGAGGCCGCATGAAATTTCCCCCGCGAAAACCTTGCGGTTGCCGGTTTGGATGCTGTCTGAAATGCAGCAAGCCGGGCAACAAGTTGCATACACCGGCGGCCACGGTTGAGGCCATGTATGCGGATTATTCACGGGGATTATCGCTCCGCCAGATCGGTCGTCTGTATCCGATGCGAAATGGCCGGCCCCGAGACGGGCGCTCGGTCGGGGCGATTTTTGCTCTTCGTCACTTGAACCTGCGTGGGATTACTCATCCTGGTCCGCGCCGGAAAAACGGCACGTTTGTTCCGGATCCGCCGAAGACGGAAAAGGAGTTGGCAGTCATGATCGCGGCGTTGACGCGGCTGAAGGTGCCGGACGGTTTGGCAAACGAGTGGCGCGCGTGGCCGCTGGCAAAACGGCGGGCGTTTATCGCCCGGTTGCGCGGGAAGTTCCCATCCACGCGGCCCACCACGCCGTTCTCGGAAAATGTCGAGCCGTTTGAATATGGTTCCCCGAATGTCCACGCGTTGGCGGATCGGCTTAATGCCGGGCTTGATTCAAAACACCAGCCGTTAAAGCTGAAGCCAGCCAGCGAAGGTGTCATTTTTAAGGGCCAGGTTTTTTTCTGGGTTCAAAACACGGGCTACCAGATCGCTGGCGGATTTCGCCGCGGGGCGAAGCGATTGTTGAACCAGGTGGTGTGGATGGAGGCCAATCGCCGCCCGGTGCCGGAAGGGATGACGGTGGTACACGTGGACGGCAACAAAAACAATTTCGCGCCTGCTAACCTGGCGCTGCGTTCAATGGCGGACTGCATGAGGGAAAACACGATTCACCGGCTGCCGCCCGAGCGGCGGCAAAAGAGTCGGGAGCGGTCCTCGAACGCATATCGAAAGACAATTACGCTCAGGTCCCGGCGCCAGACCAATCTGCTCCTGCAGGAGTTTCAGGGTGGTGGCGAGACAATCAAGTTTCTCGTTAGCCGCAAGTTGAACCTCAACCATGGACCAAAATCATGAATACGATCGAACTCCCGAGTCGGGATGAAATTCTGAAACACGTCAAACCGGGACACGCGATGCCTGTGCAGATCGTAAAAAACGGCACGCCGGTACCTAACGCGGCGGCGGGAAGTGGGGACAAGCTGTCCCCGCCCCGAGGCAAATCGTTTGCGCAGTGGGTGGATATCACGCCGGAGATGGCGGCAAAGTGGCTGAAAAACAATCTCGGCAACCGGACTGTCAGCCTGGACGTGGTGAAAGCTTATGCTCGCGACATGCTGAATGGACAGTGGGGGGCCACGCATCAGGGTTTGGCGTTTGATGACGAGGACCGGCTGATTGACGGGCAGCATCGGCTGCAGGCGATCGTGCTGGCGAATATCACGGTGCAGATGATGGTGACGTTCGGGCTGCCGGCGAAGATCCAGGGGCGCGAGATGACGACGATGGATTGCGTGGACCGCGGGCGCACGCGGTCGGTGGCGGACCAGCTCAAGATCCAGCACGGGTTCAAATACGGGTCGCTGATGGCAAGCATCTGCGCGGCGCTGGCGAGTGTGTGCCTGGGCGAGCGGACGCGGCGGTTGAGCGTGGGCCAGACGTTGGAAGTTTATCGCGAGTTTGAGCCGGCCATGAAGTTTGTGATTGAGAATCGTAGCAAGCAGGTGGGATTGAGATCGGCGGGCGTGGCCGCGGCGTTTGTGTTTGCTTCTGAGGCGCGCGACGGCACGCGCGATTTGAAGGCGGAGGTCCAGGCGATGTTTCTGGCGTTGAACAGCAGTGATCTCACCACGGGAAAATATCCAGTCATTGCGCTGCTGCGGGCGTTTCTGACCAGCGATGAGGCGAAGCTGATTTCGCGGTCACTGGATCGGGGGCTGGCGGAGATGACGTTGCAGGTGCTGTACCTGGAGATTCACGGCCGGCAGGTGGAGAAGCTGGAGATGTCGCTGGAGGGCGCGGATTGGTTCCGGGCCCAGCAGAAGGCGCGGGTGGAGAAGGTGGCGGCGATCTTCGAACTGCCCTCTTCCCAGCCCCAGGGCGAGGATGGAGGATCGAGGATGGAGGATGGCGGGAAAACGGCGATGCCGGCGACGGCGCAGCAAGCGGGGACAAGCTGTCCCCGCCCCGTCCAAAAGAGCCGGCCGTCGCTGGATGTGCTGCTCTCGAAGGTGGAGGGGCCGTTTGGCATTTCACGGTTTATCATTACCGGGCGCGGGCGGGATCAAGAGATTGATTCGGCGCGCAAGGTGTTTGTGCACCTGGCGCGGTCGGTGGGGCACACGGAGGAGGCGGTCGCGCAGATACTGAAGCGCGACGTGGACCAGGTGCGAGAGCTGAACGTGCCGGCGGAGGCGATGAATGCCAAACAACGGAAGGTGGTCGCGGTGATCAAGGCAACACTTTGAAAGGCTGAAGGCTGAAGGCTGAAGGCTAAAATGAGCAAAACCGTGAAACAACAGTTGGCGCACGACGTGGACGAGGTCGCTCGTGCGGTCAAGGACGTTAAGCAGGCGGTGAACGAGATCCGCAGCATCCATGACAAACTGAGCGGTCCGCTGTCGGGCGCGGAAATTGGTCTCCAGACGATCCTGTCCAAGGACTTTGTGCAGCGCGATGAAAAATCGGTCAGGGACCTGCACCGGCTCATTATGGCCGTCCGGAGGATCCGCGAACTTAGAAACATGATGGAGATCGGTTCGCTGCTGATTGTGACGGATTGCACAATGGATACGGTGTGGAAAGAACTACCATAAAATTGGAGGAACACGTATGAGTTGCTGGAAATGCGGGAGGGAATTGCCGGAGGGACAACTGGAGTGCGAGGACGGGTGCCCGGCAGCCAAGTTGGATCAGGACATGAGCGAAGTCGCCGGCGAGCTCAGGGATCAAAAGTCCAAGCTCGTGGAAATTACCTGGGCGTTTCAGGTGAGGAAAGCGGCGATCACGGACCCGGCGGATGCGGCGGACTTTCGCGCGGCGCTGGTTGAGTTTGCCGAAGCTGTGATGGCTACTTTCAAGAAAAGCAAGCTATTGAAGTTCACACCAGGCCACTGACCTATGACTGACGCCCAGCGCAAACGGCTGTTTTTCCCCGCCAGGAATGAGGCGTGCCGTCGGCTGGGCTGGCGCATGTCGGACGGGCGGCTCGATCTGCTGATCGAGAAGCTGAATAATCACAGCCGGCGGGTCGTGGCGGCGGCCGTGGCGCGGGCGGACGCGGAGCATCGGGCCGCTGTGTTGGATGATCTGCGGCATGGCTGCTATATCGTGGCGCTGGGTCGGGATCGGCAGACCAACCGGCTCTCCAATGCCGAGGTGGACAAGGTTGTGAGCCTCTTCAAGCTGTTGGTGGATGACACGGATATTGCGGCAGACCAGCGGTTGAATAATCCGGAGATCGCGGAGCGGGAATGCCTGGTGCGGAAGATCCACGCGTTGAGGATCCCGGAGACGGTCATTGACGGGGTGTGCAAGAAGGCATTCGCGCCGGTGTACAACTCGCCGTTTTTTGAGGATCTGCCGCTGGTGAATCTGCGGACGCTGGTGGCCGTGTTGATTAAGGTTAAGGACAGGGGGGTGAGGACGAGGGAGCTGCCGGAGGCGAAACTGCTTTGACGCGAATTTCACGAATTAACGCAAATTTATGGCACGCACAAAAGATAATGAACTGGAGCTGGCGGAATCGCTATTGGCCGCGTCCGAAGCCACACGGGAGAAAGCGGAGGACTCAAGCAACGGCGCTTTTGTGAAAGCGACGGCGGCAACGCAGCTTTACAACGCGGCCGAGGCTTATGCCGCATGGGGCCGCAGCCGCGCCCATGGCAGGTGGGAACAAGCTGTCCGCTTCTCCGACAATCTTGAAGCGGCTGCCCGCTTTTACGCGGCAGCGGCGCGGCTAATATGAGCCGGGGTCCATTCATGCACGATCCGCAGTTGGGGCTGTTTGAGTCGCAGCCGGGGGACGCGAATGTTCAATGGCTGGAGACGTTGCTGCGGAATGCGCCGGGGTGGCAGACGGCGCGGGAAATCATGGCGGCGTGCCTGGGGCGCGTGAATGACCGCGAGGTGCGGGAGCTGGCCAGCGCGAGCCAGTGGATTATTTCCGGGCAGCGCGGGTACAAGCACCTGGAGCACGCCACGGCGGAGGAGGCGCACCACTGCTGCGCCGGCCTGGAAAGCCAGGCCAAGAAGATGGGCGAGCGCGCCGGCCGCCTGCGGGCGAATGCCCACAAGATTTTCGGCTGACCAGCGTGACGCTGGATCCCACTTTAAAAAAGAACGAATATGAAAAACAAAGACTCGGCAGTTTTGGACATCGGCACCACCCACCAATTCTATTTTCGGTCGGCCCGCAAGGCCGCGCAATGTTTTGCGCTGCTGTTTGAGGCAAAGCATGTGCGCCGAAATTATACCGGCCGCGCTGACGATACGTACACAGAGCAAGAGTTGATCGGGCGTCTGCAGGTGGAAGCGGTGGACTCAAAGTCGCTGCGGCCGGCGAAAACGGCGTGACGCGAATTACGCGAATTAACACGAATTTTATGATCAACGCGATTGAATGGTTTAAGGCGCACGGGTTCACCTTTGACGACAAGATCACCATCAAGGACGTGCTCGATCTCCAGAAGGATGCGCGACAGTTCCCGCCGCTGCCGATGGTGGGCAATACGCGGCTCACCCGCGCCGAGGTCATTGAGGCGCTGAAGCAGTTGCGCAATGATTTTTACACGCTCAAAAAACATCTGGACCCGACGTTCGTGCGTTATCCGGATCTGGACCGGGTGCTGGAATATATCGCGGAGAATGGACTGGAACCAAAGGCGAAAGATGATCAGGAGAACGCCGCTATATGAACCTCAAAGAAATGGACGCGGAGATGCTGCGGTGTTTGCTCTGGTTGTTGCTGAGGAGAAACGGCGGCCAGGCGACATTTGACCGGAATGATTTGCCGCCGGAGAAAATCAAAGCTGAACTGCTCCTGGTGGATGGCGCAAATGAGATGACGTTGAAAATCGTGCCGGCCGGAACGGCGGAAACTGTAGAACGCCACTGAATGTATGCAATTTAACAATTCATTGGCCAAGCTCCTCCAGAAGCTGATGAACCGGCCGACAGTGAGCTGCGAGGGGTGCCCCTGCTATTTACACAAGGAATATCTAGGCGTCCCTTTTCGCAGGGACCAGCGCGCCAATTACTGCGCGCATCCGGCTTACATCGAGAGTTACGGAATAGAGCAATGGCTCGGAGCGACGGACATTGGTTGCGCGATCAATACCCAGAACTGTCCCCTGGTGAACGACGTTGACGACAAGGACTTGAACGAAGATCTGGGCCCGCTGACGGCCATGGAATTGCATGGTCCCGAGCTTTCGAGAGTGAGCAGGTTGCGGGATCTGCCAGACCATCCGGTATGGAAGGTTTTCACCAAACGATTATTTCCAAATGAAAAAAGCCAAGATTGACAACGCGATTAAGACCACGCACGGGCTGGATTTCAAGGCGTGCCGGGACCGGCGATCGCACATGGATCTGATGCTGTTCCGGGTGGGAACTTGCCATGGGCAGTGGCGGGTGATGGCGGATGCGTACGAGATCATTTCGGTGATCAATGACGCGCCGGGCAACGGGCATTTTCAAGATGTGCTGGATTGGTTCGAGTTCGCGGCGCGCCGGGATGGAAAAACGCTCCGGTTCATGGCCATCCTGAATGACCGTTTCGCACAGCATTTGATGGCCAAGCGCGGGTTCAAGCCGCTGGTGCTGGAGAAGGAGTTTGAGGAGAATGTGGCCAGGGCGGCGTTTAACTTATTGGCGGGAGCGGCGGCAGGGAAAGGCTGAAGGCTGAAGGCTAAAGGCTAAAGGGTAGTTGACAATGAGTGGTAAGATCAAATCTCACGGTGGCGGTGCCGGCCCAACGGGCGCACGCATCGTCGTGCGGCCGGCGCGCGCCACCAAATTATTTTGCAGCTCGAATTACCAGGTCTGAAAGTTGATGCCAGGCGGCCACTGCTGCCGGTGGAGGCCGTGGTGTTCATGACGAACCAGGACGCGGATGAGATCGCCGCGGATTGCGAGCGGGGCGTGTTCCGGTTTGCGTTTGATATCTCGGCGCCGGGGGCGCAGCGGCGCGAGTTGCGGATCTACCGGGACTGCGTCTTGCGGACGTTGCAGCCGTCGTTGCCGCTGCCGGAGAAGCTGGCGGATGTCTTCGAAACGATTTTTCCCAAGCGCGGTTTGCGCAGCGTGGAGCTGCAGCGGACGCTATCGTGCTCGCTTCAATTGGTGCGCGACCTGGATGACGCGCAGTTGATCCTGGTGGAGCGCGAGCGGCTGGCCGCCTCCGGGCCCAGGGCAAGCCGGGTGTACACGCGGGAATCCATCGTGCAGTTTCTCCAGGCGCGGTTCCTCGGAAATCCAGCCGAGAATTGATCAGCCGCGGGAAAAGTTTGCCGTGAACTCACGTTCACAGCCACGGGAGGGGTGGAATATCCGCGCCGGGCGGAATCGGTTTTCACGCAATCCCGCTAGGCTCACTGCGTGATGAGCGAGCCGGCCAATTCCAACGATTTGCAAACCGCTTTGGCGGCCTGTTTCCCTGACCTTCAACCGTCCGGGGCTCATCACTCCCCGCTCCGGGGAACCGGCTGCCATTTTTCTTCCGCGCTCCAAACTAACCCGGCCCATCGGCCACAACCATAGGATCACAACATGAAATTCAACAAATGGACTTTTGCGCTGGCCGCTTTGGCGGCCGTGAGTCTTTGCCTGGCACCGGCGGTGCGGGCGCAGGGCACCACCAGCACCAACAGCATCACCACCATCACCGGGACCACCACAAACTCGGCGGCGGCGCCGGCCGAGTTCCTGCCCGCGAGCCTGGAGCAACTCTGGGCGGCGATTGATAACAGCGATGTGCTGCAGGCCACGAATTGGGCGCTGGCGCCGTACGTGACTTATGCGCCGAGCGCGGCCGACAAGGTGGGTGCCGGCGCGCTGGCGATCTACAACGTGCCCCAGCTCACCAGTTCGCTGGGATCAGTGGGAACGGCGCTGGGCGTGGACTGGCTGGGAAGCTGGTCCTTGATCTCCGCCAACGCCACGATCCAGGTGCCGACGCACCCGCTGGCGCACATCACCTGGCTGACGCCGATGCTGCCGGCCTCGGTGACGAACATCACATGCGTGCCATTCGCCATCGCGGGTATCGGCACGCCGATGTCGGGCAGCAGCACCGCGGGGGCGGCCACGCTTTGGGATGTCGGTTACCAGGTGAAATTCGGGCATTGGGCCGGCGGGAACTTCGGCGTGGGGATCACCTGGGGTGAGTGGATGAACGCCGGCCCCGAGTCGGGCCACCGGTACCACATCTTTGTCAGCTACCAAAAGGGCTTCTGACCGCGGGGAATTGTTTAACGGAATTCCACATAAATGAAAAACAGGCTGACAACTGCGAGCGGGGCCACCGGCGCGTCAAAGGTGTGTCAGCGGGCGAAGGACCGCCCAAATGAAGACCCGAAGGCATATAAGCCGTTGATGCGAAAGCCTCGTCAATCGGGCACGGGAAAGACTCCGGGGATAGTCCCGGCCGGTGGCACGTCTTTGGCGGGGACAGGCGGTCCCCAGCCCCATGTCAGCGGCGGGCTTCAGGGCATAGAAGAAAGGGTGACGGGGACGGGGGAAAAGGGTGGTAATTAAGGCGCGGGGCGGCGGGGGAAAAGGGTTCCATGGAACGGCGGAGCGGCGGGGCGGGCTGACCGCAGCCGAGCCGCAGCGAGGATGCGGCGGGAGTGCAGGAATGCACCTTCGGGCGTGATAAGGGGTTGCAAAAGGGTTTAAGGCGCCGGCCGGTCGCGCTGGAGGGCCGCCATGACGTTTTTGACGACCAGTTGTAGTGATTGTAGCGGCCGTTTAAAATGCCTTAAACGGCCGCTAGGGCGCGAGCTGCTTGATTGTCACCGCGCCCCCCCACATGTAAACACTCACCAAGGCCACTCCGTTGCTGCCGCGCACGCGGAAATCACCATTACCCATGCCGTTTGTGACGGTGGCCCAAACCCAGGTGTTCGACGGGAAATTCATCCCGCCCATTGCGTTGATCGGCGCATAGGCGTTGATCGTGGTGGAGGGCGTGATAATCGCCCGGAACCACATTTGCGGCGCAGTTTTGGTGAGCGGAGCCGTGAAGGTCACCGTGCCACTATTGGTCGCGGCGGAATAGGTCGCCGCTGACCATCCATTGGTGAGGAGCAAATTGGTGCTCGATTGGATCTGCCACCCTGCCACCAGGTTCGTCTGGTAAATCGTAAAGGCGAGGTTGGTTTTCGTGGAGTCAAGGGCGGCGTGGTTGATGGCAATCCAACCGAGGGTGGAGACCAGGTCCAAGAGCGGCTGGCCGGACGGCTGATAACAATA
Source organism: uncultured Bifidobacteriaceae bacterium (assembly GCA_964532525.1). Classification (GTDB taxonomy): domain Bacteria; phylum Verrucomicrobiota; class Verrucomicrobiia; order Limisphaerales; family UBA11358; genus UBA11358. Next base: position 51,593 of record CAZHIM010000031.1, read on the forward strand.
ATGCATGCCATTGCTGTCGGTGAAGGAACTCCATTGGCTGGCGACGGTGTTGGCGGCGACAATGTCAACATATTGTTTGTTGGCGACATCCGCCGCGTTCTGCGGATTGGAAATTTGGATTTCCTGCTGGTAGAGCTGAATCACATTGCCGGCAAGGTACGGGGCGGAATTGCCATAAACAGTCAGGCTGCCGAGACCGCCGCCGGCGCCGACGACCGCGATGGAGATCGGGTTAGTGGTGCTGTAGCCACTCCGCAGCACGAACCAATTTGCGCCGCCGTTGGTTGTGCCAACGATCTGCTCAAATACGTTGGTGGATGGAACCATCCCGCCGCCGCCGCCAGATCCGCCCACAAAATTGTACTCGGAAATCTGACTGAAGGTGCCGATGTAATTAGAGGCCGACCAGGTGACGTAATTTGTTGTGAACAGCGTTTCCTGGAAACTGCTCAAGACCTGGTTGGTGAAAGCGAAAGCGGTGACGAAGTTCGTGCCGGCCGGACCCGCAGGTCCAGTCGCACCTGTCGCCCCTGTGGCTCCAGGCGCACCCGCCGCGCCGGCTGGAATGGCAACCTGGAAGACGCCGACCAAACCGCCCCAATTTGTCACGTATGCCGGCGTTCCCGCCGGAAGGGTGATTGTGTTGGTAAAGGTGACTTGTCCAGCCGCTGGCTGGTTCGTGGCCAGCCAGTCAATTGACCAATTGAGCTTGCCGAAGGCGATGGGCAACGGATCGCCGTTGATCGAAACGCCGTTGTACACTTGCGGTGTAACGGTGTCCACGTTGGTGATTTGGCTCTGACCATTTGCGCCAACCAGAGCCACCGCTATGAGGACGATGATTTTTTTCATAAGGTGATTCGTTTTGAGGGTTAAATTGTGCCGCCGGCGCCAATGGTGGCATCGCCCGCGCCGATGTTTTCGGAACCGGCGGAGGATTTGCGGCTCGTGGATAGGCGGAATCCGAGCATGCCGAAATAGGGGCCGATGAATCCGGCAGACGCAAGGGCGTTGGAGGCGTCGGCGGGCCAGAAGGTCGAGAGGCCAATGCCGGGCG